>JANQJW010000011.1 GCA_028281445.1 Planctomycetota bacterium | reverse complement strand
TCCTGGCGGCCGTCGAAGAGCGGCGCGATCATCGGCTGGCAGACCGAGCGCACGCCGGGCATCGGCGCGGCGTCGTTCCACGATTCGAGGTTGTGCGCGCTGGGCAGCGCGATGGTGCAGGCCGACAGCGTCTCGTTGTTCGTGAGGCCGTGGCCCACGGTCGTCGCGACGCCCGCGATGTCGAGGCCGTCGTAGACCGGGTTGACGCCGAGGAAGATCGCAACATCGGCGCCCTGGACGGCCGCGGCGACATCGCGCGGATCGTTGGCCGGAAGGTTGCTCGGCTCGGGGTTCCACGCGAGCGTGCGGCCGGGCGCACCGATCTTGTCGTTCAACATCGCGACCGAGGCGTGCACGGCCGGCGGCAGGTGCCCGCCGGCAAGCACGACGGCCTTGCCGGTGTTGGCCTTCAGGTCCTCCACAAGACCGGCGAAGACCTTGGCGTCGACACCGGGGGGCGCCGAGCCGCCGTTACGCAGCGCATCGACGAACGACAGCATCTGCGAGGGCTTGAGCGGGACGCGGTTGTCGGCGTTGCTGCCGGTCACCGTCATCGCGGACTCGGCGACGTAGAGGCGCGAGAGCGTGGAAGCCTTGGCGTCGCTCACCTTGCGGCGTGCGGTGTAGTCCCGTGTCTGGCTGATGACGTCGCCGTCGGTCCCAAGGAAGTCGGAGTCGAGGCTCAGGACGACGTTCGCGTTCGCGAGCCGGGGCTCGATCTCGCCGTCGCTGCCGTACAGCTCCTTCCACGCCGCACGGCGTGCATCGCTGACCGGCTCGTGCACGATGTGCCTCGACCCGGGCACGGCGCCGAGGAAGGACGTGACCATCGCGCGCTCGGCCGGGCCGAGCAAGGCGCGGGTGACGAGCACGGCGCGCTTCGAGGCCTTGAGCGCCGCGACGACGGCCTTGTCAGCGGCGTCCCACGTCGACGCCTCGCCGCCCTGAAGCGGCGTGCGCAGGCGCGCCGGGTCGTAGAGCCCGAGCAGGGTGGCCTGCATCTGGGCGTCGGACTTGCCCCGGTTGACGGGGTGGCTGGGCAGCCCGTCGACCTTGACCGGGCGGCCGTCGAGCGACTTGACCATGATCCCGTACGGCTTGCTGCCTTCGGTCCACGTCGACGCGTAGTGGAGCGCCTTGCCGGGCGGCATGTACTCGGGCCGCTCGACCATGCTGATGATGTGGCGCTTGGGCTTGCGCGTGCAGCCCACGCCCATCGCCAGCAGGCCGGCCGCGGAGAACATCTTCAGCGCGGTGCGCCGGGTGTGCTCGTTGTCCTCGGGCGGCAGCGGGTTGTCGTTGCGCAGCGGAACCTCGGACCTTTGCGGAGGCCGGGCTTCGTGTTCTTTGGTCGGCATCGTCCCCGGAGCTCCTAGCGATGACACGCGCTGCAGTGGATCGGCGCGCGCGTGTCCTGGTGGGGCGGGGCGTCTTCCGGCGGGTCCTGCTTGTGGCAGTCGAGGCACCAGCCCATCTTGAGCGAGTGCACCCGCTTGACGCGGTCCATGGTCTTGACGTCGCCGTGGCACTCGGTGCAGTCGAGTCCCGCAGCGACGTGGCGGCTGTGGTTGAAGTAGACGAAGTCGGCGAGGTCGTGAACCTTGACCCAGCGGATCTCCTTCTTCTCCTCCCAGTGCTCGAGGAGGACCGCGATCCGCTCCTTGGACTGCGCGGTGCGGCCCTTGACCTCGTCGTGGCACTTCATGCACTCCGACACCGTCGGGATGCCGGCGTGCGCGCCGATCTCGGCGTTGCCGTGGCAGTAGAGACACTCGATCTCGTGCGTTCCCGCCATGACCTTGTGCGAGAACATGATCGGTTGTTCGGGTTCGTACCCCGTCTCCTGGTTTGCACCCCAGAGCGCGTACGTGCCGAAGACGCCGCCGAAGAGCGCGGCGAAACCGAGGGTCTTGAAGAGCAGGCGGACCCTTCGATCGAAGGTGCGCGTGAACATGTTTCGTGCCATGCCGCTTCCCTGTCGCACGCGCCGCCGCGCCCTCGTCAGGGGCGGCTGCCCGTGTGGACGAAATCGTCAGGTTGTCTCGGGTGTTTTCAGTGCAGAGAAGTACCGTCCCGGGGGCGTCCTGCTAAGAGAAGCCAGCCCGTTGTTCCTCCCTGAACGACTCCCCCCGGAGTGGCGCGCACTCTACACGCGCCCACCCCACGCGCCGCGCCTTGGAGGGGGCGATAACTCGCGGTTTCCGCGTCCGAGAATGGATCTCAATTTGGTCCGGATTCAGGTGCGTAAAGCGACCCACGCAGGAGCGTTTCGAATGGCCTCCCGAGAGAAACCGTCCGCACCTCCGGCGCGTCATCGAAGTGCGCCCCAAGAGGCCGCCGGGCTCCCGGCGGAGACGTTCCCCATGCCTCTCCTCGAGACCCTGCTAGCGGGCGTCATCGGCACCGCCGGAATGACCCTGATCATGGGCGGCATCCAGCGCAGCGGCTGGGCTCGCGCGGACATGATCCGCGCGCTGGGCAGCCTCGCGACCAAGTCCGACCGCAACGCAATCGGCCCGGGCCTGGTGATCCACCTCACCTCGGGCATCCTCTTCGCCTTCTTCTACGCGTTGCTCATGTCCATGGTCGGCGAACCTAAGACCTTTACCGCAGCAGGGATAGGCCTGGTCATCGGTCTCTTCCACGGGATCGTCGTGAGCTTCCTGCTCGTCTCGGTGGTCTCCGACCTCCACCCGCTCGAGAAATTCCGCAAGGCGGGAATCGACGTCGCGGTCGCCCACATCGCGGGCCACGCGGCGTACGGGTGCTTCGTCGGCATGGCCATCGGCGCCCTGGGCATCGACCTCATGCCGTAGGGATTTCCGGTCACCCCCGGTCGCGGGGGGCAGTTGCGGGTCCAACGGAGGACCCCCCTATGCCCGCAACGACTGCCCAGCCCCCCACCACCACCGACCCCTGGAGCGCCGTCGTCGACTGGACCGCACCGGAGCTGGCCGCGCGCGCAGCGGCACTGGACGAAAGCGGGGTGTTTGCGGCCGAGAACTACGACCTGCTGGCCGAGCGCCGGCTCTTCTCGGCGGGCGTGCCGGAGGAGTTCGGCGGCGGCGGCGCGAGCCACCGTGAGCTCTGCGAGATCCTGCGCGGGATCGGACGCCACTGCGGCTCCACGGCGCTCGCGCTGTCGATGCACACCCACCTCGTGGCGGCGGCCGTCTGGCGCCATCGGCACGGCAAGCCCGCCGAGAAGCTCCTCCGCAAGGTCGCCGAGAGCGAGGTCGTCCTCGTGAGCACGGGGGCCTCGGATTGGCTCGGCTCCAACGGGTCGCTGACGCCCGTCGAGGGCGGGTACCGCTACACCGGCACCAAGATCTGCTGCAGCGGTTCGCCGGCGGGCCAGGTCCTGATCACCAGCGGGGCCCTGGAGGGCGGACCGGACGGGCCGGAGGTGCTCCACTTCCCGGTCCCGATGCGCGCCGACGGCGTGGAGATCGTGGAGGACTGGGACGTGCTCGGCATGCGCGCCACGGGCTCGCACACCGTCACGTTGGCCGACGTGTTCGTGCCGGCCGAGGCGATCGTGCTGCGTCGCCCGCGCGCCGGGTGGCACCCGTCCTGGAGCGTCGTCCTCACGGTGGCCATGCCGCTGATCATGTCGGCCTACCTCGGTGTGACGGAGGCCGCCTGCGCAATTTCGCGCGACGTCGCCGTGCGCAAGGGCGCGAACCAGCCGCTGGCCCAGCTGGGCGAGATGGAGAACCGGTTGGCGGCGGCGCAGATCGCCGTCGCGAGCATGGTCGAGCTGGCCGACGACTACGACTTCGAGCCGAGTCTCGAGCGTGCGAACGCGGTGCTCGTCCGCAAGTCACTCGCGGTCGAGGCCATGCTGCAGGCGGTCGACGCGGCGATGGAAGCCGGCGGTGGCGCGATGTTCGCGCGCAAGCTCGGCTTCGAGCGTTGCTTCCGCGACGTCCAGGGGTGCCGGTTCCATCCGCTGCCTGCTTCCAAGCAGCGCGAGTTCACGGCCAAGGTGGTCCTGGGAGAGGACCCGGTGCTGTAGAGCCGCGTGGGGCGCTAGGGCATCGGGTCGTTGGAGACTTCGACCGTGTAGCCCTTGCTCATCAGGATCGCGGGCAACGCGCCCTGCGGGTCGCATTGGTGCCAATACGCCGTGGCGCCGCCCGCGGGGGCATTCGGCGCGCTGCTGACGAGATCGATCGCCGTGTCCTCGGCAATCGACAACACGTCGAACGTTCCCCTGTCGAGCCCGAAGTGCACGTCCGGGCCGATGGTGCCCATAAAGCACACCTCTTCTTCGAAGATCGGGACCCAGGTTCCCGCCGACGCGGGGACGACGACACACAGCAAGACGGCCAGCGTGAGAAGTAGTCTCATTTCACACTCCTCCTATGAGGACATACCGAAGGGCATCGCTTGAACGCAACCGGGTGCGTCGCCTAGGCCTTTACACAGCTGCGCTAGCATGTGGCCTCCTGCAACGGAGGGAACGACATGGCGAGTCCGCAGCTCACGGACGTACCGGGTATCGGCCCGGAGCGCGCCGCCGTACTCAAGGCCAACGGCATCGGCACGTTGCGGCGTCTGGCCGACGCCAGCATCGCGCGCATCTGCGAGGTGCCGGGCATCGGCGACGCAACGGCGCGCAAGCTGAAGGCCGCCGCGGCGCGGCTCGCCGGGGCAAGGACTCGACCGGCGCCCCGCCGGAAGGCCACAGCCAAGAAGAAAGCGGCGCGGCGCAAGGCCGCCCCCAAGAAGAAGGCAGCGCGCAAGCGCCCTGCGGCAAAGAAGAAGCCCGCCGCAACCAAGAAGCCGAAGCCCAAGAAGAAGGGCAAGGGCGGGAAGAAGGACCGCAAGAAGAAGGACAAGGGCCGCAAGTCCAAGAAGGACCGCAAGGACAAGAAGAAAGGCAAGGGCAAGAAGGGCGGCGGGAAGAAGGACAAGCGCAAGGGCGGCAAGTCGAAGCGCAAGGGTCGCAAGAGGCGCAAGAAGTAGGTAGTGACCCGACACGTCGTCATCACGGGCGCCAACCGGGGCATCGGTTTGGAGCTCGCGCGGCATACCGTGTCGCGGGGTGACGTCGTGTTCGCCGGATGCAGGTTGCCGGACCAGGCCGGCGCGCTCCGCGAGGCCGCGCCCGCAGACATCTTGCCTGTCGATGTCGCCGACGCAGAAAGCGTGGCCCGGTTCGCGGAGGGCGTCACAGCGAAGACGAGCACCCTGGACGTCCTCATCAACAACGCAGGCGCCAACGCCACGGCGTTCGGCGCGCGCCCCGACCAGAAGTGCGCGCTCGATCTCGATGCCGAGCACCTGCTGGCGCAGGTTCGCGTCAATGCGGTCGGCTCCCTGCTCATGACACGCGCACTCCTTCCGCTGATGCGCGAGGGCGCCGTCGTCGCCCACATGTCGTCGCAACTCGCTTCGATGCAGCTCGGCATGACGATGGGATCCGACGTCGGCTATTGCGTCGCGAAGTCCGCGCTCAACCGGCTGAGCATCGCCATGGCGCGCGAGCTCGAAGAGCGCGGAATCACCGTTGTCGCGCTACACCCGGGCTGGGTGCGCACGGACATGGGCGGGCCGGAGGCGCCGCTCTCGGTGGAAAAGTCCGCTGCCGGTGTGATCGCGACCCTCGACGGACTTGGCCCGGCACAGAACGGTGCTTTCCTCAACTGGGACGGCTCGCCGCATCCCTGGTAGCAACAAGCAGTTGCGTCCACGCCCGGGCTTCGGCAGACTCGGACAGTCGTGGGCGAGGACGCGACCCTCTACGACGACTACCTGGACGCTTGCCTCTCCGGCGAGGCGCGTCCGCCGGCCGATGTCTTCGCCGCGCACCCCGAGGCCGACGACGAGCTGCGCGCGCGCATCACGGCGCTCTACGAGGCCTACGTCGAGCGCGACCGCCAGTCGCTGCCCTTCGAACGGCTCGGCGACTTCCGGCTGCTCCAGCGCCTCGACGCGGGCGGCATGGGTGCGGTCTTCGTCGCCGAGCAGGAGTCGCTCGGCCGCGTCGTCGCGCTCAAGATCATGCGGCCGGAGTGGGCCGGCGACGAGACGGCGGTGCGGCGTTTCGCGCGGGAAGCACAAGCGGTTGCACAGCTGCGCCACCCGGGCATCGTCACGGTCTACGACGCGAGTGCCGACGGCGACACGCAGTACATCGCAATGGAGCTGGTTCCCGGACAGTTGATGTCCGACGTGCTCGCGGCAGCGGCACGCGACGGCGAACAGCTTCCGGTCGAGCGCGTCGTGCGGTGGGGCGCGCGGCTGGCGCGTGCGCTCGAGTACGCGCATGCGCGTGGGATCGTGCACCGCGACGTGAAGCCGCACAACATCCGCATCACACCCGATGACCGGCCGATGCTCCTCGACTTCGGCATCGCGCACGACCTCACGGGCAGCAACCAGACGCTGACGCAGTCGTTCCAGGGTTCGCCGGCCTACGCCGCGCCCGAGCAGATCCAAGGGGACGAGATCGATCCGCGCACGGATGTCTACGCGCTCGGCGTCACGCTCTACCAGGCGCTGACGAACGCGGCTCCCTTCGAGGCGCCCACCGTCGAGGGCATCTTCCACAAGGTCCTGACCGAATCGCCGACCTCGCCGCGCCGCATCGCCCGATCCGTGTCGGCCGATCTCGAGACGGTCGTGCTCAGGGCGATGGAGAAGCGCAAGGATGCGCGCTACGAAACCGCCGGGGCCTTCGGCGACGACCTGGAAGCAGTGCTCGCCTTCCGTCCCGTCAAGGCGAGGCCGCCCGGACCACTCGCGCGCCTCGGCAAGTGGGCGCGGCGCAAGCCGGCGCGCGCCGTGGCGATCGCGAGCATCGTGTTGTTCACCCTGGTGCTCGGCGGACTCGCGATTGCCCGAGGCGCGCAGGAGCGCCGCGAACGCCTGGCGGAAGCCTCGCAGCTCAAGTCGCGCGCCGCAGAGATCGTCTACGAATACCGCATCGAGCGCATCTTCGCAGAGAAGCGCGAGGCGGAGCTGGCTCTGAAACAGAAGGACGTGCTCAACCGCTACTTCACGCCCGAAGAAGATCGCGCGCTTGCCGATCTATCGGAGCAGGTCCGCGAAGGAAGACGCCAACGCGAGGCGCTGTTTCACGACGTGCTGACCATGCTCGCGCGTGCGGAGCGCCTCGACCCCGACCTCGAGGGCGCCGACCTGATCCGGGCCGAGCTCTATGTGGAGAAGTGGCAAGAAGCCTCGACGGTGCGCGACCCGCTGAGCCAGGCCTTCTGGCGAAACCAGGCCGAGCGCTATGACCCGAACGGGCTCGCGACGGCGGCGTTCTCGCGCGGTGGCACCTTGATCGTCGACGTCGAGACGCCGGGCGCAACATGCTGGGTGTTCGGCTTTCGCGAGCAGCGCGAGCTGGTGCCGGGCGGAGACCGCCGCCTCGTACCGGTCCCGCACAACGCAGAAGGCTTCGAGCCGCCGGCGCCGTACGGGGCAACCGTCCTGCGCGTGGTGAAGGGCGCCGGCGACGTCGACGAGGGCGATCTCATCCTCGACGTTCTCGACAAGAAGATCGATGAGACGCTCTTCGTCGAGAGCAAGGATGGGTGGCAAGTCCTGGAGTCGGTCGACGGCACGTCGATTCGAGGCCCGGCGGACCTGGAAGAAGCCCTCACAACGGAGCGCATGCATCGCTTCCGAGTCAACGGCCGCGAGCACGAGGGCCGCGACCTGGCGTCGCTGGGCTATGCGCCGCGCACTCCGGCCGAGTGCGTGCACAGGAGCCGGCCGAAGGCCACGGTCCTGACGAAGGAGAGCGTGCGCAGCATCGTTTTGCCCGCCGGCCTCGTAGTTCGCGTGACCGCGATCCCGCTGTACTGCGTAGAAGCGGCTCGGCTTGCGTCCGGACGTCTCGACCTGCCCACAGGCCGGTACCTCGTGGTAGCCCGCGCGGCGGGCTACGAGGAAGGGCGCCGAGCCGCGTGGGTGCAGCACGACGTGTCGACGCGCGTAGGTGTCGCCCTGAAGCCGGAGGGCTCGACGCCTGCCGGCTTCGTGCACATCATCCCGCACCAGACGAAGTACCAGCCGTTCTCGATCATGGAGCGGGAGGTGACGTGCGGCGAGTACCTGGCGTTCCTCAACGACCCGGCCGTGCGCACGCAGATCACGAGGGCAACGCGGACACTCGTGCCGCGCAGCCACCTGGGCGAATGGCAGTGGGAACACGACGGCGAGCGCTTCCGGCTTGCCGGCGACTGGCTGCCGGAGACACCGGTGATGGGCGTCTCATACGACGACGCGCTGGCGTACGCAGCCTGGAAGAGCGCCCGGGACGGCGCGCAGTACAAACTGCCGACCGAGGACCAGTGGAACCTCGCATCGGGGCACGGACCGTTTGGCCGCATCTACGCGTACGGCAACGTCTTCGCGCCCAAGTGGGTGTCGTCGAACTGGGCGCGGCCCAAGGCGCGGCCCGAGCCGTCCTTTCGCTATCCCGTGGACGAGTCGCCGTGGGGCGTGTTCGCGACGTCCGGCAGCGCGATGGAGTGGCTGGACGCCTGGTGGAACAAGGACACGAAGACGGAGCGCTGGGTCGCCGGCGGCGCGTGGGGCTACGCGAACCCAGCGTTGTTTCGTAGTCCCGGCGGCTGGGGCAGCAAGCCGCAGCACACGAGCGGAACGTACGGCTTCCGCCTGGTCATTGCGCCGTGAGCGAGCTGCCCGAGCTGCTGATCCGGTACCGGCCGGACCTGCTGCGCTACGTCGAGCGCCACGCCGGACCCGTGCTGCGCTTCGAAACGGCGGAAGATCTCGTGCAGGGCGTGCACCTGCGTGCGCTCGAGTACCGCGCTACATTCGAGTACCGGGGGCGCGAGCCGTTCTTGAAGTGGGTCCACGAGGTCGCGCGCAACCACATGCACACGCGCCGCGCGCACTGGTCTGCGCTGAAGCGTAATCCGGCTGCGCTGCTACGACTCACGATGGGCGCAGCCAGCGATCCCAAGGCAGCCGCTGAGCCGCCGCGTCCGGACACCGGACCGTCCACGCTGGCGGGCCGGCTCGAGCAGGCGTCAACCGCCGTGCGCGCACTCGACCTCATGCTCGATCGCGACCGGGAGCTCATTCGTTGGGCGACAGACGGGGTGACGTCCCGCGAGATGGGCGAGCGGCTCCAGATCTCGGAGACCGCCGCCGACCGGGCGCGCCAGCGCGCCATCGAGCGCTTCCGAAAGGCGTTCCGCCTGCTGGGCGGCGAATAGCCAGATTCCGTGTCGGGTCTCCGGCCGCCTGCGGTTGGAGAGGACATGAGAACCATCGTGATTGCGTTCCTAGCCCTGTTTCTTGCGACCGCCGGGTGTGGCGAGAACGGCGAGCCGCTGCTGCCGGACCTCAGCGGTCCGCCGACGGTTCCCTTCTTCCTGGGCGACGCGATTGTCGACTTCTACGGGCACCGGCTGGACTTCGGCGGCCTGGGCGCCCCCTCCGACGGCTTCCTCGTGTGCCTGGAGGATGTCGACATGAGCCTGCCCAACGGCCTAACGGCGTGGGACGAGATCTTCACGGCGCGCTTCGACGAAGCGCAGTCACCGCGGCCGCCGTTCGACGTGGAGTTCAACAGTTGGGGGCACGTGTCGCAGATTCCCCTCCCCAACGGCGGCTTCGGCTGGGACCTGTTCGTCCAGCTGCCGTTCCAGCGCACCGGGGACGCTGTCGAGCCCGTCAAGCCCGGGGAGAACATCCTCTACACGGTCGCGGGCGGCACAGCGCACATCGAAACGGTGTTCGACGGGGCCATCGACTTCGGCCTCGCCGATACCGGCCTGTCCATCGCGTTGCGCGGTACACCCAACAACAACTTCGGCATCGACTACTCCGTCGACATCGCGCGCCAACCCGATGCGCCCGTCGTCGAGAAGGTCCTGATCCTGATCGGCGGGAACATCATCGAGGATCTCGGCCCGGTCACCGACACCGTCGGCACGAACCTGATCGTCCAGGACGGCGAGGTCACGTTCCCCATCTCGGTCCGGTTCATCACGGCGGCGGACCAGTTCTCCGATGACATCCAGGTCGACTTCGTCATCCCCCTGCTCGAGGAGATCGAGCAGACGGTCACCGAGACGCGGACGTACAGCCTGCCGTTCGCAAGCGAGGCCATCTTCTCGGAGTCGCGCACCATGTTTGGTCGCACGCATCCCGCCTTGCCGCCGACCGCACTCGGCGAGTTCGCGATGACGGTCTACGGCGAGGGCTTTGTGGAAGCGTTGAGCAAGCCGCTGCCGGCCATGTTGCAGCAGATCGACTCCGGGGCCTCGCCCGCCGCCGGAACGACGTACGACGGCGGAACGATCGGCCTCAAGGGAAACAGTAGCTACGGGCGCAACTCCCGGCAGGTCACGCCACCGGTCGTTGCCGCGCGGATCATGGTCGGCTCGTGGGGCATCTCGATCGCCAACTTCAACAACACGACGAACACCTTCGACGCCCCGACGCTGGCCGAGGCCGGCAACATGACCGACTACTCGCCCTTCGACGGCGATCCGGAGTCAGGTAACGGCGTCTATTGCGACAACACCAATGACGCGATCAAGTTCATCTCGCGCGACGCGATGAACCAGTACGTCATCGCACCGGCTGCGACGATCACGAACACCGCCTACCCGAACGCATCGGGCAAGGTGGTGAGCGCCTTCCGCCACAGCTCGGGCGACCTGCTCTTCGTCACCGACGGCGAGCCGGGCGAGCTTTGGGTGTTGCCCAACGGCGCGACGACGGCCACCAAGGTCGACGACGTCTTCGCCGCGCCGCGCCGCGTGCGGGCTGCCGGCAACATCGCCGCCGTCACGTGCTTCGGCGGCGTCGCGTCCTTTGGCGGCATGAAGGTGTTCGTGCGCAGCGCCGCCGGCACGTGGAGCGGCGCACCCTTCGGCCTGCTCGGCACGCGCTCGGTGGGCTGCGACATGAAGGTGCTGCCCGACAATCGCGTGGCGATCGCCTACACCAACATCTCCGACGACACCGCGCGCATCGTGGTCACGGAAGCCGACGGCCAGTTCAGCTTCAGCAACGACTTCTTCCTCCCGGGTGGCGTCGAGGGTCCGGGCCACTGCTCGTTCTGCGAGGGCACCTCGAACGGCCTCTGGGTGTCGGCCAACACGAGCCAGCACGCGGTGCTGATGCCCGTCTTCTTCAGTCCGCCCTAGGGCGCCGGGTTCTCAACCGGCACGCGCACGACGACCTCGAGCACCGTCTCGCCTGCATCGGTCAGGAAGCGGGCGAGGTCGACCGGATCCACGTCGTCGTTGTTGCCGGCGGTCAGGGGATTGATCGCCTGCCCGCGCAGCCGCCACTTCGATTCGCCGCGATCCGCAGCCATGTCGGCAGCAACCTGCGGGGTGACATCAAGCGTCTTGAACTCTTCGACGTCGTCCTCGGACAGGATCATGGTCTCCTGCGGCAGGGAATTGAAGTCGGTGAAGCTGACGCCGTCGGCCAGCCCCACGATGTGGTCGATCAAGATCCGTGCGACCTGGACATAGGGCGTGCCCGTCTTGGCGCCCTGCAGCGCCTTGAGCTCCGCGCTGACCAGTGTCGCATCGGCCGGGAGCGACGAGAGGTCGAAGGTAAAGATGCCGCGCGTCTCCAGGAACCCGGCGACATCGGGGATCGTGCCGACGAACGAATCCGACGTGGGAGATTCGAAGCCGTTCTGGCTGAGGTAGCCCGAGAGGTTGCGGTCGAGGTTCAGGGTCAGCGTCTGCTCTTCGAAGAGCTGCTGGTCGTCGTTGTTGCCGTCGCCGCCGCCGCAACCGGCGACGAGAAGCATGCTCAGCATCAGGGCCAGGCAGGTTTGGGTCTTCATCGGTCACTCCTGTGGAATCCGGCGCGGCTAGCGCCATTGCCCCCGAGGACGTGACGGCCTCCCGCCGACGACCGGAAAAATCGAGGCACGGGATCGCGGCGGGAAAGGCGGTCGTCCGCAGGCGCGAAGTACGTCCTTGTTCGTGTGCTCGCCTGCCCGCCCCGCCCCAACGCCGTTCCGCCCCGGCGGCGCATCCACTACAGTGGCCCCGTGGCAGATGCAGCGCCCGACATCGATGCGCTCCTGGCGCGAATGGCTGATGGCGACGAGTCGGCCTCGGGCCAGCTCCTGGACCTGCTGTACGCCGACCTCCATCGCATGGCGCACCGCCTGATGACCGATCAGCGCGATGGGCACACCCTGCAGACGACGGCGCTGCTCAACGAGGCCTGGATGCGCGTCGCCGGCGCACGCAGCGAGCCGTACCAGAGCCGTCGACACTTCGTCGGCGTCGCCGCGCGCGCCATGCGCAGCGTGCTCGTCGACCACGCGCGCAAGCGCAACGCCAAGAAGCGCCAGGGCGGCAAGGCGCGTCCGCTGCTGCACGACGCGCTGTCCTACTGGGATCGCCATCCGACCGAGATGCTCTCGCTCGACGAGGCCCTCACCCGGCTCGAGGAGCGCGACGCCGAAATGGCGCGCATCGTCGAGCTGCGCTTCTTCGGCGGACTGACGGCGGCGGAGACCGGCAAGGTCCTGGGTCTCACCGAACGCCAGGTACTCAAGCGCTGGACCTTCGCGCGCGGTTGGCTGCGGCGCGAACTCGAGATCGGCAGCACCCGTGCCTGAGCGCTGGGACCGCCTCGTTGCCGCCGTGGGCGAAGCTTCGGCCATGGAGCGCGACGAGGCCGCCACGTACCTGCAGGCGACGCTGGGTGATGTCCCGGATCTGCTGCAAGAGGCCCGGGAGATCCTGGCGGGCGGCATCGACTCCGATGAGTTCCTCTCCGACGGCAGCAACGGCACGCCGCGGCCCGCCCCCGTGCTGGCCGACGGCGCAACCTTCGGCGCGTTTCGCGTACGCCGCCTGCTGGGGCGCGGTGGCATGGGTGCCGTGTTCCTCGCGGATCAGGCGTACCCGAAGCGCGCGGTCGCGCTCAAGATCCTGGAGAGCCCACTGCTCTCCGAGAAGGCGCGCGCGCGGTTCGAGTACGAGGTGCAGGCGCTCGCGCGGTTGCGGCATGCGGGCATCGCACAGATCCACGAGGCTGGCGTCCAGCGCCTCGATGACGGGCTGCTCGATCGCGACGTGCCGTGGTTCGCGATGGAGTACGTCGAAGACGCAACGAACCTGCTCGAGTACGCCTCGACCAACGAGCTCTCGACGCGGAAGCGGCTCGGGCTGTTGCTCCAGGTGTGTGACGCCGTGCAGCACGGGCATCAGAAGGGGGTCGTCCACCGCGATCTCAAGCCGGACAACATCCTCGTGGACGGCGCCGGCCGCCCGAAGGTGATCGACTTCGGCGTAGCTCGCGGCACGGAGGCCGAACAAGCACTCACCCAGCACACGGGCGCGTCGGAGATCCTCGGCACCCTGCCCTACCTGAGTCCCGAGCGCGTGACGGCCGGCGCGGCGGCGGCCGACGTGCGGACGGACGTCTACGCGCTGGGCGTCGTTCTCTACCAACTCCTGACGGGAACGCTCCCCATCGACGTAGACGCCAACGACATCGTCACGTCCGCGCGCCGCATCTGCGAGGTCACGCCGCCCACGCCCAGCACGCACGATTCTGCGTTGCCGCGTGATCTCGATGCGATCACGCTCAAGGCGCTCGCCAAGGACCCCGCCGAGCGGTACGCGTCGACCGACGCCCTCGCCGACGACATCCGGCGCTTCTTGGAGCACCGGCCGATCAACGCCCAGACGCCCGGCGTCTGGCGTCAGTTGCGCCTGTTCGCCCGGCGCCACCGCGCGTTGGTGACCTCGGGCGCGATCGTGCTGCTCGTAGGCATCGCGGCAACGATTGTGAGCGTCAACTGGGCGCTGGAGTCCAAGCGGTCCGCGCAGCAGGCCACCAAGGAGAAGGCGGAGGCAGTCGCACAGCGCAGCAAGGCGGAGCAGCTCTTCGAGACGGTCTTCAAGCGCAGCTTCCAGGCGACGATCCGCCAAGCGCCGAAGCTGCACGAGATGCCGGGCGCCGCCCCGCGCGTGAAGGCGATGATGAACGCCGTCATCGAGGACCTGAAACAACTCGAGGAAATGTCCGGCAACGAGCCGCGCGTCACGGTGCTGATCGCGGCCGCCTACCTACAGCTCGGCGACACCCAGGGGAACAAGGTGTTCGCCAACCTCGGCGACCCCGCCGCCGCCGAGGCAAGCTACCGGCATGGCTTTGCCTTGTGCGATGCGATCGTCAAGGAGAAGCCGGACTACTGGGACGGGCGCATGATCCGCGCCAAAGCCCGCATCCGGATCGCAGACATCCTCGATCAACGCGAGCGCGCGCTCCTGGTGCGACGCAAGGAAGATCCGGCACTGCGCAAGGAGCGGCGCGATCAGCTGACACTCGCCGTAGCGGAGTTGAGCGCGTTGTTCGAGGAAGACCCGAAGGACGTGGGCCCGAAGACGCACCTGATCGACGTGCATTCGCGGCTCAACCGGCTCGCGCTCGACGAGCATGCATACGACGTTGCGCTCGAACATGCCGCGGCCATCGAGAAGCTGTACGAAGACGGCCACATCGAGACACCGGAGGTGGGCTGGGAGCTGCGCGCGTGGACCCACCACCGCGCGAAGGACTGGAATAAGGCATACGCGGCATGGCTGCGGGTGGCCGAGGAAACGAAGAAGAAGGCGACGCTGCCCGGAGCCACGTTCGAGGTCCGCGTGAAGTACGCGAGCGAGGTCGGCATCCTCGGAGAGTGCGCGTTTCTCTCCCGCAGACAAGTAGAAGCCATCGAGATCATGGAGCGCGCCGTCGTCCTCTTCGAGGCGCTCGCCATCGAAGCGCCGGACGACAAACGGATCTTCATCCGCACGCAGATCCACATGTCGGAGCTCGCGCGCCAGTACCGCGTGCGCGCGAAGGAGGATCCCGACCACAAGGCGAAGTGGCTGGAGAAGGGGCGCGCCATCGTGAACAAGGCGCTCGCCCTCCTGGGTCCCGATGAAGACGACACGCGCCACCGCGCGGGCATGCGGCGCATGCTGAAGCGGGAGCTGGAGCAGCTCGCGGACTGACCGCAGAGCCCTGTTTTCAGGGCGCTCGGAAGAAAACACCCCCGAGGTTGCTCCCCCCTGAATCTGCACTAATGTACTGACATGTCAGTTCAATCGAAGCGACGCCGGATGAGCAAGGACGCCCGCCGCGAGCAGCTGCTCGAAGCCGCGTTGGCTGCTTTTCTACGCGGGGGGTACCACGCGACCCACGTGGAAGACATCGTCAAGGAAGCCGGCGTCGCGCGCGGCACCTTCTATCTGCACTTCGATTCCAAGCACGCCGTCTTCAGCGTGCTCGTGGACCGCATGCTGCAGGTCTTCCTCGATGTGCGTCCGGAGTTCCCCGAGCCGGACGTCATGAAGTCAAAGGACGCCGCTGCGATCCTGGCCCACTCCTACCGGACGATCCTTGAGGCGTTCTGGCAGCATCGGCGTCTATTGCGCCTCCTGCTTGAAGAAGCGGTGGGTTTGGAAAAGGGCTTCGCAAAGAAGCTCGAAGCCCACTACCGCGAGTGGCACGAGCGCGTGCACCACACGATCGCCTACCTTCAGGACCGGGGCGTCGCGCGCAAGGACATCGACGTCCACTTTGTCGCCGAACTCGTGATCGGAATCGTCGAACGCATCACGCGCACCTATCTCTTCGCGCGCAAGAAGCCCGACCTCGACGCCCTCGTCGACCAGCTCGTCGCCTTCGAGATGCGCGGCATCGGCGGAGGCTAGGTCGTGCATCCCCTCCTCCATCCCGGATCCCCTTTCACCCCGAAACTATACTGACGTGTCAGTTTATCAACTACTCCTCGGCTACGCGCTCTACGGCCTCCCCGTGGGTCTCCTCACGGGGCTCGGCATCTCGCTCATCGCCGACAAGGACGGCGGCTGGGGCGGCTACGGCAGCTTCCGCCGCCGCGCGGCCCGCCTCGGGCACGTGAGCACGGTGATGCTGCCGTTGATCGGCGGCTTCTTCGCGCTCGCGCTCATGGGGCTCGACGTGCGGGACACGGGGTTCGACCGGCTCGGCGGGCTGCTGTGGGTCCTGGGCGGGATCACGCTGCCGATCGCCCTCTTCGTGACCGCATGGCGGCGGTCGTTGCGCTGGTTGTTGCCGGCGCCTGCGTTGGCTCTCACCGCGGGCGCGGCCTGCATTGCCATCCACTTCCATTCGTATCTGGAGTTGCCATGAAGATCGCCATGATCGCATTGAGCGGTGTGCGCGTGCGCAGCCGCGAGCTGGCCGAGCTCGGCGTCACCCTGCCGGGCTTCGTGGAGCGCGGGAACGTGATCGCGTCCCTCCCCTCGCTCGGTCTCCTGACGCTTGCAGGTGCAACCCCGCCAGATCACGAGGTCGTCTACTTCGAACATGGCGACATCCTCCCGGAGCAGCTGGAAGCGGACGGCTACGACCTCGTGGTCGTTTCGACCTTCACCGCGCAGGCGCCGGAAGCGTATGCGTTCTGCGATCAGTGCCGCGACCTGGGCTTGCGCGTCGCCATCGGCGGACTACACGCCACCGTGTGTGCCGGTGAGGCCGCGGCGCACGCCGATCACGTCTTCATCGGCGAAGGCGAGGAGATCTGGCCGGAGTTCCTCCAGGACCTCGCGACGAACAAGGCGCAGAAGTTCTACGACGCACGCGGTCGGGTCTTCCCGCTGGATCGCACGCCGCTGCCGCGCTACGACCTGCTGGACGGCGACCGCTACAACCGCGTCACCATCCAGACGACGCGCAGCTGTCCGCACAAGTGCACCTTCTGCGCGTCCGGGATCCTGCTGCGCGGTCCCTACCGCAAGAAGCCCATGGAGCTCGTCCAGCGGGACCTGGATGCCATCACCGAACGCTGGCCGCGGCCGTTCATCGAGTTGGCCGACGACAACACGTTCGTCGACCGCCGCTGGGGTCTCGAGCTCGTCAAGACCCTGACGCCCTACAAGCTGAAGTGGTTCACCGAGTCCGACATCACGCTGGCCGACGACCCCGAGCTGCTCGACGCGCTGGCTGAGAGCGGCTGCCGGCAGGTCTTGATCGGCTTCGAGTCCCTCGACCCGGCCGCCGTCGGCAGTCTGGAGGCGACGAACTTCAAGGCGAAGCGCGTGCGGGACTACGCGCTGGCCGTCCGCCGCATC
This sequence comes from Planctomycetota bacterium, assembly GCA_028281445.1. Taxonomy (GTDB): domain Bacteria; phylum Planctomycetota; class PLA2; order PLA2; family JAEUHO01; genus JANQJW01. The sequence continues at coordinate 55,544 of JANQJW010000011.1, read as the reverse complement.
CAGCGTGCGGGCGTGAGCGTCAACGGCTGCTTCATCCTGGGCGGCGACGAAGACACGCCGGAGTCCTTCGGGCGCGTGGCGGACTTCGCCGACGCGGTGGGCCTGAGCGAAGTCCAGGTGACGGTGTTGACGCCGTTCCCGGGTACGCCGCTCTATGCCGATCTCCTGAAGCAGGGCCGCATCCTGAACCCCGGCGACTGGGCGTCGTGCACGCTCTTCGACGTGACGTACGAGCCGGCGAAGATGTCCGTACCCGAGTTGGAAGAAGGGATGCTCGACCTGTTCGGACGTCTCTACTCGGCGGACAAGGTCCGCTCGCGCCGCCGCGCGTTCCACGACCAGGTCCGCGCGGGCCGGCGCAAGCGCCGCCTGCGCGAGCCCGCCGCGATCCGGTAGGTCAGCGTCCTTCTAGGGAATTGTCATCGTCGTCACGACGCCGGCCTTCACGTCGACTTCGGCGACGACCGGCCAGTTCTCCGGGTTCATGGCGTCTTTGGGCGGCAGCGACGCCATCGTCTTGCGGTCCATGCGAACGACCAGTGTCTTGCCGGCAAACACGCCATCCAGGCGAAAGCTCCCCTGCGCATCCGGCTGGATCTGCGTCAGGCCCAGACCACCTCCCGGCACCTGCCACACTAGGAAGATCTTCACGTCCTGGGCAGGCGCTCCGCTCGCGATCACACCCTCGATCGTGCCGGTCCGCACCGCGATCGACCACTGGGTCTCGCCACGATCGAGCATCAGCGGCACGAAGAACCCGCGACGTCCCTGTGCCTGCCCCTCCGACGAGATCATCACGCGGTACGCGCCGGGCTTCTTCGCCGTGGCACGGAAGCGTCCCTTGCCATCCAACGTGCCGCGATCGACCGTGATCGGCATGCCCGTGTCACCGGGCTCGGTCATCAGCTTGAAGACCCAACCCTTCGGCGGTGCGCCGTCGACCTCGATCGCGCCCGCGAGCACGGCGCTGTTGGCGGCCTCCACGCGCAGGTCGATATCGTGCTCGGTCACCTCGCCGGTGCGTACACGACACGACCACTCGATCGCGGGCGGCTTCACGTTACCGGTCTGGGACGTCGAAGCGCGGTTGGGCGAGATCTCCTCCTCCACGACGCGCACCTCGTAGGGGCCTGGCATGAGGTGATCGAAACGGTAGGTACCACCAGCTCCGGCACGCGTCGTGATCGCGTAGCCGTCGCCACGAGAGACCCCAACGATCATGCCCACGGGGCTGCGTCCGCCCGCAGCCGTCACGCGCCCCCGAATCGTGCCCCCCGCGCCCAGGACGAAGTCGAGTCCCTCATCGCCGCGCTCCGCGTCGACCCGGACTCCCTCCTTCTCTGCGGCCGCAAACCCCTCGGCGTCCACGCGCAGGACGAACGTGCCGCTCTCCTCCACACCCAGCGCGTACCGACCGTCTTCGTCGGTTTGTGTCTGTGTCTTCGGATGCGGATCTACGCGTACGTCGAAGCCATTGTGCTGGATGCGCTCGTTGGGAAGCGCCGGGGCATGAAGAAGAACGCGAGCCTTGACGACGGGCTTGCCGTTCGCCGTTACGCGGCCGCGCAGCGTCGGGAGCAGCTCCATGACCGCCTCGAGCTTCGCTGGTGCCTCGCCGGCCTGGAACGGCCCGAACCTGGCGCTGCGGTAGCCCCCCGCGTGCACCGACACGCGATACGCCTCGTTGGGCGCGGGAAGCTCCGCGACGCCGTCCTTGGAGAGTCCCTCCGTGTGCCAGGAGATGACACGCGGGTCTTTCGTGCTCTTCGTCATGATGGTGACGCTGTCGAGGCTCTCTCCGCCGGCCGTCTTCACAACGACACGGAGGACGCGGCTCTTCTGGAGCGTGAGTTCTACGACCTCGGCTGAGGGCGCGACATCGAAGCGCGTCGGCGCGATGTAGCCGTCGTCGGTCTTGACGCGCAACGATGCCGTGCCGCCCGCCCCCATGCGTAGCTCGAAACGTCCCGCAGCATCCGTCACCAGGCCACCGCTCGTCGTGCTGTCGCCGTGGCGATACACGTAGCGCACCTCGGCGCCCAAGGCGGGCTTGCCACCCGGGTGCAGCACGACACCGCGAATCGCGTCTTCCGGTCGCAGCGGTTCGAGCTTCAGCACGACCCCCTCCGTAACGCGGTCTGCGTACACCTCGACGGGCTCGCTGTAGGCGTAGCGCATGTGCCGGCCCGAAGCCCAGATGCGGACGAAGCCGACGGGCAGTCCCGGCAACTCGAACCGCCCGTCCTCGGCAACCGTCGGCACCGGGTGGGGGCGTCCCAGCGGACCGCTGACGGGACCGCGCTCTCGCTCGAACGGTGCGAGGTCCGGACCGTTGGCCTGGACCTGTACGTCCGAGAGCGGTCGACCGTCATGATCGACGACCCGGCCCCGGACTGTGCCCCCGGGCGCTAGAGCGATTTCCCCGATCGTCGTGGCGCCGAGCGGTGCCACATCGACCTGCATCTCTCGAAGGACGTGGCCTCGGGCATGCGCGATCAAGTCGCACGTGCGCGCCGTGTCCTGCTTGTCGACAGCGAGTTCGACCCGACCGTGCTCGTCCGCTTCGGCACGCACGTCGCCGCGGGCCGTCAAGCGCAGCGTCGCACCGGGGATGCCGCGCCCATCTCCATCAACGATGCGCGCTTCGACATACGGGCCAACCGACGCCGTCGCGGGCGTGGCTTCAACGGGGACTGTCGATGACGACTTGCGCCCGCGCCTCGCGGTCTCGAGCTTGGGACCTTCGGTCGCGGACCGCTCGCTCTCGATGATGCTCGTCGACTCGATCGCATCGGTGGCTTGGTCGTCGTTGGAGAAGAAGGGCAGCGAATCGGTTGCCGCCAGCGCACCGAAGACGGCCAGCAGGACCGCGGTGCCGAACAGGAGCTTGGCCGTAAGACTCATCGTGAAGACTCCCGAAACCAGAGCAGCAGCCGCACCCGGCGCCGCGGGCACGGTCGGGGGCTTGGGCAGAAACGGCGCGAGCGCAGCAACCCATGCGCGACGCTTGCCGCCGTGCCTGTCGTCGAGCTTCGTTCGGAGCTCTTCGATGCCGCGCTTGAGGCGCCCTCGGACTGTGGCCGCGGGAACGCCTTGGCGCCGTGCGATCTCGGCAGAGGAGAGACCCTCGAGATAGCGCAGGATCACAGTCGAACGCCACGGCTCGGCGAGTGCGAGGACCGCCTCCGCCAGGTCGCGCTGGGTCTCCATGCGCTCGGCAAGCTCGGCCGTAGAGGCCAGCGGCTTGCGATGCGTCCCGACGACCGCCTCGCGCCTCGCGCGCCGACCTTCCCCGCGCCGGCGCTGCCGGGCGAGGTTGCGGACGACCCCGGCAAGCCAGCCGCGAACGGGGCGGTCTCCGCGGGGCGGTTTGCGCATGGCGGCGAGCCAGGTCTCCTGCACGAGATCGTCTGCCGCCCCCGGATCGCGCACGAGGCTCACCGCGAGCCTCCGCACCCAGCCGGCGTGGGCCAGGAGGTCTTCGATCCGGACGTCGGGGGCGTGCTCGCTCATGGTTCTCGGTAAGGACTTGCCGCCGAGGCCCAGAGTGTTGGCGGAAATCCGGTTTCGTCTCAGGCCAGGCGCAACAGCCGGGCCAGCCTGCTCTTGGCGGCCAGCGTGAGGCGGAACAACACCGGGACGACGAAGAGCGTAAAGATCGTCGAGACGATGAGACCGCCGACCAGCACGGCGCCCAGGCCGCGATAGAGCTCGCTGCCCGCACCGGGGCGCAGCACCATCGGCATGAGACTGCACACCGTCGTCGTGACCGTCATGAAGATGGGACGCATGCGCGAGCGCACGCTCTGGAGCACCGCTTCGTTGACGTCCTGTCCCTCGTCGCGAATGTGCACGAGGCTCTGGTGCACGATCAGAATCGCGTTGTTCACCACCGTGCCGATCAGGATCACGAATCCGATCATCGTCAGCACGTCGAGCGGCTGGAGCACGTACCGGTTCAGCAACCACAGCCCCGCGATGCCACCCGCCGCGCCGAGCGGAACGCTGAAGATGATGACGAAGGGATAGAGCCAGCTCTCGAAGAGCGCCGCCATCAGGAGGTACGTGATCACGACCGCCAGCAGCAGGTTGAACGACAGCGCCGACCATGTGGCCTCGAGCTTGTCGGCCGTACCGGCCAGCGAAACGCGGTACTCCGCGCCGATCGCGCCGGACTGCTCCAGGGGCTGGACGATCTTCGCCTTCACCCGGTCGAGCGCGTCTTCCAAGGCCATGCCTTCTTCGGGCTGCACCTGAATCGTGATGGCGCGTTCGCGCTCGCGCCGGTTGATCTGCTCCGGGCCGCTTGCCAGCGAGATGTCGGCCAACGCTCGCAACGGCACGAGGTTGCCCGTGGGCGTTGCGACGGCGAGATCCTCGATCAGTTCCAGGCGATCCGCGAAGCGCTCGAGACCCACGATCGTGAGATCGATCTTCTCGCCGCCGAGGAAGTAGTCGCCCGCATACGCCCCGTCCACCAGGCTGTCGACGGTGTAGCCGAGGTCGTCGGCCGAGATGCCGAGGTCGGCGGCGCGCTGCCAGCGCGGCAGGACGTGCACCTCGGGATTGGAGAGGTCGAGGCTGGGAATCGGCCGCGCCTGTGCGGTCGGCAGCGCGTCCGGAGCCTTGAGCATGCCGAGCGTGCGACCGCCCAGGCCGACGAGCGTGCCGAGGTCCGGCCCCGTGATCTCGATGTCGATCGTGCGCCCGCCCGTCAGTCCGCTCTCGAAGAGGCTCGACTGGCTGACGAAGACGAACGTGCCGGGCAGCGACTGCGAGATCTTGCGGATCAGCGGCACGAGCTTGCCGGCGGCCAGCGGGTCGTGCGCGCGCATGCCGAGAAAGACGCTGCGGCCGCGCGCAACGAAGAAGAAGTGCTCGATCGGCGTGAAGCCGAGCTTCGCCGCATCGGGTGTGCCGGGCTCCACGCCCCAGTACGGCGCGAGCTCGCCTTCGAAGATCTCGCCGAGTTTGACGAGCTCGTCGAGGTTGTAGCCGGGCGGCGGCAGCACGACGCCGAATGCGAGGTTGCGGTTGCCGTTCGGCAGGTATTCGACCTTGGGGAACAGCCGCACGGTGAGCTGCCACGCGCCGACCACGAGCACCGCCACGACAGCGAGCTGGCGCAACGCGCCCTTCTGCAGCCAGCGATGGGCACCCACCACGCCGGCGATGAAGCCGCGGGCGAGCTGGTCGAACGGCCAGAAGACCACGTTCAGGGGATTGCGGCGTGCGCGCTCTTCGCGCTCCTTGCCTTCGCGCTTGGACAGGATGCGCGCCGACAGCATGGGAATCAGGGTCACCGAGATGATGAGCGACAGGCCCACGGCGCAGCTGATCGCCAGCGCGATGTCGCGGAAGAGCTGCCCGGCCTGCTCTTCGACGAAGAGGATCGGCAGGAAGACCGCCAGCGTCGTCAAGGTCGAAGCGACGACCGCGCCCCACACCTCGCGCGTGCCGTTGACGGCGGCCTCGAAGCGGCGAGCGCCCCGCTGGTAGTGCCGGTAGATGTTCTCGAGCACCACGACGGCGTTGTCGACGAGCATGCCGATCGCGAACGCGAGCCCGGCGAGGCTGACGACGTTGAGCGAACGCCCCATCAACGAGAGCAACAGGAACGTACCGATGATGCTCGTCGGAATGGCGAGCGCGACGACCACCGTGCTGCGCGCGCTGCGCAAGAAGATCAGCAGCACGATCACGGTCAGGATGCCGGCCAGTGTGATGTTGGACTGCAGCAGCCCGACCGAGGAGTAGATGTACTCGGTCTCGTCGTAGACCTGGTCGAGCTGGAGATTGCGGCGCTTCAGCTCACCCTCGTTGAGCTTGTTGCGAACGCCGTACAGCCCCTCCATGGTCGTGAGCACGTTGGCTCCGCGATCACGGACCGCGTTGATCGCGAGCACGGTCGTACCCATGTTGCGGACGACGCCGTCGGGCTTCTTATAGCCGAGCTGTACCACCGCCACGTCGCGCACGTAGATCTTCGTGCCGCCGACCTCCTTGACGACGACCGCCTCGACCTCCTCCGTCGACGCGAACTGGCCGAGGGTGCGCACGACGTAGCGCCGCTTGCCTTCCCAGAAGTCGCCGGCCGACGTGTCGCGGTTGCGTTCGCGAAGCGCGGTGCGCACGTCCTGGATCGTGATGCCGCGCGCGGCCAGGCGCTGCGGGTCGACGACCACCTGCAGCTCGTCCTCGCGTCCTCCGAGCACGTTGGAGTTCGAAACGCCCTTGACGCGCTCGAACTGCGCTTCGATGACATCCTCGGCGTAGCGCCGGAGCTTCGTCATGTCGACCGGGGCGGGCAGCAGCTCTTCTGCTTCGGAGTGCTTCTTTGCGAAGGTATGCAGCCGCAGGTGCAACTGGCCCGTCGTCGTGGCGCGCAGCACGGGCTGCATCGCCTGCTCCAGCGCGGGATTGGCCTTGCGGAAGGCCTCGAGCTGCTCGCGGTCGGGCAACCGCGGGCGCAGGATGAACCAGGCGATCGGCTGGTCACTCGAGTTGGCGGTCGAGATGACGGGCTCGTCGGCCGCCTCGGGGTACTCGCGGACTTGCTGCAAGCGCGTGTTCACACGCAGCAGCGCGCTCGCCATGTTCTCGCCGACGGCGAACTCGAGGACGATCTTGCCCATCGAGTCCATGCACTCGGAGGACATCTTCTGGACGCCTTCGACGCCCTTGAGCTGCTCTTCCTGCTCCTGGACGATCTCGCGTTCGACCTCTTGCGGGCTCGCACCCGGCCAGCTCGTCTCGATGGTGATCGTCGGCGTCTCGACCTCGGGCACGAGCTGCATCGGCATGCGCGTCAGCGCGATCGCGCCGAAGAGCGCGAGCAGAAGCACCCCCACCGTCACCTTGACGGGGTTGCGTACGAACGAGGCGACGAGGTTCATCGGCCGTCAACCGGGCGCAGCTTGCTGCCGGGGAAGATGCGCTCGTTACCGCGGATGACGACCTTGGCGCCTGCCTGAAGCGGTCCCTCGATCTCGATGAGATCTCCTTCGGCCACGCCGAGCGTCACCGGCACGGGCGCTGCGTTCTGCTTCTCCGCGTCGTAGACGTAGACGACCGGCTTGCGGCCGCCGAGCACGACCGCGTCCTTGGGTACGAGCAAGGCCTCGCGCTCGACACCGACGGCGAGCGAGCAGCGCGCGAACATGCCGGGCTTGATGAGCACGCTCTTGCCGCTCACGACGTTCTTCACGCGCACCTTGACGGGCACGGTACGCGAGCGCCGGTCGGCCGTCGGGACGATGCGGTGGATCTCGCCTTGGAGGTTGGGGTTCGGCAGCGCGTCGATCTCCACGTTGACCTTCATGCCGCGCTTGAGGTGCACGACGGCGTCTTCGAGCACCGGCACGACGACATCGACCTCATCGAGACCGACAAGGCTCACGACAGGTTCGCCGATGTCGAGCCAGGCGCCGACCTCGGTGTGCTTCTTGATGACGAATCCCGCGAACGCCGCCTTGACGGTGTGCCGCCGCTTCTCGTCCTCGAGCTTGGCGACCTCCGCGGCCTGCACGGCGACCGCGGCGGTGGCCTGATCGATGCGCTCGGGGCGCGGTCCTGCGAGGACGAGCGCAAGCGCGGCCTCGAGCGCCTCGCGCCGCGCCTTCGCGGTGGCGACCTCGCGCTGGGCGTCACGCAGCTCTTCTTCGCTGATCTGCTTGTCCCGGCGGAGCTTCTCGACGGCCTGGAGCTTCCACTCCGCCGTGGTCTCGTCGGACTGCGCCTCGCGCACGCGCGCCCGCGCGCGCTGCTTGTCCTCTTCGCGCGAGCCGTTCTTGAGCTCGTTGAGCGCGTGCTCGCGCAGCTTGAGCTGAGCCTTGGCTGCGGTGAGCCGGATCTCGAGCGTGGTTGTCCGGAGGTGCGCGATCTCCTGATTGGCGTCGACGTGGTCGCCCTCTTCGACAAGCAGCTTCTCGAGGAAGCCGGCCGCCTCGACGTCGATCTCGCCAGTGCGGACGGGCTCGACCGTGCCGACGAAGGCGCGGCCCTTCTTGATCTTCTTCTTGACGACGTCGCCCAACACGACGGGTTGGCCGTCGCCCGACGCGGGCGCCGTCGCGAGCAGAAGCAGCAGGCCAGCGAGGGCCGCAGAGATCAGGGGTCTCATCGTCGCTCCAGGATCCACACGATTCGAGCCGCCCATTCCACCACGCCTGCGGCGCCGCGGCGGGGCGGAGGTGCCTATTTCTTGGCCGCCGTCAGGGCTTCGACGTTCCAGAGCTTCAAACGTTTCTCGCCTCCTGTGGCAAGCCACTTGCCGTCCGGGGAGAGGGCCATGCAGCGGCAGGCCTTGGTGTCAACGAGGACCTGGCGGACCCCTGCACCTGTGCTCAGGTCGTAGACGACGATCTTCTTCCAGTCCCCGCCGGCGAACAGGTACCGACTGTCCTTGGAGAAGGCCAGGCACCGGACCAGCACGAGACTCTTGGGCTTCTTCAGGAACACCTGGCCGGCTCCGGAAGCGGTCTCCCAGACCCCGATGGTGTGCCGCTGCTCCTCGGGTACCTCGTCGAAGAGCCCGACGGGGCTCGCGACCCGCTTGCCGTCGCGCGAGCAGGCCAGCACCGAGTTGCCGTTGAAGGTGCGTACGCTCTTGCCCGATTCGGCGTCGAGAAGACGGCTCGCACCGGCGCCCATGAGCTTGCCGCCGACGTAGGAGCTGGTGCCCGCGAACAGGACGTGGGCGCCATCAGGCGTGAACGCGAGGGAGCCCACCTGGTGCGACTCGGCGGGGCAGGCCCAGACCTCGCGGTCGCCCTCGTAGAGCCGGACCTTCTCGCCGTCCTTCGGCGGACCGCCCTTGACGTGGGCCTGCTCGCCGATCGCGATCCGCGCGCCGCCGGCCGAAACGGCGAGCTTGGCGGGAACGTAGGAGAGCTTCGTGCGTCCCGTCTCGGCCGGCTTCTTGCCTACCTTGGCGCGGACGAGCTGCTGCGGAAAGGTCTCGACCCACGCGAAAGTGTCGTTGCCGGTGAACGCGGCGCCCTCGCAGCAGGTGGCCTTGATGGAGCCGATCTTCTTGTGCGTCGTGAGGTCCCAGATGCGGATCTCGCTGTCGTAGGTGCTGCCCGAGCTCAGCAGGTGCTTGCCGTCGGGCGAGAAGTCCACGTACGACACGCCCTCCTTGTGGCGGTGGTTCTTGAGCGAGATGGACTTCTTCGCGGGCTTGGCCGCCGCGGTACTCGCTGCAACGAGGAGGAACAGGAGGTAGAACGCCACCTTGCGCATGATCACTTCTCTCCCACGGACACGGCCACAGTACCGCAATCAGAGTGGCCAGAAGAGCATCAGGGCCGGCACGGCGATCGCGGCGATGAGGATCTCCAGCACGAGGCCCAGGCGCCAGTAGTCGCCGAAGCGATATCCCCCCGGTCCCATCACGAGCAGATTGGACTGGTGGCCCACGGGCGTCAGGAATGCGCAGGAGGCACCGATCGCAACCGCCATGAGGAAGGCGTCCGGCGAGGCCTCGAGGCCGGCGGCCGCGGCCAACGCGATCGGGCACATCATCACGGCCGCCGCCGCGTTGTTCACGAGGTCCGACAAGAACATCGTCCCCACCAGCAGCACGGCGAGCACGACCCAAGGCGGCGCGACCGATCCGAGCGCGACCGTGCCCTCCGCGATCAGCCCGGCGAGTCCGGTCGATTCGATCGCGCCCCCGATCGGGATGAGCGCGGCGAGCAGGACGAGCACCGGCCAGTCGATCGCTTCATAGGCCTTGCCCAGCGAGATGACGCGCGCGATCACCATCGCCACGGCCGCGCCGACGAAGGCGAGCGCCGCGGGCGCCCACCCGGCCGCGACGCTGACGATGGCCGTGATGAAGATCGCGAGCGCCGGCACGCTCTTGCGGCGCTGCCCAAGCGTGATTTCGCGCGCGGCGAGCGGCAGGCAGCCGAGGTCGGAAAGCTCGGCCATGATCGCTTCGCGGGCCCCCTGCAGAAGTAACACGTCGCCGGCCTTGAGCCGCGTGGTCGCCAATCGGCCCTTCAGCCGCGCGCCCTCGCGCGCGATGCCGACGAGGTTGATCCCGAGGCGCCGCCGGAGGTGCATGCCCTTGGCCGTCCGGTTGACCAAGGCAGCTCGCGGCGCGACGACCGCTTCGATAAGCTCAGTGTCCTTGCTCTCGATCAGCTCGACGGCTTCGTCGTCGGGCATGTGGCCCACGAGCTCGAACTGATGCTCGCGCGCGAGCTTCTCGATCGCTTCGCTCTCGCCGGAGAGGACGAGCAGATCGTCTTCGCGAATCGACTGGCGCGCGCCCGGCGCTGCCACGCGCCGCTTGCCGCGCACGATGGCGAGGATCTGTACGTCGTCAGGCGCGAGCTCGGCGAGCGTCATGCCCGCCGCGCTGCTGCCGGAAAGGACCTTCACCTCGGTCAGGTACGGCCCGACCTTCATGAGCTCGGCGCTGCCAAAGCGCGACTCACGTCGCGGCACGAGGCGCCAGCCCCAGAGCACGAGAAAGCCCACGCCCCCAACGACGACGAGCCCGCCGACGAGCGAGAAGTCGAAGAAGCGAAACGCCTCTCCCGTGGCGTCTTCGCGAAACGCCGAGACGATGAGGTTGGGCGGTGTGCCGATGAGCGTCGTCATGCCGCCGAGCAGCGAGCCGAACGCGAGCGGCATGAGGAAGAACGAGGCCGAGCGACCGCTGTCGCGCGCGAGCCGGATGGCCGCGGGCATGATCAGGGCGAGCGCGCCGACGTTGTTGATGAAGGCGGAGAGCACCGTCACGGTGAGCGTCAGGCCGGCGAGCAGCGCGAGCGGCCGGTCGGTGAAGCGCTCGAGCGGCTTCACGGCCATCTCGACGAGCCCGGAGGACGTGAGCGCCTGGCTGATGACCAGCACGGCGGCGACGGTGATCACGGCGGGGTGGCCGAAACCCACGAAGGCCTTGTCGTGCGGCACGAGCCCGAGCAGCGCGCCCACGACGAGCGCGACGAGCGCGACGAGGTCCGGGCGCCAGCGCCCCCGCAGGAAGAGGAACAGCGTCGCAGCGAGAAGGCCGGCCAACATCCAGCGATCGAGCGTCATGGCGGCGCAGCATAGACGAGCCTGGACGGCGGTAGTCCGATGTTCGGCCGGGCCCGCGCACGCCGATGTCAGCCGCCCTATATGATGGCGCTCTGCTCGATGCAGGTGGGAGTGGACGATGAATGCTCGTGATGAAGGAGCCCGTGCGCCGGGTTCGCGCTGGCTGCGCTGGTCGATGATCGTCCTGATCGCGGGAGCCGTGATCGGTGGAGCACTCGGATGGATGTCCGAGACACCGATATACGCGTCGGAGGGCATCGTGGTCATCGACCCGATCATGCCCAGCAAGGAGGACCCGCGGTACCGGGCGTCTGTCGCCATGTTTCGAGGCTTTGCGTACTTCCAGCAGGAGGTCATGAAGTCACATCGCCTCGTGGCGCTGGCGCTGGAGTCGGATGCCTGGGAAGCCCATGGCACGATGTCCAAGGACGCATTCGACGCGCGGCGTCACGTCGAGCTCCGTGGGATAGAGTGCCTTCGGGTCCAGTTCGAGCACGAGGACCCCGAGGCAGCACAGGCCGGGGTTCACGCCTCGCTCGAGGCCTTCTTGGCGCTGTCGGCGGAGTTGAACAACGCCGAAGATCGTGTCTTCCATGCGCGCGCCGAGCTGAAGAGGCTGGCGGCTCGCAAGACCGAGGTCGATGAGAAGATCAAGCGTGCCGAGACTCCCGCCGCGGCAGAAAGGCTCACGCACCAGAGGAGTGAGCTCACCAAGAAGGAAGAGCGCATGCAGACGCTGCTGGAGCAGCTCGAAGCGCAACTCCTCGGTAAAGGCCGTGTTCGGGTCGTGGACAAGGGCGTTCTTCCCACGGCACCCGTGCGCGACCGTCGCCTCGAGAAAGGCGCCGTCGGCGCAGCGCTGGGCATGGCACCGGGCCTGCTGCTGTTGTTGTGCTTCGGGCTCGCACGCATGACGGCACCGCGCCGCGATCCCTGACGGGCGAACGTGGGGTTGGCCCCCGAAGCGACCGCCCCTTGGTTTCGAATGGCCGTTCTCCTGGCGCTGCTGTGCGCGGCGCGCCCGGCCCGGTCGGACGATGAGCGGCGGGCTCCGACGGACTACGAGCAAGCCGCTACTCAGGTGATCGCCGCACACGCACGCGGCGACACCGAGGCACTGAAGGCGCTTCTCGTCGTCGATGCCAAGTGTTGGCTGATCGCCGAGGAGGTGCATGTCCGCGGCGAGCCGGACGCAGCCGACTCGGCTACGTCCCGTTCGCGCTACTGATGCCCGCCCGTGAGATCGCATACGTGCCGTCGGGTACGCCCTACGGCCTCCTGACCGCGCACCGCTCACTCCGAGGCAAGCGCGTGCTCGCTGTTGGTGATCCCGACTACGGCACGCGGATGAGTGCGCAAGGGATGTTGCTTCATCGCGGTGTGAAGGGCGGTCGCCTGCCGCCGCTGCCTGCAACCCGCAAGGAGGTCGAGGCCATCGGGGACGTCACGCTGCTCGGCAAGGACGCCACGGAAGCTGCGCTTGCAGCGAAGCTCGAGACGCCGCGCCGGTGGCGCGCGGTCCACCTCGCATGCCACGGCCTCGTAGATCCGGAGCGACCGATGCTCTCGGCACTGGTGCTGACGCAGACCGATGAAGACGACGGGTTCCTGACGTGCCTCGAGGTCTTCCGCCGCAAGATCCCGGCCGACCTGGTCGTGCTCTCCGCGTGCGAGACGGCCAAGGGTCGCGTCTACAAGGCCGAAGGCATCGTCGGTCTGACGCGCGCGTTCATGTACGCCGGTGCGCCTCGCGTCCTGTGCTCGTTGTGGAAGGTGGACGACAAGGCGACGCAGGCCCTGATGATCAAGTTCTACGAGCTCTGGAATCCGCAGAGCGGGAGCGGCCTTGGTGCCGCGGACGCACTACGAAAGGCGCAAGCACACGTCCGCGGCCACCAGCAGTGGGAGCACCCGTACTACTGGGCTGCCTGGGTGTTGTGGGGCCTACCGGACTGAGCCTGCCGCGCCGGATGCGTAACAGCCGGAGCCAATCGGCGACGCCGTTCGCATAGGATGCGCGGCCCATGGCCCGCGTGACGACCCCCCTCTTCCTGCTGCTGCTCGCCGCGCTGCCTGCGCTCGCCGAGGACGGGAAGCCCCAGTCGCCGAAGCAGGCCGCCGACGCCGTGCTCGCGGCCGCGAAGGACGCCAAGGCGCTGGAGACGCTTGCGTCGAGGGACACGCCCGATCCGTGGCTTGTTGCCGACGAGCTCATCGCACGCGGCGAGGAAGACGCCGCGATTGCCTTCGCGCGCGCGAAACCGCGGGTCGATGTCGAGAAGCTGCCCGACTACATCGACGCGATGCGCGAGTACGACCCGGAGGACAAGGAGCGCGAAGCGTACGCCGCGACGGAGAACGCGCTGCGATCGCGCGCGCTCTCCAAGGCGCTCGTGCTCACGGAGGACACGGCGGGAACCGAGTCCGTGATCGGGATCCGACTGCTCCACGCGCGCGCGCTCGCGCTGCGGATGATGCGGCGCTCGGAAGATGCGGACAAGACGTTCCGCAAGGCAGCCGACGCCGCGCGCGCGATGGGCTGGCTCGCTCGTGCCGCGCGTCTCTACCAGGAAGGCGGGCTGGCAAGCGTGGATCGCTTCGCCTGGCCGAACGCGATCGCGACGTGGGAGGTGGGTCTCGAAGTTGCCAAGCAGCGCAACGACCAGGAAGGCATCGGCCGCGTGCAGAACAACATCGGGCTTGCCATGCAGCAGATGGGCAAGCTCGACGAAGCCCTGGTCCGCTACGAGCAGGCGTTAGCGATCGCGGAGCAGTCCAAGCTCGAGAAGCTGGCGGCGATGGTGCTCGGCAACGTCGGCATCATCCACGAGCTGCGCGGCGATTTCAGGAAGGCGCTTGAGACCTACCAACGCGCGCAGAAGCAGATGCAGCGCCTAGGCGCGAAGCGCAACGAGTCGGTCGCACTCAGCAACATCGGCGCGGTCTACGACAGTCTCGGCAACTTCAAGAAGGCGCTGGGCGTGTACAAGCGATCGCTCGCGATCCGCGAGGAGCTCGGCGACAAGCAGATGATCGCCCAGGCCTTGGGCGACATCGGGTCGGCGCTCCACGGACTAGGCGACTACGCCAAGGCGCTGTCGACGTACGAGCGTGCCTTGGAGCAGGCACAGGCCCTGGGCGACGGCAAGGAGGCAGCACGCACGCTGGGAAACCTCGCGGGCGTCTACCTCGAGCTGGGCGACGAAGAAACGGCGCTCGCAATGGGCGAGAGAGCACTGAAGCTGAAGGAAGAGATGGGCGACGCCATCGGCGCCGCAATCACCTTGGGCAACGTCGGGCTCATGTACTCAAGCAGGGGCGACATGGAAGCGGCGCTGGACGCGTACCAGCGCGCACGCGTCAAACTCGAGGAGCTCGGTCGCGAGCCGAGCGTTGCGGCGCTGCTGGGCAACATCGGGAGCACGCAGTTCCTGATGGGCGACTACGAGAAGGCGCTGGCCACGCTCACCGACGCGCTCGCGCGATATCAGAAGATGGGCAACCGCGGCTCCGAGACTTCGACGCTCACGATGATCGGCCGCACGCTCCGCGCGATGGGCGACAACGACGCCGCGCGGGAGGCGTTCAAGAAGAGCGAGCGCCTTGCGCGACGGTTGCGCGCGAGGTTCATGCACGTGGCAGTGCTGGCCGCGCTGGCCGATCTGCATCTTGCGGAAGACGACACCGCGGAGGCTCTACGGGCAGCGCAGCGTGCGCTGGACGCGATGGAGGGCCTGCTTGGCGGGCTCGGGGAAGAGCAGGGCGCGATGGCGCGCGAGATGCACGCGCGACTGTTCGAGGTGGGCACGCTCGCTGCGATCCGCGAAGACGACCTCGCCGAAGCGTTGACCTTCATCGAGAGCGGCCGCGCGGGCGCTCTCCTCGACGCGCTGGGCAAACGCGAGGAGATGCGCTGGAAGGCGGAGTCGCTCTCACCGGAGCTGCGCCAGGCCGATCAAGACGCTCAGGCAGCGGAGCGCAACGCTCGCAGGCGCTATGACGCGGCCGTTCGCGGCGGCAAGCTCCCGGAGCGACGCGAAGCGGGCAAGGCGTTGGACGCGGCGTCGGACGCACTGCGCAACGTGGCCGGACGCATTCAACGCGAGCTCAAGCAGCAGGCGGGCCTCTACTACCCGCGCGCCGAGACCATCGAAGCGATCCAGGACGCGCTCGCGGACGACCAGGCGCTCGTTCTCTACACGTTGTGTCGCGGCGAGGCGTTGGCGTTTCGTGCTGCGCAACGACGCTGAGCGCGTCGTGCCGCTGGGCTCCGCGAAGGACGTGGTGGCTGCGTGCGAGGCCTTGGATGCATCCGACCCGAACATCGATCCGACCGACGCACTCGCCGCCCTTCAGGAGCAGCTGATCGCGCCATTGAAGCTGGACGCCGCGGTGAAGCAGGTGCTCGTCTCGCCGGAGGGCTCGCTCTGCTACCTGCCGTTCGGCGCGCTGTTCAAGGAGCGCACGGTGGCGATGACGCCGTCGGGCACGACGCTCGTGCTGTTGAAGGAGCAGGTGCGCGATCCCGGCAAGGGCATCCTGGCGCTCGGGGATCCCGACTACAACGGCGTCTCGGAAGGCGCGCAGGCGATCTACTACAGAGGCCGCCGACTCGCGCCGTTGGTCGCCTCGCGCAAGGAAGCGGAGACGATCGGCTCGAAGACGCTGATCGGTGAGAAGGCGAGCGAGGCGGGTTTGCGCGCGGCGTTGAAGACGCAGCCGGTGTGGCGCGCCGTGCACTTCGCTTGCCACGGCCTCGTGCGTCCAAAGAAGCCGATGTTGAGCTCGCTTGCTCTATCGAGTCAGGGCGAGGACGACGGGTTCCTGACGGCCTTGGAGATCCTGCGCATGCAGATCCCTGCTGATCTCGCTGTGCTCTCGGCGTGCGAGACCGCGACGGGCAAGATCGTGAAGGGCGAGGGCATCGTCGGGTTGACGCGCGCGTTCATGTTCGCAGGCGCGCCGCGGATCATCTGCTCGCTGTGGAAGGTCGATGATGAAGCGACGCAGGCGTTGATGATCAAGTTCTACGAGCTCTGGAACCCGAAGGAGGGTGAGGGTCTCAGCGCATCGGTCGCATTGCAGCAGGCGCAAGCCCACGTCCGCAGCCAGGCGAAGTGGAAGCACCCCTACTACTGGGCTGCGTGGGCGCTGTGGGGACTCAGCGGTCGAACGTCAGGGGTCCGCTGAGTCTCCGCCCTCGTCGTTCGGCTCATCGAAGAGCCGATCAGCCTGTTGCCAGCAGAAATCTACCAGCCGCGCCCAACCCGCAGCCCATTGCTGGTCCAGATTCGCGTGAGCGCGATGCGTCTCGTCGGAGGAGAGCGGAAGGTAGTCAGCAGCATCCGAAGGCATATGAGTGTCGAGGTTAGCCCCTTAGTTTGGTGAATCGGACGAAAGCGACCCCTCGTCCAGCCTCTCTTCTCCCGGGCGGCCTTCCTCGAGCGTCGGGAGCATATCATCAACTGCAGACTCTAGGCTAGCGCCCGAGCCCGTGGCATGACGTTCATGAATCTCAACGTCTGTTGATGCGTGAAGATCCACGTTTTCCGCCGACGCTCCATTGCCCACGTCGCCTTGGTCTCCTGTTCCCTCACCCTCTGGTCCAACAGGTGGGTCAGGCTGGTGCTCGTCCGAGACAGGCATCGGAATTGGCACCCCAAATGTGTCCCTCATGACCTGGATCAGGCGCGCCTCGAACAAGAGCCGTTCGGCAAAGGCGCGTCGCAGTTGATCGAGAAACAACACATCGCGGCTCGCGTCGAAGAAGCCCACGGTCCTCGAGTCTGCCGTCATGACTAGGTGTCGATCAAGTAGCCCGGGATCCGCCTCGATCCGCATGGCACAGATTGACTTGATCGGATCTTCGGCTCCAGGGTCGTCTCCGGCGGACGTGTACGGATACGGTCCCGGATCAGTAGTGTCATTGATCACGACGATGTCGTCGTTCCCGTCGCGCCAGCAGTAGTCAACCAGTGTCCTGGGAACGCCGTCCTGGGCCTTCTTGAAGTTCTCTCGATACCATTCTTCGGTGCGGTTGATGCAGCTACGAGTGACTCCGTCGTAGCACGCAATCGGACGGAAATAGTCACCCATGTCCATGAACACAGCCACGCGGAGCGGCAGGCGCCCCTCAACAAGAGCGAGTTGGAGCGCCTGCTCTTCACTCTGGGGTGCGACCAGTTTCGCGAAGCGCTGCTGCAGGCGCGCATGCCGACGCGTAATCGCCCAAAACAGTCTGTCGATCTGGGTGTTTAGATGCTCGATCGGGTCGAGGTCCTTGAGCCAAGTGAGCTTCTGCCGCGCGGTGGCGAGCGGCAAGACGCGCTCAATGTGAGCGACTACTCGATCTGAGCGACTTCGGAACACTGAACTCAAGGCAAGCAGAACCTCCTGAGGACCAGCGAGCTGCGTAGCGAGAAGCTCGACGAACTCAGCGTGCTTCTGACGCAGCCTCTCGACCTCCTTCTCGTAAGTGGTTATTTCAGCCCGCGTCGATTCGTGTCGCGACTGCTGCTTCTGCAGCTCACGCAGCAGCCTCTCGTCGGCTCCCTCAATCTGATTCAATAGAAGGCGCTTCTCTTCGTTGTGCGCAGACTCAGTCTCTTCGAGCTCTCTCTTGTGGTGGCTCGTCACGCACCCGAGAACGCCAGCGCAGATTCCCATGCCAATGAACCCGGCGATAACCGCACCAAGGAGGATGTGCGAAGGCGTCAGGTAGTCAGCCTTGAGGTGCGCCCACTCAACGTTGGCAATCATCAACGCCTGCCCCATGGCGAGCATGCTAGGCACAGCGAGCGCTCCAAATGTCCCGACTGTTGAGTCAGAGACACGCTTGGTGATTGCCTCCTTCTGTGCTCGTGAGAAGATGAGCCTGAGCAACGCGGCGATCATTACAGCGCTTGGAACAAGAAGGACTACGACCGTCCAAAGAGGCGCATGAGGGGGTTCGGGGAGCGCCTCAGCTGCAAGTATGGGCACTAGTGCGCTCAGGAGCATCCGAACAGTCTCCGCAACCGTGCGGGGAGAACCCTACTCACGAAAGTCTCAGCCCTACGGGCCGGATTGTGCCTTCTGCACTGCTGCAGCGCAACCCCGTGCACGTGCGATGCGCCACGCACCGAACGCAGTGATTGATGGCGAAGCCGGGCAAGATTGGTGAAGCAACTGTATGAGCGGAAGAAAGCTATCGGTGTTTCTCTTGGAGGCGAGTCCAACTGGCCCTGCCTCACAAGGCCGCGGAGCCCCCGAGCTCGGCAAACGCCGACCGCCGTGTTGACCGATGATCCGCCATGTGGCATGTAGTCGATGGTTGGGAGTACCAAGGCCGTGATCGAAGTCGAAGGACTGCGCAAACTCTACGGAGACTTCGTCGCCGTCGGCGGCGTCTCGTTCACGGCGGAGCCGGGGAAGATCTTCGGCCTCCTTGGACCCAACGGTGCCGGCAAGTCGACGATCATCGGCTGCATCTCGGGGCTCTTGCAGCCGACCGAGGGCACGGTGCGGGTCAACGGCCACGACGTCACCAAGGACGGCGATACTGCCAAGAAAGGCCTCGGCGTCGTGCCGCAGGAGCTCTCGCTCTACGAGGACATCTCCGCCACCGAGAACCTGATGTTCTGGGGCGGCGCATACGGACTCACCGGCCCCGAGCTCAAGAACCGCGCCAAGGAAGTCCTTACCTACACGGGCCTGCTCGATCGCGCCGAGGAGCCCGTCAAGAACTACAGCGGCGGCATGAAGCGGCGCATCAACTTCGGCTGCGCCATCATGCATCGCCCGAAAGTGCTGCTGCTCGACGAGCCCACGGTCGGCGTCGATCCGCAGTCGCGCGTCCGGCTCTTCGAGATGGTCAAGGAACAGCTCGCCGACGGTACGGCCGTGCTCTACACGACCCACTACATGGAAGAGGCCGAGATCCTGTGTGACGAGCTCGCCATCGTCGACCGCGGGAAGCTCGTCGCCGACGGCACGCTCGAAGAGCTCCGCGGCATGGTCGGCGAGAAGGATGTCCTGCGCCTCACAGGCACCTTCGATCCCGAGAAGGCGCGCGCCGCGCTCTCCGCCTTGGATGACGTCACCATCGACGTAGCAGAGTCCGAGGCCCTGCGCCTCTCCGTCTCCGACGGCTCGCGCCGCCTTCCCGAGCTCTTCCAGGCGGTAACGGACAGTGGCGGCGAGGTACGGGAGACTACGCTGTCCCAACCCAGCCTCGAGACGCTCTTCATCAAGCTCACAGGCAAGGAGCTTCGCCAGTGACTCTTCGAACCCTGCTCCTCACGATCCTCCTGTTGACCGGCGGTTCCGTTGCAACCGCCAAGGAGGTCCCGATTCCCGGCCTCGAGATGGAAGGTGCCTGCAAGCACCTCATCGAGGGCTGGCGCAAGAAGGCGGCGCAGAGCACGACGAGCTTCGCGCAGTGTCCGGTCGCGATCCGGCGTCCGCTCAAGTCCGGCGGCCGCCAGACCCTGGTCGAAGGCACATACCGCTTCGAGCTCGTCCGCGGCGCCATCACGTGGGCTGACCCCAAGAGGGGCAAGGAGGTGGAGCAGGGCTGGTGGCGCACGCAGCTCGACAACCTGCTCGTCGAGCCGGGCGTGCTCTTCTATCTCGCCCACTGCAAGCTCAAGTCGCAGCCGCGAAGCGGCGGCGGCACCAACGTCAGCGTCACCGGTCGCTCGCCCGTCAAGGCGCTGCGTTTTGACGACAAGGGCCTGCTCTCGGGCATGACGGTGCAAGTGCCGGCGCCGGGAGGTGGACTTCACCCGGCCGATGTCGACATCGCGTACGCACGCGTGCGCGGCCACCTGCTGATGATTCAGTACACGATGTCGAGCACCGCGCCCAACGGTGACAAGGTGAGCGAGCAGGGCAAGTTCGATTGGGAGCTGGTGCAGGGCAGGCCGCTGCCCACGAAGATCAGCCTCCAGCTCCGCATGGGCGAGCGAAGCATGCCCGTCCACATCGACCTCGGGTCGTGGAAGCTCAAGGACGAGGCGCTCGCCAAGATGGACCTCATCTCGAGCCGCATGTTCCAGGCTTGGGAGAAGCGCGAGCTCAACCTCGCGCGCCGCGACTTCGTAATGGGCGAGTGCGACGTCGAGTTCCGCCGCGGCGGCGGCGTCGCGCGCGGCCGCTATCGCTTCGACGGAAAGCGCGGCGTCGTGACCTGGCAGGACCCCGAGGTCGGCAAGCGCCTCGGCACGCACTGGCACATCACGCTCGACGACCTGTTCACGCGCTTTCCCACCCGCGTCGCGCTCGGCAACCGCGAGCTCGTCGGCAGGAAGGACGGCCTCGGCCGGATCATCGACGTAAAGCAAGGACTCGCCCTCGACAAAGACATCGGCTACCGCCGCTTCAAGTTCGATCCCACCCACATCCTCCGAGAAGTCCAGCTCACCCGCGCCGACGGCACAAGGGGCGTGCTCGCGCCCACCTACGAGAGGTTCGTCTATCCCAAGGGGCACCTCATGGCCGGCGTCACGCGTTACCGTGCGCCCAAGACCGTGACCGGGCGTTGGACACGTCCCGGCGGCAGCACCTACAGCACGAAGAAGACGATGGCCTACATCCCGCACCGTGGCGTGCACGTGCCAAGCCGGATCGAGATGCAACGGACGGAGCCGGGCAAGCAGCCGGTCACACTGACCTTCCGATTGACGAACTGGAGGCTCACGAAAGAGCCGTCCGCTCTGACGCGCTAGCTCCCGGGCGCCTGCAACTGACTCAGCAACGTGGCCGTATCTACGACGGAGAGCCCGAGCTTCGCCAGTTCGACCTGGTGCTGGAGGATCGAGCGCCGATCCTCCGTCCAGAACAGGTCGATCTCGTTCACCAGGCACTGGTAGAGATGCTTGGCGTCCATCTCGACAGACGCGGGCTCACGCCCACCCGACGTCAGAACGTCTTCGATCGCCTGATAGCGCTTGTCGGGAGCGGGTCTTCCCATGCCGAACGCAGGCATTGCGGAGATGAAGCCAAAGATCGGACTCTGTAGCCCCGTCTGCATGCGCTCCGGGACGTACGGCATCTCGCGAAGGAGCTTCAGGACGAGGGTGTGGTAGTAGCGGTGCTCTTCGGGAACTCCCTTGATCTCGTCATCAACGAGCTCCGTGACCCAGAGGTCCGCACGACCGGTTCGGGCGCAGTCAAGCACGCGGAAGAAGTCGGCGATCGTTGCGTCGGGAAAGTCCTGCTTCGCCAAGCCGCTGACAACGCTGGCGTCGACATAGACAGAGACAGGTTCATCGCTCATGCAGTCAATGCTGCGATCACGTGGCTACGGACAGACGCTCGATGAGCATGAGCAGTCCACAGAAGACGACTCCAAGAGCTGCGCAGACGACTAGGTAGGAAGTCGCAACGCCCGCTTCACTCCACCTGAGCTTGTCTACAGCTAGGCCGGTCACCTCCGCCAACTGCTCGCGCCACTCGCTGCACTTCCCCCAGATCCGCGCCTCGATGCGCCCCGCCAAGAATCCGAGGAGGCCATAGACCCCCACGAACACGACGATGCTCCACCAGGGGATCTGCGAAACCGCCGGAGCCTTCTCCAGCGCCACCAGGTACGCGCCAAGGAGCACGTACGGACCGAACGCGACCGCCAGGTTGTTCTTCGTGCGCTGCGCGATCTGCAATTGCGTCGCAGACTCAATCTCCTTGGAGAGATCACTCTCCCTCAAGCAAGGCCGCAGGCTACGGGCACCCGGTGACACCTGATCCCGACGGTTGACCCACCGCTTGGGATCTGGCATCACTCCTTCTCTGGAGCATTGATGACCTTCCTGCGCCACGCCATCCGCAAGGATCTGAAGCGCGCGTGGTCGGACCGCCTGGCCTTGGCGCTCTACCTCGGCATCCCGCTCGCCATCGGCTCGCTCATCCTCTTGCTGGCGGGCGGCGGCCGGCCGCAACCCGTCGCCAAACTCCTCATCGCCGACGAAGACGACTCGTTCGTCAGCGGCCTGTTCCAGACGATGCTCGAGAGCGAGCAAGCGTCGCAGTTCCTCGATGTCGAACGCACCGATCGCGAGAGCGGCCGCGAGGTGCTCGACGACGGCGATGCGAGCGGCCTGCTCATCCTGCCCAAGGGCTTCCAAGACGCCGTGCTCCTCGAAGAGCCGGCAGAGATGCAGCTGATCACGAACCCGTCGGAGACGATCAAGCCACAGATCCTGGCGACCGGCCTCGAGGTCGTGACGGACGGCGTCTTCTACCTGCACCGGATCCTGGGCGATGAGATCAGGCAGATCGCCGACGGCCCGACGGAAGACGAGCAGATCTCCACCATCAGCGTCTCGATCCGCGGCGTGGTCCGCAAGATCGAGAAGTATGTCTTCCCGCCTGCGATCGAGATCAAGGCCGGCGATCCCCCACTGCCGGCACCCACCAATCCAAGCCCCGCGAACGCAACCGCCAAGCCCGCGCCCAAAGAGAAGAAGAAGGTCTCCTTCGCGCTGCTGTTGATGCCCGGCATTCTCTTCATGGGGCTGATCTACATGGCCCAGGGCTTGAGCCTGGATGTCTGGACGGAGAAGGAGACGGGGACGCTCAGCCGCATGATGAGCGCGCCGTCGTCGGTCTCCACGCTGCTCCTCGGCAAGGTGACGGCCGACGCCATCCTGATCTTCGGGATCGCGGCGTTCCTGATGTGGCTCGGGATGTTCTACCTGGACGTCCCGATGCAGCATCTGCCGCTGGCGATCGCGTGGGCCACGATCTCGGGTATCGTGTTCCTGTTGGTGTTCATGGCGATCGCCGTCAGCGCGCGCAGCCGCAGGACGAGCATGATCATCTCGAACAGCCTGATGTTCCCGCTGCTCATGGTGGGCGGGAGCTTCTTCCCTTCCGAGACGATGCCCGCATGGATGGGCACGGTCGGCCGCTGGACGCCCAACGGCTGGTCGCTGGGGCACTTGAAGCGCATCCTAACCGACCGGGCCGAGACGGCCGGGCTGCTTTCAGGAGCGCTCGGGTTTTTGAGCCTAGCCGTCATCCTGTTCTTCTACTGCCAGGCGCGCATGCGCGGCTCGTTTGCGAGGCGCTGACGATGAAGAACGCTTGGTTCATCGCCATGAAGGACCTCAAGTACCTGGTGCGCCAGTGGGAGACCGCGCTCTGGCTCTTCGTGATGCCGATCGTCTTCTTCTACTTCATCGGTACGGTGACCGGCGGCATGACCGGCATGGCAACGGCCAAGACCGCGCTCGCCGTCCACGTGCCCGAGGACGCCGGCTTCCTCGCCGACGAGGTGATCCGCCGTCTCGAGGAGAACGACTTCGACGTCTACTACCCCGAGAAGCCGGGCGACATCCGCAAGTACGCCCCGCGCTTGAGCTTCCCCGCGGGCTTCACCGACTCGGTGCTCGCGGGCGCCAAGACGAAGCTCTACCTCCAGTCCAAGGGCAGCAGCCTGACCAAGGACTACGACGAGATCCGCACCGGCCGGGCGACCTACACCGTGCTAGCCGACCTCGCCGCCGCCGAGAAGGACGGCCGTCCCCCGACCAAGGAATCCCTCGCCGCGTTGGATCAAACGAAGCGCGCGCTCACATTGAAGGTCGAGCCGGCGGGCAAGCGCAAGCACGTCCCGCTGGGCTTCGAGCAGTCCATTCCCGGCATGATGGTGATGTTCACGTTGCTGGTGCTCTTGACCTCGAGCGCGAGCACGTTGGTGCAGGAGCGAAACGAGGGGTTGCTAAGGCGCCTGGCTTCGACGCCGATCACGCGCGGCGAGCTCATCCTGGGCAAGTGGATCGGCCGGATGATCTTGGGAGGCGTGCAGATCGTCTTCGCGATGCTGGCGGGCACGGTGCTCTTCTCCTTTGACTGGGGCCCGAGCCTGCCGATGATCCTGCTCGTGATGCTGGGCTGGGGCGCCTTGTGCGCGTCGCTGGGCCTCTTCCTGGGCAACATCGCGCGCACGGAGGCCCAGGCCGTCGGCATCGGCGTGCTGTCGGCGTGCATCCTGGCCGCGATCGGCGGCTGCTGGTGGCCGATCGAGATCACCCCCGACTGGGTGCAGACCCTCCAGAAGCTCGTGCCCCCCGGCTGGACGATGGACGCCATGCACAAGTTGATCAGCTTCGAGCTGGGTGCTGCGAGCGCAATCCCGCACCTGGTGGTGCTGTTCGTCGCGGCGTGGGTGGTGGGACGCGTGGCGGCGAGGGGGTTTCGCTATGCGTAGGAGCGAAATCTACGGGGCGTCGAATCTCTACTAGTTGAACTCTAGTCTCAGCTTGTGCTCCGCGATCTTGTCTCGGATATCGCGAGCATCCTTGGGGTCGATTTCCTTATTTCGAAGTCTTTCGGCAATGCTGATGTCGACAGCTCTATCCCACAGGGTGGGCCTGTCGAATGCCCAGATCCCGTTGCGGTACACCGTCATGGCAGCTTCTACAGGATCGCGCGAATCACGCATGCGCGACTCCAGACGAGCCACGAGTTCTACGACGAGTGTCTTCTCCTCTCGTGACGTACTCAGGCGCGATGCGATCTGTGAGTAACCAGCAATGCGTCCGACTTGCCGGAAGGAGTATGGACCAGGGACAAGCATGGGTGAAACAAGACGATTGTCAGGAGAGTGCAGGCTCTCGGCACTTCTCATTGCAATCGTTCGATTCAGCCAGAGCCTTTGAGCGCGATTCAATCCGAGATCAGACATTCGTCCCGTGAGACTCGAAAGGCCCTTGTCTACTCGCGGGAGTTCGAGCGCGGACAAGGCGGCCAGGTAGAGGCTGTACTGCCTTGCAAGAGGATGGGCTTCTACGTGCTCCGACATCAAGTGCTCAGCAACCTCCAAGGCGCGTCCATGCTGGCCAACGGCCTGGAGTTGGCGCACGATCTCGACTCCACGCTCGTCCGTTGGAACTTGCGCCAGATCGGAGGGCGCCGGTTTATCCGCGACAGCCAGGCGATAGAGGGGATGAGCTGGAAACGCGCTTGCAGCGGCATGCGTTAGCGCCCGCGCACGACCGAGCTCCCCATGCTCGTAGCATGACTCACCCGCCTTCCAATAGAGACCGGCGAGGGCGCTGCCGTCGACGCCGCGGCGTCGAAGCCAGCCCGCGGCATTGAGAAGCCCCATCTCCTTGCCGGTGTGAGTACCGGTATGGCCAAAGTCACGCTTGGCAATCGTAATGACCTTCACGTCATCTCGTAGGCCGATTGAACCGACAGAGTACTCCTTGCGCGGATTGAGTTTGTCCCCAACCTTGCCCTGCACTTCAACAGCAATCTTGGACAGCGAGTCTGCAGGCACTCTGCGCATCACGAAGAGAGTCCTACCGACGACATCCGCAGTGAACTCCTCTGGCGGGAGCTCCTCGCTCCCTATGCTCAGCGTGAAGTCAAGATCCCACTCGTTGTCGAATGTCAGCACGAGAACGACGGCTCTCTCCCCTAGGCTCGCAATTTGAAGACCTCCGGAGTGCCCGAACCACAGGGTGGGTAGGATCCTCACCCGGTCCTTCTTAAACACGCTTCTCAGCTTTGCCTCAAGCTCTGTCGGTCTGTACCGCTTCCCGTCCGCGGCACTCAGAATCTGAAGCAAGGCAGTCGTGAACTTGGCAGCGAGAGTCTCCCGCTCGGCGCTGCATGCTGACAACATGAACCCGCGCCGGTCCCAGTGGCGGGGGATATGATCGAGGTTACTCCAGCGAACGCCCGAGTGGCAGCAGTCGAGGATGAACATCCCGGAGCAAGCAGGATTCTCCTCGAACGCTCGCAACAACTGCGTGATCTTGAAGTTCTTTCCGTGGGGCTGCCTGACATCTGCACCCCCCAAGAGGAGCATTAGTTCCTGCGCCGGCGGCCGCGCGCGGAGGCCATGGCCTGCAAAGTAGAATATCAGGTGAGAGTGTGCAGGTGCGGGTCGGAGGCTCTCCTCGACTGCAGTCTCTACAGTCACGGGAGTAGCGAAGTCGATCCTGATTGGTGCAACCTTGCTGCTCAACTCCGAGAGCTCTTCCCGCGCCGCCTCGTTGTCTTCTGCTCCACCTGGAGTGCTCATCAGCAGGAACACTTGTGCACCAGGATGAACGCGCTTGATGTACTTCACAAACTCCAGGGTCGCACTACGGACAGAGTCGGGAAGTGGCCCGCTTGAGTAATCAGTCACGCACACGACCACGGCGATAACCTGAGCTGGCCGCCGGTTCTCATTGCCCTGCGCAGAAACCGGCAACAAGGCCAAAGCTACCCACAGAACGAGGATCGGCGAAAGGCGGCGCCAGGAGGTGCAGCCACGAGCACCCATGCCCAGAGCCCTACTTGATGCCGACCGACTTGAGAACCCGGAGGATCTCGTCACGGTGTCTGGATTTGTTGATCTCGGCGAGTTCGAACTCGCCAAGCCCAGTGCCTCCCCCCATGCTGCCAACTGCGCGCGCAGACCACCAGTTCTTCAGGTCAAGCGCAAGAATCTTGGCGATCTCGCCCCCCACTTGACCATGCTTCAAATAGCACTCGATCGCCCTGAGAAAGAGAAAGAGGGACATGTTTGCATCGGACAGTCTTCCGAAGTTGACTTCTACCTGCTTCTTCCAACCGGCCTTGACCTCCGCTTCCGTCTTGTTCTTCGGAAGCGTCTCCAACTCACCGGCTATGTCCGCCGCTATGTCACGCTGAGCTCTGAACTCCGACACAGCACTACTCATGCATCCGAGCTCCGGAGCCGGATCCTCAGCGCACGCAGCAACAATGAGTGCAAAAAGCCCTGCGGGTGCAACAACTCGCCACATTCCAACCTCCGATCTCATCACGCATCATATCAGAACACGGCTGGGCGAGTGGCGGTGGTCATGACACGTCTCTGCTGCTGGTGCTCTTGACCTCGAGCGCGAGCACGTTGATGCAGGAGCGAAACGAGGGGTTACTCAAGCGCCTGGCTTCGACGCCGATCACGCGCGGCGAGCTCATCCTGGGCAAGTGGATCGGCCGGATGATCCTGAGAGGCGTGCAGATCGTCTTCGCGATGCTGGCGGGCACGATGCTCTTCTCCTTCAAGTGGGGCCCGAGCCTGCCGATGCTCCTGCTCGTGATGCTGGGCTGGGGCGCCTTGTATGCGTCGTTGGGCCTCTTCCTGGGCAACATCGCGCGCACGGAGGCCCAGGCCGTCGGCATCGGCGTGCTGTCGGCGTGCTGTCGGCGTGCGTCCTGGCCGCGATCGGCGGCTGCTGGTGGCCGATCGAGGTCACCCCCGACTGGGTGCAGACCCTCCAGAAGCTCGTGCCCCCCGGCTGGACGATGGACGCCATGCACAATCCGATCAGCTTCGAAGCGGGCGCCGCGAGCGCGATCCCCCACGTGATCGTGCTGTTCGTCGCGGCGTGGGTGGTGGGACGCGTGGCGGCGAGGGGCGGTATCACTAGACACAACCCCCGCATCGCACTGTCTGTCACACAGACAGGATCACACGATTGACTAGTCAGCCTTGCACCAGCCAGCATGGGCCGTACGATCCGATCTCAAGGGAGGGAAGTGAGAGCAATGACCGCTGCTCTGCTCGACGCCAGCGCGTATGGCATTGGAAGCCTGATCACCCAAAAGAAGCGCTTTCGCGTTCCGGACCACCAGAGGGACTACGCTTGGACTGGAAACGAGGTCGCGACGTTCCTCACGGACATCTTCGACGCTATTCAGCGAGGTGCCACAGAGTACTTCGTTGGAACGATCGTGCTGATCGGTCCCGAAGACGGGGCGTGGGAGATTCTCGACGGCCAACAACGGCTCGCAACTACGATGATGGCCTTCGCAGCGATTCGTGACTGGTTATACGAGCGAGATAAGTCGGACGACGCGGAGCAAGTCGACTCCGAGTTCATCTCGGTGCGGAAACTTGGCGCCTCTCCAACTCCTCGACTGGCTCTTAACCAAGCAAACAGGAACATCTTCTCGGAGTTTGTCGCAAGGCGCTCAGCTGACGCCGATCTTGATGACTTCCTCGAGGGCGAGCCACTTAAGACCAATCGACTGCTCGTCGAAGCCGCGAAGCTATGCCGGAGGATGATAGCCACTTGGCTGGGCAAGTCGGGCGCGAGCGAGCCGGACGAGATTGAGAAGGCATACCTGCTGTCTGAGTTCCTCGCCAGCCGCGTCAGGACCGTCTGCCTCGAAGTCAGCACGAACTCAGAAGCCTACGTGATATTCGAGTCTCTCAACAATCGCGGACAAGACCTTTCAGTCTTGGATCTAGTGAAGAACCACATCTATTCACTCAGCGCGGCGTCGGACGCAGACCGGCTCAGAGCTAACTGGGCACGCATGCAAGACTCCATCAGAGAGAGAGACGCGGACGATTTCCTCAAGGTCTTTTGGACATCTCGATACGGACGCGTGCGACTGGGGTCGTTGTTTGAGCTGATGAAAGCGAAGTACGTCGACGCACCCGCGGTCCGGCGACTATCGGACGAGCTCGCGGCTGATGCACACCAGTACTCCGCCCTCGACGACGCCTCAAGCGAGGTATGGGCTGGCGTGGGGAGGGAGTGCCAACACTTCGTTGATGCACTCACGACCCTTAGGGCGCAGCAACCAAGACCCATCGTCCTCTCAGCGCTCAGAGCAGAGATGGATCCGAGCGCGATGAGGCGCCTCCTCTGGGAGCTACTCGTCTTGACCGTTCGGTATCAGACGGTCGGGCGCAAGCGAACGCAAGACCTAGAGACCATGTACGCCGAGCTAGCTCCGAGCATCGGCGATGGACGCCTTCAGTCCCCGACCGAGAACCAACGATTCCGAACCTTGGCCACCGACGACGATGAGTTTGCCCGGGACTTCGCGGCCTTCTCAGATACGAACTCGAAACGCGCCCTGTACCTACTCGCGGCACTCGAAGTGTTCGTCGACAAGGACGTGTACGCCGCAGATGAGGTGAGCTCACTAGTATCACCGGGAGCGGGCGTCGTACTGGGCACCGTCATCAAGCGAAGACCCGGCTCCGCATGGAGCAAAGAGCTTGAGAACGACCCCTTGCTGGCCGAGGAAGTCCACGCTCGGTTTGGGAATCGCATTCTCCTTACGCACCCGGAGACGCTCGAACTCCGCGGACTGGGATATGCCGAAGCACGGGCCGCTCTTTCAGCCTCCGGTTTCGTCACCACTAGAGCGCTCGCGAAAAACTACGAAGAGTGGACGCGTGCCTCCGTAAACGCTCGCCAAGCGCAGCTCGCCGAGACTGCGACACGTGCCTGGAGCGTGGGGACGACTCCGTGAGTCTTGTCGCCGTCCCGCATGGGCGCTCGATCAAGTCCGACAAGGGCATCAAGTACCGCGTCATTCAGGAGTTAGGCCGTGGCGGCAACTGCCTCGTGTGCCTCGCTTTCGCTCAATCCGGACCACACCAGGGCGTTCTGTTCGCGCTGAAGGTCTTTCAGCGCCTCGATGACGCGGAGCGCCTCGCCCAGTTCGAAGCGGAGCAGGAGTTCCTGCTACACAACAACCACCCGGGGATCATGCGGGGCTTCGACAGTGGCTCGGTGCGCCTAACGGGCGACCATGGCACGAGTCTCTTCCCGTTCCTTGTTGTCGAGTACTTTCCGGACACGCTCAAGTCCGCCCTGGGACGCGGCCTCCGGCTACCCCACAAGGTCATCTTCGCGCTGCAGCTCCTCTCAGCACTTCAGTACCTGCACCAGCTCGAGCCGCCTGTAGTCCACAGGGACATCAAGCCAGACAACATCTTCGTCAAAGGCTACTCATGCGCCCTGGGCGACTTCGGCCTAATGCGGCGACTAGACGACGACGTCGACGATGAGGAAGACCGGCGCGTGGCGTACAAGCTCAGCGCGGGCGCCGGGATGCCACGGTACTACCGGACACCGGACCTCGTCGACTATGCGAACGGCGAAGGTGTGTTGACCTCGAAGACAGATGTATTTCAGCTTGGACTGGTCTTCGCCTGGCTCTTCTGTGGTCGCAACCCGCTGAAGAGAGCTGACAGGCTCTTGGATCCGGTGGAACTCGAAAGCGTGCAAGAGGTGGAAGGAAGCACGGGCGCCGCGATCGTCGACCTCATCGAAAGGATGTTAGTTCGAAACGAGTCGGAACGCGAAGCAGCCACTGACTTCCTTGACTCTTGGGAGGGGGTCCTCACGGGCGTCGCCACTCAATGCCAGGGCCTAGAAGGGCGAGTGCTGTGACGAACATCCCGGACACAAGTTCCGGAGAATTTGCGAGTGCCGAATCCACCAAGTCGGCTACGCGACGCGGGGAATGAGTCCCGAAGGACTCGCTGCGACAGCGGAGGTCACACAAACGCGCCATGGCAAGAGGTAGCTACAAGACGGAGGTCTTCGAGAAGATCTTCGAAGCACTATGGGACGACAAGAAGAAGGTCTTGAAGCGTACCGTCGTGATGCGGGATGAGGTCGGAGATCACATCCGCGCGTACAACAAACGACACGGAACGGACCACAAGGGCGCTGGGAATCCGTCGAACTTCGTCAAGGACTTCATCCGCAAGCGGGCTTCATTCAATCGAAACTGGCCCACATCGATACTCAAGAAGGGCTTCACGATGAAGCAGGTCACCGGAAAGGGGCGATGCTTCGAGTTTATCCCGCTGGCTCCTGGCCAGACGCAGGCGGCACCAGGCACTGCCATCCCGGTTCCCTCAGGTTCTCCTCACTTGATCCAGAGCTTGAGCCTTCCTCTTGCCACGCGACGGCTCGGGCGCCGAGACGAACCTTGGCTCACTCAGGTGGCCGTCCGCCTACGACTGCTTGAGACGCACTTTGCCGTCGGATCTGCAGTCGACTTGGTCAACATCGACCACCTGCAGATGAACATCAAGCTTGCCAAGACAGAGGTGGACTCGCTGTATCTAGGGACCCTCACGGGCGGCAGCGAAGCGATCATCACGTGCGAAGCCAAGGGAAAGGCGGACGACATCCTCGTAGACCAGATCGTGCAGCAGGCTCGCGCTGTCTTTTCGCTCCCCGCCATCGATCAACCGGAGGTAATCCCGACGGCGATCAAGGTCGTTGGGAACTCACGGGTCCAGTTCGTGGAGTTCGACCGCGTCCCGCGCAGCCGTGGCGGCACGCTGAAGACCCTGACGATCGCACAAAACGCGCTCTACGAGTTCTTTCCGCCGGTCGAGGGCATCAAGTAAGGCCGGCGTCGGCTGGAAGGCCGCCGAGCGGGGGTGGGCGTCTCTAGAATCCGACTTGGCCGCTAGCCTCCGAGGTATGGGTATGTCCCCTCGTCAACGCCCCCAATCGACCCACGTCCTGTACCCGCGGCAGCGCCCAGTGCTGGTCGACCTCTTCTCCGGCGCCGGCGGCATGTCGCTCGGCTTCGAGCAGGCGGGCTTCGACGTGCGCGTCGCGGTCGAGTTCGACGCTTGGCACGCGGCGACCCACGAGTTCAACTTCCCCTACGGCGTGACGCTGCTCAAGAGCGTCGTCGACGTGGCCGGGGACGAGATCAGGGAGGCCGGCGAGATCGAGGGCGAGGTCGATCTCGTGATCGGCGGCCCACCCTGCCAGGGGTTCAGCCACATGGGCCGCCGCGACGAAGGCGACCCGCGCAACACGCTGGTGGACGAGTTCGCGCGGATCGTGAGCGAGCTCCAGCCGCGCGCCTTCGTCATGGAGAACGTGCCGGGCATGCAGTCCGGCAAGACGCGCTCGATCTTCGACCGGGTCGTGTCTTCGCTCGAAGAGGCGGGGTACTCCGTGACGCCAGCCCGGATTCTGGACGCCCGCGACTTCGGCGTTCCCCAGAACCGACGGCGCCTGTTCCTCATGGGACTCCGCGCGGACGAGCGCGGCACGCTCGAACATCCCAGCGGTCCCGTCGAGGGTCAGCCCGAGCGCCCCACCGTCGGTCGAGCGCTCGCCGGGCTCCCCGTCGTGGACGGCGACTCGAAGTTCCTCAAGCAAGATCGCGCCGCCTACGACGCCAAGCCGCGGGCGGGGCTGCACTACGCCCGCATCGCGCGAGGCCTCGAGGAGGATCCGTCCGACGCCGCCTACCCCCGGATCTGGGACCGGACGATCTGCTCGGGCTGCCTGCGCGTGAACCACCGGCCGGCGACCGAGAAGCTGTACGAGGCCACGCCGCCCGGATCGATGGTCCCCGGACACAAGCTGCCCAGGCTCTCGCCCGAAGGCGTCGCGCCGACGCTGCGCGCGGGCACCACCTCGGACCGAGGATCTCACACCGCGCCTCGCCCGATCCACCCGGAGCGCCCCCGCGTCATCACGGCGCGCGAGGCCGCGCGCCTCCACGGCTTTCCGGACTGGTTCACCTTCTTCCCGGCCCGGTATCACGCCTACCGCCAGATCGGCAACGCCGTGTGCCCGCCCGTAGCACGGGCCGTGGGCTACAAGGTCGCCGAAGCGCTGGACGTCGAGCGATGGAAGCGCCGCCCCAAGGCGGTTCGGCTCGATGGAGAGATCACGCTGCCCGACGACCGTCCCAAGTCGCACCGGCGCATCACCCAGCTCGCCGAGTTCCCGAAGGTCGTGGAGCACTTGTTCTCGAAGCGCTTCGACGCCAAGAAGCAGAGGCTGAGCCGCGCTGCCTTCACGACGAAAGACATCGAGCGGGCGATCGCCAAGTCGGGCGCAAGGATGCCGCGCGTGAGTCCCGATCAGTTCCTCGCAGATCTAGCGCGCTCTCGCGGCGTAGAGCAGATCCTGGCCGCTCCCCTGGCGCGCGGCTTCTCGATCGTGAGGACGAAGACGGGAGGCCGCTTCGTGCCCAGCACCGCGCCCGACGCAATTCACGCCAAGGACACGATCTCCGCCACGAGCGGAGAGGTTCACTCGGCGATCGAGGTGAGCGCACCCGAAGCAACCAGCGCCAGCGAGTTGCTGGAGCACGCCGCGGCGCGCAAGCTACTCTTCGGCAGCTCTCGCAGCCGGCTTAGCTGGGAAGAAGATCCTGGTACCAAGAAGGCACCCGCCTTCCACTACCGGGCGCGAGGCAAAGACGACGAGCGCGGCATCGCGGTCGTGCTGGGGCACGGCAGCGCGCCGCGCAAGTCGCAGATCGCGCAGAGCATGAAGCAACG
Source organism: Planctomycetota bacterium (assembly GCA_028281445.1). Taxonomy (GTDB): domain Bacteria; phylum Planctomycetota; class PLA2; order PLA2; family JAEUHO01; genus JANQJW01. The sequence goes on along the minus strand of JANQJW010000011.1, from coordinate 22,465 downwards.
AGAGGCCTCTCTGGCCGTTGTTGCCGTTCGACTGACGCCGACCCACACGCTCCTCTCGCGGCTCGATCTGTCGGGTGACATCGCGGTCGAGACCGCGCGCGGCGTGATCCAATTCGAGGCGAAGGCCACCGCCGGCTCGGGCTAGGACCGCCCGGTCAGGCAGTAGCGGCGGATCGGACAGTCCGCGCACTTCGGCGCGCGAGGAACGCACACGAGCGCGCCGAGGTCCATGACGGCCCAGTTGACGACGCGAGGGTCTTCAGCCGCGCTCACGATGCGCGTCGCCACGTCCGGCACGAACGGGTCGCTGCGCAGGTCCGCCTTGTGGCGCGGACCAAAGGCGCGCTCGACGATGCGCGCGAAGTTTGCGTCGACCATAGGCACGGGCTCGCCGAACCGCGTCGAAAGGTACGCGGCCGAGACGTACGGTCCGACGCCGGGCAGTTCCTCGAGTCCCGCGCGCGTTCGTGGCACGGATCCGCCGCGCGCTCTCAGCGCGCGCGTCAGTCCGGATACTTGCTGCGCGCGCTTGCGCTGGAGTCCGAGCGAAGCAAAGGCCCGCTCAAGGCTCTTGGGGCGCGCTGCCGCCAGTCGAGCGAGCGTCGGGTACGTGCTGAAGAAGCCGGGCAAGAACGCGGCCACGCTCGGCGCGCGCGTCTTCTGCAACAGGATCTCTGAGACAAGAAGTCGCCACGCGGGGAACGAACGCGCCCGCCAAGGGAACCGCCGCCCCTCGCGTTCGAACCACTCGGCTAGCGCGGCCGCAACCCTTCGTGCGATGGCAGGCGTCGGCGGCGTGGAGTTGGCGACCCGACGTGCCACTAGGTCACTTCCGAAAGACAGAGTCGCGATGGTACGCCAGGTACGCCGCCATCTCGAGCGTCGGCGGCCTACGCAGCGCCAGTCCGTGCAAGCCAAAGAGCGAGCGTTCTTCGTCGTCAAGGAGAGACGAAATCAGCATGCCCCCTGCCTGATCGAAGGAGATCAGCCCCGCGTCGAACAGGGCGTCGAGACTCGCGACGAACGGCAGGCCATTCTGAGGATCGAGACATTCTTTGTCCGTGGAGGCGCGCCACGGCTTGATGTGCGATGCGCGAATAGCGTCGAGGGTACGCGCGCCGGTCACGGCGCAGCGATCGTCCCAGGTAGCCAACACGGCCTTCCTGAACGCTCCCTGACCAACGCGAGCGGACACGAGGGCCTCCTTGGTCGTTGGCTCTCCCTTCCGCCTTGCCAGCGCGAGCAGATCCGCGGTGAGGGTGGACTCACCCGTGGGTGGCCGCCGCAGGTCGGCGACGGGCGCCCGCCCCACGATGCGGGCGTACGTGTCAGCGCCTTCGACCGAAAGGGAGCCGAGTCGCAGGAGGTGAGCATCGTCGAAGGTCGCTATGCGACGCGCTCTCGTCGACGTATCCGCTGCGGTACAGACGATGCCGTAGGCCTCCGCTCCTGACTCCATGAGATCGAGGTGGCGGCGGCGCTCATTGGCCCCGTGCGAGCTGCTCTCGGGCCACTTCTTGTCGACCAGCACTCGCTCCGCTCCCTCGACCCGCTGCACGTGATCCTCCCACACGCGCAGGAATAGCCGACTCGTCACCGGGTCGTACGCACCCCATGACCAACGCTCGTTGCGAAGGTTGGCACCAAGTGTCTCTCGATAGAAGTCGCTGATGTTCACGCGGATCGCTCCGGTCTCGGCACAATAGTAGGCACTTGGGCTCGCCTTAGCCTGCTCCGGTTAGGACCTTCACGGCTGCATCTGTTCCGCCGACCCAGACATCGCCGGTTCTTTCCAGCCACAGCGCGTCGATGTTGATCGACCCAAGGAAGTCGATCACGGCCCGACTTGGCTCTCGCGCTGCCATGGCGGCCAGCCTGAGCCGGCCGGACACCTTCCCCTTTAGCTGGTACTGGTAGCTCAGCAGCTGACCGATCGCCATTCTGAGGGAAGGAGCGTGCTCTAGGTCTGGCTTCACTTCGATCAGAAGGAATGGCTCCCGCGACGACAGAGGGTCTACAAGCACATCGAACTTGGGTTCATCGGGATGCGGTCGATGAGCTCTATCACCAAGTCGCGCAAGGACCTCATTCGTGATGGCGTTGTGAGTTTGCCTGTATCGGAGTCGCTGCGCCTTGGTCTGTACCTCGAGCTTCTCATCAGAGAGGAGAGAGAGAGTCGGTCGGACTCGCCTGTTTCTGGCGCTTTCGGCGCGCTCAATTCTGAACTTCGCAGTCGTGAGCCACTCCTCCTCTCGGATGTTCGCCTGGAACAGTCGCACGTCTAGATCGCGCGAGTCTTTGATGCCATGCTGCCTCCAGGGAATCAACGCAAGCAGTGCTGCAACTACCTCGTGCAGTGCGGCACCGCGCAGGCCAAGTTGCCTACGTGCGTCGGCATTCCCGCCGCCCACGATAGGGAAGCGGTTCGCGGGATCGAGGCAGCTCAGAACTGGCGTGACGATGTTCGCTGGATCACCGGTGCCACGGGCCAGCGGAATACTGGGAAGCCCCTCTACCCTGCGAGCCAGGCTCAGCCTATCCGCATCTTCGGCTCGCGTTAGCTCCGAGGCTGCTCGAAAGAGCTCTACAAGTTGCGCTCGGTTGGCCGCAACCCAGTCCATCGCCGCAGCACGCATCGACCGACGGAAGTTGATGATCCCCGTCGGAGCGGCGGCAAGGGCCACGATCCGCTTGGGAACGCCAGCGTCGCGTAGCGCTACCTCGTCATCCCAATGCGGTGCGGCAGCCTCAACCTGAGTTCCGAAGATCTCGTCCAGAGCGCGCCAGGTCGTCGCGATAGGGCTCGTCTCGGCATTGAGCCCCTTGCCGCGAATCACTGTAATCCAGCACAATCGGATCAACCCCGTGACGGCCTGTGGCTCGATGCCAGTCCCGGTGCGCAGTACTGCGTTCCAGCACGCACGAACGAGAGTCGCGGTCCTTCTCTCCCTTTCGGCCCAAGTCATTCAGACCTCCAAAGAAACGTCGAGCTTCAGGCGAGTAGGCGATCGATCAGTGTTCTGTGTTGACTTGGCGCCTCGCGACTCTGAACGGCTGACCGCGCAGAAGTACACGCCACTCAGACACGACACCGAACTCATGCTGAAGAAGGGGAGATGAGGGACAGCGCGGACGCACCGTCACGTAGAGCCCCCCCCCTAGGGCTTGGTCTTCTTCTTCCTGATAGCCTTTAGCGCCTTCAGGCTCTCTACTCGCGTGTGTTGTCCAAAGACAGCGTCCAGCACTGGATGGATGATGTCGATAGCCAACTTCAACTCCTGAAGGCTCGGGGCAGCAAGCTCATGCACGGCTTCGTTTCCGAGGAAACGTAGCTCATGCAGATGTGCTGCACCCTCAGAACCAAGGACTCCAGCCACAACGAGCCCTGCAATCTTCCCCTCCAGGTTCTTCTTGATCTTCGTCTCCTGCTTCCCCGAGGCGTCGACCTTGGGGTTCCCTGCATCGTCGAAGAGCGGCACGGGCCCCTTCTTGACTCCCTTCTCAAGACATGCACCTTCGATCAGCCCCCTCAGCCCAGCGGCACACAGAGTCACGATTTCCTCGTTGAAGGCATCGATGACTTCGCGGTGCAGTCGGCGGAGCCGTGGGGGTAAGTCGTAGTCGGGTACGGATATCGCGTGGTCCGGAGGGGCGGGCGGGTAGATGCTGATGTCTGGTTCAAGTTCCTCGGCGTTGAAGTTGTAGTGGTGATCAGTAGCTAGGCGGCGTCGCACGGCCACCGTGTCACAGCCTCGGCACGAGAGCATCGCCCAGGTGTCCTCGAAGAAGGCGAAGTCCTCTGGATTGTAGTCATGCTCTATCTCGTGGCTGAAGAGCACGTCGTGTCGGCGCTCACCTGCGCACTCCCTACAGTACGCCTTCTCTTCCTTCATCTCATCCCCAGCCATACCAACATCCTGCCATGCCTCCTGCTTCGAGACTAGCCACCGGACTCTGGCCCGAGCTAGCCTCTCATGGATGCGATGCGCGCTGATCGTCGTCTTGATGGCGCTGCTGGTTTCGCGGCTCGCTTTGGCAGGCGACGCCCGTTCCCCCCACCTCATCGACCTCACCAAGCGCCACCAGGTGATCGACCACTTCGGGGCCTCGGACTGCTGGACGACCAAGATCCTCCGGAACTGGCCTGAGGCCGCGCGCGAGCAGGTCGCGGATCTACTCTTCTCCAAAGAGAAGGGCATCGGGCTCTCGCTCTGGCGGTTCAACCTGGGGGCGGGGCTTCAGCCGGAACGGATCGAGGATCCGCTCCGGACGACCGAGTCCTTCGAGACGGCCAAGGGGCGCTACGACTGGTCTCGGATGAAGACGGAGCGCTGGATGCTCCGGGCCGCCAAGGCCAGGGGCGTTACGCGCTTCCATGCGTTCTCGCTCTCGCCCACGCCGCGCATGACGCGGAACGGCTTCGTCAACGCGGACGGCGGCCGCCATACGACGAACCTGAAGGCCGGGATGGAGGCCGACTACGCGACGTACCTGGCCGACATCGTCGAGCAGTTCGCGCGCGGGTACCGGGAAGAGGAGCGGGTCGTCTTCGACTGGATCAGCCCCTTCAACGAGCCCCAGTGGGACTGGAACGGGGGCTCGCACGAAGGCTCGCGCTGGTCGAACGAGGACATGAAGCGCGTCGCCCGGCTCCTGGGTAGGGAGCTTCAGCGACGCAAGCTCCGGACGCAGGTGCACGTGGCGGAGTCGGGCTCGATTCCCGACATGACGGCAGGAAACGCGAAGGTCTCGGGGCGCTACGGGACGGCGTTCGGGGGCTACGTCGACGCGTTCGCGGGCGACCCCGAGCTCGCGCCCTACCTGGGCAAGACGCTCGGCTTTCACAGCTACTGGAGCGACGGGGGCGACGTCTTCTGGAAGCACCGCGCCGCGCTTCGAGAGAAGATCGACGCCTACCCCGGCTGGCGCGTGTTCCAGACCGAGTACTGCGTGATGCAGTGGGGACGGGATCTCGGCATCGACACGGCGCTTCACGTCGCGCGCGTCCTGCACGGGGACCTGATGGCCGTAGGCGTCTCGGGCTGGAGCTGGTGGCTCGCGCTCTCGCCGCACGACTACAAGGACGGCCTGCTCTACACCGACTGGAAGAAGGAAGGCGACGAGCCCACCGTCCTTCCCTCCAAGACGTTCTGGGCGCTCGGCAACTACAGCCGCTTCGTGCGCCCGGGCATGGTGCGCGTCGAGATCTCGGGCGATGGCCTCCAGGACTACGCCAACCTCGTGGCGACGGCGTATCACGATGAGAAGAGCGGGCGGGTGGTCGTGGTGTATGTGAACAGCGGGAAGAAGCCCCTCAACGTCCGCCCCATGATCAAGGGGGCGAAGGTCGGCTCGAAGACGCTCCAAACCTACGTGACGTCGGCGCTGGCGGGCGAGAGCCTGAAGCCGATGCAGCGCGGGAAGCTCGGGGCAACCATCGGCGTGCCCGCGCGGTCCGTGGTAACGGTCTGCTTGCGCTAGTTGTAGACCACGGGCCCCACGATCCCCTGCTGTTCGAGGAACTTCTCGATCAGCTCTCGGGCATTCCAACTGAGACCATCGTCGGCGGTCTCGGCTTCGGCAAGACGGGCGGCGAGGCTGCCGAACTTACGCGTCGTCGGTTGGACGAAGCACTCGTCCCAGACTGTCTCCGCAACGAAGCCGGGGAACAAGTACGGGACCTTGTCTGCCGTCGCTGCCGTCCACTGGTGGACTGCATCCTTCGTATTGTCGGGACACTTGGAGTACGCACGAATCTCTTCGACGACATCCCAGTGCGGGATGGACTTTCGCTCTTCCAGCTCAGCGGGCACAAGACCGCGCTCCTTCGAGACCCAGATCCAGGTACCGCTTTCGTCTTCCAGGAGCCGCTCCCTTTCGATGTAGAGAGCCGTGGCCCGCGCCGCCCCCAGGAGCATCGATGGGGACAGCCCGCGACCTGCGAGCTCGAACCCGATCGCGCCCGCCGCGAGTGCGTCCGGACGCTCCGCGGTGATCTGCACGATCCTTCCGTCCGCCGCCTTCAGTGGCCGCAACGGACCGAGCACATCGAATTCACGGATGGAGCTGAGGACCTCGACGAACGTACGTCCAACGCCTGCAAGGCTCTTCTCGTACTCCGTCAGTTGTTCGTCTTCTTGCTCGAAAGTCTCTCCATCGTCGGAAGACAGCTTCGAGAGCAGCTCGAAGAACTCCGCCATCTGAGACAGGTTGTCCGACGATCCCTTCTCTTCCAACGCATCAAGCAATTCGTCGTCCTCGAGACACGCAACGATGTCTTTGATGTTCTCGTGTACCTGGACCTTCAGATCAGGCACGGGGACTCCCGAGATCAAGTTCTCCAGCAGACCAATGGCAGCTTCCCGAGACATGTTACGGCCTCTCTTTCGTGACTTGCTTAGACTTGGCTGATGGCAGACGTGCCCTCAATGCGGTGAAGAACCGCTCCTTTGCGATGCGTACCTGAGTACGTGTCAAGCCCAAGTCCATCGCCGTCTGACGCTCTGACCGCCCCTCGCGCCAAAGGCGCTCGATGATGGCCCAATCTTCCTCTGGTGTGTCGAGTGGTCGCTCGAGTTGGGCGGCGATTCGCGCAATCGCCTCGAGGATCTGATCTCGCGCTTGCCTCTTGCTCACGCCGTACGTGCGCGCGACAGCGCGAAGTGACGAGCTCCCGGCTTCCAAGTAATGCCGTAAAAACTCTCGCTGGGTCGGCGTCAAGTCGGAAAGCAGCCGATCGACAGACGCAAGTTCGGCCCCGGTCCACTCTGGGATGTCCGGGGCCGCCATCTCGAAGTCGCCATCGATGCGCAACGCCGACAAGTATCGGTCCTCGCGCCAACCACGAAGTACCCAACGCCTCGCAAAGCGATAGAACGCGCCGTACAAGTAAGCGGTGAACGGTCCCTTCCTCGAATCGTACTTCTGTACCAGCCGGCCATACGCGTCGGCGTAGAAGTCGTGAACCACGTCCCACGTGTCGCTCAGCTGAACATGAAACCCTTCGCGGGCCAACCGACCCAAGACTCTCAGGTGCAGCCCCCGGTAGGACTCGTAAGCGTCCTCGAGATTGGCGGGAGGCGCGTCGGTGGTCATGGAACAGTCTCATGATAGGAATCCAGACTCAGGGGCCTTCATTCTCTAATTGCACTCGCCTGGGAGATTGGCCCGCACTTTTTCAAGTCTCTTTTTCACAATGACTTACGTCGGCCGCTAGATCAACGGGAGGCGGTGCTCCATCGGCTCATTCGAGGCGTCGAGCCGCCGGCGGAACCGAGACTTGTTCGTGAATCCGTCTTCTTGTGACGGCTCCTCGTCATCGGCGTCCTTCAGCACATAGGGTCGGGCAACCCACTCGATGCTCGCATCCGTCTCCTCGATCGAATGCAGAAGCAGGCAGTTGTCACCCTTCGGAGGCCTCCTCAGCTTCGCAACGACTTCGCTGGGTGGGTTGATCATCTGGGTAGTCGTTCCGCACCGCAGTTCGAGAGCCGGCGTACTCGGAACGGGCTTGCAGGCTTCTTTGTGCGCGTGACCCGTGAGGATTACCCGTACGTTGTACGCATTCGTGAAGTCGGCTAGCGCCTTCTTCGACCGCTTGTCGAGTGCCATGGCTGCCGGCAAGAGCCACTTGCTGTGAGGCACCGTCGGCGAGTGGTGCATGACGACGACGCCGATGTCGCCCTCTTCGTAGGCTCCGTGCTCGGGATCGTACGCCGTCAGAGTGCGGAAGAAGTTGCCCCGCGCGAGGCGTCGCCGGAATCCGCCGTGGGGCGGAAGATCCGCATCCGTGTTGAAGCGAAACAGCCGCAGCCGGTAGTCATTGCCGTGCGCTGTGAAGGAGATCGGCGGAGCCTCGCACGCGTCGCTCGGGAAGAGCCTCCCCAGAACGGTGCTGACCGTGCCGCCGCCATGCAGCGCCCCGCCCCACTGATCGTGATTGCCCGATACGGAGAGGCCCAGGTTGTTGTGGGTCTGCAGATCCTCTACGAAGGGCAGCGCGAACGCTAGCTCCTCGTCTGCTCCCCGGGACGTCAGATCACCCGAGATCAGCAGCGTGCTTTGCTCATCCGGAAGTCCCTGGAGGAAGCGCTCGAGCTCCACCAGCGGGCCGTAGTCGTGTCCCATGAATCCGTCGAGCAGCGGGAAACTCAACAGGACATCAAACACATCCTGGTTCGGCAACGCCGGCGGGCGGCGCGCTTCTAGGAGATGTAGATCCGAGACCTGAACGAAGCCAAGTAAAGACATCCAAACCACTCCACACGATCGGAGCTCCGTTGAAGCTCTTCACACCCGAGGCTTAGTGTACCAAGATCGCTGTTCAGATGCGCGGCGTCAGGACGAAGCAGGTCGGACGTCGTCGACGTCTCCCTACGTCCGCGAAGCAAACGGCGTATCAAGCCCGCGTTCAGAGAGAACATCTTTGAGGCGCGTCAGCGCGCGGATGTAGCGTTTGCTTGCCGCGGCCGACGTGATGCCGAGTACCTCCGCGGCTTCGTTGTTGCCGAGGCCCTCGAAGTGGCGCACGCACAGGATTTCGCGGTCGAACGGCTCCAAGGCGCTTACCGCATCACGCACGCTGCCTTGCAGTTCGTCGCGAGCCGCCGCGCGGCTAGGCGTCGTCAGGTGCGCGGACAACGCGTACACCAAGGCCGCCGAGGTCCCGTCGCCTGGCGCATCCAGCAGCTTCTCGCGCCGGGCGTCGCGCGCGGCTGCTGAGAGGTGCCGGCGGGCCACCGTGATGCAGCGCTGCACGGCCAGGAAACGCAACCAGACGAGCAACGACACGCCGCGATCCTCGAGGAACTCTTGCAACCGGCGCAACGCCTCGAGGTGCGTTTCCTGCAACACGTCTTCGACGTCGACGCGCCGGGCAACACGGCGATCCAGCCGCAGGCGAATGACACGGCGCAACGTCTGATCGTGCAGGAGTACCACCTGCGTGGCGGCATCCTTGTCGCCGGCGGCTGCACGCTGGAGCAGCGCCTCGGTGCGATCGTCGTCATCCGCGGACATCAAGGCCCAGGATATCGAGGCAAGACGTCGGCGAAGCGCTCGCGCTCGACGGCCGTGAAGTCCCGCGTCAGGCGGCGTGTTGCGAGCGCCTCGAGCTCGTCGGCGTCCGTCGTGAAGAGCTGCATCAGGTGCCTCGAGGCGATCGTGATCCGGCGTCCGTCGTCAGAGAACTGCGCGAGCGAACGTCCATGCTGTCGAGGCAAGTCGAACTGATGCCGGCCGTCGAGATCCCACAACCGAACGATGCCGCTGCGGGATGTAGCGGCCACCCGTTCACGACGGAGATCGCGCTGCTGCGAGTGCGCGCAACGTCGCGCGTGCCTGGATCATCCGCGTCAAGTGACTGCGCGACGGTCCTCGTGAGACTTGCTTCACGCCGCACCCCCTCGCTGCTCCAAGTGCCACTTGTGCTCCGACTCCCAGTATGCGCGCTCGTCGGGACTCTTGGTGTCGAGGAAGTCCTCGACCGTCATGCCGCTGCGGTGCGCAGCTCGCTCGAGCGGCGAGCCGTCGGCCCGCCCCTCACCCGTCAACGCCGCGGCTGCTCCATCGTCGGGCTGCGCCGCGCCCCCCGACCCCTCGGAAGGGGCAGCGGCAGCAGCCGCCCTCGTCCGTGACGTCCGTCCGTCCCGTCCGTAGCTATCCGGTCCTGCGTACATCACAGTGGGACGGCACGAGGGGGTGACGTCCAGCTCGGCCGCATCGGCAGCATGACGAATGGCATCGAGCGTGGCGCGGTGATAGGCGTGATCCGGGGGTAGATCGATGAGCACCGTGATTGCGAGGGTCATGTTCCAACCGATCCGCTCGATGCATTGGGGTGAGATCCACTGATCAGATAGACGACGTGCTCGGGCGCCCCGGCCGCTCCGCCCTCAATGGCATGCGTCTCACTGTGCAAACCGGCTTCGTCCAAACACGTCTCGAACCAGCCGACGCGGGCCGCCGACCAGACCGCCAGCAGGCCGCCGGGGTTCAACCGCGCGGCGAGTGTCCTGAGACCGTCCGTCGAGTAGAGCGCTGCGTTCGATGACTGGGCAAGTTGCTCCGGACCGTTGTCGACGTCCAACAGAATCGCGTCCACCGGCTCGGTGGATGCCTCGAGCCAGTCTGCGAAGTCACCGACGACGATCTCTACGCGCGAATCCGAGAGCGCGTCGCCGTTGTAGGTCCCCAGGTAGCGACGGTTCCACTCTACGATCTCGGGTACGACCTCGATCGCCGTCACCCGCGCGTCGGCGGGCAGCGCGTCGAGCGCGGCGCGCAGCGTGAAGCCCATGCCGAGCCCGGCAACCACGACATGCGGGTTGGCTCGTTCTGCCATCCGCTCGCACGGCAGCCGCGCGAGCGCCTCTTCCGACGCGACGCTCTCGGTCGCCATCCACTCGCGCCCGTCGACCTGGATCCCGTACGCGTCGCCGCGTCGGCGCAACGTGATGCAGGAACCGTCCGGCGCTTCCACGCTCTCGACGAGATCCGTTTCGTCCACCTCCGGTTGTGCCGCGGGCGACGGCGCGTCGACATAGAGTCCGACCTTCTCCGGGTAGTTCTCCGCAACCGCGGCGATCAGCGCCACGTAGTCCTCATCCCCCGGTCCGGTCAACGGCAGGCCGATTTCAACAGCCCACTGCTCGAACCGTTCCGTCGTCGCAGGGAAGCCGTGTCCCTCTTCGAGCAACCAACGCGCGAAGTGAAGCTCCTGGCCCCACCAGCCGACGCGCTTCGCACGGACGTTCTTCTGCATCGCCTGCGTGTCGGACAGCCCCTCCGGGGCGCCGAGACCGTCCCAGATGTCGGCGTAGAGCAGATCTACAGGCGCGTCGGGCACGTACGCGAGCGCGTCGGCCTCGACAAAGCTGAGCTTCTCGATGCCCTCCCAGGAATCGAGATCTGCCCCCTGTCGCAAGAGCTCGATCACTTCGGGATCTCGCTCGACGACGATCACGCGCTCGACGTCCGGCTTCTTCAGCATGTTGAAGACGGTAAGCCCCATGCCCGCGCCCATCACGACCACCGTTCCACTCGCCGCGACCGCGTGCTTCGCGTTGCTCTCGATCTCCATCGGCAGACTGCACATGACCGTGACGGGCTCGGGACCGCCGTGCCGCGTGAGCATGGTGTAGAGCGCGATGCCGCGCACGGCGACCGCCTGGAAGTAGCCCTTGCCCGCGAGCAACGGAACGCTGCGCAGCGACCACGCACCGACCTGTGCGTCGCGGTACGCCGGCACGTCTAGGCGCGGCCAGGGCAGCTCCCAGTGCTCTTCCAGGGGAGGGAGGTTCATGGCGTGCTCACCTGGTTGTCGCAATGCTCGCGAGGACCTCTTCCTGCACGCTCTCCCAGATCTCGCGTTTGAGATCCATGTACTCCTTGGTGAGCTGTTGCTCCGCGCTGCGCGGACGCGGCAGGGGATTCTCGAGACTCGACTTGATGCGCCCGGGCCGGGCCGTCATCACGACGATGCGATCGCTCAAGAGCAACGCTTCGTCGATGCTGTGCGTGATGAAGAGAACCGTCTTGCCGGTCTCGGCAGCAACGCGACTCAGCTCTTCCTGCAGCACCTGGCGCGTCATCGCGTCGAGCGCCGCGAACGGCTCGTCGCATAGCAGGACCTCGGGGTCGTTCGCCAATGTGCGCGCAAGCGCAACGCGCTGCTTCATGCCGCCGGAGAGCTGCGTGGGGTAGTGGTCATCGAAACCCTCGATACCGACGGTCTTGATCAGCTCGGTTACGCGTTCCTCGCTGACTTCGCCGCGCAGCTTGGGGCCGAAGCCGATGTTGCCCCGCACGCTCAGCCACGGAAACAGCGCGTAGTTCTGGAACACCATCCCACACCGCGGCTCGACACCCGCAATGGACTCGCCCATCAGCGTCACGGTGCCCTCCGTCGGAACGTCGAATCCGGCGAAGAGGTTGAGCAGCGTCGACTTGCCGCAGCCTGAGGCACCGACGAGCACGACGAACTCCTCGCGCTTGACCCCCAAGTCGAGGTTCTCGAGCGCGACAACGTCGCCGAAGCGCTGCGTGACGGATTTGGCAGACAGCAGGATCTCGCTCACGACGCGTCCCTCCGCAGGAACATCCAGGGAACGAGGCGCCGCTCGAACCAGCCAAAGGCGGCGTCCATCAGGAGCACGACGACGCTGATCGAGGCCATGCCCACGAGCACGGCTGCGGTGTCCGAGATCTCCTTGCGGTTCCAGATCAAGCTGCCCAGGCCCAGCTGCGTGCCGACGATCTCGGCCGAGATCACGCACGTCCAGCAGATCGCGAGCACGACCTTGAGGCCGCTGATGATGTTGGGCAACGCGGCGGGCAGGAGCACGCGCGTCAAGAGCTGGCGGCGGCTCGCGCCGAGGTTCGTCGCCGCGCGGATCATGTCGGGCTCGACCTTCAACGTGGCCTCGATGGTGTAGATCAACGCCGCGGCGAAGCTGCCTACGAAGATGACTGCCAGCTTCTGCGCCTCGTCCACACCGAACCAAATTACGAACAGCGGCACCCACGCGATCGAAGGCAACGGACGCATCAAGCTCACGATCGGGCTCACCGTCGCGCGCAAGCGCGGGAAGAGGCCCATCGCAATGCCCAACGGAACGGCAAGTAACGTGGAGATGAGGAAGCCGATCAGGATGCGCAGCGTCGAGCGCAGGATGTGCTGGGGCAGCCCGATCTCGAACGCTCGGTTGAAGGTGTTCCAGGGCGTCTCGAGGCCGGGCGGGTTGACGATCGCCGAAGAGACCTCGCGCTTCACCTCGCGGTAGCCGGTGATCTCGCCGTCCGGTCCCTCGATCGCCTCGCGCAGCGTCTGGACCTCGGTGAAGAACGGGGCGGTGAGGAACCACCACAGGGCGAAGAAGAGCAGGAGCCCGAGCGCGCCGTACTGGATGCGCGTGCGTCGCGGAATGGTGGGCGGGAACCGGGCCATGCTCGCCCCGACTCTACGTCACTCGAGAAACCAGTCGAGACGCGTCCAGTCCTTGAACTTCGGAATGCTGTCGAGCTGGCCGAGGCGCTTGAGGAGCTCGCTCGCCACCTGGGCCTGGCCGAACATGCGCTTGGGCGAGAGCATCGAACGCTGCTCGTCCCACGTCAGCCACTCGAAGTTCTGCAAGGCCGTCTTCACGGCCTCGCGATCCTTGCCCAGGTGCGCGACGACGAGGTCCAGCAGCTCCTTGGGGTTGTCCTTGCACCAGGCGACCGCTTCCCAATACGCCTGGAAGAACTTCTTCGCACGCGCCGAGTCCTTGTCGATCCACGCCTTCGAGGCGCAGATCACGTCCGGGCCGCTCATCGTCTTGAAGCGCTTGTAGATCGACGTGTCCTTGTCGGTGCCGAGCACCGTCGCGCCCTCGAGCCCACGCAGGTCCGTGTAGAACGGCTCCCACATGCCGCCGGCCACCGCGTCGCCGCGCCGGACGATGTCGACGACGCTGGAGTCGGTGGCGTTGAGGATCTCGACGTCCTTCGTGATGTCGAGCCCCGCGTCCTCGAGCAGCAGCGCGACGGTGAGGTGGATCGACGTGATGCGCTGGAGCGCGATCTTCTTGCCCTTGAGATCGGCGATCGACGTAATGCCGCCGACGGCGACGAGGCCTTCGTTGCCCGGCGCGATGTTCTGGCAGCCGATCCAGTAGAAGCCGCGGCGGTCGCGCGACATCGCCGTGAGCATGGCGACTTCGCCGAGGCTCGCGAACTGCGCATTGCCCGCTTCGAGCGCGTTGATGCGGTCGGAACTGCTCCCGAACATGCGCTCTTCGACCTTGAAGCCGTGCTTCTCGAAGATGCCCTTCTGGATGCCGACCCACACGGGCGCGTGCCCGTACCAGGCGGAGCCGGCATAGACGATCGTATTGTCGTCCTTCTCGCCGCCGCAACCGACGGACAGGACGCAGAGCACGAGAACAGCGAAGAGTCTCACTAGTGCGCTCCCTTGGGTGGCGACCAGGGCAAGAGACGCGCGCGCACGACGAAGAGCCTCTCGTAGTAGGTGCCGTCGCGGATCTCGAAGCCGTCTTCCACCTGCTTCATCTCCTCCATGAACGCTTCGTCCTCGAAGTAGTAGTCGCGAAACGGGCCTTCGGAGGTCTTCAGAATATCGACGGCGTAGCCGTTCTCCTCCAAGCGCCGCGTCGTCTTCTCGATGTCGGCCATCGAAGACTGGACGAAGATCAGATCTCCCCCGTCGCGCAGCCGCTTGTGGGCGTCGAGGGTGAGCGAGTCGATGAAGTAGCGCCGGTTGCGCTTCCCGCTCTTGGCAAACGGCGGGTTGCTCACGACAACGTCGAACGCGCCGTCGGTGTGAAGCCAGTCAGCGACACGGTACTCGACGTTCGTGGCTTCAGGGCAGTTGCGTTCCACGTTGCGGCGCGTGGTCTCGCTGCGCTCCGGGAGGATCTCGGTCGTGACAAGCCGGTTCACGCCCATGCGCACGAGCGGAATCGTGTGGTTGCCGATCCCGCCGCCCAGCTCGAGCACATCGCGCCCCTCGAAGAGCTCGGGGTGCTCGGCCAGCGCTTCGGCGAGCAGGACGCCGTGCGGCGTCGGCGTCCAATCACCCGCACTCGCGTCGAGGTCCATGGCGAGAACGGCCTGCGTGTCGTTTGGCGGCATGTCCTTGGGTCTAACACGCCGTGCGCCCCGGCGTCGACGCGCCGAGCAAGGAATCCGGAATTGCTGTGGGCGCGCCGTCACGGCCGGGAGTTGACGTCTCCAGAGGAGATCCCCGATGACCCGCATCACGCAATTCGCCTACGGCGCGGCCTGCTACGCCCTGTTTCTTGCGACCTTCAGCTACGCCGCCGGCTTCCTGGGCAGTGTCGACCTGCTCCCGAAGACGATCGACACCGACCCCGCGCCGCTGAGCCGGACCGCGGTCCTGATCAACGTCGGACTCCTCAGCCTCTTCGCGCTCCAGCACGCCGTGATGGCTCGTCCCGCCTTCAAGCGCCGCTGGACGAAGATCATCTCGCCCCGCATCGAGCGCAACACGTTCGTGCTCGCGACCTGCCTCGTGCTCGGCCTGCTCTTCTGGCAGTGGCGCGCGATCGAAGGCACCGTCTGGCAGGCCGAAGGCGGCCTCGCCATGTCCCTCACGGTCGGCTACTGGGTGGGCATCGCCATTGTCTTCCTCGCCACGGTCAACATCGGCCACTTCGAGCTCTTCGGCCTCCGCCAGGCCTGGGAGAACCTGCACGGGCGCACGCCCGCACGGATCGAGTTCCGCACGCCCGGCATGTACGGCTACGTGCGCCACCCGATCATGACCGGCTTCCTGATTGCCTTCTGGTGCGTGCCGACGATGACCGTCGGGCACCTGCTCTTCGCGGGCGTGGCGTCCGCCTACATCTTCGTCGCCGTCCACTTCCTCGAAGAGCGCGACCTCATCAAGGTGTTCGGCTCGCGCTACAAGGACTACATGCGCACGGTCGGGAGCTACCTGCCGATCCCGCCGGTCGGCAGGCGCCCCGTCCCGTCCGCCTCGAAATCCGAGGCGTGATCTAGATCAGCTGCTCCTCGGGCTGCCCCAGGGCAACGAGAACGCGGCCTGCGATCACCTCGAGGGCGAAGCGGTGGCGCGTGTCTTCGGTATCGCGCGCGGTCTGGGTGAGAGCGTCGATCGCCCCGTAGAGCGTGCGGTCTCCGTTGCGCCGCCTTGGCGGTGTAGGCGCCCTCCGGAATTTTTACGGTCGTCGCCACGGCCGGTTCGCGTCCTCCACTCCAAGGCCAACAACCTTGGATGGAGCGACCGATGAACACATCTGCACGAATGACGCTGCTTGTCGGCTTCGTAGCCGGGGTCGTCTTCGCCACGAGCTGCGGGGGCGGCGGCGAGAACCAGGTCCGAGCCGACGACGTCCCCGTGCCGGTCCGCCTGCACCGTGTCACCCTCGCAGACCTGCTGGGCTCGAATGACGCTGTGGCGCTCAGTGCGAACTCGACGCTCGACTTCAACCAGATGAACTTCACGAGCGATGACCCGCTCGACACGGTGCTGGGCTTCATCGTGCGGCTCACATACAGCGGGGACACGCCGGCCGATGCGGGTTCGCTCGAGCTGGAGGTCCATTCCGAAGACGGGACCGTCCTCGTGGCTGCGGCCTCGGCCGCGCTGACCGGCGGTACGGACGAACTGCTCAGCCTCATCGCGACCGCGGACGTCGCGATTGCACCGCAGACCGTGTACCAGCTGCGCGTGCGGATCGCCGCAGGGTCCGAAGCGATCTCGTTCCTGCCCGCCGGCCTGCGTTTCGTGCTGCCCACGACAGGCGACCTTCAACTGGTCGACCCAAGCCCGAGCATCAGCCTCAACTAGTCCCCGCCCGGGCCGTCTGCCAACAGGTACGCCTCGAGCGAGTCGATCTCGCCGCGCAAGCGGCCGAGCTGGTGCGCCAGCAGGTCGCGCGCGCTCAGCATCGCGACCGGCCGTCTCTCCGCGTCGCAAACGGGAAGATGGCGGAAGCGGCCGCGCATCATGATCGCCAGCGCCTCACTGCGTTCGGCGTCTTCGGACACGCTCTCCGGAGCGTTCGACATCACGGTACTGATCGGCGTCGTTGCCGTATCCAGGCCCTTGCGCGCCACCTTCTCGACGAGATCCCGCTCGGTGAACACACCGACCAGCTTCTCACCCACCGTGACCACCACCGCCCCGCGGTGATCCTCGGCCATGCGCGCTACCGCATCGCCGACAGTTGCGTCGATGTCCACGCTCAGAACGCGCGTAGCCAACTTCATCATCGGACTTGTCATTCGTAGTACCTCCACCCGATCCTACTGAACGTTGCAGGCGGCCGAGCCGAGGTCAGCCGGCGAAACGCATGTCACTGCGTGCTGTTGCGCAGCGTCGCAGTGCCGTATGCTCGCCATGTGCAATTCGTGCGCCTCTTTCCGCTCCTGCTCGTCCTCGTGGCGGGAGCAGTAGACGCAGAAGACGCGACGCCGCGCTTCGAGATCGCCTACGCCACGTTCCTCGGGGGACCGCACTGGGAAGAGATGCGCGAGGTCATCGCGTACCCGGACGGCTCGGCGCTCGTGGGCGGGATGGTCAAGTCGAGCGACTTGCCCGTCAGCAAGAGCGCCGTGCAACCGCGCTATGGCGGCGATGACCCGACCGCCGGCCACGGCGGACAGTACGGCGGCGACTGCTACCTGATCCGCCTCGGCCCCAAGGGCAGGACGGTTCAGGCGGCGACCTACTTCGGCGGGAGCAAGCAGGAGCGCAACGTCTACGGCATGGCCCTGGACCCGCAGGGAAACGTGGTCATCACAAGCAGCACTCGCTCGCACGACATGCCGACGACGAAGGGTGCATTCCAGGAGACGTTCGGCGGCGGCGTGATCGACATCTTCGTCGCCAAGCTCTCACGCGATCTCGACAAACTGATCTGGTGTACGTACCTGGGCGGCAAGAGTGGCGAGACGCCCCGCGGCGGACTCGCCATGACCCGCGAGGGACGCATCACGATCGTTGGCAGCAGCGGCTCGCCCTACTTCCCGACGACGGAAGGCGCGTTCCAGCGCGAGCTCAAGCCGGGCGGTGACTGCATCGTCTGTCAGCTCCATGCCGACGGGGCTTCCCTGGCCTTCAGCACGCGTCTAGGCGGCTCGAAGGGCGAGGTCGTCGTCGGCGCGGACGCCGATGCGGACGGCAACATCTATCTAGGCGGCTACACGCACTCGACCGACTTCCCGCTCACGGAGGGCGCGGCGCAGTCGAGGCTGGCCGGCGGCGCGGACCTCTTCTTCGCGAAGCTGAAAGCCGACGGCAGCGCGTTGCTCTACTCGACACTGCTGGGCGGCAGCGGCAACGACTTCCCGAGTCACCCGGTCACGGTCACTGCCGACGGTTGCCTGCTCGGCGCGGGTGCTTCCCAGAGTGCCGACTTCCCGACGACCCCGGGCGTTGTCCAGCCCTCGAAGGCGGGCAAGGACGGATACATCGTCAAGGTGGCGCCGGACGGCACGACCGCGTTCGCGACGGTGCTCGGTGGCAGCGGCGGCGAGTACTGGCTGGTGCCGACGCCGGACGCGGACGGGAACATCTACATCGTCGGGCAGACCCAGTCGCGCGACTTCCCCGTCACGAAGTACGCGCTGCAGTCCGCGTTCGGTGGAGGCAAGAGCGACGGCGTACTCGCCGTGATCAGCGCCGACGGCAAGCGCCTGCTCTACGCGACCTATCTCGGCGGCTCGGACGAGGAGCTAGTGCGCGGCTTCGCGCTGGGCAAGGACGGCTCGGCCTATCTCGTCGGCAAGACCCACTCGAAGGACTTCCCGACGACCAAGGGCGTGATCCAGCCGCGGCACGGCGGCGACGCCGACGCCTTCATCGTGCGCCTGCGGCCGAGCAAGTAGACGGCGCGCCGCCCGGACCGGGCGGCGCGCCTCGGTTGGACCGATCAGAGCGACACCTGGAACGTCGGCTCGTGCGGCCCGGGAACCAGCCCGTGCTGGAGGTCATCCGCGCAGCGCGAGATGACGCGGAACGTGAACGGCGCGTTGCCGATGGCGACGTCGCCCAGCGAGTCGTCGTGCAGGCTGAACGGGAAGACCCCCTCGCTCAGACGGAAGTCCAAGGTGATGCGCACCACCGCGTGGCCGCGATCGTTCGTGTAGAAGGCGTTCGCCCCGACGGCCGACTGGGTGTCGGCGTTATCGATGATGTCTTCGAGATCACAGGCACCGGCTGCGGGCGTCGCACCGGCTCCGGTGATCGGGCTCGCGCCGTCCAGCTTGAGCCACACGGTGTGGAGCCGGTTCGGCGCGGCGTTGCGCACGCGGATCACCACCCGCGTCGTTCCGTTGCGGCGCTCGCGCACCCGAATCGTCGCGCGGGCCCTCGAGTAGTCGTGCCCGCACATCGCGGCGTGGGCCTCCGAGATGATCAGGTCCATCGACTTCCGGGTCGGCGCGCCCGCCGAAGCGGTGCTCGTCCCCAGAAGCGCCGCGCAGAGCACGGCAGTCAGCAGCTTCGTTCTCATCGGTCTCTCTCCATTCAGGGTGGGAAGGTCTCGGCCTCGGCCGCTATTGCGGCTGCGGCACGAGGCGCATGTAGGGACGCTGGGCGCTCCAGCCGCGCGGGAAGCGCTCGCGCGCCTCGGCCTCGGAAACGGTCGGCAGGATGAAGACGGAGTCGCCGTCCTCCCAGTCCACCGGCGTCGCGACCTTGTGCCGCTCGGTCAAGCGCACCGAGTCGAGCAGACGGAGGATCTCGGCGAAGTTGCGTCCGGTGGTCATCGGGTACGAGACCATCGCGCGAATGCGCTTCGCGGGGTCGATGAGGAACACGGTCCGGACCGTGGCGTTGTCGACCGCCGTGCGCGCGCTGCCCGGCGCTTCGTCATTCGGCAGCATCCCGTAGCGCTTCGCCACCTCGAGGTCGGGATCCGCGATGATGGGGTACGTGACCGGGTGTCCCTGCGTCTCCTCGATGTCGACACACCACGCACGGTGATCGTCGAGGCTGTCTACGCCCAGTCCGATGACCTTGCAGTCGCGCGCCTCGAAGCGCGCCTTCAGCCGCGCGACGGCGCCGAGCTCCGTCGTGCAGACAGGCGTGAAGTCCTTCGGGTGGGAGAAGAGCATCGCCCAGCCATCTCCCATCCACTCGTGGAACCGGATCGGCCCCTCGGTGGTGTCAGCCCGGAAGTCGGGCGCGGTATCGCCAATGCGTAGCGTCATGTCGGAGCTCCTTTGCGCGGGCACTTCGCCCTCGAAGGGAGAGACACGAAAGGCGTGCGCGATGCGAAACGGACTCTCCGAGCCCGCTAGAATCCCGCCCATGACGGTCGACGGCGCCACCCTGGCCGAACTCCTGGAACGCGTGCGCAGCGGCTCGCGCGAGGCATCGTCCCGCCTGTTCGAACAGCTCTATGGCGAGCTGCGCGAGATCGCCGGTCGTGTCGCCGGCGGCAATCGACATGGCTCGCTCTCGCCGACCGTCGTCGTGCACGAGACGTGGCTCAAGTTCCAGCAGCCCGAGCTCGGCGTCCGCGCCGAGGATCGTGCACACTTCCTCAACCTCGCTGCACGCGCCATGCGCCAGGTCGTCGCCAACCACGTACGCGACAGGAACGCACAAAAGCGCGGCGGCGGACGCCAACGCGAACGCCTCACGTTGGTCGTCGACGACCTCGGCCGACGCGCCGAGGACATCGACCTCGTCGACCTCCATGAAGCGCTCGCGTCACTCGAAGCCGTGGACCAGCGCCAAGGGGATATCGCCGCCATGCGGATCTTCGGCGGACTCTCCTCGGCTGAGGTGAGCGAGGTGCTCGGCGTCTCGAAGCGCACGATCGAGATCGATTGGAAGATGGCCAAGGCGCATCTGGCGCGGGCGCTGGGCATGACTGCGAGCGACCGATCATGAGCGAGCCGTCTTCCGACATCGCGCGCCATCAACGACTGCGCGAGATCCTCCTCGACGCCGCGGCCGTCGAGGGCGCCGAGCGCGAACGCAGGCTCGCGGAAGCCTGTGGCGAGGACGAAGCGCTGCGCCAGGAGGCGGAGGAGCTGCTCGCAGGCGTCGGCATCTCCACGCACGACTTGCTGCCTCCCACACCAGCCGAAGCGCCGCCCGACTACACGACCATCGGCCCCTATCGCATCGAAGAGCGCCTCGGCGCCGGCGCGATGGGCACGGTCTACGCCGCGCGCGCGCCGGGCACCGGGAAGCGAGTTGCGCTCAAGGTGCTGCATCCGCACCTGGTCGCGACCGAGACGCGCCGGCGATTCCTGCGCGAGGCCGAGGTCGGCGCGCGCGTGACGCATCGCAACGTGGTGCGCACGCTCGACAGCGGAACGGACCGCATCGGCGGACGCGAGGTCGACTACCTCGTCATGGAGCACGTCGAAGGCCGCACGCTCGGTGCGCTGCTCGATGCGTGGGGCACGATCCCCGAGGCGCTGCTGCGCGAAATCGCAAGCCAGGCCGCCGATGGACTCGCGGCGATCCACGCCGAAGGGATCGTGCACCGGGATCTCAAGCCCGAGAACCTGATGCTCACGAACGACCACCGGCTCCGCATCATGGACCTCGGCATCGCGCGCGAGGCTCTGGCCGAGACACGCCTCACGGCAACCGGCCACTTCGTGGGCTCGTTGCTGTACGCGGCGCCGGAACAGCTCGAGGGCGGCGAGATTGGCGCGCCGGCCGATCTCTACGCGCTGGGCCTCGTCCTCTACGAGCTGGCCGCGGGCGCCAACCCGTTTCATCGCTCGAGTGCCGGCGCCGTGCTTCGGACGCGCCTGGCTGCGGCGCCACCGCCCATCGCGCAGGCGCTGACAGGGTTCAGCCCCTTCTTCTCCGCGGTGATCGAAGCCTTGATGCAGCGGGAACCGGGAGCGCGCTTCGTATCCGCCGCAGCGTTGCGCAAGGTGCTGGAAGCTGGCGAAGCCGGCGCGTGGTGGCGCGAACGCCAAGCGCCGTCCAAGCCCGAGCTCGTCGAGCGGCACGACACACGGTTTCACGGCCGGGAGAACGAGCTCGTGCGCCTTGATGAGGCCTGGGCGCGCGCGCTGGGCGGTGAAGCGATGATCGTACAGGTCTTCGGCGAAGCCGGCCTCGGCAAGACGCGCCTGTTCAGCGAATTCGTGACCCGGCGCAAGGGCCAGGATCTCGAAGTCCTCGTGTCGAGCGCTGCAGGCGGACTGCGCAGCGCGCTCGCACGGCGCATGGCGCAGCCCGGCGGCGAAGCGGTGCTGCAGGAGGCCCTCGCGGAGCACACGCACTGGTTGCCGGTCTTCTCGGCCTGGCTCCGACGCGAGATCCCGCCGCGTACCAGCGCACCTCTCGACGAAGCAACGCGTGTTGCGCTCGTCGTTCGCGTGCTGGAGAGACTGACGCGCGAGCGTCCGCTCGTCCTCGTTGTCGACGATCTCGAGCATTCGCAGGCCGACGAGGTGCGATTCCTCATCGGCGTGCTGCGCGCCGCACGGCGCATGGCCCTGCTTGCCCTGGTCGGCGCGTCGAGCCGCATCGAGGACCTGGCGTCGCAGTTTGCGCGGCTTGGGCACGTGGAGCGCATCGACCTGGCGCGCTTGGACACCGAGGCATCGATCGCCCTCATCGTCGATGTGGTTGGCGAGGGAGAGGCGAGGGCCGCCGAGGCGGCGCACGTCGCGGAGCTCGGCGGCGGGATCCCGCTGTTCGTCTTGCAGCTCGCACGCGTCGTGGCGGCCGGCGGGGATCTGGACGACGTACCCGAGTCCCTCGGCGAGCAGGTCCGGCAGCGACTGAAGCAGCTCGATCGGGACGACGCGGAGATCCTCGACCTCGCAGCCGTGGCGGGCCTCGTCTTCGATGCCGACCCGATTGCGCGCGTACGCGAGTGGTCGCGGCTTCGCATCTTGTCTGCTCTCGGACGGCTGGAGCGCGTGCACGGTCTCGTGCGCAGCGAAGGCGCGCGCTTTCGGTTCGACCACCCGCTCGTTCGTGAGGTCATCT
>JANQJW010000091.1 GCA_028281445.1 Planctomycetota bacterium | reverse complement strand
GACCCTCGACCGCGACCTCCACTACGCCTACATCGGGACGCACGGGATCCCGAGCAGCATCGGCCACGCCGCGCAGGAGCACGTCGTCGCGGCGGGCGCGCTCTATTGCCTCGGGGACAACACCACGAACAGCAACGACAGCCGCAGCAGTACGGTCGGCGACATTCCGATCGACAGCCTCGTGGGGCCCGTCTCCTTCCGGATCTGGCCGCCGGCACGGCTGGGAGGGGTCCGCTAGGGAGGGGCGTGCCCGGACATTCGATGAGCCGACCACTCGCTGCGCTCGGGTCGCCCCTACACCGCGCTCTGCCAGGCGGCCGCCGCAGGGACAACGACGATGTAGGGGCGACCCGAGGCCCGCAGGGCCGAGTGGTCGGCCCTCGACCCCTACGGCCCTGTGTTTGGCCTCTGCTAGCCTGTTTCCGCCGGTTCCGCGGTTACCGGATCCGCCCGAAACCCCCGAGAGCGAGGGGGGTTGCAGTCCTCAGGAGCGCTGTACGACACATGCCCGATGCGGACCAGGTGCTCATGCGGCGCTTTCAAGAAGGGGACGAGTCCGCGTTCGAGGTGCTCGTCCATAAGTACCAGGGACTGGTCCTGTCGCTGGTGCGCCGCTACCTGGGCTCCCGGTTCTCCGGCGTCGAGGACGTGGCGCAGCAGGTCTTCGTGCGGGTGTTCCGCTCGAAGATGACCTACAAGCCGAAAGCGAAGGTCAAGACGTGGCTCTACAGCATCACGGTCAACGCCTGCCTGAACGAGATCCGGCGTCTACGCGCCGAGAAGAACCGCCGCGTGAACACGTTCACGGCGGTGTTCGGGGATTCGACGGGCGAGGAACCGCCGCCCGTGTTCGAGGATGGCCGCAGCCCGACCCCCTCTTCCGACGCGGAGTCCGACGAAGTCTCGGTGCAGGTACGAACCGCGGTGGACGCACTGCCGGAGCAGCAACGCCTGGCGCTCGTGCTGACGCGGTTTCACGGGTGCTCGTACGAGGACGTCGCCGAGTCCATGCGTACGACCGTCCCGGCGGTCAAGTCGCTGCTGACCCGCGCACGCGAGAACCTGCGCAAGATCCTGCGCAGCCTCGTGGAGGCGCAGAACGAACCATCGACATCGGAGGGGAGCTGACTCCCCCGGAGATCGAACAACGAGACTGGACCTGAAATGAACCTGGACCTGATGAGTACCGAGGAGCGGCGCGAGCTGCTCAACGCCTATCTCGACGGGGAGCTGTCCGCCGAGGAAGCGCTCGAGGTATCGACGTGGCTCGATGGCAATCCGGGGGCGCTGCGCGAGGTCGAGCACCTGCGCCACCTCTGGGACCTGCTCGAGCATTACGAAGACGAGCCGGTGAGCGAGGACTTCGCGCCCGGCGTGATGCGCGCCGTCGGCATCGAGCGCACGGAGCGTGGCGGTAGGCGGGTCGTCCAGATGGCCTGGTACCGCCGCCCGATCGCAACGGCCGCTGCCGTGCTTGTCGCCGTCGGCGCGACGGTCTTCGTGATGAACCACCAGAAGGACGAGACCGTTGTTCCGACCACCGAGGTCGCCAGGCAAGAAACGGACGTCGTCGCGCTGTTGGAGAGCATCCCTGCGGATCAGCTGGAAGACGTGCTGCTCAACGGTGACGTGCTCCTGAGCATCGACGATGCCGCCCTGGACGCGGAATACGACGAAGAGAGCGTGCTCGGGGGCTAGATGACGCGTCTGCTGACCATCTTCGTGCTCGTCTTCGCTGCCGCGATTGCGCTGCCGTGCGACGCGCTGGCCGACGGCAAGGCGGACGTCCCGAAGGCGAAGGGGAAGAGTCGTGACTGGGTCTCGAAGCTCGACGCCAAGGAACTGGAGAGCCTGAAATCGCGGACGCGATGGGAGAAGCTCCCGGCCAAGGACCGCCAGCGGATGGCGCGCATGGTCGTGATTCTCCGCAAGATGCCTGAGGACAAGCGGCAGGAGTTCCTTCGCCGCGCTCGGGACTGGCGGGGCAAGCGCGACCACGTCAGAAGCCACGCCGGACACATGCTCGCCAGCCGCGGTCTGGCGCAGGCTGCCCTGAAGCGCCTGGGCCCGAAGTTCGAGAACGAGCTTCGCAAGCGCGACCTTTCGCACCACGCCTTCGAGCGGGCGTTCCAGATGACGTTCTGGAAGAACTCCGTACGCGGTGACCGCAGGCAGTTCTGGAAGAAGGTGCAGCAGCAGGTCAACAAGTGGCGCGAGGAGCTGGCCGGCGCCGCCGGGGATCCTCGCACGTTGATCGAAGCCATTGCCGCGCGCGCGATCGAGGCGCACCCCGAGGCCTTCGAGAAGAGCGTCTCGAACCCCGAGCAGCTCATCCGCAAGACCGAGAGTGTCGAGGTGCATCGCGGGATCCGGAGGCTGATGCGCCGCACCGATCGGCTCAGCAAGGACGAGAGCAGGCTGCTCGTCCGGCTCGTGGACCGATGGGCCGTCAAGAACCGCAAGAGCGCGGGGGCCGCGGGCGAGCAGGCCGACGCGATCCTGAAGAGCGTGTTGGTCAACGAGCTCGGCGTCTCGCAGGAGATCGTCGACGGCATGCCTCCGCGTTCAGACCCGGAGGCGCGCGCCCGCTACTTCCAGCAGCAGATGCGCCGTGCCGGCTTCCACAAGCACCATGGGAAGATGCGTGGCAAGAGCGGCCGTAGGGCGCTGCGCAAGCCGGACGGGATCTCCGAGAAGGACTGGAAGCTGATCATGCAAGCGAGGCAGAATGCCCGCAGAGACGGCAAGTTCTTCCAGCGCATGGACGAGCGACCCGAAGGAGTCTCCGACGAGGGTTGGAAGGCCTGGAAGGACCTCGAGGAGTCCGTGTGGCGCCGCATGGAAGGCCGCCGCAACCGGTAGCAGGTACTCTTGCGGCGTGACCGACGCGACGCACAGCATTGCCGGCCTGCAGATGGCGCCTGCCTTCGGCGACGTACCCGGGAACCTGGACGGCGTCGAGGCGGCGATCCAGGGGCGGACGTTCGACCTGCTGGTGCTGCCCGAGCTCTTCAACACGGGGTACAGCTTCCGCGACCGCGACGAGGCCCAGTCCCTGGCGGAGCCCTTCCCCGACGGCGAGACGACGCAGCGCTTGCTCGCCTGGAGCGCGCAGACGGGCGGGATGATCGTCGCGGGTTACGCCGAGCGCGACGGCGACCGGCTCTTCAACGCCGCCGCGATCGTCGCGAACGGGCAGCCGCTGGGCAGCTACCGAAAGATCCATCTCTTCGGCTTCGAGCGCGAGTGCTTCGATCCGGGGGACGGACCGTTTCCCGTGCACGAGCACAAGGGCCTTCGCGTCGGCACGATGATCTGCTTCGACTGGATCTATCCCGAGGCCGCGCGCGTCCTCGCGTTGAACGGCGCCGACGTCATCGCGCACCCGAGCAACCTCGTGCTGCCCGGATGGTGCCAGCAGGCAATGCTCGTGCGCGCGCTCGAGAATCGCGTCTACACGGTGACTGCCAACCGCTTCGGCACCGAGCATCGCGAGCCACGCAAGGCGCTCACGTTCACGGGCCTCAGTCGCATCGCGGGGCCCGACGGGAAGCCCCTGGCCGACGCGCCGGAGGCGGGCGAAGCGTTCGTCGAAGCGGCGCTCGAGACCGTGCGCTCGCGAGACAAACAGGCGCCTTCCGGGAATGACCTGTTCGCTGAACGAAGGCCGGAGTGGTACGCCGATCTGTAGCTCGATGAACCGCCGATTCACGCGCAAAGCCCGGTTCGTTGCGGGTCGTGGCACTTGAGCGTTATTTTTTTCGACACCGGTTGCCAGCTTCATGCGCTGGGGTACTGTCCGAAGTACCACTTCGAACGGCTCGTGAGATGTGGCGACGCGTGGGTTGACGCGTCTTTGATCTTTCCCCCCCAAGTCAGCGACCGTGGATGAAAGGGCAAACCCGGTGTGAGCCGGGGGCGCAAAGCTAAAGGGCCTCTTCGCGTAGTGAGCGTGCGGAGGTAGCCAGTTGCCAAGCCATGGGATGTGGTGGGGAGCGGACCTTGCGGTCCTCTCCGTCTCCTTCATTGCGGTCCGACTGTGACAGGCAAACGCCCGCTAGGGCGGCGGCGCGCGGAAGGCGCGCCGAGAAGAGACGGAGACATTCGTATGCGCAAGATTCGCGACGCTGATTTCAGGCATCTTTGGGACGACTACGCGAAGACCAAGTCGCCCGAGACCAAGCAGAAGATCGTCGAGGCCTACTTCCCCCTCGTGAAGTACCTCGCAGAACGCATGGTCACCACGCTGCCGGCCAGCGTCGACGTCGACGACCTCATCAGCATGGGTACGTTCGGCCTGATCGAGGCCATCGACCGCTTCGACATCTCGCGCGGAATCCAGTTCAAGACCTACTGCACCGCACGTATTCGCGGCGCGATCCTCGACAATCTGCGCACGAACGACTGGGTGCCGCGCCTCGTGCGTCTCCGCACGAACCTCGTCGACAAGACCCTTCGCAAGCTCTACGCCGAGCTCGGTCGCGAACCGACCGACCCGGAAATGGCCAACGCCTTCGACATGACGATGGAGGAGTACCAGGCCCTTCGCAAGGAAGCGACGCCCACGTCGGTCCTCTCGCTCACGGACGAGTCCGGCGGCGATGACGGTGACGGCGGTCGCATGATCGACCTCATCGGCGACAAGGAGTCCGCCGACGCGCCGCGCAAGGCCCAACAGTGCCGCGATGTCCGCGATCTGTTCTTCAAGAACCTGAATCGCAAGGAGCGCATCGTGGTGCAGTACTACTACTACGAGGGTCTCTCGATGCGCGAGATCGCCGCGATGCTGCGCCTCACGGAGAGCCGCGTCTGCCAGATCCACAGCAAGGTGATCAAGCGACTGCGCGAGCTGCACGCGAGCAAGAAGACCGAGTTGTTCCTGTAGGGAACAGCTCGGTCTTCGTGTAGGGGCGACCCTTGTGGTCGCCCCACGACGTGTTCATCGAATCACGTGGATCCCTGTCCGGGCGCCCCTCGTGGGCGCCCGCGTCGATTCAGGCTCGCGGGCGGGCACAAGGCCCGCCCCTACAGGGATCCCCTGCGCCGCAACGAAACAAGGGTCGCCCCTACTCCTTCGCCAGGTACTCCCCTGCGTTCTCCGCCGCAAGTCCCTTCAGGAACTCGACCTCGTGGTCCTTGCCGACGCCGATCGTGTGGATCGTGAACTTGCGGTCGCGATTGAGCTTCCGGACCTCCTGGCGAATCAGCTCCGTGTCCACGATCTTGCCGCGGTTGGGCTGTCCGTCCGTCATGAGGAAGATCGTGTCCGCGCCCTTCTCGTACTGCTTCTTGGCCTTGCGCGTGTCGATGATCAGGAACGCCTGCTCCAGCGCGTCATAGATGTTGGTCGCGCCGTCGGCCTTGAGCTCTTCGATCCACTCGATGGCCTTCTCCTTGTTCTTCTTGGTCGCAGGCACCATCTTGCCGGGCTTGTAGACGACGACATCCGCGTGGTACGTGACGATGTTGAAGCTGGCAACGCCGCGCTCATCGCTCTCCGTCGCCGTGAGCTGGTTGATCGCCTGCTTGAGCTGCTTCTTGAGGACCTGGAGGCGCGATAGCCCCTCCTTGTTCACGCCGCCGTGCTCCGGGCCCATGGAGCCGGAGACGTCCACGACGAAGATGATGTGCTTGCTTTCGGTCTTGATGCCGTAGAAGCCGTAGCCGTCGCTCTTGCCCTTCACCATGACCGGCGGCGGCGGCACCTTCACGGGGCCGTCGGTGGGGCTCTCCGCCCAGGCCTTCTCGATCTCCGCTTTCTTCTCGTTCCAGTGCTTGCGGAAGTCCGTGACGTTGGTTCCGGGCGATTTCCCGAAGAGGCGCGCGAGCGCCGCGAAGTAGTGGCGCTGCACCACGCCGTCCGCTTTCTCGAGGTGATCCAGCAGCAACTCGACGGCCTTGGCGTCGCGGTAGAAGCCCAGACCCTCCACGGCGGCCGCACGGATCTGCCAGCGCGGGTCCTTCAGGCGTGCCTTCAGGACCTCCATCGCGCCCGGCGAGTTCTGTCGTCCCAAGGCCTCGAGCGCTGCGGTGATCACGAGCGGCTGGACGTCGTTCGCGAACTTCACGAGGACCTCGGTGACGTCGTCACCCTTCATGTAGCCGAGCACGCGGATGAACTCCCGCTGTTCGGCGTCCGCGCCCTTGCCGGCGGCCTTCACGACGGCCTTGAGCGCCTTGTCGCGCTCCTTGTCTTGGATCGCGTTCATGACCTGGGCCATGTTCTTGCGGATCAGCTCGCTGACCCGCCCCTCGAGCGTGAGCATGTAGTAGAGCTGCTCGACTGCGGGTTTCTCCTTCTCGAAGAACTTCTTCACGCCCACGGAAACACGGTACGTCCCATCGGGGGCCGCGCTCTTCTGCGCAAGCTCAAGCGCAGCGGTCATCTGGGGTAACCGCTTGCGGATGTCCTCGTCACGTTCTTCCCACTCCTTGCGCTTCTCCTTGAGGTAGCGCAGCTGCTTCTTGTGTGCGCCCAGCAGCTCCTTGACCGCGCGCCCGTCAGCGGACGTGCCGAGGATGGCGAGCACCCTGCTGCGCTTCTTCATCTGCCGCTCGACCTTGTCGATGCGGTGGTCCCGCTGCTCCTTGCGCGCCTTCTTCTGGCGCTGGCGGCGGAGCTCCTTCATCCGCTCCTTGTAGTCCTTGTCGCTCTCCCCCTCGCGCTGCTTCTTCTCGGGGTCTTCGCCGCGGTTGTCTGCCGGGTCGGGAGGCAGAGGCTTGAGGTTCCAGCGCCCCTTGAACTGGTCCTTCCACTTCGTCTTGAAGTCCTTCAGCAGCTCGGACCAGTTCTCGGCCGCAGCGTCAGCGCCGGCTGCAGGAAGCAGAAGCAGGGCGCAGAGCGCCCACGCGAGCAAAGTACGTAGCTTCATTACGACGGACCCATCGGTTGAAGGTCCAGCGTACAGCTAGCGAAGGCGCGGTGTCGAGCGGGCGTTAGCCCTCGTCCTTCTTCTCTTCGCCGTCGTCCGAGGCGTCGTCGGCTTCTGCCTCGGGCTCGCTCTCGGGTTCGGGTTCCGGTGCGGGCTCGGAGGAGGCCTCGGGCTCGGGCGCCGGCTCCGGTGCGGGCGCCGCGGCAGCAGCACTTTCGACGGCCGGGCCGCCTTCGGCCAGCTCGTCGAGCTCGCGGTCCTCTTCCTCGATGTAGACCTCGTCCTCTTCGGTGCCGTCTACGTCGGCGCGGAGATCCGCGTAGACCGAGGTCGAGGCGCCTACGAGCCAGTAGATCGCATAGCCGGACACGCCCAGCCACACGAGATTGAGCAGTGCCCACAGGACCAGAGCATTGAGCTTGAACGCCCACGGCGTCTTGCCGACCGCCCCGATGTCCATGACCGGCGGCGCCATCAGCGGCGCGTCGGGGCTGCGGTTCATGACGAGGTTCGGATCGACGAGGTCCGCGTTCTCGAGCTTGTCGTAGAGCTCGCGGGCGCTGTCCGACAGATTCGCGAAGTCGGAGTCCTCATCCAGGCTCTTGACCGGCGGATCGATGGTCACGTGGAGCGTGTCGTTTACGACGCCGGAGTCGAGCGACTTCGCGAACGTGAAGGTGAACCAGCTGCCCACCAGGATGATCACGCCGGTGAACAGGAAGATCAGGAAGAAGTTCCAGAAGAACTGCAGCGGACGCGCGAAGAGGTAGGAGAACGCGCGGCTGATCGCGTCCAGGCTCCCGTTGCACTCCCAGGCCGCGGCTGCGCCGATCAGCGGCATGCCGAAGATGCCGCCGAGGCCGATCAACAGCATGAGCAGCGTGCTCACGAAGGCCAGCGGGTACAGCACGACGGCGAGGATGCCGCCCAGGAAGCCGAGGGACGTCACGAGACCGGCCAGGAGGTTGCACAGCCAGAAGATGCCGATCGTCAGGCCGATGATCACAGGCGCGAGCGCGACGGTCGGCCAGTTCTTCGCCGAGAACTTCAGCGCGTCGGTGATCGGCATGCCTTCGTCGCGCGCGATGCGCAGCGTCGTGATGCGGTGAATGCCCTGGCCGAAGAACGCCCACACGCCGAGGAACCAGATGCCTCCGATCAGGTAGTCCCAGAAACCGTAGTCGCCGGCGCCCGGGTCGATGCGAAGTGCGTTCTGGAGCAGGTTCGCAATCTGGTCCCCGATGTAGGGGAGTCCGCCGAAGAGCTGGAACGCCCAGGCGAGGAACGCACCCGGCACGTCGTAGGAGCCGCCCTCGCCCTCGGGTGCCATGATCCCACTGATGAGCTTGCCGCCGATGTAGTAGACGAGGAAGCCCAGCACCGCCAGAGCCAGGGCCCGGACGTCGAAGGGCACCCGCGGCGCGCGGAAGTACGTGCGGGGCAGAAGACCGTGGTCGTACGGCTGATCCGGCATGGAAACCTCCGTCGCCGTCGGACCGATGACCGGAACGAGGCGAGCTCCTCCCAAGGGGGGCCGGATTGTAGCCCCTGCACTGCGGTGTTCCAGCCTGCCCGGTGGGTCGGCAGAAGCGCGCCCGGGCGCAGGGAAATGGGCACGGCGGCTCGGCGTGTATCGGCCACCGGGTCTCGCTGGCGAATCGTGGCCGAATCCCGAGACCATCCGGTGACGAAGCGGCACCGATGCCAACGCCCGCTCCCCATGAACTGGGCCTGCCCTCTGCATGGGCCCGAATGGCGCGCCATTCGTTCTTCCGAGGTGTCTTCACGGAGGGAGATGCGCCTTGCAGTACGCGACACACACACGGGGTTTGGTGATTCGCTGGGTGTTGGTGGTCTTGGCTGCCTGCTGGCTGCCCGCGGCGCCGGTGTGCGCCGACGACAAGAAGCCGGTCCCGAAGCCCGCACCCAAGCCGGCGCCGAAGAAGGACGCACCCAAGCCGCCGGCGCCCAAGGTGCCCGCCAAGCCCGCTCCGGGCGCGGCCAAGAACGGCAAGGCCCCGGACGCGGACCCCAACGTCGAGGAGGAGACGGCGCCGCCCCTCGACTTCATCAACGAGACGGCAATCGTCAAGGACGACGGCACGCTCATCTACTTCTACCGGACGAACTTCGGCGCGCCGGCCGACATCATCAAGGCCGTCGAGGGCATGGGCTTCAACAAGCTGCCAGGGGTCAAGGAGCTGCGCACGATCCAGGGCAACAAGAACCAGATCGTGATCGAGGGAGATGAGGACTCGGTCTTCATGATCCTCGACGCGATCGCCTACTTCGACGTCGCCAAGCCCCAGGTCTTCATCGAGGCCCGCGTGGTGGAGGTCACCTACGACTCGAACTTCGAGTTCGGGCTCGACTACATCCACGACCGCAACTTCCAGGGCCTCGGGCCGGAGACGTTCTTCCGCGGTGCTCAGGCGAATCTCAACCCGCCGTCGTTTACCCGCTCGTTGTTCCCGCCCGGCTTCCCGTTCCAGGGATCGCAGGCGAGCTTCGGCTTCGTCGGCGAGCAACTCGACAAGTTCGGCCTGTTCAACCTCAACTACCAGGCGCTGCAGATCAACGGCAAGGCGGAGGTGCTCTCCAAGCCTTCCATCATTGCGACCCAGGGCGTCAAGGCAACGGTGACGACCGTCGAAGACACGCCGATCGTCTCGCTCAACTTCGCCGACCGCAACAACGAGCAGTTCCGCCAGAGCAGCGTCAAGACGGGCGTGACGCTGGAGGTGACGCCGAACCACATCGGCGAGGCCTTCGTTACGCTCCAGATCAAGCCGGAGGTGCGGGGAGCCGCTGCGCTGGCTGCCACGCGCCCGGGCGGCACGTTTGCTCCCATCCAGACGCTGCGCAGCGCGCAGACGGAGGTCACGTTGGGCGACGGCGAGACGCTCGTGATCGGCGGGCTCTACACGAACCAGAGCACGACCGAGAAGGCCAAGACACCGTTGTTCTCCGACATCCCCCTGCTCGGCGATCTCTTCACGCGCACCAAGGAGACGAAGCAGAAGACCGAGCTGATCTTCATCCTTACGCCGCACATCGTGCGCAAGACGACGGACCTGAAGATCGTCGTCCCGCCGAAGGAGCTCGAGCGCTTGGAGGAGGCCGCCGGCGGCAAGGAGAAGGGCGGGGACTGCTGCTACGACGGCAAGGTGCCGCGACCCAAGTGCGTGCCGAAGGTGCCGGGCTGGGGCGCACACCTCGAAGACAACTAAGCCTGCGATCGATGCGACATCTCCTACCGCTTCTCGCGCTCCTCGCGAGTGGCTGTGCCTCGCAGCGCGAGGTAGGTCTCTCGCGGGTGACCTCCGAGGACGTACGTATCGAGGTCGGCGCGGCGGCCGACGACGAAGATCGCCTCGCCTCGCACTGGAAGGTCATCCAGGGCACGTTCGACACCGAGCCGGCACGACCGGTCCGTCCGGTGCGCAAGCCGGCCCCGCGTCCCGTCCGCCGGCCCCCGCCCCGGCCGGCGGCAGTGCCGTCGCGTCCGAAGATCCCTGCGCCGACGCGCCGCGCCGCCAAGCCGGCGCGCGAGCGAGGCAAGAAGACCGGCAAGACCGTCGAGCAACTTGCCCGGGATCACTTCCTCGACTTTCCGACGCGGGTCGTGGCCCGGCGGATCACGTTCTACTGCCCTTCGATCTACGCGTCCGAGGTACGCCTCACCGGCGACTCGGTCGATCGGTCGCGCCCGCGTTCCCACCGTGCGGACGGCAACGCCCGCCTCATCCTGCGCGAGCTCACGCTGGAGGCGGAGCGCCTGACGTTCAAGGTCCGCAACCCTGACGACAAGGACCTGCAGATCACGGCCCGGGGCAACGTGCAGTTTGCGAGCCGCGTGCGGCAAAACGTCCACCGCGAAGAGGGACTCAAGAGTCTGCTCATCACCAATGATCAGACCGTGCCCTTGCGGTAGGTGGGTACGGAGTACTGGGTGCTGGGAACGGAATCGGGTTCGGGAACGGGTACTGGGACTGGGAACGGGATCGGGCACTGAGTTCTGGGTGCTGGGTTACCCTGCGCCCGTGGACGCAGATCAGATCAAGGCCGCTTTCGAGGGGCTCGGGAAGGGCGAGTTCGAGCCGTTTCTCGAGCATCTCGCCGAGGACGTGGTCTTCGAGTTTCCCGGCAAGCGCTTCGGCGCGCGCGTCGAAGGCAAGCGCAGGGTGGGCATCTTCCTGAAACGCAACCAGCGCATGTTCGATGGCGGACTTGCGTTCACCGTGCACTGGGCCGCGCGTGCAGGCGACCGCGCCATCGCGCAATGGACCAACGCCGGGACGACGCGGCAAGGCGTCGAGTACGCCAACCGCGGCGTCACGCTCTTCCGGCTCGAAGGCGAACACGTCGTCGAGATCCAGGACTACCTCGACACCGAGACGCTATCGGAGACATGGCCCGCATGAGCGACGTGACTTCCTTCCTCCCGGAGGGCCTCTTCGAGGGCAAGACCGCGTTCGTGACCGGCGGCGGCACCGGCCTCGGGCTCTCGGTGTCCGCGCGAATCGGCAGGCTCGGGGGCAGCATCGTCTGCGCCAGCCGCGACACGAACCACCACGAGCGCCTGCTCGAGCGCGGGCGCGAGCACGGGTTCGAAGTCATGAGCGCGCAGCTCGACGTGCGGGAGCCCGCCGACGTGAAGCGCGTCGTGCGCGAAGCGGCGAGGCGCTTCGGCCGGATCGACATCCTGATCAACAACGCTGCCGGCAATTTCATCCGCCCGTCGTTGTTGCTCGCGCCCAAGGGCTTCAAGGCCGTGATCGACATCGCGCTCAACGGTGTCTTCTACGTCTCCCGTGAGGTGGGGCGCCTCATGCGCGAGGGCGGTGGGGCCATCGTCAACATCTCCGCGCCGTACGCGAGCACCGGTAAGCCGGGCGTCGTTCACTCCGCGTGCGCAAAGGCGGGCGTCGAGGCGATGACGCGCTCGCTCGCCGCCGAGTGGGCCGAGCTCGGCATCCGTGTGAACGCCGTGTCGCCGGGGCCCTTCGTCAGCACCGGTGCCGCGGACCGGCTGTGGCCTTCGGAGGAGATGGAGCGCGAGGTCCTGCGTCAGATCCCCATGGGCCGCTTCGGGACGGCCGACGAGGTGGCCGAGCTGGTGTGCTACCTGGCCAGTCCCGCAGCACCGTGGGTTACCGGTTCCGTGTGGACGGCGGACGGCGGCTGGAGCCTCCCGCAACCCATGGTCTCCGCGGAGGCCGCCAAGGTGCTGCGGCGGCGGCGCCCGGATACGTAGCGCACGAGGTCATTGCTACACTCCCGCCTCGCACCGGAGGGAGCACCTGCCGCAATGAAGAAGCTCGGTATCCGACAGCGGTTCCTGCTGGTCACAGGCATCACGATCGTCGGCTTCATTCTCCTGTTTGTCCTCGCGGCGGGCACCCTCGAGCGCGTCATGATCAACGGCGCGCTCTACGAGGACGTCGTCGAGAAGAAGGACGTCATCGCGGACATCCTCCCGCCTCCGCTCTACGTGGTGGAGCCCTACCTGCTCTGCCACCAGATCGCTAACGAGGAGAACGCGCTCTACCGCGGCATCCTGATCGAAGAGCTCGAAGGCGACATCCACGAGTTCGACAAGCGCCTCAAGCACTGGCAGCAGGCACTGCCTGAGGGCAGCGAGCTGCGCAAGACCCTGTTGAACGGTGCGCTGCCCCCTGCCCAGGAGTTCCTGCGCGTCGTGCAGGCCGAGTTCCTGCCGGCCGTGAAGGGCGCGGACGTGGGCAAGAAGACCCCCGCGGGCATCATCAAGGAGCAGCTCGCGCCCAAGTTCAAGGAGCACAACGACGGGATCCGTGCGGCGGTCAAGCTGAGCCGGGAGGCGATCGTCAACACCGAGACGCACGCGGCTGAAGAGGTCGGCGCCGGCAAGACAAAGGTAATGATCCTCGGGGCGATCATCGGCGCGCTCGTCGTGCTGGTCGGACTTCTGATCATGCGGCCCGTGATCGGCGAGATGGAGCAGATCCGCGACCGCATGCGCGAGATGGCTGAGAGCGAGGCGGACCTCACGGCGCGCATCGACGTCGACTCCGAGCACGAGGTCGGGCAGATCGCCCACTGGTTCAACAAGTTCGTCGAGAAGATCGCGGCGCTCGTGCATGCCGTGCGCCGTTCGAGCGTGCAGCTCACGTCCTCGTCGACCGAGATGGCCGCCACGAGCAAGGAGCAGGAGTCGGCCGTCAACTCGTTCGGCGCGTCGACGAACCAGATTGCCGCGTCCGTCCAGGAGATCTCCGCGACGGGCAACGAGCTCGTCCAGACCGTCGGGGAGCTGACCGACATCGCGCACAACTCGGCGTCGCTGGCCGGCACCGGTCGGTCGAACCTGGAGACCATGCAATCGACGATGCAGCAGCTTCAGGACAGCAGCGCGTCGATCAGCGGCAAGCTCTCCGTCATCAGCGACAAGGCCGGCGACATCACGTCCGTCGTCACGACCATCACGAAGGTCGCCGACCAGACGAACCTGCTCTCCGTGAATGCAGCAATCGAGGCGGAGAAGGCGGGCGAGTACGGCCGCGGCTTCCTCGTCGTCGCGCAAGAGATCCGGCGGCTGGCCGATCAGACCGCGGCCGCCACGCTCGACATCGAGCAGAACGTGCAAGAGATGCAGTCGTCCGTGTCGGCCGGTGTCATGGAGATGGACAAGTTCGCCGACCACGTGCGGCGCAGCGTACGCGTCGTGTCGGAGGTCGGATCCCAGCTCGGCGAGATCATCAACGAGGTCGAGCGTCTCACCACGCGCTTCGACGCCGTCGGCGAGGGGATGCGCAGTCAGACCCAAGGCGCGGAGCAGATCAACGACGCGATGCGCTCGCTCAACGAGACCGTGCAGCACGCGGTCACGTCGCTGCGCGAGGTCTCCTTCGTCGCCGAAGAGCTGCGCGGGGCAGCGAACGGGATGAACGAGGAAATCGCGCGGTTCCGCCTGGAGGACTGACCGACCCATGCGCGCCGTGATCTTCCATGTCGGCGAAGAGCGCTTCGCGATCGACACATCGTCGATCACGGAGGTCATTCCCGGGATCCCGGCGCGCCCGGTGCCGGCAGCGCACGCAGCGCTCATCGGCGTGATCGACTACCGGGGACGTGTCGTGCCCGTGCTCGATCTGTGCCGGTTGTTCGGCCGGGGGGACTGCCCCTCTCGACTCAGCAACCGGATCCTCGTCTGCACCCTCGCCGGCGAGGGCCGCCAGTGGGGCGAGGCCGACGACGCCGAGCGGTTCCTCGGCGTGCTCGCCGAAGACGTGACGCGCATCGCAACGCTCGACCCGGACGCACCAGGCAGCCATCCCGGCGTTCAGACGCCGGGTGTGGATGGTCTCGGGCGGATCCTCCACGACGAGGACGGCTTGCTGCAGCTCGTCGAGGTCGGGGATCTCGTACCCGATGACGTGCTCGACGCCGTCACGCGCCGCGGCAAGGAGGCGTCGTGATGCCTTGGTCCGCGCTCGAGGAGCGGCTGACGCGGCAGGTCGGCATCGATCCCACGACGCTGAGCAAGCGCGCGGTCGAGGGCGCGATCAAGCGCCGCATGCAGGCGCACGAGCTCACGGAGCCCGCCGCCTACGTTGCATACGTCGAGCGCCACCCGAGCGAGTTCGACATGCTCGCCGCCGCCGTGATGGTCCACGAGACGAGCTTCTTTCGCTATCCGGCGTCGTTCGACCTGCTCGTCCGCGAGGTTCGCACGCGTCATCTCGACGACCCGAGCTCTACCTTCCGCGTCCACTGCGTCGGTTGCTCGACCGGTGAGGAGCCGTCTTCGGTCGTGATCGCTCTGCTCGAAGCGGGAATCGACACGCGTCGCGCGCGCGTCGACGCTTCCGACATCAGCGCGCGTGCGCTTGCGTACGCACGTGCCGGTCGCTATCGCGAGCCGTCAACGCGCCGGGTACCCCCCGGCGTCCGCCATCGCTACTTTCGTAGGGACGGCAACCGTCTCCAGCTCGACAGCGCAGTCACCGAGCAGATCCACTTCCGGCGAGCCAACGTGATGGACCCCGCGTTCGGCTTCAACGCCGTGGGGTCCTACGACGCACTGTTCTGCCGCAACGTGTTGATCTACTTCGTGCCCGAGGCGCGGCGCCGGCTGCTCGACCGCTTGATCCGGATGCTCAAACCCGGTGGATTGCTCTTCGTCGGCCACGCGGAGGTCGCCGCCGTGCGCGACCTCGGCCTCTCGCTCGCCCCGCCGCACGATGCGTTCGCCTGCCGGCTCACGCCCAAGCCCAAGCCCAAGCCGGCCCCCGCGCGCACGCCCCCTGTTGCCGTTGCGCCGACGGTCGCCGATGAATCGACGGATCACGGCGTGCTGGCGCGCGCGTCGAGCCTGGCGGACCAGGGCGCGCTCGAAGAAGCGCGGCGTCTGTTGCGGGACGCGATCGGGCGTTCGGAGGTCAGCGCGGACCTCTATCACCTTCTCGCCAACGTCGAGAGCGCGCGCGCGAACGACACCGCATCCGAAGATGCGCTGCGCAAGGCGATCTATCTCGACGGGCTGCACTACCCCTCGCTCGCGCAGTTGGCGTTGCTCGTCGCGAACAAGAGCGATGGGGCCCAGGAGGCCGCGCGCCTGCGGGCCAGGGCGGAACGGGTGCGTGAGGACTGGGAGCAGCGCCAGGCGCACGCTCGCATGACGGAGGCCGGTCGTGACCCGAAGTGACCAGCCCAACGAGCCGTCGCGGCGTCACCCGTCGCCCAGGGAACCCGCCGACGCCAACGGCGAGAGCCGTCCCGACGACGATTTCGTCTCGCGTCTGCTCGACCGCCCGCCCCCGGATACCTACCTCGATGCGTGGACGCGCAGCCTGCAGCGGCGGCTGGGCGAAGACGAGCGCGGCGACCGCATCTCGGTCGGACTGTTCCGTGTCGCCGAGGAGCTGTTCGCGATGCCGACGCGCGTCGTGCTCGAGGTCCAGCATCCCTCGCCCGTTCGTTCCGTGCCCGGACGTAGCAGCGACGTCTTCCGCGGACTTGTCAGCTTGCGCGGCGAGATCCACCTGTGCGCAAGCTTGCGCGCGCTCTTCGGACTCGGTGACGAAGACGGCGGTGACGGGGAGTTGCGCCGTCTGCTCGTCGTCGAACGTGCGGGGGAGCGCTGGGCGCTTGTCGTCGACGAGGTGCTGGACTTCGAGCGCTACCGGACCGAAGCCGTCTCCAGCGCGCAGGTCACCGTCTCCAAGTCCGCCGTGCACTTCACCGAGGGCGTTCTCCAGACGCCTTCCGGTACCGCTGCCGTGATCGATCCGCGCCGGCTCTTCGAGGGCCTTGCAAGGAGTCTGGCATGACGCCGCCGGACGACCTCTCCGGGTTCTCGATGCTCGATCTCTTCCAAGCGGAGGTGGAGACCCACGCCAACACGCTTGAGACGGGTCTCGTCGAGCTCGAGAGCGCGCCCGGTGACGCCGAGATCCTCGAGCCGCTCATGCGCGCAGCGCACTCGATCAAGGGCGCGGCGCGCATCGTGGGTCTCGACCCCGTGGTTGGGCTTGCGCACGCGATGGAGGACCTGCTCGTCGCGGGGCAGGACGGCAAGGCCACGCTGGGGGCCGATGCGGTCGACGCGTTGCTCGCCGGCACGGACGTGCTGCGTCAGGTAGGCGAATTGAAGGATGGCGAGACCGACGCGTTCTTCGGGGAGAACCAGCCGCGCATCGACGAGATCATCGCGGACCTGCAAGCCGCGCAGTCCGGCGAGGCTCCTCCTGCTCCGAGCCCGGCGGCGTCCGCTTTGCCGGAGCGCGATGACAAGGAGGCAGGCGATGTAGGGGAGGGCCTTGTGCCCTCCCGCGAATCGGAGGAACCGTCCGCTTCCGAGCCTGCCACCGAACCCGAGCCCGACCCGGAGCCCGAACCCGCACGGCCGGCCATCCAGACGGCGGCCAGCGCCGTGAAGGTCGACCCCGAGGTGTTCACGCGCATGCTGTCCTACGCTGGCGAGAGCGTCGTGCAGGCGCGGCGATTGGCCGATCACACCGACGCGCTCGACGCGGTGCGCCGCACCGTCGAGAAGCTGGGCGTCAACATCGAGAACCTGCGCGACAAGATGCGCAAGGACGGCTACGAGCTGCCCGAGCCGGATCCGCTGGAGGTCCTCCGTCGCGAAGCCGAGGATGCGCAGGAGCTCGTTGCTCAGCGGGTCGTCACCTTCGACGAGGCAGCGCGGCAGAGCGCAGACCTCGCAGGCCGCATGTACCGCCAGGTGCTCAAGAGCCGCATGCGCCCGTTCCGCGAGGGCGTCATGGCGTTCCCCCGCATGGTCCGCGACCTCGCGCGCGACCTCGGCAAGAAGGTGCGTCTGCGCGTCAAGGGGCGCGGCGTGCCCGTCGACCGCGACATCCTCGAGCGGCTCGAAGCGCCGGTGAACCACATGCTCCGCAATGCGATCGATCACGGCATCGAGACGCCCGACGAACGCAAGGCGGCGGGCAAGGACCCGACCGGTACCGTTCGGCTCGAAGCGCGCCATCACGCGGGCATGCTCGAGATTCGCATCGCCGACGACGGCCGCGGCGTCGATCCGGAGGGCCTGCGGACCCGCGTCGTCGAGCGCGGCCTCATCGCAGAAGACATCGCCAAGGACCTCAGCGACGCGGAGCTGATGGAGTTCCTGTTCCTGCCCGGGTTCTCCACGGCGAAGCAGGTGACCGAGATCAGCGGACGCGGCGTCGGCCTCGACGTCGTGCACAACATGGTGCGCGAAGCGGGCGGGACCGTGCGCCCGCGTCGCGGTGAGAACGGCGGGCTCGAGTTCTTCCTCGTGCTCCCCATCACGCGTTCCGTTATCCGCGTCGCCGTGCTCGAGATCGCGGGCGAGCCCTTCGCCTTCCCACTCACGCACATCGAGAGCCTCGTGCGTGTCGAAGCCGACGCCGTACGCTCCATCGAGAACCGTCAGAGCTTCGAGCACGACGGCCGCGTCATCGGGCTCGTGCCCGCCGCCGACGTGCTGGGCTTGCGTGCGGGGACCAAGCCGAGCGACGTACTCTACGTAGTCATCGTGAGCTCCGGCGGGAACGAGTACGGCCTGGCCGTCGATCGCTACCTGGGCGAGCAGAGCCTCGTCGTGCGTGCGCTCGATCGACGTCTCGGCTCCGTCGCGAACGTGTCGGCTGTCGCGCTCGACAACCACGGCGATCCGTTGATCATCGTCGACGTGCAGGACCTCGTGCACTCGGTCGATCAGCTCCTCCACGAGGGCCGCCTGCGGTCGATCCGTGCCATGCGCGGACTGCGGGCCGAGGGGCCCAAGGTCCGCAAGCGCGTGCTCGTGGTCGACGACTCGATCACGGTGCGCGAGGTTGAGCGGAAGCTGCTGGTCAACCGCGGATATTCGGTGGATGTCTGCGTCGACGGTACAGACGCATGGAACGCGGTGCGCGCCCAGGAGTACGATCTCGTGCTCACCGACGTGGACATGCCGCGTATGGACGGGATCGAGCTCGTCCGGCGGATCCGCGACGACGCCCGGCTCCGGAGCACGCCCGTGATGATCGTGTCCTACAAGGAGAGCGAAGAGGACCGCATGCGCGGCCTCGAGGCCGGTGCGAACGCCTACCTCACCAAGAGCAGCTTCCACGACGAGACGCTGGTGCGTGAGGTGGTCGACCTAATCGGGGAACCCGAGGAGACCGACAAGTCGTGAGAATCGGAATCGTCAATGACGTCCAGCTCGCTGTGATAGCGCTGCGCCGCCTGGTCGAAACCGACCCCGACCACGAGGTCGCGTGGATCGCCGAAGACGGCGCGCAGGCACTCGAGCAGTGCAAGACGGACACGCCCGATCTCGTGCTGATGGACCTCCTCATGCCGAACATGGACGGGGTCGAGGCCACGCGGCGGATCATGGCCGAGTGCCCGTGCCCGATCCTGGTCGTCACCGCAACCGTCGAGGGCAACCTCACGAAGGTCTATCACGCGCTCGGCGCCGGTGCGCTCGACGCGGTGAGCGGACCGACGTTTGCCGACGACGGGAGCTTGCAGGACACGGAGCCGGTGCTGCGGAAGATCCGCCGGATCGGCCTCCTCTCCCAGCCGCGCCCGCAAACCGCCGAGCAGCGGTCGCACATGTCGTCGGCGGCGTTCCCCTCGCCGCTCATTCCGTCGCCGCGTCTGGTTGCGATCGGCGCCTCGACCGGTGGTCCGCAGGCCGTCGTCGACGTCATCAAGGGCTTCAGCGGCGACTTCCGGCCGGCAGTGATCGTCGTGCAGCATCTCGACGTGACGTTCGTGCCCGGCTTCGTCCGCTGGCTCTCGTCGCAGACCGGCTGGCCGGTGAGCGCGATCGCCGAGGGCGACGCGCCGCGTGAGGGCGAGATCCTGGTTGCCTCGAGCCGCGACCACCTCGTGATGAGCCTCGCGCGCCACATGCGCTACGACAGCAAGCCGCAGGACATCGCTTACCGCCCCAGCGTGGACGCGTTCTTCTTCAGCCTGCAGCGCACGTGGCCGACGCCCGGCGTCGCCGTGCTGCTCACGGGCATGGGCCGCGACGGCGCCAAGGGCATGCTCGCGCTGCGCAAGATCGGCTGGGCGACCCTGGCGCAGGATGAAGAGAGCTGCGTCGTCTACGGCATGCCGAAAGCGGCGCAGAAGCTGGACGCCGCTTCGGCGAGCGTGCCCCTGGCGCGGATGGGCGCCCGCATCGAGCGCGAATGGAACCGGCTGGCGCGCGCGGAGGAGACCGCGCGGCAGGAAAGGGGCTCTTGATCCATGGCGGACGCGCAGACCGTCGAGACCAAGGTGACCGTCGCGGAAGAAGGCGAGGCAGACGTCCGCGAGCATCGTGTGAGCGTGCTCCTCGTCGACGACCAGCCTATCATCGGTGAAGCCGTGCGGCGCATGCTCGCGACGCAGGACGACATCGACTTCCGCTACTGCCAGGACCCGACGAAGGCGCTCGAGATGGCGACGGAGACGGAGACGACCGTCATCCTGTCCGACCTCGTGATGCCGCAGCTCGACGGCCTCGAGCTCGTGCGCCGGTTCCGCGCGGACGAGGCAACGCGACAGATCCCGCTGATCGTCCTCTCCACGAAGGAAGAGCCCGCAACCAAGGCCGAGGCATTCGGTCTCGGCGCGAACGACTACCTGGTCAAGCTGCCCGACCCGGTCGAGCTCATCGCGCGCATCCGGCATCACTCGAACGGCTACATCAGCTTGCTGCAGCGCGACGAGGCGTATGCCGCGCTCGAGCTGAGCCGGAAGATCCTCGCCGACGAGCTGGACCAGGCTGCGAAGTACGTGCAGTCCCTGCTGCCGCCGCCTACCGGCGACCGCATCCGTGCCGACTGGCGCTTCGTGCCGTCGGCCTCGCTCGGAGGCGATGCGTTCGGGTACTACTGGATCGACGACGATCACTTCGTGATGTACCTGCTCGACGTGAGCGGGCACGGCGTGGGCTCCGCGTTGCTGTCCGTGTCCGTCCTCAACGTCTTGCGCTCGCGCACGCTGCCGCGAACCGACTTCCGCGATCCGGGGGCCGTGGTCAGCGCGCTCAACATGGCGTTCCGCACGCAGGATCACGACGGCAAGTTCTTCACCATCTGGTACGGCGTCTATCAGCTCTCCACGCGCACGCTGCGCTGGGCGGGCGCCGGGCATCCGGCCGCCGTCTTCTTCGACGATCCGCGTGCCGACGCCGAGCCCGTGCTCTTGGAGTCCGGGGGGCCCATGCCCGGTGTGCTTCCGGATCTGCAGTACAACACCGAGGAACGCCAGGTCAGTCCCGGTGCGCGCTTCTTCATCTACAGCGACGGCATCTACGAGGTGCGCGACGCCGCGGGGCGCATGCGCACGCACGACGAGTTCGTGGACACGTTCGGCGACAAGAACAACCGCACGCTGGACCGGGTCAAGGCCGTGGCCGAGGCCGCGCTGGGCAGCAACCAGTTCGAGGATGACGTTTCTCTCGTCCAGGTGGACTTCGATTGATCGCGGGAGGGCACAAGGCCCTCCCCTACATGACGCTCTGTAGGCTCATGCAATGACATGTAGGGACGGGCCCCGTCCGTCGCTTCACACCCCGTTCTCCGCGACCTTGAAGCGCGTCACGCCCTGCTGAAGCTCGCCGGCTGCGCGCGTCAGATCCTCGATCGACATGTTCGTCTGTCGCACGGACTCCGCCGTCTCCTCGGACGAGTCCACGATCTGGCGGACGCCCTCCGCGATCTGATGCGCGCCCTCGGCCTGCGCTGACATGCCTTCGCGCACCGACTCGAAGCGCGGGGCAAGCAGTTCCACCCGGTCGATGATGCGGCCGAGACGGGACACGACGTCGCGCACCGCGTCGCTGCCGGTGCGGATGTCGTCCTGGAAGCCGTCCATGCCCATGACGGCTGTCGACACGGCGGACTGCATCTCGCCGACCATCTGCTCGACGCC
This sequence comes from Planctomycetota bacterium, assembly GCA_028281445.1. Taxonomy (GTDB): domain Bacteria; phylum Planctomycetota; class PLA2; order PLA2; family JAEUHO01; genus JANQJW01. Next base: position 64,830 of record JANQJW010000091.1, on the reverse strand, counting down.
GGTCGATGCCTTGGTCGTCTGGTCTGCCAGGCGGCGGACCTCTTTGGCGACAACCGCGAAGCCGAGGCCCAGCTCGCCCGCGTTCTCGGCTTCGATGGCGGCGTTCAGTGAGATGAGGTTCGTCTGCTGCGCGATCTTCATGATCGTGCCGACGACGGTCGAGATCTTCGCCGTCTTCTGGTTGATAGCTGACAGGCGGTCGGTGACGGTCTCCGTGCTGGCGACCATCTGGTCCATCGTCCGCTGCATCTCTTCGAGGCCCATCTTGCTGTTCGATGCCCCGCGTGACGTGCTCTCGGACACGCGTCCCACCTCGTTCATCGTGTCCAGCAGCTCTTCCGCGGTTGCGGCAATCTCGGTCGACGTCGCCGCAATCTCCGTGGCGGTGCTGGCCAGCTCGCTGACTGCGGACTCCTGAAGCCGCGCGCTCTCCGCGATCTGCGAAGAGGAGGAGCCGACGCTCACGCCCGAGTGCTGGACGCTGCTGACGAGCTCGGAGAGCTGCTCGCCCATCTGGTTGAGCGACACCAGCAGCCTGCCGGTCTCGTCGGAAGCGTTGACGTCGCTGCGCGCGGTCAAGTCGCCCTCGGCGATCGTCTGTGCAGCGCGCACGGCGGTCTTCATGTTGGAGCCGATGCGGTGTCCCATGAACGCGGCCACGATCACGAGGATCACGCCGGCAAGCAGCGCGCAGATCTGGATCAGACTGAGCGTCCTCACCCGGTCTTCGGACAGCGTCTGCGCGCGATCCACGACCTCGCCGATGCCGCCCAGCAGTGCGGGCGAGCGCGAGGTGGCGTCCTTCAGTGCCGAGGCGTTGCTCGCGGCCGACAACTTCAGCGCGTTGAGCGCACGCCGGAACGAGGCCCAGCGGTCGCCCGCGTCCGCCAACCGCTCCTGCACGCGCGGGTTGTTGGCCGGCGCGATCATCTCGCCTTCCGTCGGATCCTCCGGATCGAGGATCACCGTGCCTCCGCTCTCCAGCGCGTGGTGCGTGGTGTCGAACACGTCGAGGAGCGATTCGATGCGCTTCTTGCGTTCGTCGTTGGGACCGCGCAGGTACTCGAGCGCGAGCGTGGTGAGTCGTTGGGCGAGCATCCGCTGCCGCGAGGCGTACTGGATGATCTTCGCCCACTCGCGCCGGCCGTCGGCGTCGACGAGCTCATCTTCCGATGCCTTCTGCGCGCGGCTGACCACACTGTCGTACTTGGCGATCAGGACGGGTGTCTGCTCGATGACGGTGTCGGCGGCGGATGCGGCGTCGTTGGCCTCGACCTTGACCTTTCCGGAGGCGTCTCGGAAGCGCGCGAAGATCTCCTCGACGCCTTCCAGCTTCTCCTTGATCTGTCCGTCGGTCGCCTTCGGCAGCTTCGCGTCGGGCACGGTCTCGTCGATGAGGTGCGGGCGGACCGGGCCGCCGTTCAGCAGGGCGTTGAGGCTCGTGTCGAAGAAGTCGCGGGTCTTCTGAAAGGTGGCCCAGTGTTCGTCGGTGGGCTCTTCGGAGTAGCGCAGCAGCTCCTTGGTCATCTTCTCGGTGAGCACGCCCTGACGGGCGGCGATACGGATCACGAGGCCGTCGGTCTTCTGGCTCGCAGTCACGACGGACGACGCCACGAAGACCGCGATGAAGAGCAGCAGGAACGCGAGCGCTCCCAGGATGAGTTTGAAGCGGATGCTCATGGCCGAAGCCTCCTCGGGCTGCCCCCAAGTGACCGGCGCCGCCCGCGCTAGGCAAGCGGAAAAGCACGTGCCTTGGACGCTCGGTACGCTGGGTCCGAGGAGGATCGAACATGGCGTATCACGGGTTCTTCTACGCCGGGGGCGAGAGTGCCGTTGCCCGCGATGCCAGCTCGCAGGCCAACACCGCGGCATCCAACGCCCGGAAGGCCAAGGCCGAGACCGAGAGCCTCGCCCAGCGCTTCGATCGGCTGGCGCTCATGACGGAAGCGCTCTGGCTCCTGCTGCGGGGTCGCCTCGACGTGACGGAGGAGGAGCTCGCCCAGGTGGCGCGCGACCTCGATCTTTCCGATGGCAAGCTCGACGGCCGCGTGCGGCGCGCCTCGGCGGAGTGCTCGAGCTGCGGTCGCATGGTCGGCCGGCGCCACACCAAGTGCCTCTACTGCGGCACGCCAATGGAACGGACTCCATTCACAGACGTCTAGAGCGCGTCGCCTTGACACTCTCCGGGGTGAACCCTACCGTTCCCCGATACACACGTGCCCGTAGCTCAGTTGGTAGAGCGTCAGCTTCCCAAGCTGAATGTCGTCGGTTCGAGTCCGATCGGGCACTCCACCTCTTCATGAAGATCGACCATCCGCCGCGTCCCGGCCGCACGCACATCTATGCCGTGGTCCGGCTCGACTACTTCGGTGGTGACAAGTCGCCTCTGGAGATCCCTCGTAGCGCCGCCGAGTGGGTCGGCGCGCCCGGCGGGGCACCCTATACCCTTCGGGCATCACGGGCACGACCGCCTACTACTCGAGCGAAGATGCCGACGCCGAGGCTGACCGCCTCAATGCGCTCAACGCGGGCAAGGACTGCCGCTACTTCGTGATGCTGCTGCGGCTCGTCGATCCGGGGTCTTGACGCTCCTCCGGCACGGCCGCACCCTGGGCCGAGCAGGATTGTCGGATGAGTGGTTCCTCTCCCATCGTTGGTATCGATCTGGGCACGACGAACAGCGCCGTTGCGTTCTTCGTGGGGGGCGAGGTGCGCGTACTGCCCAACGCCGTCGGCGAGGACCTCACCCCGTCCGTCGTGGCGCTCGACGAGCGCTCGAGCGCCCTGCTCGTCGGGCGCACCGCCAAGGACATCTACGCCGCCAACCACCAGCTGGGTGCGGCGCTCTTCAAACGCGGCATGGGCGGGGAGCTCAAGTACACGATCGCCGGCTCCCGCCACGGCGCCGTCGACCTCTCCGCGCTCGTGCTCAAGTCCCTGCGCCGCGATGCGACGGCGGCGCTCGGCGAAGACGTCTCGCGCTGCGTGATCACCGTGCCCGCCTACTTCAACGAAGCCCAGCGCTACGCGACGGTCAAGGCGGGCGAGCTCGCCGGATTCACCGTGGAGCGCATCCTCAACGAGCCCACGGCCGCGGCCATCGCCTACGGCGCGCACCGCGGCCAGGGCGACGGCACCATCGTCGTCATCGACCTCGGCGGCGGCACCTTCGACGTCTGCGTGATGGACCGCTTCGAGGACGCGCTCGAGGTGCGCAGCGTCGCCGGCGAGAGCATGCTCGGCGGCGAGGACTTCACGCGCGCGCTCGCATCCCTTGCGCTCTTGCGAGCCGGCATCGCCTTCGAGCAGGCCGAGATCCGCGATCCGGCCAACGTCACGCTCCTCATCAAGCGTGCCGAGCTGCTCAAGCGCCGCCTTACCGACGTCGAAGCCGACACGCTCACCGTGCCGCCCATGCGCGGACTGTCGAAGAAGCCCATCGACGTCCCGATCACGCGCGAAGAATCCGAAGAAGCGTTCGGTCATCTGATCGAGCGGCTCGTCGGTCCGTGTCGCGGTGCGCTGCGCAGCGCGGGCCTCAATCGCACGGACATCGACGACGTCGTGGTCGTCGGTGGTGCGACACGCATGCCCTGCGTGCGCGAGCTCGTGACGCGCATGTTCGACCGCGAGCCGCGGGAAGGCGTCGATCCGGATCTGGCCATCGTCCACGGCGCGGCGATCCAGGCCGCGCTCACCGGCGGTGATATCGCCGTCTCGGACATGATCGTCACCGACGTCGCGTCCCACAGCCTGGGGACGGAGATCTCCAAGTTTCTCGGCAACCAGCGCGTGGACGGCTTCTACTCACCGGTCATCCACCGCAACACGGTGATCCCGACGTCACAGAGCAAGATCTATCACACGCTCGAGCCCAACCAGAAGTCGATCATGTTCCGCATCTTCGAAGGCGAGGCGCGGTACGTGAAGGACAACCGCGAGATCGGTCGCCTCCTGATCGAGGGCATTCCGCCCGGACCCGCGGGCAAGGAAGTCGAGGCCCGTTTCACCTACGACCTCAACGGCTTGCTCGAGGTGGAAGCCAAGATCATCGAGACCGGCAAGCGCGTCAGCAAGGTGTTCAACCGCTCGTCGGAGGCGCTCTCGGAGAAGGAGCTGGAAGCGGCCAAGAAGCGCCTTGCGCGATTGAAGGAAGATCCGCGCGACACGCCGATGATCCGCGACGTGCTCTCGCGGGCTGAAGGCTTGCTCACCGAAGTCGAGCCGCGCGCCCGCGAACAGCTCGAGCTCTTGCTCGATGCGCTCGAAGCCGCCCTGATGCAGCGTGACATGGCGGAGGTCGACCAGCTGGCCCGCAACCTCCGCACCATGTGTGACGAGCTGGACGGCGGCGAGCGGTGGTAGACGAGGAACCGGACTTCACCCAGGCTTCCGACGCATCCACGCTCCTCTCCACGTATGCCGAGCACATCGCGGGCATGCGACACCCGGATCCCTTCGAGCTCGGCGCCCTGCGGGAGCGGTTTCGCGAAGCCAGCACCGCCCTGCCTCGGCGTCCGGCTGACGCCAGACCGGATCTCACGACGAGCAAGGGCTGGTACACGGCGTTTGTTGCAGGGGCCGTGTCGCGCGGCGAGCTCGAGGCGGCCCTGCCGTCGCTCGCGCAGGACCCTGCGTACGGGCAGCTGCAGGCTCTGATTCCGCACTACGCGGCGTGGATTCGCGCGCGCTACGACAAGGTGGTTGCGAAGGACCTCCTGCGGCTCGTTGTGAAGGCCATGCAGCCCGGTGCCGAACCCGCTGCCGTTCGTCCGAGCCGTGACATGCGCCTGGCCGCGCTGCGGGCACGGCGGAGCCATCCGGTCCTGGCATCGCTCGCACCCGCGTTGTTCGGGAGCGTGCTCGAGCCTTCGTACAAGACCGCGGAGTCGGCCGCGGCGCGCGGTGTCCGAGCCGCGCGCCCGTCCCGCCGGCGCGAGCGCGTCTCCTCCGGGCGCGGGGACGGCATGCCGTGGTGGACGTGGTTCTTCCTGGTGTGGGCCGTGCTCGGCATCACGCGGCGCTGCAACGAACCGAAGCGCAAGGTTCCCGAGGTTCCGAGCTTCTACCGCGACTACAAGGAGCGTCGCGACAGGCTGCGTGACGATCCGGATGCCCTTCGCAAGCGCATCGAAGAGCTGCTGCGGGAGCGGCGCGAGGAGGGACGATGAGCGACCTTCCGTCCCTGCCCGAGAGCAACGAGCCCTTCGAGGTGCTTGGCATCGATGACGCGTCGGGCCTCGACGAGAAGGCACTGCGTCGCGCCTACATTCGCCGCATCAAGATCTACCGCCCGGATCGTCATCCGGACGAGTTCGCGCGGGTGCGACGTGCGTACGAAGCCGCGCAACGGGAGCTCCAGTGGCGCGCGATGTACGGCGACGACCCCGACTGGTTCGACGACGACGAGGACGCCGCGCCGCACCCGTACGCTGACGACCGCGATCCCGGGGCGGAGACACTCCCGGACGAGATCGATCTCGAGGACGGCGCGCCTGTCGCCGAGGAAACCGGGGAGGCCCCGCGTCCGGAGCCGGTCGATCCCGTCGACGCGCGCGTGCGCGAAGCGTGGGCGTCGCTCGGTGCGGGCGGCGACGTACGGGAGATCCTGCTGCACCTGCGCGAGCCCTGGGACGATGCGCGCATTGCGCTCCATCGCGCGCTGCTCGCCGACGCTTCGGGCCTCGGGTATCGCGAGGAGGTCCTGGCGGCGATGCAACGCGGTCTTCCCGTCTCGCCCTGGCTCGCGACCGTGCTCCCGCCCCGCGAGGTCCGGCGTCTCGTTTCCGAGGACGCCTTCACGTGGGACCGGCTACGCCAGCAACCGGACCGGGACGGGGCCGCGCAGCTCGTGCGCGAGCGGATCCACCTGCACCTCGTGCGCGGGCGGCTCGATCTTGCCGTCGAGCAGGTGCTCGACGATGACTATGTCGGCGACGCCTCGGACCACACGCTCCTGGACTGGACCGGGCAGGAGGTCGCTGCGGTCGCCGCCTGGGCCGACGTCGACGAGATCGACCGCCTGGATCGTCGGTACAGCGCGGCGCAGATCGACGAGTGGACGTTCCTGTCGCCGCCCGATCACCGCGCGGCGGCCGACGCACTGCGGGACGCCTGGAAGGCCTGGCGCCGGGAGTTCGGCACGTTCCGCGCGTTGCGCCGTTTCCTCGTGCTGTCCCCGATCGTGAGCGGCGACCTGCTGGGGGAGCTCGTCGACGAGGTCGCTGCCGACTACCTTCACCGCGGAGCGACCTACGCCGCGTGCTTCTACCGCATGGCGGACGCGGCGCCGGAGCTGCTCGAGCGCTTCACCCACGCCGCCGAGTCGATCGCCTGGAGGCCGCCGGGAGACGCACCGCTGGAGCATCCCGCGCTTGCTCGCATCGAGAGGCAGCTGCGCAAGCAGCAGCGGAGACGCGGAGGCACGGCTCGCACCGTGGCGTACGAAGAGGTCGTGCGGCCGATGCTCACGCGCTACGTGGTGGAAGAGGGCATCTCGCCCACGGAGGTCGTCGCGGCCTTCGAAGAGGATCGAAAGACGCTTCCGTATCTCGCCGGACATGCCGAGACGATCCAGGCCGAGCGCATGTTCGCGGCGCTCTACGCCTGCCACCTGCTCACGCTGCCGGCGTATGACGAGGACGAAGAAGGCGAGCCCTAGTTGTCGAATCGGCTTCCCCGATTGAAGCGATGAACGTGGTTGACGGATGCGATTCCTCCCGAGGCCTGCGCCTGCCCAATCCCTGCCGCTCGCAGGAGGCTGGTACAAGTCGCGCCATGCATGAAGACAGCAATCCGGTGCGGACGCGTCTTGCGTGGTGCATCGCCCTCGTTCTCTTCCTTCTCGCTGCCCCGGTTGCGTCGGCGAGGGACGTGCCGGCGTTCTCGGGCGTGGAGTTCGTCGAGGCGTGGCCTGACGTGGCGTTCGCGGAGCCCATGCACGTCACGCAGCCCAAGGACGGCAAGAACACGATCTACGTCTGCGAGCAGCGTGGACGGATTCAGGCCATCCGGAAGTACGAGGGCAAGGGGCCCGTGCCCAAGCCCAGGCTCTTCCTCGACATCCAGTCCAAGGTGCATGCGCGCGCCCAAGGCGGGCTGCTTGCGATGGCGTTCCATCCGCAGTTCGCCTCCAACCAGCTGTTCTACGTGAGCTACTTGGCCAAGAACTCCCGGCCCGGGCCACACGGCGCGAAGTTCCGGCTCGTCATCGCGGAGTACCGTTCTCTCGGAGAGAAGGCCGACCCCTCGACAGCGCGCACCGTTCTCGAGATCCACAAGGCCAATGCACAGCACCAGGCCGGTGGGATCGCTTTCGGCCCGGATGGCATGCTCTACATCAGCGTCGGAGACGGACACAGCGGCATCCTCAGGTCGTTGCTCGGGAAGGTCCTGCGCATCGACCCGTCGAAGCGACAAGGCGGGAAAGGGTACGGCATCCCGGCAGACAACCCGTTCCGTCAGGGTGGGATCCCTGCCGAGATCTGGGCGCGTGGCTTTCGCAATCCGTGGCGCTTCTGCTGGGGTCCGGATCGCCGCATGTACACCGTGGAGCCCGGCACGACAGGGCCGGATTCCCGCGAGTGGGTGATCGAGGTGCGCAAGGGCGGCAGCCATGGTTGGCCCTGGTTCGAAGGGACACGTCGCGTGAAGCAGCCGCCGCCGGGAATCCGGTTCGTGCGACCGCTCTTCGAGTGGGTTCGCGGCAAGGCGCCCTCGACGTGCGGCATCTGTGGGTTCGTCTATCGCGGCCAGAAGATCAAGGCGCTGCGCGGGAAGCTCGTCTTCGGTGACTACAGTCGCGGCGAGGCGTACTGCATCGATCTCGGCGAAGCGCCCGATCCGGTAAGTCCGGGAGGACGCCGAGCCACCGGGTCCAACCAGCGCGTCCTGGGCGACGTTCCCGACCTCGCCTCGTTCGGAGAGGACGTCGAGGGTGAGATCTATGCATGCGCCGTCGAAATGGGCGTCGTGCTCAAGCTCGTCCCGTCCGGCCGCTGAGTGCCGAACCGTCTCGATCGGGCCGCCTTGACGCCGGACCGCGTGCCCTGGTTGGATGGCGCCGCTGATCTCATGAGCGCGTCCTACTACATCCGCAAGCCCGGCGGGCGGGCCCAGGGCCCCTTCGCCATCGAGAAGATCCGCGGCTACATCGCGGACGGGCGCGTCACGCAGGCCATGGAGTACTCCACGGATGGCGATTGGTGGCTACCGGGCGACCGGGTGCCTAACCTGTTCCCGCAGGCGGCGGCGCCGGCACCCGCGCGACGCCGCGCTGCCGCGTCGGAGCGCCGGGGCGCGAGCAAACTGGAGGACCCCGACGAGCGTCACGCCGTCAACCGCGCCATCGCCACAGCGCACCGGAATCTGCGTGCGATGCGCAATCTCTTCATCGCCGACGCCTTCATTGTCGCCGTCGCGTTCCTCATCGCCCTGAGCACCGATTCCGCCACCTTCAAGCTCGTCGTCGGAGGGCTGTTCGTCGCGATCGTCCTCTGCACGATCTTCGTGACGCGCTTCCCTCTCCCGTGTGCGCTCGTTCTCGCCGTCTTCCACAGCATCGTCGCGGCGCCCCCTGCCATCGCCGGATTGAAGGGCGGTGTCACCGGCACTACCGGCGGCATCTACGTCGTTCTGGCCATGGTTGCGTGGGGGACGGTCGCCATGGCCACGAACCTGCAAAGACTGCTCGGGCGCTACCCCGACGCCTTGGCCGCCCGGCGCTTCCGCGGCGAGCAGATCGCCGGCGACACCGGGACGAAGTGGCGGGACCGTACGCGCGCCGACAAGGCAGCCGAGCGCAAGAAGCTCGCCCTCTACGTCGGCCTGCCGGTCGTGCTCGGAATCGCGCTCGTTGTCGCGTTTGGCGGATCCAACTCGTCGCGTCGCGGGGTCCCGCAGTCGGAGATCCCCAAAGCTCCGCTCCAGCCCAAGCTCGACGCCTTCCGCACCGCGTGGAACACGCAGGGCATCAACGAGATCAAGGCGTTCTTCGCTCGGGATCTCCGAGGCCACAAGACGCGCCTGCTCGGGAAGCTCTTCAATCGCCGCGACTGGCGCAAGACGCGACCCGCCATCGCGTTCGAGAAGCGCGACTCCGTCGTCGCCCACCAGGTCGCGATCTTCTGGACCGTCGCCGGCGAGGAGAAGGTGATGCAGACCGATTGGCAGTGGGAGAATCAGGACTGGTGGCTGCTCGACCTCAAGCTGCGGATCCGCAGGTAGCCGGGATGTCCGTACGCACGATCTTCGTCGTCTTCCCGCTTGTGCTGGTGCTGTGCAGCGCGAGCCCCGTCGACGCGCGCGTCGTCAGCCCTTCCGGCCTGCCGCCGCCCGGGTGTTGGAGCATGGAGGACGGTTCGCCCGCGCGCACAGGTGCGACGGCGACCCCCGGCGTGCGCGGCCCCCTGGAAGAGGCGTGGGCCGTTGATGTCCCCGGATACACCATCGCGTCGGAGCCGCGGGTCTGGGAGGACCGCGTCTTCGTCGATGTCGAGAACCAGAACGGGACGCACACGTTGCACGTCTACGCGTTGCTCGACGGACGTCCCGCCGTCCCGCCCGTCCCCTTCGGGGAGTCCGACGCGGAGCTCGAGCTCGGCGTGTGGGAGCGCAACGTGCTCGTGCGCTCCGCGACGGGAACCCTCGAGCTGCTCACGTTCACGGGTGGCAAGCTCAAGAGGGTCTGGTCCGCAACGGCAAGCTCCGCCTTCTACTCCCCGATCCTCTACCGCGACATGATCGTCGCGCTCGACGGCTCTGACCTCGTCGCCTGGCGCGTTGGATCCGAACAGCCGCTGTGGCGCGCGGAAGGCGAGTACCGCGGCCGGATCGCCGCGCGCGGCGGGTACGTCTACGTCGTGGAGAGCGATAGCGAGGGCAACCTCTCCATCGTGACCGTCTCCCTGCACGCCGGCGCCCTTGGCCGTCCGATCCACGTTGGCACCTACACCAGCGGGGGCGTGCCGGGCGTCGGGGACCTCGTTGAGATCTCGGTTCACGACACGAACGTCTTCGTGCAACACCAGGAGGACTTGCGGACGCAGAGTCGCACCACCGGTTGGCGTGCGTGCCGCCTGGAACGCGTCAACGGCTTGACCGACCGCGGCTTGCAGCGGTACACGCGACTGCCCGTCGCGGCCGGTACGCACTGGCTCGTGACCGAGGACGACAAGGAGACCGGTCGCACGCTGGAGCTCGCCTTCAACCCGAAGGAGAACCCCAGCAAGATCCGCAGCTACCCGCTAGCCCACAAGAAGCGACACGCAGACTTCCCGGCGACCCGCGTTCCGTTCTCGGTCGCCGGCAAGATGGCCTACGTCGGCCAGCGGGCCTTCGACTGGGATACGCGCGAGGTCCTGTGGATCGGCGGCGACGATCCCCTGTACCGGCCCGTGCCCGCACGCGAGTCGCTGCTCGTCGTGCCGTCGAAGAAGCGCATGGTCTGCCTGCGGGAGAAGGGCCGGGCGAAGACCGGGCCTATGTTCCTCGGCGCCGCCAAGGGGGTAGGCGCCGAAGGGGCTCCGGCCGTTGCGCGCGCCGAGGGGCTCGTACTCCTTGCTGATGAAAGCTGGTATGAGGGGCCCTTCCAGCTCGCGAGCGACGGCAGCAAGGTCACGCTCTTTCGAAAGAAGGGCAAGCGCGAGAAGCGCGAGGACCGCCCGATCGACGACGTGACCCTCGTTGCCGGACCGGGTGACGAGCTCTGGTACGCGCCCACGATGTCCGTCGCCGAGCGCGCGCTCGCGCAATGGAACTTCCTGCGACGGGCGAACGACTACTACAAGCTTGCCAAGGCAGCCTACAAGTCCTTCGATCCCGATCTCATGGGGGAGCTCATCGACGCCGCGGCGGCGCGCGGCGTCAGCGCGAAGAAGCTCAAGCACCCGCGCAAGCAACACAAGGCGCTGGTCTCGCGACCTCGGAAGAAGAAGGAGAAAGTGCGCGCGAAGATCCTCGCCCAGCGGGGCGCGATGACCCGGGAGGACCGGGCCCGGGCCCGCGGCATCCTCGAGAGTCCGCTTGGGGACTCGCGCTGGCCGATCCAACAGATCTTCGCGCGGCGCCTGCTGGATCGCGATCCGGCGCACGAGAAGGCGGCAGCCCTCGTCCGCGGCCGGGTTCCCAGCTACATCGATCTGCCGGCCCGCTTCGACGCGCTCGCGTGGATCGATCTCGTCGACGAGCTGCAGCAGACGAGGGTCGAGCGCATCGCCAAGCCGGAAGGCGAGAGCAAGGACCTGACGCGTTCGCAGCGCGAGTACGGCTCCGCCACCGCGACCTGGCGCAAGGACCTCGTCGCCCTCGAGGCGGACGAGCTCCTGATCCTGACGCCGCTGGCGAAGCCCGGCCGGATCGCCGGCTGCCTCGGCATGGGCACGCTCGTGTGCGATGCGCTCGCGTCCGTCTTCAGCGCCGGCAAGAGCGTTCGCACGGATCCCTGGCCGTTGATCATGCGGCTCTACGAGACGAAGAAGGAGTACCTCGATGCCTCGGGTCGCGACCGCGGACCCGGCGGCACGATGGAGTGGACGTCGGGGCACTACGACCCCGGCGCGGGCATCTCGCGCATCTTCCTGCCCGAGCGCGCGGATGCGTGGGCCTCGGTGATGTCGACCTACGCCCACGAGCTGACGCACCATTGGATTGCAGAGCGGTGCCCGCTCTTCGAGCCGCGAGAGCTCAAGCGCCTCGGGGGCATCGCCGGCTACTGGATCGTCGAAGGCATGGCGACCTTCGTGGAGGAGTTCCAGTGGAACCTCAAGGCACGCACGTGGGAGACGAACAACCCCGCGGCCGACAGCCTGGACGTCGTTGCCAACGCATCGCCCAAGCAGCTCCTGCCGTGGAAGAGCGTCTACAACATGCCCCAGATCGTCTTCGGCCGTCTGAATCGCAGCAAGTCCGACCGCAAGGTACCGATGCGCTGGCGCCTGGGCTTCCGTCACCTCGTGAGCGAGTCGGGCATGTTCTATGCGCAGGCCTCGGCGACGTGCCACTACCTCTATCACGCCGACGACGCGTCTCGCGCCAAGCTGCTCGAGTTCGTGCGCCTCTACTACACCGGCCGGATTCCGCGCGGACAGGAGATCACCCGGCACGCGCTCGGCATGGGGCCCGAGGAGCTGGGACAGCGCGTGATTGAGTATGCGCGCGCGATGAACCGCAAACGCTAGAGCCGTCTATCGCGAAGCGTCGGGTTCCTTCCTCTCCTTGCCGTCACGCGGCGGAGCACCGGACACCGTCGGGTGGCGGGTCGCGATCAGCGTGCGGTAGGCCGCACGAAGCGTTCGCGGGTCGCGCCGCCAGCCGTCAAATGCCTTGCCGATGCGGTCCAGGTGCGACACCTTCGCACGCGCGATCACGATCCCCTTCCCCTGCATGCGCAGTGTGGCGCCCTTGTCCAGGTCGGCCGCCGCACGCACGAGGTTCGGGAAGACGGCCGTCAGCCGATCCTCCGCCTCGATCTCGCTTCCGTTGCCCCACGGTGCCGTCGCGAGGTCGCGTACGTCGAAGATGCGCAGCGCTATGCGCTCGGGGTCCGGCGGCGTGTTGAGCAGCACACCGCGCTCCCAGGGATTCACGGACAAGCCGGCCTGACGCGCGAGTCCGACGAGCACGTCCCACACGCTGGGGTCGGCGGGGCGCTCGCCCTTCGCGAAGGGGTCGGAGACGGTCATGCTCTTCCCCTTCGCCACCGCGCGCGGACCCAGCGCGATCGTGAGGCCGGTCTGCTTGGTCAACTGCTGCAGAACCTCCTGCAGCGGCGCGTCGCTCCACGTCGTGCGCAGGGGCTTCACGGACTGCAGGCGCTCTCGCGTCTTGCTCCCGGGGTCGAGGCTCCCCTCGTCGGGTCGCACCAGCTCGGAGAGGGGTGTGAACGATTCGCCGGGACGAAGCTTGCGGGAACCCGCGACGACGCGGGCAGCCTTCTTCTCGGAAGCCCTCTGTTCCTTCGCGGCCGGTGAACTGGTCTCGCGCGCGGGGGGGCCATCCTCGCGAACCGGTGGGGCGCTTGGTGCTTCCCCTGCTTCCGGTCCGCCACCACCGGCGCGAAGCATCGGCACGACGGGCCGCTCCGGCTTGCGCACCTGGGCTCCCGAGGGATCGGTCGCCTCGCGCTGCGCCGAGGTGTCGATCAACAGGTAGGCACCGGCTGCGGCGGCGAGAGCGACGACCAACCACTTCATGTGCGCAGCGTGCGCGCGTGGATTCATCGCTGCGTAACGGCGATGTGTTGGTTGAGGCAGGTGGCGCTACTTGGCTTGCGGCTCCGGCGCCCTCCATCCGAGCTGTTGCGCGCGCTCCAGGACGCGGCGCTCGACGTCCTTGTAGGGGCTGCCTTCGACGTTCTGTACTTCGGTCGGGTCCATCTGCCACGCTTCGAACGTCTTGTACTGCTCCTGGGTCCAGTTGCGCTTGAACGACTCGCGCAGCCGGCCCTTCACGCCCTCGACCCGCGCGGCGTAGGTCTCATCGCTGCCGGGGATCTTCTCGCTCATCAGACGCCCAAAGAGGCGCCCGCCGCGGCCGGGGTCCTTTCCTGGGTTCGCCATGCCGTTGGCCATGACCTCGACGAGCTCCTGCAGGAAGTCAGTGCCGTCCTCTGCCGGGATCTCGAGGATGTCCTTGATCGCGTGCTGCGCCCGTACGACGTCGCGCTGAACGGCCGCAACCTGTTCGTCGTCCAGTTGCAGGATCTTCGCGAACACGTCGATCGGCGGCTTCTTGTTGCGCATCGTCTGCATCTGCGCCGCCTTCTTCTCGACGGCCTTGTCGATGAGCTTCTGCAGGCGCTCGCCCGCCTCGCCCTCGGCCTCGAGGGGAACCGGAACGATCGTGGTCTCGTCGTAGACGACCTCCAGCGCCGCCTCCTCGGTGCCCTTCGCCGGCCCGGGCCCTTCCTCGAACTTGTGACCCATCAGGGTGGGCGGCTGCTCGTCCTGTCTCGCCGCTTGCGCAGCCAGTCGCGCCTCGATGCGGGAGAGCTGGTCTTCCACCGCATCCAGGCGCCCCGCGAAGTCGCCCGGGTCGGAGCGGTCCTGCATCAGCGTGTAGCCGGCGACGCCCGCGGCGGCGACGGCGAGAAGCAGGGCGACGGCGCTCAGACCTTGCATTCGGACTTCTCCTTCAGCGCGTACCCACGGTACCGGAACGGCGGTTGGCGGTTTCAGGGCTCCGGGGGCCGATACACTGGGGCCCGTGACCAGCTACGAGCGCTACCAGATGACCCGGGCCATCATCGAAGGGCTGCTGTGGATCGGATTCGTCGCGTGGGGCGGGACGATGCTCTGGGAGCGCGGCGAGTACGTCGGTGCGGGGCTCCTGCTTCTGGGCGCGCTGGCCGCCTTCGTGTGGTTCGTCGCTCGGGTTCGAGGCACCCTGCGCGAGACACGCGCCAGTGCGGAGCGGCGCAGACAACGGCGACTCGAACGGGAGCTGCGTCGTGCGGCCTCCCGGCAATCCGCGCCGTAGCGCCCGCGTAGCAGACCGACGTCCTCAGGATGCGCCCGGCCGCGATTCGATGCGGGTTGCGCAAGGGCATGCGCTTTGCGCCCTCTGTGGAGCGTATCCAGGAGACGTCACCGATGCGGAAGTACGTGTTCTTGACCCTTGCTCTCGCCTCCGTCGCCTGTGGGCAGCCGTCCACGGTCCGCGACGCGCTTCAACCGTCATCGCCGATCCTCGACATGGGCGACGCCTATGCCTTCGCGCGCAGCCAGACGACGAACGCCCCGGAGCCGCAGGAGCTCCCGGGCATGCACAACGTCATCCAGCTCTCACCCACGATCATCTCGGGGAGCGAGCCGCACGGCGAAAAGGCGCTGCAGAAGCTGGCGGCGATGGGCGTCAAGACGATTCTGTCCGTCGACGGGAAGGTGCCGGACGCTGCGACCGCCCGCAAGCTCGGCATGCGCTACGTGCACGTGCCGATCCAGTACAGCGGCATCAAGAAGGACGAGCTCGCGAAGATCGCCAAGACCTTCCGCGAGCTCGAGCCGCCGTTCTTCGTTCACTGCTTCCACGGGAAGCACCGCGGTCCCGCCGCCGCCGCGGTCGGACGGCTCTTGATCGACGGTGCGCCGCGGACCGAAGCGCTCGCCGAGATGGTGCACTGCGGCGTGGCCGGCAAGTACGGCGGCCTCTACCGCACGATCGGCGCGGGCACCATGCCTACGGCGCGTGAGACGCGAGCGTTCGACTGGGGCTTTGACGAAGCGCATCCGTTCGGTGGCATTCGCGCCGGCATGGTCGATCTCACGCGCAGCTTCGACCACCTGAAGGCGCTCGAGAAGCGCGGCTTCGAGGCCGACCCCGCGCATCCCGACATCGACGCCAGGAACGAGGCGTCCAAGGTCGTCCAGCTCTACGAGCGCATGAACGCGGACAAGGAGCTGCGCGCCGAGCCCGAGGACTACCGCCGGTGGATGCAGGATTCGACGAGGGTGACGCGGGACCTACTGCGTGCCCTGGAGGCGGGAAAGACCGACCTCGCCCGCAAGCACCTGGCCGCTACGAAACGCCTCTGCATCGAGTGCCACAAGGCCTATCGCAACGACTGACCGAGGCCCTCTGGGTATCCTCGGCGCGTGCATCGCGTGCCGGCCCTGCTCCTGGTGTCCCTCCTGGCCGCTGCGGCCCATGGCGCCGAGGAACCCGCCGCGGTGCTGCAGTGGGGCAGCGCCGACAGCTGGCGGTATGCGGGCCGCGACATCGAGCTCGGCACCGAGCCGCCCGCCTTCATCAAGGGTGTGACCGGTGGGACCGACGTGCGCTACGGCAAGGCGCCGTTCAACGGCACCGACCTCCTCGTCGCTCTCGATCTCGGTGCCGAACCGAAGCTGTGGGTCGACATCGACGGCGATGGCCAGATCGCAGACGAGAGGCCCTTCGTGTTCCCGCCGGACAAGGGGGCGCGATCCACGACCGCGGTTGTGCACCTACCCGTGAAGGTGAAGGAGGATGACACGTGGACCACGTTCCACGCGTTCCGTCTCGACTTCACGCTTGCGTGGAAGGAGAAGCGCGGGGATGCAACCGAGACCCTGCGCATGACCCTGCACGCGCACCGTGAAGGCCACGTGCTCCTGGAGGGGCGCCTGCGCGAGGTCGTGCTCAAGCACAAGCAAGCCGACCTGCGCTTCAACGGTCCAAGCAAGGCATGGCTCTTCGTGGACTTGGACGGGGACGGGACCCTGGCGCCGAGCGACGAGGTGGTGATCGGCGTGCCGTTTCGACTGCGAGACCGCGGCTACGTCGCGCGTGTGACGGATCCGGCCGGCGGGCGCGTCGTCTTCAAGGAGGTGGCGCCTCCGAAGCCGCGGTCGAAACCTCGCAAGCGGCCGCACATCCCGCCTGCGGGGTACAAGCGGCCCATCCTCGAGGGGGCCTTCGACAAGGCGCGCAAGGACTACGAGTTCGCGGTCAAGCAGCAAGAGCGCGGCGTCAAGGTGCGTCTCTCGTCTTATGTCCAGAAGATCGGGTTCACCGGAACCAAGCCGGCTTTCCAGTACCTGATGAAGCTCTACCGGGGTTCGAAGACCCCGAACTACCTCAAGGTCGCCGCGGTCGGCGCCATGACGAGTGGGCACTACGCGCCGTTCGCGCCGAAGCTGGCCCGCATCGTGCGCATGGAGAAGGATCCCGACATTCTCCTTGCCGGCATTCGGTCTCTGCACTTCATGGGTGCATCGGATCGCGCCGCCACGTACGCCAATGTCCTGCGCCGCGCAAGGGACGCGAAGGTCTTCCAGTCCGCCGCGGAGCACCTGGCGTACATCCAGACGCCGGAAGCACAGGCGATCCTCGATGCTGCGCTCGAGCGCGAGACGCGCGGGGATCGCCTGCAGGTTCTCTATCGCGCCGCGATGCACTACAGCAAGCAGCCCCCGTCCCGTGAACGCGTGATGGCGCTGATGAGCTCCGACAAGGAGCGCCTGCGCATGATGGCACTGGAGGATGCGCGCGCCATGGGCATGCCCGCGTTGCCTGCGCTCGCGATGGCCGCCGCGCGCAAGGGGGTTCGCGATCCCAAGCTGCGCAACCTGCTGGTGGAGATCCTCGGCGGCCGCGCGGACGCCGTCTCGTTGGCTGTCGTGCTGCCGCTGTTGCCCGACGCATCGCCCGAGCTCGGTCGGCGCTTCGCGGCGATGCTGGCGACGCTGCGCGATCCGGCTGCCGCGGAGGTCCTCGTTTCGCACCTCGGTGACGACGACGCCCGCGTGCGGATCGTCGTCGCGGGTGCATTAGCGAGGATTCCCGGCGAACGCGTACAGGCCGCGTTGCGCAAGCGGCTGCAGGCCGAGCGGGAGCCGGCAGTGATGGCGCGGGTCATCCACGCATCGGGACGGCAGAAGGATGTCGAAGCGAGCAGGGCGATCGTCCGCGCCGCGCGCAAGCACGCGCGTGACGGGACCGTCCAGGCGGCGGCCGTCGAGGGCCTTGCGCGCATCGGGTTCGAGCGGCCTGTCGTCGCCGCGTTCTTCCGCGAGCAGCTGTCCCGGCGGGAGGACAAGGGGCCCGTGATCGCGGCCGCGGTCGCGAGCGGCGACAGGCGCGCCGGTCCGCTCCTCGTGCCCTTGCTCCAGGACGACCACTGGGACACCCGCCTGGCCGCGGCGCAGGGCCTCGCCCGCCTGCGCGTGAAGGCCGCGATTTCCGGGTTGATCGACGTGCTACGCGACGAGCTCAACATGCGCGTGCGCCGTGCTGCCGCGCACGCGCTGTTCGTGACCACGGGCCAGTTCCTCGAGGACGACCACGACACGTGGAGCCGCTGGTGGGAGCAGCACGGCGAGACCTTCGAGGTACCCGAGGAGATCCCGTCGCTGCCCAAGACCGACGACCGGCCGTACGCGACGACGTTCTACGGCCTGCCCGTGAACACCAACCGGGCCCGCATCGTGTTCGTGATCGACAAGTCGGGCTCCATGGATCGGCAACTCGGCGTGGCGAAGCGTGAGGCACTGAAGGTCATCGACAAGCTCGACGACAAGTCGCGCGCGAACGTGATCTTCTTCGAGTCCACGATCTCCTCGTGGAAGCGCAATCTCCAGGGCGTTTCCCCCTCGACGCGGCGTGACCTGAAGCGCTACATGGCCACGCAGCAACCGCAGGGCGGCACCAACCTCTGGGGCGCGCTCGAGATGGCCCTCGACACCAAGGGCGTGGAGGCGATCTACATCCTGTCGGACGGCAAGCCGAACGTCGGCGAGCTGCGCAGCCTCTCGTCGATCGTGCAGGAGGTGGAGCGCGTCAACCGCCAGCGGCGCATCGTGATTCACGGCGTGTCGCTCGGCCGCCACTCCGAGCTCTTGAAGATTCTCGCCGAGCACAACGGCGGCCTCTACGCGCAGATCTGAGAGCACGGCGATGCATCCGTCCCTCCGCCAGACCGACCACCGGCCCTGGGCACTACCGGCCGGGCGGTGGTCGATGACGCAGACGTGGTCGCAGCTCCTGTTCGCCCATTGGCCCGTGCGGATCGAGGTGCTGCGTCCGTTGATTCCGGAGGCGTTCGACATCGATGCCTACGACGGCACCGGATACGTGGGCGTGGTGCCGTTCCAGATGAGCGGCGTGCGCTATCGCTACCTGCCGGCCGTCCCCGGGCTCTCGCGCTTCCCCGAGCTCAACGTGCGCACCTACATCCGGCCGCGCGGCCCGGGCAGCGACAAGCCCGACGTCTGGTTCTTCAGCCTCGAGGCCGCGAATCGTGTGGCGGTCGCCGTCGCGCGCAGCCGCTTCCACCTGCCGTACTTCAACGCGGCCATGCGTTGCGATCCGCAAGGAGAGCGCATCGCCTACGCGAGCCGCCGCACGCATCGAGGTGCGCGGGAGGCCGTGTTCGAAGGCAGCTACGGACCGGCTGCCGATGTCGCGCTCGCGGAGCCGGGCACGCTGGAGCACTGGCTGACGGAACGCTACGCGCTCTACACTGTGGACGGGCGCGGCCGGCCCTGCATCGGCGAGATCCACCACGTCCCCTGGCCGCTGCAGGCCGGAGAGGCGGACATCGCGATCAACACGATGGCGGCGGCGGCGGGCATCGATCTGCCTGACACCGAGCCCCTGCTCCACTTCGCGCGCCGCATCGACGTCGCGGTGTGGTCGCTGCGGACGCTGTAAGTCCGGGGCCAGAAGGGCAGGCTGACGCACCGCGGATTCGGGGTTGCGCAGCCGCACGCGAATCGGCTCCAATTGCCACTGCATTTGCAGGATGAGACGCAGCGAGCGGTGCTCCGCACCGAAGGGTCCGGCTGCGGCTCGCTAGACCTGCGCAGATTTCCACGCTGCCTGTGGAGGGCTGCGCACCCAACAGCCACCCGACCCACCGGAGGGATGTGAAGATCGCATTCGAAGAACGCCTCGAAGGCGCTGAAGGTGGCGCCGGGGACGGGCCCGCGTACGACCCCGACGCCACCATGAAGCTCGATGTCCCGCGCGTCCTGGGTGCCGCCGGCCCGGCCGGCGGTCCGGTCCTCATATGCATCGGGGGCCTGCACGGCAACGAGCCCTCCGGTGTCCTGGCGCTGCAACGTCTCTTCCACGACCTCGACGAGGACTCGCGTGGGCTGTGCGGACGCATCATCGGCCTGACGGGCAACCGGCGGGCGCTGGCGTGCGGGCAGCGCTTCGTCGACATCGACCTCAACCGCGCTTGGACGTACGAGCGCATTGAGCGAGTCTGCGAGAAGCGAGAGATCGTGGAGAGCGAGGACAAGGAGCTGCGAAGCCTCGACAAGGCGCTGCATGACGCCATCCACGGCAGCAACCAGCCCTTCGTTTTCGATCTCCACAGCACCTCGGGCGACGGACCGGCATTCGTCACATTCGACGACACGCTGCGCAACCGCGCGCTCGCGTTCGAGATCCCCGCCCCGCATGTGCTCGGCCTGGAAGAGGAGCTGGCCGGGACGCTGCTCGGCTATCTCAACACCAAGGGCATCACGGCCGTCGGCTTCGAGTCGGGCCAGCACCAGGACCCGAAGAGCGTCGACCGTGCGCTGGCCGCGATCTGGATCAGCATGGAGACGGCGGGCGTGCTCGAGAAGGGGACGCGACCCGAGGTCGCTCGCGCGCGTGCGTACCTTGCATCCGAGAGCGCCGGCCTTCCCGAAGTGGTCGAGGTGCGCCACCGCGAACCCGTCGAAGAAGGCGACGGCTTCGTCATGGACCCGGGCTACGCGAGCTTCCAGCCGGTTGCGGAGGGCGAGCACCTCGCGCGGCGCGGCGAGGAAGACGTGCACGCCGACCGATCCGGACTGATCTTGATGCCGCTCTACCAGCCGCAGGGGGAGGACGGGTTCTTCGTCATCCAGCCCGTGCGGCCGTTCTGGCTGCGCCTCTCCGCAGCCCTTCGGCGCGTGCACATCGAGAAGGTCGTGCACTGGCTGCCCGGCGTCAGGCGCCATCCCGGCAAATCCGGTGTGTTCATCGTCGATCGCCGGCGCGCGCGCTGGCTGGCTCGCGAGGTCTTCCACCTGCTCGGCTTCCGTAAGGAAGGAGAAGACGGGGAGGAGCTGATCATGGCGCCGCGAGACATCACGACGGAGTCCCCGTGATGTCGACGACTGCCGTGAAGGATACGGAAGCCATGCGCCGCTTCGACGAGCTGCAGAAGCAGCTCGTCTGGCAGTACCGGGAGATCTTCCCGGATCCGAAGGCGCCTCGCACGGTGGTCGTCGTTCCGAGCCTGAGCATCGACGCGGAGGTGCTGGCCAAGATCAGCGGCGTGCAGCACTACGAAGAGCGCATGCTGTGCATGCTGATGCTGCTGCGCATGCCGCGCACGAAGGTCATCTACATCACGAGCATGCCGGTGGACCCCGCCGTCGTCGACTACTACCTGCACCTCCTGCAGGGTGTGCCGACCAGCCATGCGCGCCGGCGACTGACCATGTTCTCGTGCCACGACAGCACCCCGGCCACGGTGGCGGACAAGATCCTCGACCGTCCGCGGCTGCTGCAACGCATTCGCGACGCGATCCCCGATCCGAGTCGCGCGCACATGACGTGCTTCAACGCCACGATGCGCGAGCGCACCTTGGCGATCCGCCTCGGCATTCCGATGTACGCGTGCGACCCGATGCTGAACGCCCTCGGCAGCAAGACCGGAAGCCGAGAGGTGTTCGAGGACGCGGGCATCCTCGTTGCCGAGGGCTTTCACGGCCTGACGGACATCGAAGAGGTTGTCGATGCGCTGACCGAGCTCAAGTGGCACAACCCGCAGCTCGAGCGCGCGGTCGTCAAGCTGGAGGAGGGGGTGTCAGGGGAGGGCAACGCACGCTTCTCCTACGAAGACTGCCCCGCGTCGACCGGGCTCCGGCGCTGGATCCGCGGCGAGCTGCCGGCGCGCCTGGAGTACGAAGCCGCCGGCGAGGACTGGGACGCCTACAGCGCCAAGTTCGCCGACATGGGCGGCATCGTCGAGAGCTGGGTTAGCGGTGCGGAGAAGCGCTCGCCGTCCGTGCAGGCCCGCATCGATCCGGCCGGCGAGATCAACATGATCTCCACGCACGACCAGATCCTCGGCGGCCCGAGCGGACAGGTGTTCCTCGGAAGCACCTTCCCCGCAGTGGACGACTACCGCCTCGACATCCAGGAGGCGGGACGCAAGGTCGCGGAGGTGCTTCGCGATCGCGGCGTGCTCGGACGCTTCGGCG
The DNA here is from genome assembly GCA_028281445.1 of Planctomycetota bacterium. Taxonomy (GTDB): domain Bacteria; phylum Planctomycetota; class PLA2; order PLA2; family JAEUHO01; genus JANQJW01. The sequence goes on along the minus strand of JANQJW010000091.1, from coordinate 43,165 downwards.
TCGACTTCGTTTCCGTGCTCGAGGGCGACGAGTGGAAGCACTACGCCATCGAGGTCAATCTCCGCAAGGGCGGCACCACGCACACCTTCATGATGCTGCAGTTCCTCACGGACGGGACCTACGACGAGGAAACCGGTCTCTTCCTCACCGCCACCGGCCAACCGCGCTACTACTACGCGTCCGACAACCTCAAGAATCCGAACTACCGCAAGCTGACGCCGTCCGACCTCATCGACATCGTCGTCGACGACGGCTTGCACTTTCACGGCGCCACGCAGCAGGGCGTCATGTTCCACCTCATCGGGGCGATCTCCGAGTTCGGCAAGCTCGGGGTCGTCTGTGTCGGGGACAGCCCCGAGTCCGCCAAGCAGCTGTACCGCGACACGGTGGTCACCTTGGACCAGGAGGCGCTCGCAGGATGTTGACCCGGAGGCGTGATGTTCGAAACGGCTGAACTCGGCCACAAGATCGCCAAGGAGGAGTTCAAGGCGCAGGTTCCGGATCTGCGTCGCAGCCTGCTCTCCGCGCAAGCGCAGCTCATGCAGGAGCGCTACCCGGTGATCCTGCTGTTCGGCGGTGTCGATGGCGGCGGCAAGGGCGAGTCGGCGAACCTGCTGCTGGAGTGGATGGACCCGCGTTTCATCCGCACGCATGCTTATGGCGTCCCGTCCCAGGAGGCCCGCGCGCGGCCTTCGTTCTGGCGCTACTGGCGCGAGCTGCCGCCGAAGGGCACGCTCGGGATCTTCCTGAGCGCCTGGTACAGCGCGCCGCTCCTCGACCGCGTCTACGGCAACATCGGCGAAGACGAGTTCGACGAGCAGCTCGACCGGATCCTGAACTTCGAGCGCATGCTTGCCGAGGACGGTGCGCTGATCGTGAAGCTGTGGATGCACCTCGGCAAGGACGCGCAGAAGGCACGCTTCGAGGCGCTCGAAGACGATCCCGCGCAGGCGTGGCGAATCACGGAGCGCGACTGGAAACACTACGAGATGCGCGACAAGTTCGTGTCCGCTGCGGAACACCTCATCATGCGCACCAGCATCGGCCGGGCCCCCTGGCACATCATCGACGGCTCGGACCACCGCTATCGCAGTCTCAAGATGGGGACGATCCTGTTGGATGCGATGACCCGGCGCTTCCGCCAGGAGGTGGCGAAGGTCGCGCCCGAGGCGGCGACCCCCGACGGCGTCGAGGAGGACGGCCTCCATGGCGTGCTCGAAGCCGTCGACCGACAGCACACGGTGCTCTCGCAGCTCGACATGAGCAAGTCGCTGGAGAAGTCGGAGTACACGAAGCGCCTGAAGGACGGCCACGCGCGTCTCAATCGCCTGCACCGTCGGGCCAAGGAAGAGGGCGTCACCACGCTGATGGTCTTCGAGGGCTGGGACGCCGGGGGCAAGGGCGGCGCCATTCGTCGAACCACGGCTGCCCTCGATGCGCGTGACTACGAGGTCATCTCGATCGCGGCGCCTACGGACGAGGAGAATGCCCATCACTATCTCTGGCGTTTCTGGCGGCACATGCCGCGCGCCGGGCGAATGACGATCTTCGACCGCAGCTGGTACGGCCGTGTCCTGGTCGAGCGGGTCGAGGGGTTCGCGCAGGAGCCGGAGTGGCGGCGCGCGTACGCCGAAATCAATGACTTCGAGCAGCAACTCGTCGATCACGGGATCGTGCTGCTGAAATTCTGGCTCCACATCACGCCCGACGAACAGGCACAGCGCTTCGAGTCCCGACGGGAGACGCCGCACAAGGCCTGGAAGCTGACCGACGAGGATTGGCGCAATCGGGAGCGCTGGGACGACTACGAGCTCGCGGTGAACGAGATGGTGGAGCGCTGCAGCACCGAAATCGCCCCGTGGCTCATCGTCGAGGGGAACGACAAGCGCTATGCTCGTGTTCGAGTTCTCGAGGCTGTCTGTGATGCCCTCGAGAAGCGCCTTGGCTCGGACGGTGACCGGAACGCGAGCAAGAAGCGCAAGAAAAAGAAGAAGGACGACCAATGACGATGGACGGTGATACGAAGACCGCCGCGAGCGGCGAGGATGTCGAGGTAGCCAACAACGCGCCGGCCTCCGCAGAAGTTCACGTCGAACAAGCCGTCGCCGACGCGCCCGCGGAAGACGCCCCTGCGTCCCAGGAGACCGAGGCCGAAGCGGCCACGCCCCGCCGCCCGCGCACCCCGGCCACCGGCGAGCCCCTGCCCCAGCCCGACGCCGACGGCGTCTTCGACCTCGACGGACCCGAGTACTACTTCAACCGCGAGCTCACGTGGCTGAACTTCAACTTCCGCGTCCTGAACGAGGCGGCCGACGAGCGCACGCCGCTCCTCGAGCGGATCAAGTTCGTTGCAATCGTCAGCTCGAACCTCGACGAGTTCTTCATGAAGCGCATCGGCGGCCTCAAGCAGCAGGTCGGTGCCGGCTTGGCGGACCGCACGGTTGACGGACGCACGCCGCAGGAACAGATCGACGACTGCCTCGCGATGGTCCGCGTGCTCGAAGAGAAGAAGCGCCGCGTCCTGGATCGCCTGCTCGTCGAGCTCGCGGCGCAGGACATCAAGGTTGTGCCGTACGGCGACCTCGACGACGACAACCGCGCCTACCTGCGCGAGCAGTTCGTCGAGAACATCTACCCGCTGGTCACGCCGCAAGCCACGGACCCGGCCCACCCGTTCCCGTTCATCTCGAACCTCTCTCTCAACCTGCTCGTTGCGCTGCGCTACGGCAAGGGGAAGCACGCCCCGCTCGCGCGCGTGAAGGTGCCCGTGGGCTCGGACATTCCGCGCTTCATGCAGCTCGAGGACAAGAGCGTCTTCGTACCCATGGAAGACGTCATGGCGGGCAACCTCGACCTGCTCTTCCCCGGGATGGACGTTGAGTCGGTGTCCACGTTCCGCGTGACGCGCAACGCCAACACGGAGATGGCCGAAGAGCATGCAGACGACCTGCTCGCGATGATCGAGTCCGAGCTGCGGGAACGGCACTTCGCCCCGATTGTCAGGATGCAGGTCTCGCCCAACATGTCGGCGTACCACCGCGGCATGCTCGCTGCCGAGCTGGGCCTCGACGAGGAGTCGGACGTCTTCGAGGTTGCCGGCATGCAGGGGATGCGGGACTTGTGGGAGATCGTCAACATCCCTGGTCCCGAGGAACTGCACGACGTGCCGCACCATCCGGCGGAACACCCTGCGCTGCGCCCGGACCGCAGCATCTTCCACACGATTCGCGACATCGGGTCGATCTTGCTGTTCCACCCGTACCAGTCCTACGCGACATCGGTCGAGCGCTTCCTCAAGGAGGCCAGCCGCGACCCGAAGGTGCGCGCGATCAAGATGACCCTCTATCGCACGTCGGCAGACTCCAAGGTGATCGAGTACCTGACGAACGCCGCGCGAAACGGAAAGCAGGTGGCTGTCGTGGTGGAGCTCAAGGCGCGCTTCGACGAGGCGGCCAACATCCGCTGGGCGAGTCGCCTGGAAGAAGCGGGCATTCACGTCACCTACGGCGTCGTCGGTCTCAAGACGCACTGCAAGGTCATTCTCGTGGTGCGCCAGGACTACGACGGCCTGCGCCGCTACGCGCATGTAGGCACCGGCAACTACCACGCCGGCACGGCGCGGCTGTACTCGGACATTGGTCTGTTGACGTGTGATCCCGAAGTCGGCGCGGATCTCACAGAGTTGCTCAACTACCTGACGACGGGCTTCAAGCCCAAGCGCAACTACAACAAGATCATCCCGTCGCCGAAGCTCATCAAGGAGGCGCTGCTCGCCAAGATCGATCGCGAGATCGACCTGCACACGCCGGCCAAGCCGGGTCGAATCCGCATCAAGACGAACGCGTTGGAGGATGTGCAAGTCACGCGTGCCCTCTATCGCGCGTCGCAGGCAGGCGTGCGTGTGGATCTGATGGTTCGGGACTCGTGCCGGATTCGACCTGGGATCCCCGGACTCTCGGAGACGGTCCGGGTACAGAGCACCGTAGGTCGCTTCCTCGAACACGCGCGGATCTACTACTTCAAGAACGGCGGTGACGAGGAGTACTACATCGGCTCGGCCGACTGCATGAAGCGCAACCTGGACAGTCGCGTCGAGGTCGTGGTCTCCGTCGATCCGCCGGAGCTTCGCAAGGATCTGCAGCACTTCGTCCACAAGCAGCTGAAGGACAAGCGGGCGGCGTGGGAGCTGGACGCGGACGGCAGCTACAAACAGCGTTGGTCGGGCGACGCCGACGAGAAGAGCTCGCAGGAGATCATGATCGACTGGGCCGAGAAGCGCATGAAGGACGCCACGCGGCTCAAGCGCAGGAAGCTGCAGGGACCGCAGCGCCGGAGGCGCAAGCCCTAGCCCCTCCGCCGCGCTGCGGTGGTCAATACTCCATCAACCAGCGCCGGAGCCGGCGCGTCAACATCGCCACGTCGTCGGCGCCGAGCGTCGTGCGGACGATCTCCTCCGCGTCGTGTCCCGCCTTCGTGGCCTCTGCGAACTTCACGAACTGCTTGGGGCGCGTCTCGATCAGGAACGCGGCGAGGCCGTACGCCACAAGGATGTCGGACGCGCGCATGGCGTTCAGCCGCTTCGTAAGGACGGCGGCCACGCATCGAGGTCCTTCCTTCGTGAGGACCTTCGCCGCGGCCCGCGGCCACGCGCGCGCCGAGTCCGGCAGCTCGGGCTCCTCCTCGTCCACGGTCAACCGCTCCGTGCGCGCGAGGCTGACCATGAACGGTCCGTGGAAGCCGGTCGTGTACCAAGTCAGGCGTTGCCCGATGCCCTCCGTGATCCAGCCGCGCGACTTACCCGGGAAGCGACGGCGGAGCCCGGATTGGATCACCTGGCGCACGGGCCCAGTACGCCGCTTCGCCCGGTTCGAGCGGTAGACCATGTACTCGCCGGTCGGCAGATGCAGGCCGCTCACCATGTCGAGCTCTGCGAGCGTCGTCCTCCACTTCGGATTGCGCGAGACGATCTCGCGCGCCTGGTCCCGGTCCGTCAGCACGATCGTCTGGAGAGGGCCGAGCGGATCCTCGGGTTCGCCGAACAGGTGGGCGCAGATGCCGGCGGCGGCCTCCATGGAGCTGATGATGTCGCGGCTCTCGTCGTGATGGACGACGCCGAACACCCAGCGTTGATCCGACTTCCATGCGGAGCGCCAGTTGTTCGAGATGATCTTGGGATCCTCCACGACATGGAGGAAGGCCTTCTTGGTCAGCTCGCGGCCCAGCGCACGTAGCTCCTTGCGCCGCTTGATGGCGGACGCCGTCTCCGGCAGCACCCAGCGGCCTTCGAAGAAGACATCACCGTTTCGCTCGCGCAGCACGGCGTCGTCCGGCAGCAGGTCGACGAGCGTCTCCATGATCGCCTCGTGGCGCGCGGGGTTGGGCGCGGGATCCATGTCGAGCGCGGTGATGACGTCCTCGCGGTAGCTCGTGAGCGCCTTCTTGATCTTCTCCTCGCCCTTGGGCACGAGGTTCACCGCCCAGTCCGGCGGCTCGCTCACGCCCTTCTTCTTCACCCACGGACCGTCCTTGCCCTTGCGTTTGAAGCCCAGCACGCCGCGCGCGCGGGCATGGTCCGGATCGATCGTGAGGATCAGCTCGAAGGTGCGGTGACGGAATCCGGAGATGCGCTTACCCGCCGCCCACTTGGTGATCGACACGAGGCGGCTCGTGAGCTTCTTGTTCGCTCGCTTCATCGCCGTGTCGAGCTCGTCGGCACGCGCGAAGTCCGGTGCCGCGCCGAGCGCCAGCACGCATGCCGCGAGTGTCAGGAATCGTGTCACATGCACCATCGAAGGCCCACCCGGGCGCATGGTACCGCCTTCACGCAGGATGCGCAGGCACCGGCCCGGCACTTGCGTTTGAAGGGGGTACCCCGCACCAAACGCCCGAACGTGTCCCCGCAGGAGGACAGCGGCCCCGGACCGTGTCCTCGCTGGAGGTCATCCGATGGTTCTTCGATCCGGTCTCTTTCTCGTCCTGAGCGTCGCCTTGCTGTGGTCTGCCTCCGGGATCGCGACGACGCTCGCCGATCCGGCCAAGCCCGCGAATGCGGCCGATCCGATGCCGCCCGAGAAGGCCAAGGCGATCCTCGACGACGCGAAGGCCCGTCTCAAGGACCGCAAGGCCAACTACAACGACATCGAGGCGGCGCTGATCGAGCTCTCCAAGGCACACGCCGCCTCCCGCGACGCGAAGTACCGGCGGGCCGCCGAGAAACAGTTGCTCAGGGCCTTCCTGCTCACCAAGAAGGACCGGCGCACCGGTGGGAACCTGCGCGCGAACGTCAACGCGTTCGCGGGTGAGCTTCTCGCGAAGACCGCGAAGGTGCTCGACCGCAAGGAGGCCAAGGCCCTCTCTGCGAAGGTCCGCGCCGGGATCAAGGACGTGCGCAAGCGGTGGGACGAGGAATGGTGGAACGCCGACCACATCGAGGCGGGGTTCGCCGCGCTTGCCGCGCTGAACGACCACGCGGTGTTGATGGGGCTTTCCGACGAGTATGTCCACACCAAGTCTCGCGAGGTCGTGTTCGTCGTCGGCGCGCTCAAGGCGCTGCCGTCGTTCCAGGGCGTGCCCGGAAAGACCCGCCGCTACGTGTGCGATCGATTGCGGAAGACCTACATCGGCATGGAGCTCGTCGCCGACCGCCTGAACAACAGCGCGTCGGACGCCGCGGTCAAGCGAGTGTGGGATCAGCTCCGGACGTACGTGATTCCCGCAATGCAGCACTACGCGGGCCGGCCGGTCAACGAGAAGGGCGAGGCGCTCAGCTCGATGCGCGAGTTCCGGGTCTGGTGGAACGATCACAAGTCGTTGCGCGATCCGGCGTGGCAGGACACCAAGTAGCTCGCGGGGGCACACAAGGTGCCCCCCCTACAGCAACTAGCGATCGTGTGTCCTTGGGCTGTAGGGAGGGGCCTTGTGCCCCTCCGCAAAGGTGGACCCGCTACCGCCGCGCCTTCATCTCGACGCGTAACGCCGCCGCCTCCCCAGCCTTCAGCTTCACGGTCCGCGTTTCCTCGACGTACCCCTCGGCCTTCAACGCGACGGTGTACGTGCCCGGTGCGAGCACCGGCTCGACCCAGCAAGGACCTGCACCGGGGAGGCCGTACGCGGCGGCGACCTTGGCGATGCCTTCGTGGTACTCGAACCAGGCGGGCACCTCGGTACCGCGCGCATCCTGAATCGTGCACTCCGCCTCGAGATGCCGTCCGTTGGCGTCGATCACCGTGAGCAGCAGCCGGCCGCCCTTGTGGACGTCCACGCGAATGGCGGCCTCGCCGTCCCGCGGGATGTCCACGGGAACGGTCACTTCCTGCCACTCGTTCGGCTTGTCGCCCCAGGCGCGCCCGGGCCGTACGTGGAGGCGGAAGCGGCCCGCACGCAGGTCCTTCAACACGAAGCGCCCGTCCACGGACTCCTCGGCGCGCACCGGGGTCGGTGTCTGGGAGCGCGGATCGACCTCCGGCGGGTAGAAGCCGAAGCCGGCGACCGTGACTTCCTCCGCACCCTCGCCGGCCAGCGTGACGACCAGCCGGGGCTTCGGAGGCGCACGCCGGAGCGCGAACTCGAGCACGCGCGTCTTGCCTGCGGCAGGTGCTTTGATGTCGCGGTTCGAGTACCGGAAGCGGTCGTCGTGGAGGGCCACGTCGTACCGGTGTTCGGGAGAGACGAGGTACAGGATCTTCCCGTCTTCGTCCGTGTTCTCGTCGAAGGAGTCCCACGCAAGGCCCTCGGGATGTTGCGGGTCCATCCCCTTCGCCGTGAAGCGGAACTCCACGTCTGCGATCGGATTGCCGTCGAGCGTGGCGCGCACCTCGATACGTGCAAGACGGACGTCGAAGACGACGTTGCGTTCCGGTGCCCGAACGACCTCGCTCACCGGGCCGCGCTGCTCGCGGTGGATGTGTCCGGCGTGTAGCTCGCTCACGATCAGCTCGTAGGACCGCGGCGACAAGCCTTGAATCTCGAAGTCCCCATGCTCGTCGGTTTCTACGTCGCCCCAGCCCCGATGGACTTCGCCGTCCGCGTACGACATCTCCTGCTCGACCCAGCTGTTCCGCCTCGTCTTCGTCGACAGGGGATGTCCGGTGGTACCCCAGCGCACGGTCGCTTCCTCGTTCGGCTCGCCCTCGACGAGGACACGCCCCGCGATGGACTCGCCCGGCCGCGCGCGTAGGACCACGGGCTCTGGGGTCTTGTCCATCGCGAGATCCACGAGCGCAGAGGAGGGCCGCAGGCGCACGGGAAAGTCATCGACCGTCACGAGGTAGCGCCCCACAGCACCGTACTTGAGGCGGAAGTGCCCGTCCTTTCCGATCGAGGCCTGTGCAACCGGCGCACGCTGCGGCCTGGCGCCGACCATCGGGTACAGAAGCGCCGTTCCCTGGACGCCCGCACCCTCGGTATCGAGATAGCGCCCGCGGAGCGTGCGCGCCGGTCGCACGACGATCTCGATCTCGTCCAGCAGCACGTCGCTCGTGAGCGACGAGGGAAGGTCTCGCGCAGGCAGCAGCACCTCGACGTCCATGTAGGCCGCGTGTCCGAAGTAGACGGTGACCTGCCGGTATCCGAAGAGACCCGTGGCCGGTTCCGTGACGTCGAGCACGAAGCGACCGGTGTGCGGGATCTCGTGCGACAGGCCCGGGTCGAAGATGCTGTCGGTCCGGAAGCGAAGCGGGGCGTACTCCAGCTTCGCGCTCGGCTCGAAGGAGACGCGGTCCTGCCGCTCCGCGACGCGAATCGTCACCGGCAGTTGGACTCGGTGTTCGGGCTCGGCCCGCTCGCCGGTCGCGCTCTCGCCGCCGTTCTCGGCCGGCGAAGACGGTCCGGCAGCGTTCTGCGCTGTCCCCCGGAGCACGGCAGGGGGCTGCGACGCGGGGTCGCTCTCGCGGTCGACCAGCGGGTCGGCATCGCGCTCGGCGCCGTCGAGAACGAGAACCGCGATTCCCGCGACTGCGAGCAGGAGGAGAAGAACGAGGAGCGCGCGGAGCATCAACCCCCGAGCGTAGGTGTTGAACGTCTCCGCGCAGTCTCCAGTCAATCGGGCCACACAAGGAGCCACCTACAGCAACTCGTGATCGCATGTCCTTGGGCTGTAGGGAGGGGCCTTGTGCCCCTCCGCGAAGGTGGACCCGCTACCGCTCCGCCTTCATCTCCACCCGTAACGCGGCCGCCTCTCCAGCCTTCAGCTTCACGGTCCGCGTTTCCTCGGCGTACCCCTCCGCTTTCAACGCGACGGTGTACGTGCCCGGTGCAAGCACCGGCTCGACCCAGCAGGGGCCGGCGCCGGGCAGGCCGTGCACCGATGAGATTGTGTTGAAGCCGGCACCGGCGACGAACCAGGCGGGGATCTCGTGGCCGAACTTGTTCTCGATCCGACAGGTGGCTTCGAGGTGGCGGCCATGGGCATCGAGCACCGTCAGGAGCAACCGGCCGCCCTTGCCGATGTGCACGCGCAGCGAGACCTCGCCACGATCGGGGATCTCGACGGGGTATGTCGTCTCCGTCCACGCGCCCGGTGTCGCGTGCCACAAGCGCCCGGGGCGTACGTGCAGTGCCCAGGAACCCGGCGGCACGTCCTCCAGGACGAAGCGTCCGTTCACAGCCTCGACCGAGCGTACGGGCGACGGTGTCTGCGAGCGCGGGTCGACGCCTAGCGGATAGAAGCCGAAGCCGGCGCTCGTGACCGCGTCGGCGCCCTCGCCGGCCAGCGTTACCACGAGGCGCGGCTTCGGCGGCGCGCGCCGGAGCGCGAACTCGAGCAGGCGGATCTTGCCCGCCGCGGGCGCCTTGATGTCGCGGCTCGAGTGCCGGAAGCGATCGTCCTGGACGGTGACGTGGTAGCGGTGCAGCGGCGAGACGAGGTGCACGATCCGGCCGTCCTCCTCCGTGTTCTCGTCATGCGAGTCCCACGCCAGGCCTTCCGGATGGTTCGGGTCCATGCCCATCGCCGTGAATCGAAACTCCACGTGGGGAGCCGGATCGCCGTCGAGTGTCGCTCGCACGTCGATGCGTGCGAGGCGGAGATCGAAGAGGACGTTGCGCTCGGGCGCCGTGACGACGTGGTTCATCTGTCCGAGCTCTTCGCGATGGACCTGCGCACCCACGATCTCGCTGACCTTCAGCTCGTAGGCGCGGGGAGAGAGGCCTCGAACCTCGAAGTCCCCGTGCTTGTCAGTCTCCTCGTCGCCCGAGCCGCGGTGCACCTCGCCGTCGGCCCAGGCTAACCGCCCCTCGATCCAGTCCATGTCGCCCAGCGAGAGGGGATGCCCCGTGGTGCCCCAACTCAGCATCGTGTTCTCGTTCGGCTCCCCCTCGAGCAAGACGCGGCCTGCAATGCGCTCACCCGGACGCGCAACGAGCACGACCTCCTCGTGGCTTGCGTCCATCGCCAGATCGACGACGGTGCCCGTTGCGCGCAGCTCTGGGTCGTCCGTTACTCCCGCGACGAGATAGCGTCCCGCTTCGGCGTACTTCAGCGTGAAGCGTCCATCGGACTCAGCGAACCCGTGCGACGCGGGCTTGCGGCGCGGGTTGCCGCTGCGCATCGGATACAGAAACACGCGGCTCCGGAGCCCGGTTCCTTCGGCGTCGACAACCCGGCCGTGCAAGAAGCGCGCGCGCCGGATCACGATCTCCACGGGCTCGAGCGTTACATCGCCCGCTGCTCCGGCCTGCACTGGCTGAAACGGAATGATCGTAGTCGCCTCCATGTAGTCCCAGTGGTCGAACGTCAGCGTCGTGTCGCCGGTCGCGTGCTTGACCAGCGTCGTTACGTCGAGGACGTGGCGGCCGGACCGTGTCACCTCCACCGCCATGGCCTCACCCTCGCTTCCGAAGTGAGGCGCTTCCCTCTCAATTGGGACGGCGTAGGCTAGGGCGGCCGCCGGCTCGAACGACACGAGTCCGTCCACGCCCGCGAGGCGTAGGATCACAGGTTGCAGAATGCGCGGCTCCGTCGGCACGGCGACGTCCGCGCCCCCGACGGCCTTGGGGGCCGCCGCGCGCGGCGCCTTCGGATCGGCGCCCGTCCCGCGCAGGACGGCCCGGGTGTGCGTTCCGGGCTCTGCTTCATCGTCGCGCAGTGCGTCGCTACGGTCCTCGGTGTCGCCGAGGACGAGGAACGCGATGCCTGCGGCAGCGAGCAGCAGCAGGAGAATGAGAGTCGAACGGGGCATCAACCCCGAGCGTACGGCGCCAGCGTCTCCGCGAAGTCTCCGGTCAGCCGCGCCCACTCCATCTTGAACCAGGGCGTGTACGTTTCCGGGTCGTTCGTCAGGGCCGCGGTGAGCTCGTCCACCGTCACCCACTTCCAGTCGGCGATCTCCGTCTCGTTCGCCGTGATCTCGCCGTCGACGCGGCCCAGGAACACCGCGCACACCTCGCGCTCGGAGCCGATGTCCAGGTACGGCGCGTGGTAGGTGAACGTGTAGACGTACTCGAGCTCGGTCTCGACGCCGAGCTCCTCGTGGATCCGGCGCACAGCCGCCTCGGCTTCCGTCTCCCCGCGGCGTGGGTGGCTGCAGCAGCTGTTCGACCAGAACAACGGCCACAGCGGCTTGTCGGCCGCGCGCTGCTGGAGCAGTACCTTGCCCTCGGCGTTGAACAAGAACACCGAGAACGCGCGGTGGAGGATCCCCTCGCCTTCGTGGCACTCCGCCTTCTCGCGGTACTCGAGGACGTTGTTGTCCTCGTCGACGACGATCAGCGGCTCGTCGTCGAAGGAGACCTTGGGGTGCGGGTTGTTCACGGCGTGTCCCGCTTCGCGCCCAGCTCCATTGTGAACGTCCGGTAGCGCGCGCCGCGCAGGGCCTGCGCGATCCGCTCCGGGTCCTCGGGGGCGAGCGCGACGATCGCGCCGCCGCCGCCGGCCCCGGTGAGCTTGGCGCCCAGGGCTCCATGGTTGCGCGCGATCTCGACCATCTCCTCGAGGTGGCTGGTCGAGACCTGCAACGCGTTGAGGAGACCGTGGCACAGGTTCATCAGCCGGCCGAGCTCCTCGAAGTTGCCGGCTTCCAGCTCCTTCGCGCCCTGCAGCGTCAGCATGTCGATCTCGTCGAAGATGCGTTCATACAACGCGGGCGAGGCGTCATAGGCCTGCGCAACCTTCGACACCATGCTCGCAGTCAAGCCCTCGCGGCGGCTCATGCCGACCACGAGCGAAGTGGGCTTGCCGACCGTGACGTCGCGGGTCTCCGGCGGGTTGCCGCGGCGGAAGAGGATCGGGCGGCCGTACGTCGCGACCGAGTTGTCGATGCCCGACGCCTTGCCGTGGGCGTTCTGCTCGGCCTTGTAGGCGAGGCGGTTCACCGCGTCGTCCGTGAGGTCGAGCTTGAAGTGATTGGCGAGCGCGCGAATCACCGCGACGGCCAAGGCGGCGGAGCCGCCGAGACCCATCGCGCGCGGGACGCCCGCCTGCATGTGGATCGCGAGCGGCTGTTCGGCCAGGCCGAGCTCGCCCATGATCATCTGCAGCGACTTCTGCAGGCTGTTGCGCGGCTCCGCCCCGATCTCCATGCTCTCGGTGACGTTCCAGTGCGGGACGATGAAGTGCACGTCCTCGTCGCGCGGCTCGATCCACGCGCGCATCGCGAGGTCGACCGGCGCCGCGAGCGCGTGCCGGCCGTAGACCGCGGCGTGCTCGCCCAGCAGGATCACCTTGCCGTAGCCCACGCCGACGTCCTTGCCCTCGGCTGCAGGGCACTTGCTGCTGCTCATGCACTCCTCTCCTGCGTCGGCCTGCACCTCCTGCAGGATCTCCTGCGCGCGCCACACCTTGATCGTGCCGTCCTCGATCAGCCGCTGCACCACGTCTTCGAAGTGATCCGGCGGCGTACCCGCGGCGACCGCGACGCTGCGCGCATGCAGTGACATGTGGCCGCGCTGGATGCCGTCGGTGCTCAAGGCACGTAGGGCGGAGAAGTTCTGCGCGAGTCCGACGGCGCACATGACCTCGGCCAGCTCGCGCGCCGACGTCGTACCGAGCACGCGATGGGCTACGCCGGCAGCCGGGTTCGACTGCATCTGCCCGCCGACGGTACCGACCTTGAGCGGGACCTCGAGCGCGCCCGCCAGGTCACCGTCCTTGGTCTTCCACCAGCGTGTGAGTGCGCTGTAGCGACCGCGCCGCGCGGCGTACGCGTGCACGGACGCCTCGATCGCGCGCCAGTCGTTGCCGGTGGCCACCGCGACGGCGTCGATGCCGTTCATGATGCCCTTGTTGTGTGTCGTGGCGCGGTAGGGGTCGACCTCGGCGAAGCGGTTGGCCAGGATGATGCCGTCGCGGACCTCTTCGCCCGAATAGCCGTTGCTGCTCAGTTCCTCGACGGGCACGACGACCTCGGCCTGGACCATCGAGCGATCCACGAGGTTCGAGAGGATGCGCAGGAAGACCTTGCCGCCGGTGAGCTGCTCGACGAGCGGCGCGACCTCTTCGCACATGCTGTTGACGAGGTTCGCACCCATGGCGTCGCGCGTATCGACGATCAGGTGGACGATGAACATCTCGGGGCCCGTGCTCGTCGCCGGGTGGATGCGGATCTCCAGGCTGCGTGCACCGCCGCCCCGCGCCACCATGTTCGGGTGCATGCTGTTGGCGAGGTCGAGGATCTGTTTGCGTGCTTCGAGCACGTTCTCTTCGGCGCGCTTCGTATCCTTGACGTTCACGACCTGGATCTGGCCGATGAGCATCGGGTCCGTGCTGCGACACCGGATGCCGCCGCCCGCGCGCATGGTCTTCGCCGCCGAGCTGACGGCCGCCACGATGGAAGGCTCTTCGACGACCATCGGTACGACATACTCCCGATCGTTGATCAGGAAGTTGAGACCGAGCCCCATCGGCAGTCCGTGGACGCCGATGACGTTCTCGATCAAGCGGTCGGCGGCCTTCGAATCGAGGACGCTGGTGCCCTCGAAGAGGATTCGCAGATCGTCTTCACTCAGCAGACCCAGCTCTTCGAGCACCGAGAGACGCTCGGAGACGGACTGCTTGTAGAAGCCCGGAATGCGTGACGTCCTGGCCATCTGTGTTGCCCCTCAGGAGTCCGAAACGGTAACGCCCTGGTCGTGAATCCGCACGTTCACGATCGGGTAGCCCGCCGTAAGGCATTGCTCGCACGCCTCTTGAAGGCGCGCCCTTGATGTACTGAAGAGGAGGCCGACATCGCCGCCTCCGGCGCCGGAAGGCTTGTAACTCACGTCCAGGCCCGCCGCGAGCTTTGCGAGCGCCGCGTGGGCCTCTGACACGATCGGGGCCCCGGCCTCTCTGCCGAAAGCGGACATTGCGTCGCTGTACGCCGCGGTCTGCGCCACGATGTCAGTGACGCGCCCCGCGCGGAAGGCCGCGAGCGCTTCTCCACTGATGCGGCTCATGGCTTCGATGCACGCAGCGTATGCGTCAGGCTGCGTGCGCTCGAACTCTCGTACGCGCGCGAGCATGTCGGCCGTCGATGCCGACGCGCCCGTCCACACGCATGCGAAGTGCAGACCCTCCGGCCAGGCAAGGCGCTCCATGCGCCGGCTCTTCCACCAGGCGATCACACCGCCATGAAAGCTCGCTGCGACGTCGATGCCGCTGCCGCCACCGCCCTGGAGACGGTGGTGGGTGTCCAGATCTGCCGCGAACGCCGCGTCGTCGTCGGGTGCTTCGCCGGCGGCGCGCCGAGCCGCGGCGCCCATCGCAACGGCAAGCGCTGCGCTCGAGCCGATGCCCAGCTTCTCGCCGCCGCCGTTCGCATAGAACTCGGCCGTGCTGAGGTCGACATGCATCGCGGGCACGTCGAGCGCAGAGGCTTCGCGCCACGCGGCGTACCACGCATCGCCGGCATCCGTGCCGAGGTCCGACGCGATCACCGTCTCGTCGTGCGGTTCGACGGTGACGACCGCGCAGCGATCTACCGCTGCGACGATCGCGGGTGCATCCTCGAGTACGGCGTACTCTCCGAAGAGCACCAGCTTGGCGGGCGCACGGGCAACGATCTTCAAGATACGCTTTCCACGATGGATGCGCCGGCGCCTGGCGCTGTCAGGATGACGTCGGTCACGCCGGGCGTGTTTCGCAGAGCGGACTCGACGGCTTTGGCGTCGATCGGCGAACAGATCACCTTCACCTGCGGCCCCGCGTCGATCGTGAACCACGCGCCGATGCCGCGCTCGCGCAGGCCCCACACGGTGTGGATGGCCGCGACCGTTGCGCTGTTCCAGTAGAGCAGCGGGGGCCGTGCGCCGAGCATGGAGGCGTGCATGCGCAGGCAGTTGGACTCGGCCAGCGTGCCGATCTCTTCGAGCACCGCGTCCGCGATGGCCCTGCGCATCGCGTCCAGGTCTTGCGTCGTGGCCGCGACCCAGGCCGGGTGATACGGCGAAGTCTCTTCGGTGCGCTGCATGCCCTCGGTCGAGCCGACCTTCTTGGGTCCGCTCGACGTCACGGCGATGAGCATGTTCATGGGCACGTGCCCCGGGTCCGCCAACGGTACGGCGTACGCATCGGCACCATCGGGACTCGTGCCCGGCAGCATCTCGGCGAAACCGCCGAGGAGCGAGCGCGCCGCCGACCCGGAGCCGCGCCGTGCAAGCGCCGAGAGCGCAGGTGTGGGGAGCCCCAGCGAGAGCGCCTCGTTGCACGCCAGTGCCAAGGCCGCAAAGCCGGACGCCGAGGACGCGAGGCCGGCGCCCGTGGGGAAGTCGTTGTGGGTCTCGACGCGCGCGTGCGCGCTCACCCCGTACTTCGCGCGCACGAGGTCGAGGAACTTGGTGACGCGCGCTCCCGCATCGCCCGCCGGTGCGCCGTTCAGCAGGATCTCGTCGGACTCGCATCCCTCGTCGAACTCGACGGTCGTCGTCGTGGCGAGACCGTCGAGCGTGACCGAGATCGAGCCGGTAGCCGGGAGGTTGAACGTGATGTCACGCTTTCCCCAGTACTTGATCAGCGCGATGTTGCTGGTGGCGCGGGCAGTGGCCTTCATGGTCCGGCTCGGATGGTGCTGTCCGTGGGCGGCCGCTCAGGACCTTGCCTCGGACTCCGTTTCGCTCTTGCGCTCGAGCCGCCGCGGCGGCTCGCCCTTGATCGACCGGCCCTTCTCGTCGTCGTAGTAGTCGAGACCGGCGTGGTCGAGCACCTCTTCGCCCATGAGCACGCGCAAGGTGTTCTCGAGTTTCAGGTGCTGCTTGAAGAGGTCGTGCTGTGGAGTCAGGTCCGCACGGTGCTGCGGGGACTTGAAGTAGAAGGACAGCCACTCCTGGATGCCGCTCAGCTCGGCGCGCTTGGCGAGATCCAGGAAGAGCGCGAGGTCCAGGACGATCGGCGCGGCCAGGATCGAGTCGCGGCAGAGGAAGTTGATCTTGATCTGCATGGGCATGCCCATCCAGCCGAAGATGTCGATGTTGTCCCAGCCTTCCTTGGCGTCCCCGCGCGGCGGGTAGTAGTCGATGCGCACCTTGTGCGCGTAGTCACCGTATAGCGCGGGGTAGAGGCTCGGCTCGAGGATGGAGTCGAGCACGGACATCTTGCTCTTCTCCTTGGCCTCGAAGGAGCCGGGATCGTCGAGCACCTCCCCGTCGCGGTTGCCGAGGATGTTCGTCGAGTACCAGCCCTGGAGCCCGAGCATGCGCGCGTGAAGTCCGGGCGCGAGCACGGTCTTCATCAAGGTCTGCCCGGTCTTGAAGTCCTTGCCGCTGATGGGGGTCTTCGTCTCGTTGGCGAGCTCGACCATGGCAGGTACGTCGCCGCTGAGGTTGGGCGCGCCGTTGGCGTACGGGATGCCGAGCTTCACCGCGGCGTAGGCATAGATCATCGAAGGCGGAATGCCGGGGTCGTTCGCCTTGAGTCCCTGTTCGAGCGTCTCCACGCTCGAGTGGACGACCGCCTCCTCCTGGTAGACCTCCGTAGAGCCGCACCAGACCATTACGACGCGGTCGAGGTTGTGGGCTTGCTTGAACGCCTCGATGTCGTCCATGAGCATGCGCGCGAGGTCCCACTTCGTGGCAGCGCGCTTGACGTGCGGGCCGTCAAGACGGCGGACGTAGTTCGGGTCGAACACCGCGGGCATCGGGCTGATCTCGGACAGCGCGTCACGGACGGGTTCGATGGTCGCCGCCGGGAACACGCCTGCGTTGAGCGCGGTCTCGTACATCGAGTCGGGGAAGATGTCCCATCCACCGAACACAAGGTCGTTCGTGTCGGCCAGCGGCACGAAGTCCTTGATGAGCGGACGGCGCCCCTCGTAGCGCTTGCCGAGACGCAGGGTCTGCATCTGGGTGAGCGAGCCGACCATGTCACCCAGCCCCTGGCGGTGCATCGCCATGCCGGCGATGAACGTGCTCGTGACGGCACCCATGCCGGGCAAGAGCACGCCGAGCCGGCCTTGGGCCGGCTGAATCGTTGTCGCGTTCAAGAGTACGACCTCACTTCTTCGCGGTGCGCTTCTCCATCCACAAGCGGATGAGGCGCGCGTCTTCACGAAGGCCCTTCTCGATGTCCTCGGCGCTGGCATTCGCGAACGAGATGCCGCTGTCGATGAACTGCCGCTGCACGACCTGCACGCGGGGCGGCGTGCCGGGCAGCCGCGTGATCTTGAAGTCGCCGAAGAAGCTGGCGATGCCGAGGGATTTCTTGACGAGCTTGAACTCGACGGTGGCGCCCGCCTCGCTTCGCTTCGTTGTCACGAATTCGATGTGCACCGTCGGGTTGATGCCCATCTTCCCGCGAAATTTCCACTTGGCGACGACGCGGTCGGCGCTGCGCTCCAGGGTCTCGTACGTCTGGGCCCAGGCACGGTTGCCGAGCGCGTTCTCGAAGTCGCCGAGCATCTGGACGAATCCGTCCGGCGTGCCGTGCGCGGCGTAGACGAGCTGGCCACCCTTCACGCTCTTGATCTTGAGCGCGCTGTACTTCATGTCGGACGGGACCGGCGTCGGCGCGGATGCGGCAGGTGCCGGGGCCGGAGCCGGGGCCGGCGTGGGGTCCGCCGGCTTCGCGGGAGCCGCCTGCTGCGGCGCATGCCTTGCGCCGTTGGACGTGACGACACGCGGCGGCGGCAGGCCCGACGGATGCGGGGCCGGTGCCGGCTCCTTGGTAGGTGTCGTGGGCGTCGGGGCCGGCGTGCCAGAAGCCGGGGCGCCCGGAGCCGGGGCGTCCGGAGCCGGGGCGGTCGCCGGGGCAGGGCCCTCGACGCCGGCCGTCGGATCGCCGCTCACGACCTCGATGGCTCCTTCATCCAGGGACTCGGCATCCGGCGAGCTGCAGCACCCGAGGCTCCAGGCGAGGCCGAACCCCACACCGGTCAACGCAACGACGATGATGGCGAGACGCATGGCACCTATTCTCACATCGAAGCGGTGTCGGCCGCGAGCCGGCGCCGCGCGTTCCACCGCAAACCCCAGATGATGGCCGCGTAGACCCAAGTTCCGATCGCGGCGGCCCACAGAAATCCTCCCAGCCAGCGCAAGGCGGCGAGCGGAAAAAGCAGGTAGGTGAAGTCCCGGCGGGCCAGCCCGTCCGCGATCTTCTCGAGCGCCCCGGGCTTGCCCGCACCTTTACGGCGCGGCTGGTTGATCAATGGCGCGGTGACGAGGAAGCTCACCGCAACGCCCGCGACGGCCATGATGCCGAGGACCTCCCAGGGGCCCGGCGGGCCGTCGACGATCTGGCCCAGCGCAATGCCGCCGAACACGGCCATGTGCGTGAGGTTGTCGCACACGACATCGAGCCAGAATCCGAGCCGGCTCTCCTTGTGCAGCAGGCGCGCAAGCTCCCCGTCGACCCCGTCGAGGATCGACTGCAGCTGGAACAGCGTGGCGCCGATCAACCCCCAGACCACGCCGCTGCTCTGGGCGAACGCCCAGCCCGCGGCCAGTCCGATGAACAGCGTGAGCACCGTGGAGATGTTCGGCGTTACACCGAAGCGCCAGATGCGTGTGCTCAGGGCGAGGCTGATGCGCCGGTTGACGTGCGTTGCGAGGAAGCCGTCGTTGGGCTTGCGCAGCGCGGCATAGAGCATTCGTTCGGCGGCTTGAATGTCTTCGGGCGTGTCCACGTCTTGCCAGTGACCCGTGGCCATCTCGAAGGCATCGAACACGCCGGCTTCCGCGAGCCCGCGCATGCCGTCGGAGATGCTGGGTGCTTCACCGGCGCGTGCAAGCGCGTCGCGCACGGCGGGGGCATCGAGGACGAACATGCCGGTGTCGATCGCGTCGTACTCGTCGAGGTGCTTGTTGATCGCCGTGATGCGCTCGCCTTCGATCCGTACGAGCGTGGCGTCGTCGAGGTCGCCGTCGAAGGTCGCCTTCGACTCGACGACGAGCAGGTTGCGTCCCGTCCGCGCGTACTGCTCGCGTGCTGCGCGAAGCCGATCCGGTGTGAAGAGGTGATCTGCCATGAGGAGCGCGAACGGCTCCTCGAGATCCGCGACGCCGGCCGCCAGCGAGACGCCGTTGGGATCGTCGAAGCGCGGGTTCTCGATCAGCTCGAGCTCGCAGTCTGCCGGCACGCAGGCCGGTAGTGCCCGGCGCATGTCGTCGGCGCGGAAGCCGATGACGACGATGAAGCGCCGGATGCCAGCTTGCGCTGCCGAGCGCATCACGCGCGCGATGAGCGGAACCCGTACAACGCGCTGGAGCGGCTTCGGGATGTCGTCACCGCCTTCGAGCCGCGTGCCCTTGCCGGCGGCGACGATCACGGCGGTGCGTACGGATCTCGGTGCGTCGTTGGTGATGGACAGGCTCCGGTCAGCTCGCGCTCGCCTGGGGCTCGACGCGGAGCGCTGCGCCGCGACGCAGGTGCCACCAGAGCGCCAGGAAGCCCAGCCCGATCCAGATCATCTCGCGGAAGCGCCGGAAGACGGCGTAGGTCATGCCCATCTCCGCGCCGATGCCGGTCGCGCCGAACAGCCACACGATGCCACCCTCCTGGGCGCCGATCGAGGCGGGCACGATGAAGCTTGCCGCCTTCACGACGGCGATGCCGCACTCGAGCACCAGTGCCAGGGCGAGTGGATTCGGAACGTCCGTCGCGAGTACGAGGAAGGCCCAGATCTCGAACGTGCCGAGCAGCCAGTTCATCGCACCCCAGAACACGGCGGCCACGAAGTCGCCGCGCTGCGTCTTGTAGTAGCTCTTGATCTCGTCGTCGATCGCGTCGGCGGCGGGCAACGCACGATCCCAGAGCTTGCGCGGGCCGAGGCGGATCGCCTGGATGAGGCGCATGCCGCGACCGAGGAAGCGGTTCTGCTGCACGATGATCCCGAGCGCGACGATGACGCCGCCGACAACCGTGATCGTGACCAGCATGGACACGACAGGCGTCCCGCCACCGAACATCGCCGCGGCCACGACGATGCCGAGGATGAGCCACAACAGCTCGCCCGCCATGTTCGTCGTCTTGCCGATCATGGCGAGGGCCAGGCCGGAACGCGGACGGACGCCGTAGCGCACGGCAAGGAGACCCTTCACCGGCTCACCGGCGATGTAGGCCGACGCGAGCCCGTTGTTCACCGCTTCCCCCGCGAGCCGGATTGTGAACAGCGGGAAGAACGGCGGGATGCGCGAGCCCGATGCGGTGGGAATCGACTTCGCCACGCCGATGACCGCGGCCGCCAGCGGCACGAAGTAGAGCGGGATCGAGAGCCACAGCACGGGCGGCAGCGAGGCGAGGGATCCGACCACGTCCGTCGAGCTGAACAGCCAGACGAAGAGCCCGACGCCGGCGATGCCGGCAATCCAGCTCAGGACGTTGTAGGCGCGGCGCAGTTTCATCGCTTTCTCACGACGGGCGGTGGCAGCTGCGGGTTGCTGCTCTTCGGGGTCTCGACCTGGGACCAATCGATGCCCGGTGCCGTACGCCGGCGGGGCCCGATGACGTCGCGAATGCGCTCGCTGCGTCGGATGATCTTCGGCGGGGGAAGCCCTTCGACTCGCTCAGGGCCTGCGGCGCCGCCATCTTCGCCCGGGAAGGCGCCTTCGTCCTCCAGATCATCGAGCCCCTCGAGATCATCCAGATCGCCGTTCGTACCTTCGTCGCCGCTCTCCTCCAGATCATCGAGGCCCTCGAAGTCGTCGAGACCCTCCATGTCGCCGTCTTCGAGGTCCTCCAGCCCCTCCAGCGCCTCGTCGATCTCCGCGTCGTCTTCGGCCTTCTTGGGCGGATTGCCGTCGTGGATGAGGAACTCGCGGCGCTCCAGGAAGGCCTTCTTCGTGAACTCGTACGGGTCGACCGCTTCGAGAACCGGGTCGAGATTCTCCACATCGTCGAAGCGCTGGAAGAAGTACGTCACGACGGCCGTGGTCCAGGTGATGGCGGCGTTGTCGACGCCCCAGGTCATCGGGTTCGTCGCGATTCGCGCGGGGTACTGCCATACGTCACGGAGCGTGGTGGGGCCGAAGAACGGCATGTTGAAGTACGGGCCCGGCGCCACGCCGTGGAAGCCCAGCGTCTGGCCGAAGTCCTCGTCGTACTTCGGAATGCCGATGTCGGTGGCCGCATCGAAGAGACCGAAGAAGCAGACCCAGTTGATCGCCATGCGTCCGGCGTCGGAGAACGCGCGATCGACCTTGCCTTGCAAGGCGTTCTGCACCATGACGTCGGTGTAGCGCAGGTTGTCGCTCACGTTGCGGAGGCCCGAGCGAATGGGCTTGGGGACGACCTTCTGATACGCCCGCGACACCGGCTGGAAGACGTGCGTCGCCAGCCCCATGTTCATGTCGAACAGGCGCTGGTCGAGCTGGCGGCAACCGCCGCACGGCAGGACGAGCAGCAGGATTGCCGCGAATCGAGCCAAGCCCTGCCTCCTCCGGTTCATCGTACTCACGCCGCACTCGTCTCCTGCGAACGCTTTGCCGACCATGCCAACAACGCCGGAATCACGACGAGCGTCGAGAGCAGCAGGAAGCCCATGCCGCTGCTGAGCAGGAGGCCGAGGCTGGCCGTGCCGGGGTGCGGTGAGAGCGCGAGCTGGCCGAAGCTCACCGACGTCGTCAGCGTCGTGAAGATCACGCCTCGCGCCGTGCTCGTCTGCAGCGGGTTCACGTCACCGCCGCCGAGACCGTGGCGCGCGCGGTCGACCATGTGGATGCCGTCGTCGACACCGATGCCGAGCAGCAACGGCAACGCGATCACGTTGGCGAAGTTGAACGGCACCTTCAGCAGGATCATGGACGCGGCGGTGAGCACGGCGGCCAGCAAGAGCGGCACGATCACGAAGAGCACGTCCACGAGGTTGCGCAGCATCAGCAAGAGCACGAGGCCCGTCGCGATGACCGCCACCAGGAGTGCCTGCCGAAACGCACCGGCCACCGCGCGACCGGACTCGAGCATCACGACCGGACTGCCTGATGCGTTCGGTGCCACAGCGCGCGTCGCGTCGACGAAGGCCTCCAACGCGTCCGGATCCGACAGGTCCTTCTTCGCGTAGACCTGAACGCGATGCGTACCGTCTGTGGCCACCCAGCGATCAACGAGATGGGCCGGCAGGTCGCTCCGCGCGAAGCCCTCGGTTTCGAGCGAGGTGCGCAGCCGCTGCATGTTGGCGGGCAACGTGGCGAGCAGGCTCACCGAGAGCTTGTCGAAGAGCGCCGGCTCCGTGCGCGCCTCCAGCCGCTGCAGCGTGGATGCGAGCTTCGCGGCCGCCTCGCGGTCCGTGCCGCCTGTTGTGCGCTGCCCGTAGGCCGCAAGCGCTTCGCGCAGGGATCTCGCCGCCGCCACGTTGTCTGCCACATTGGGCGCATCCGTGGCACCGGGGGAGAGCACGTCGAGTCCGAGGATCAGCGCGGTGTCCTCGATGACGATCAGCTTCTCGTCCTGGTCGTCTGGCACGAAGCTCTCGACGTGAATGGCCTTGTCGACCTCCGGCAGTGCCTTCACGCGTTCTGCCGTCGCCCGCGCCGTGCCGGCGTCCGCTGCGAGGATGTCGAGGTTCCAGGGCGGCGTCTCGCTCGTACGGAGCAGTTCGTCGAAGGTCGCGACGGACTCCGTCGACCGGTCGCGCAGGTTCAGCGGATTCCAGTCGAATCGGATCCTCGGGATGATCATCGAGCCGGCTAGTCCGAGGATGACGCTCGCGACGAGGATGGGGCGGTGGCGCCGGACGGGGAAGGTCGTCACGGACTCGTAGAGCGGGCCGTGCTCGCGCGTCTCGCGCGCCTTCACCGAGCGCAGCGGCATCAGCGTCAGCAGTGCTGGCAGCAGCGTCAGGTTGAGGAACAAGCTGATGAACATGCCCGTGCCCGAAATCAACCCGAGCTCCGAGACGCCGGAGTAGGCGGTCGGCACGAAGGCGTAGAAGCCGAGCGCCGTGCTGAGCGTGCAGAGAACCAGCGAACCGCCGACGTCTTGCGCCGCGCGGCGCAGCGCGTCGCCGTGATCGCGGCCGTTACGGATGCCCTCGCGGTAGCGCAGCGTTAGGTGGATGGCGTAGTCGATCCCCAGGCCGATGTAGAGGATCCCGAACGCGACGGACACGAGGTTCAGGTGGCCGATAGCGATCGTGGCGAAGCCCGCGGTGCAAGCCAGACCCGCGACGAGCGTGATCAACGACGCGGCAACGAGGCGCCCCGACCGCAAGCCCGCATAGAGGATCACGCCGATGGCGAGGAAGACGCCCAGGCCGAACCACTCCGCGCCGCGGCTCACGGTCTGCAGCTCCTGCGTCGCCATGGCGAGCCCGCCGGTGATGCGCACGCGGATGCCCGCGTCCGCGTCCTTCGCGAGGTCGTCGGCCGTAGTGCGGACGAAGTCCAGCGCGCTCGTCGCGGGCAGGAGCTTGCCATAGTCGAGCACGGGCTGGGCGAGGATGAACTGGCGCTCGTCGTCGCGCGTCAGCGGCTCGTCCTGCATGAGCGCCTGCCAGGAGAGGCGGTACGGCTCGGCGGCGAGCGCGGCGTCGATGCCTTCGGTCACGCGTTCCACCACGCGCGTCAGGTCGACGTCGGTGCCGTCCTTGTCCGCTTCGATCGCCTGCTCCAGCAGGTCGAACAGGCCGCGGAGGCTCTCATCGCCCGTCAGGCGTCCAAGGAACGGCTGCACCTCGGCGAGGCGCTGGGAGAGATCCTCGAGCTCGTCCGTGTCGAGGTACAGCAGGCCGCGATCTTCGAGGAACTTGTCCGCGCGCGGTACGTAGACGTTGCGGAAGAGATCGTCGCGCGCGCGCAAGCGCTCCGCGAGGGCCAGTGCGCCGGCGCGTGCGTCTTCGGGCGTCGCGCCCTCGATCACCAGCGCGAGATTGTCGACGTCCTTGGGGAACAGCTCGTGTCGGCGGTTCTCCGCCTTTCGGAACGGAAGATCCGCCGAGAGCATCTTCTCGCGGTTCGTGTTGACCTTGATCTTCGTGATCGTGACGTGGAGCGCGGCGTAGGACACGAGCAGCAGCGCTACCGCTACCCAGAGGGCGCGTTTCGCGACGCCGTCGACCCAGCGCGCGAGAAAGCGCCGCCAGCCGTGATCGTGTTGATCGTCCTCGCTCACGGAGCGCGTCCGCCGCTAGCCGCCCGATTCGTAGCGCTTGATCTGGGCGCGCAGCTTGTTGATGAGGGCATTGAAGCCGCCGCTGCCCATGACGGAGCCGTACTCGGCCTTCTTGGTCGCCAGATCGCTGACGCCGTCGGCCGTGATGTTGAGGATGCGCCACTTGCCCTTGACCTGGCGGAGCGTGTAGTCGAGCGTGTGCTTCTTGCCGTTGGTCTTCGTGATCGTCGTGCGGACGATCGTGCTCTTGCCCGACTTCTTCTCGGCGACACGCGCGAAACGCTCGCCGTTGAAGCCGTCGAACTTCGAGGCATAGTTGGCGACGCTCAGGTCCCCGAACGTCTTCACGAGCAGCTTCTGCTGGTCCTTGGTCAGGTTCTTCCAATAGCGGCTGACGGTGAGACGCGCGATGGCCGCGATGTAGTGTGTCTCACGGATGATCGGGCCCAGCTCCTTGCGGCGCCCCTCGAAGCCGAGCTGCTTGGCGCGCTGCATCACCGTGAGCAGCTTGCTCTGCAGGCGCGCGACGAGCTGTGTCGCCGTCTCTGTCTTTGACGGAGGCTTGGCGGTGCCCTTGGCGGCATCGGCCGGGTTGGCGGACGCGGCGCCGGGGGCCGCACAGAACGCGAGGCCTGCGAGCAGGCCCGCGACGAGAAGTCGAGACATCGGGAGACTCCAGAGGCGTCGAACTGCCGGCGAGCGAAGGATACCAGGGGGTCGTGCGTACGCCTGTTCGGACGACGGTGCACAGACCCCCATTTCTAGGGACGAAAAGCAACGAAACTTCGCAGGTCACTCGGCCGTCACTTCGCTGTTGGTGGACGAACCTTGACTCGCGGGAAGACGGCGACGGAAATGTTGGGTGCGATGACTGACACGACCGTCACGCCGGAGGGATCCCGGGCCGCCGCTGCGGACGGCTCGCGGTCCGGACGCGCCGCGGTCCGAGATGCCATCTCGTACCTCTGGTCGATCCAGGACGCCGACGGCGAGTGGTGCGCGGAACTCGAGGGCGACACGATCCTCGAGTCCGAGTACGTGCTCACCATGCACTTCATCGGCCGGACGGGCATAACTCAGGGGCAGGGCACCGACGAGGTCGCACCCAAGATCGCCAAGGCAGGCGAGTACATCCGCCGCAAGCAGATCGAGACCGGCGGCTGGGCGATCTACCCCGGTGGTCCGCCCGAGCCGAGCGCGTCGGTGAAGGCCTATTTCGTCTTGAAGATGCTGGGCGATGACCCACAAGCGCCGCACATGAAGAAGGCGCGCGACGCGATTCTCGAGATGGGCGGCATCGAGGCGACCAACTCGTTCACGAAGATCTACTTGTCGATCTTCGGCCAGTACGACTGGAACAAGTGCCCGACGGTCCCGCCGTCGATCATCCTGTTTCCCAAGTGGTTCGCCTTCAACATCTACGAGATGTCCTCGTGGTCGCGCGCGATCGTCGTGCCGCTCGCGATCATCTCGGCCTACAAGCCGCACTGTGCGGTGCCCGAGTACGCCAACATCCGCGAGCTGCTCATCGAGAACACGGCCGGGCCGTCGGACATCACGAAGTACACCGGCAAGCGCACGGGCTGGACGCGCTTCTTCGCGGGCGTGGACAAGTTCTTCAAGCTCGCCGAGAAGTTCCGCATCACGCCGTTCCGGCGCTGGGGCATCAAGCGTTGCGAGCAGTGGACGCTCGAGCGGTTGAAGATGAGCGATGGGCTGGGCGCGATCTTCCCGCCCATCATCAACACGATCATCGCGTTCCGCTGTCTCGGCTACCCGATGGACCATCCCGAGCTCGTCCAGCAGATCCACGAGCTCGAGAAGCTCGAGATCGAAGAAGACGACACGCTGCGGGTGCAGCCCTGCTTCTCCGCGCTCTGGGACACCGCCCAGGTGCTCAACGTCCTGCTGGAAGCGGGCGTCGCATCGGATCACCCGGACGCCTTGCGTTGCGCACGGTGGCTGCTCGACCACGAGGTCACGCACGTCGGCGACTGGGCCGTGAAGGTCAAGGGCGTGGAGCCGGGCGGCTGGTACTTCGAGTACGCCAACGAGTTCTATCCCGACAACGACGACACCGCCGAGGTGTTGCTCGCGTTGGCGAAGGTGCGCTTCCCGGACGAGAAGGAGGAGCAGCGGCGCCAGGACGCCATCCGCCGCGCCACTACATGGCTGATGGCGATGCAGAACAGGGACGGCGGCTGGGCGGCCTTCGACAAGGACTGCGATCGCGAGTACCTCACGCACGTCCCCTTCGCCGACCACAACGCGATGCTCGATCCGAGCTGCGAGGACATCACCGGCCGCGTGCTGGAGGCTCTGCACGGTCTCGGCTTCGCGAACGACGATTCCGCCGTGCGCCGCGCCGTCGGCTACATGTACGCCAAGCAGGAAGAGGACGGGAGCTGGTTCGGCCGTTGGGGCGTCAACTACATCTACGGCACGTGGCTCGCGCTCCAGGGCCTGCGCGCCGTTGGCGAGGACCCACAGGATCCGCGGATGCAGAAGGCCGCGGACTGGCTGCGCCGGTTCCAGAACGAGGACGGCGGCTGGGGCGAGTCCCTGCTGTCCTATGACGATCCCAGCGCGCGCGGCGTCGGGGAGAGCACCGCGGCGCAGACCGCGTGGGCGCTGCTTGGCCTCTTCGCCGTCGATGACCTCGACTCCGAGGTTGTTCGGCGCGGGCTCGACTACCTGCTGAAGACCCAGCTCGAAGACGGCTCCTGGTACGACGAACAGTGGACCGGAACCGGCTTCCCGCGCGTCTTCTACTTGCGCTATCACCTCTATGCGACGCAGTTCCCGCTGCTGGCGCTGGCCGTGCATCACGACCGCACCGGTGCGGAATGAGACGAGCCCGCATGTTGTATGAACTGACGTGGAATCGCGCGGTCCTCGCTTGTCTTCGAACCCGATCTCTTTGCCGAGAACCGCTCGGCGATGCTCATCGGCATCGCCTCGGAACCTCGGCTTCGACCTCGTGCCCGAATCCGGCGCGAGGACACCCTGTAGATTTCTCGAGTGCAGCCGAAGCGGACTCAACGCGTTGTACGGTCAACGCTCGTGTTGTCCATGACGCGCGCTTCATGCAACATGCGGACTAGCCTCCAATGCGATTCCCCGTTCACATCACCGTCGACATGATCAAGCACCAGGTGCGCAACGGCCTCAAGCGCCAGAAGCGCTACCCGTTCGTGCTCATGCTCGAGCCGCTCTACACCTGCAACCTGGCGTGCCTGGGTTGCTCGACCGAGCGCCACACGGGCAAGCTCAAGGACCGTCTGCCGCTCGAGAAGTGCCTGCAGGCCGTGGACGAGAGCCAGGCACCCGCCGTTTCCATTTGCGGCGGAGAGCCCACCCTCTACCCCGAGCTGCCTGAGCTGATCGAGGGCATCATCAAGCGCAAGCGCCACATCTACCTCTGCACCAACGCGTTGCTGATGGACGAGAAGGTGTTCGGCGTGATTCCGCCGCACAAGCGGATGAGCATCAACGTGCACCTCGACGGCATGCGCGAGACACACGACTACGTCGTGGACCGCAAGGGCGTCTTCGACAAGGCCATCGAAGCGATCAAGAAGGCCAAGAAGCTCGGATACCACGTCGTTACCAACACGACCGTGTTCAAGGAGACGAAGATCGACGAGGTCGAGGAGCTGTGCGAGTTCGTTAGCGATCTCGGCATCGACGGTCTGCTCATCTCGCCCGGCTACCAGTACGAGACGGTCAAGGAGGACATGTTCCTCACGCGCCAGGACACCGAGCGCAAGTTCAAGCGCATCCTGGAGATCTCGAAAAAGTACCGGCTGCAGTCGACGCCGATGTTCCTCGAGTTCGCCGCCGGCATGCGCGACTACAAGTGCTCGCCGTGGAGCACGGTCACGTACACGCCCAACGGTTGGAAGGGTCCCTGCTACCTCATCGGCGAGAAGTTCTACGACACGTGGGATGAGTTCTGGAACGGCACCGACTGGGACTACTGGGAGTCGCGCCTCGACCCCAAGTGCCAGAACTGCGCCATGCACTCCGGCTTCGAGGCCTCCGTCGTCAAGGACCTCGGCAAGAGCCCCAAGGACATGTTGCGCATGGCGGCGTGGAATATTTTCGGGTAGTGGGATAGCGGCTTGTTCCTCGTCACGGGCGGTACGGGTTTCGTCGGCGCCCACGTCGTGCGCGCGCTTCTGGCGCGCGGTGACGCCGTGCGCTGCCTGGTTCGCGAGGGCAGCGATCTCTCCAACCTCGAAGATCTCGAGATCGAGCGTGCGGTGGGCGACCTGCGCGACGAAGCTTCCCTGCGCGCCGCGATGGACGGCGTTGCGCAGCTCTACCACTGCGCGGCGGACTACCGGCTCTACTGCAAGGACCCGGAAGACCTGATCCGCACCAACGTCGATGGAACCCGTGCGATCTTGTCGGCTGCCGAGGACGTCGGCGTCGAGCGCGTCGTCTATACGAGCTCCGTCGGTGCCTTGGGACTGGTCAAGGGCGGCTCAGCGGACGAAGAGACGCCCGTGTCGCTCGAGCGCATGATCGGAAACTACAAGCGCAGCAAGTACCTCGCGGAGCGCGAGGCCGACAAGGCGGCCGCACGCGGGGTGCCGGTCGTGATCGTGAACCCGTCGACACCCGTGGGAGAGCTCGACGTCAAACCGACGCCCACGGGCAAGATGATCGTCGACTTCCTCAACCGCAAGATGCCCGCATACGTCAAGACGGGCTTGAACCTCGTGGACGTCCGCGACGTCGCGCAGGGGCACCTGCTGGCGGCCGAGAAGGGCAAGGTCGGCGAGAAGTACATCCTGGGCCACCGCAACATGACGCTGAAGGAGATCCTGGATCTCCTCGCCGACATCACGGGGCTTTCTGCGCCGCGGGTGCGCCTGCCGCGCGCGATTCCCCTGATGGCGGCAGCCGTCGACACGGGTCTGGCGCGCCTGCGCGGACGCGAGCCGAGCGTCCCGCTCGAAGGCGTGCGCATGTCGAAGTACATGATGTTCTTCGACGGCAGCAAGGCCGTGCGCGAGCTCGGCATGCCACAGTCCTCGATCCGCGATGCGCTTGCGCGCGCCGTCGATTGGTTCCGCGAGAACGGGTACGTGAAGGCATGAGGGACAAGCTGCTGATCGTCGCGCCGATGCGGGAAGAGCTCGCCGCGCTGCGATCAAGCGGTCTCGAGGACCCTGTGACGCTGGCCGTTGTCGGCGAGACCGCCGCGCGTGCCGCTGCGACGCTCGAGCGGTTGATCGAACGGCACCAGCCCGCCGCCCTTTTGATCCTCGGCGTCTGCGGCGGACTCCGCGACGACCTTGGGCCCGCGGATCTGATCGTGCCGGACCGCGTCGGGACACCCGACGGCGACGCGCCGGCGCCGGCTGCGGCGTGGCTCGGACGGCTGCCGCCTGCGTTCGGCCGACGGGGACGGCTCGTCAGCATTCCGCGCGTGGCGGCGTCCGCCGAGGCGAAGCAGGCGTTGGCCGACGAGCTCGGCCGCGACGCGGTTGCCGTCGACCTGGAGGCGGCCGCAATGGCCGAGGTCGCCGGGCGGCGCGGCGTGCCGTATCTCGTCTTACGCACCGTCAGCGACACGGTGAGCGAGTCGATGCCGGCCTTCCTGAAGACGTGCTTTCGCGAGGACGGCTCGATGAGCCGCTGGGCGGTGGTGCGCTCAGCGTTGCTGCGACCGAAGCGCTGGAAGATCCTCGTCGCGTTGAAGCGGCGGATCGACCGTTGTTCGCGCGCGTTGCGCGATGCCGCTTTGGTGGCGATCCCGCGCCGGTCCTAGACCGGAGCAACCTTCTCCCGCCGACCGGAGATGGGGGCGCCGCTCTCGAGCGCGGCCTCCATCTTCGCGACGATGTCGAATACCTCGGGGCGTGAGAGCTTGGCGCCCGGACCCTGTTCTTCGACGCGATCGAGCGTGGCCCACGCCAGTAGCAGCGGCAGGGCGTTGAACGCAAGCAGGCCGCGCGGGGCGCGCGTGCGCTGGAGCGCGTGGAGATACTCCTCTGCGAGCTCGAGGTCGCGGCGCGCAAGCGCGAACACACGGCTGCGCTGCAGCGTCTTCGGAAGGAAGGTGCGGCCTTCTGTCGCGTCGGTCGCGGAATCCTTCAAGATGTTCGTGAGCTGGAGACCTTCGCCGTAGTAGCGCGCGCGCTTGTAGAGGTAGCGCGCCTCGGCGGAGATGTCGCCATGGATGTCGCAGTAGAGCTCCGTCAGCATCTCACCGACGATGCCGGCGACGACGTAGCAGTACTCACGGAGGTCATGCAGGTCGCGCAGCTTCAGCGAGTCGGCGTCGCGTGCACGCGAGACGTACCCGCTCATGCCGTGCACCGTGCGCTCGACGTGGCGGCGGATGATCGCGCGGGAGGTCGACTGGAGGTCGCGGAATGCCTCCATCACGATGGGGGTCTTGCCGAGCAGGTCGACATAGCCGTCGTGCTCGACCGGCGGATTTGCTACCCAGGCCCGGGCGAGGCTCTCGGAGTGCTGGGCGGTGGGCTCGTGCAGCAGCTCGGCGAAGTCCTGCAGGGCCGACGTGCGCTGCGTCACCGACCAGCGCGTCGCGTCTTCGAACGTGTCCGCGATGCGGAACAGCAGATACGCCGTCGTCACCGCGCGCCGGGTCGGCTCCGGCAGGAGCGGGATGGTCAGGGCGAATGTCCGGCTGGTGTTCTCGAGCAGCTCGTCAAGCTGGGCTGCCGTGTGGTCCGCGTTCACGCCAAGTCCCCGTATGTACCGAGTCGCAGCCTCGGCTGGGTTCCGTATGCCACCCCTGACGTACGCCCCTGGCCGTGGGTTGCAGCTTCCTGCGTTTGCTGCCCGATCCGGTGCCTCCGTAGCGGGCGAGATCCTAGCATCCTGCCGTAGGGTCCCGCAGCCGTGCCGCGCCCCCTGTGCCTAACGCGGCGTAACGGGCGCGGGCCCATTTTGCTGGGGTCTGGGGCCCCTCAAGAGACGTAGATCGGTCCGATCCAGCAGCAAGATCAGCGTGTGGATCGCGGTGACGTACGCAGCCGTCGAGTCGCCGAACAGGCCGCCCCCCAGGCCCAGTTTCTGCGAGTCATTGGTCGATCCGAAAGCCTTGCCCTGGCAGATGCAGGCCATGGACCCGTCATCCGTCTGTTTGTCCAGGATCCGACGGAAGAAGGCCCGCTTGAAGCGCTCCCAGTGGGCCCTGCCACGCGCCTTCTGGAGCAGGGCTGCGTGCATGAGGTTCAGCGTCGACGAACCGTGTCCTTCGGACAGGTACTCGAAGTGCTCGTCGATGAAGGACAGCGATCGCGCCATTACCGGATCGCGCCAGGCCATGCCCAGCGTGAACAAGGCGTATGCGGATCCAGCCGTGCGACTGACGCCCGTCAACGCGCGGTGCGCGGATCGCTGGCTCGGATCGTAGGGGAAGTTGCCGTTGCTGAGCTGCGCCTTGCCGAAGTACGCACGGGTGGCGGGAATGCACGCAGCGGTTTCGTCATCGAGCAGCGCGTGCGTAAGCCCAAGGCTCATCGCGACGCAGTTCGTCGAAGCCAACAGTGTGTTCGGGTAGCCGTCCATGCCCGCTAGCAACCCCTCGCCCTTGGGCTCGCCCGACTGCACGCGCCCGTGCCCCCAGCCGCCGTTCTCCTGTTGGGCCTCACGAAACAGACGTCCGGTCTTTCGAAGCACGCGCCTGGCCTGTCCCTTGTGGCGCCCGCGCGCGTGCAGCTCGCCGAAGAAGATGGCGCTCATCGAGAGCGGCCACGTGTACTGGATGATCGACCTCGAGTCTGCCAGCCCGTGGCGAGCGGGGAGCTGCGCGTCGTCCGCGGTGCGGCGTTCGACCGTGGTGACGTACTGCGCGAGGTACTTGCGGGCCATGTCGACCCGGTTCTGCTTTCCGTCCGTCCGAATGCCCTTGCCGTCACGTGCCAGGAGATCGACGACGCCCGTGACCGCTACGGTGAACGGCTTGCGCGGCGTACCGCTTGCGTCCGGCAGCCGGAAGACGCGCTTGCCGAGGTAGCGCAGGCCGCGTTGGATCGTCTCGTCGCGCTCGTGCGCCTTCACGGCGCGCTGCTGCGCAGCCTTCTCCTTCGCGACGGCGGGGAGCGCCGTCAGGGGCACGAGCAGCAGCGCCAGCAGCGCGGTCCGGGCCTGGGGCATGGGGCCTCCTCGGCCCACCTACGTCCCGGCGGCGCCGCTGTTGGCGGCTACTTCTTCTCTCGTTCGCGCAGCTTCTTGAGGATGAAGTCCACTTCGGGATCGATGGCCGGCGCGTCGCCCCACCACATCACGAGGAGCGCATAGGTCTTGCGATGCTCGCAGCCCTTGAAGTACCAGCCGCGTACGCGGAACGGTTCGTCGTCCTCGTCGAGTCCGCGGATGTCGTATCCAGCCGTCTTCTTCGTCTGCCGGTTGAGCTTGCCTTTGATCTTCTTCTTGTGCTTGTCGATCTTGGAGAAGCTGCCGAGCATCTCCTTGCTGCCGTGCTCGGCGACGCCCGTGGTGTTGTCGCCACCGACTTCGGCCTCGCCGTAGAGGGTGTCCCATGAGTACTGGTTCATCAGGATGCGGCACTTCCCCCAGTCCGTATCGCGCGAGATGTTCCAGACACCGTCGAACCCGCCCCCGACGGCGTACTTCCAGCCCGTGCCTCGGGGGTAGCAGATCTGCCATTCCGACGAGTTCTTCTCCGAGGCGATGTACTCACCTTTGACCCTGATCTTGTTGGCCAGCGCGAAGGTGAGCACATGGTTGTACGCACCGGCTTGTTCGCTGCCCTTCGGTCCCTTGGGCAGTTCGCCCGAGGGTTCAAGCGCTTCGAGTGCTGCCTGCAGCGTCTTCTTGGCAGGGCCCTTGCGCTTGGCCGCGACATGCGCTTGGGCCTCCGCGAGGTAGGAGTTGCCGACAGCCGCCTTCAAGTAGGGATCGTCGGGATGCGAGGCGAGACCCTGCTTGGCCGTGTCGCGGGCCAGCTTCTGGACCTCGGCCTGCCGGTCGCCGGCATGCGGATACCAGTCGTTGTAGTACCCCACGGCATGGGCCGTGTAGAGCGCCTTCTTCGTCTTGCTGAGCTCGGCCGCCTTCAGGCAGAGCGTGGCGCACTCCTCCCAGGGGCCCGGACCTTTGAACCGTACCGCTGCGATCTCGCACTTCGCGCGCGCGCTCAAGACATACGCCTTGGCGCGGTAGGCGCTCGGCTTCTTGGGCGACTTCTTCAGGATCTTCTCAGCCTTCTCCTCGAACCACTCGATCAGGGCGGACGTGGTGCCGTCGCCGTCGTTGGCCAACGTCGTGGCCCGGGCATACCGCTCGAGCATGGCGCACGCCTTGCGCGCGAGACTGATGTTGTCTTCGTCGACGTCGACGATGCCCATCTTCAGCCACTCGAGCATCTTGCCCGGCTCCTTGGCCCGGAACATCGAAGCCAGCCGCTCGAGGTCGCGGCTCTCGTCGGCCTGGACCGGTGCCGCCAACATCACGGCCGCTAACAGAACGGCGGCGTACAGGACCCGTTTCATCACTCCCCACCTCCCGATTGCGAGTGGTGCATGATCGGGGATGCGGGTGCCCCTCCATGCGCAACGGCCCGATTCTAGAGAATCCGGGAGGGGTTTGCGCCAGCCGCGTTCATCTCACGCTTGCGGCTTGGGCCTTCTGGGGCGAAGTCGCCGCAAAGTCGAAGAGGCCGTGGCGTGGTTGGCCACGCGAGGCCGATGAGACGCAGCGCCGACGAGAACCAGGAGGCCCAAGAGGTGGGGTACGGCGCGCCGAGCGTGGGAAGACGCGCCGCACCCCGTCCAACCGGGGAGGATGCGCCCCGGGCGGAATCTGTTTCTCGGGCTCTACCTGCCGTCCCGCTTCTCGAGCAACGCCTCGAGAGTGCGGATCAACCGATCGAGACGGGCCTCGAGACCGGCGGCCTCGGGCTTGGGCCGCGGACCGCGTTCGTGTGCCCGGGAATGGGGTCCATCGCGCCCGGCGGGGGGCCTCGGCCGGTCCGGACCACCCGCTTGCGGCGGCAGGTGTCCGTGCGGTCCGAGCGGGCCCCGACGACCCGGAGGTTGCCCGCGGGGGGGGTGCGGCGGGGGAGGGGGACCGCCGGGACCCGCATGGGCGCGATGGAATTCGGGAGGCTGGCCGGGCTGCGGCCCGGCGCGACGGTCGCGCATGCGGCGTGCGCGCGGCCGGCGCGGGAGCTCGGCCGTGCGTACGGCACCATCGCCGTCGGCGTCGAGCTTCGCAAAGCCGTCGGTGAGCGTCTTGAGGTGGGCCGCCCACTCTTCGGCGGTCACGGTGCCGTCGCGATCCGCGTCGGCCGCGCGCAACGCGGGCATCAGACCGCGCGACGGCGCCTGCTCGGATGCGGCAGGGGCAGGAGACTCGTCGGCCTGGAGCGGCGAGGCTCCGAGGGTGGACACGAGCGCGGCCAGGCCGAGGCCGGCTGCCAACAGGATCGTGTGTCGCACCGTCATCTCCTTCCGCTTCGTCGAGCGCGTCTAGAGAGAGATACGTTCCACGTCTTGCGCGCTTCTTAAGCCCCGATGGGAAATCCGCGATTCGTGGACTGAGGGGCCCCTACTTAGGGGGAACGTAAGAACTCGTGCCGAAGCTCCGTCCATAATCGAACGTTCCCTGGAGAGGCAGAACCCGTGCGGCAGAAGATCCTCCTCGTCGAAGACGACGTGCAGCTGGGCCGGCAGATTGTCAGCCACCTGCACCAGGCGGACTTCTCGCCCAAGTGGGTCCAGAACGGGGACGACGCGCTGGGTGAGCAGCCGGATGAGTACAGCCTGCTCATTTTGGATCTGATGCTTCCGGGGGCCTACGGCCTCGACGTGCTCAAGCACGTCCGCACCACCTCCGACGTACCCGTGCTGGTCTTGAGCGCGCGCAACGACACCGAGGACAAGGTGCGCGCCCTCAAGCTCGGCGCCGACGACTTCGTCACGAAGCCCTTCTGGCCGGAGGAGTTGATGGCACGCGTGCATGCGCGTCTGCGCCGGCCGGTGTTGCAACGGTCGGGTCTGATCCAGGCGGGCGACCTCGCGGTAGACGTGATCGCCCGACGTGTCGAGGTGGCGGGCGCGCCGATCGAGCTCACCAAGGTCGAGTTCGACCTGCTTGCCGCGCTGGCCAAGCGCCCGGGCGCTGCGATCCCGCGCGACTGGCTCGTCGATCACGTGCTCGATCCGGAGCGCGAGGGCGGCGGCCGCACTCTCGACGTCCACATCTCGCGCCTGCGCAAGAAGCTGGGCGACGCGGCCAAGTGCGTCGCCACCGTCTGGGGCGTTGGATATCGCCTCGAAACACAGGTCGGCGAGTGACACTGCGCCGCCGCCTCGGTCTGACCGTCCTGCTCACGGCGATCCCGCTGGTGGTGGGGCTCATCTGGCTCTGGGAGCGGCTCGAGCTGCGTTCGTTCGAAGACGGGTTGCGCACGTTTGCCGTCACCCACATGGAGAGCCAGGGGCGCGAGCGCTGTGAGGAGAACCCAACCACCTGGGGTGGCATTCTCGGCGGGCGTCCGCCGCCGCGCGGCCGCCGCAATGATGACGGGCCCGGCCCGCGGCGCGGTCGCGGTCCCGGGCGGGGTCGCGGTCGGCCGCCGCCCGACGGCTTCCGGCCGCCCCGGCGTGGGCCGGGCATAGGCGAGGACTTCCCCTTCGACCCGCCGCATCGCGACGAACGCCGTCCGCCGGACCAGCGCCGCGGCGCCATGGGGGATCCGCCCGCGGGC
This sequence comes from Planctomycetota bacterium, assembly GCA_028281445.1. Classification (GTDB taxonomy): domain Bacteria; phylum Planctomycetota; class PLA2; order PLA2; family JAEUHO01; genus JANQJW01. The sequence goes on along the minus strand of JANQJW010000091.1, from coordinate 6,995 downwards.
ATGCCCCCGCGCCCGCAGCGCTACGAGATCTGGGCATACGCCGTCGACTATCTCTCCGACAACCCGCGCGCGCCGAAGTTCCCGCAAGCCCTCCGCGCCAACCTCGACGCGGGTGAGGACTGCGCGGGCGAGTCGCTGGAGGTCAACGGGCGTCCGTCCTATCAGGTCGCCGTGCCGATGGCCTGGACCACCGGCCCGTGCGCCATCGTCATCATGCGCAAGATCGGCGTCGAGCCGCCGGCCACGGCACGGGAGCTGGTCTGGCCCGCGATCATCCTGTGTGGCGTGCTGCTCTTCGCCGTGCTCCTAACGTCGGGGCCGATCGTGCGGCGCATCCGCCGGTTGACCACCCAAGTGCGCGAGTCGGCGGCGGAACGGTACGCCACCCCCGTTGACGCCTCGGGCACCGACGAGATCGCCGGCTTGGCGCGCGCGTTCAACGATGCCGGCGATGAGCTCCGCGCCCACGTCCAGACGATCGAGGAACGCGAGCAGACCCTGCGGCGCTTCCTCGGGAACACGACACACGACGTGATGCTCCCGCTGACTGTGCTCCAGGGGCACCTGGCCGCCATGCGCAAGCAGCTCGAAGCGGGCGAAGATCTCGATCCGCTGCTCGTCAACGCCTCGCTCGAGGAAGCGCAGTACATGGGATCGCTCGTCCACAACCTGAGCGCGGTCGCCAAGCTCGAAGGCGCGTCGCCCACCATCTCGCGCTACCCCGTGGACCTCGTGGAGCTTGTCGAGCGCGCGACGGCGCGGCAGAAGACGATCGCCGGCGCACGCGGCGTCGAGCTCAACCACGCGGTACCCGAGGGGGAGGTCGTCGTCGAGGGCGACATCACGCTCATCGAGCAGGCCGTGAGCAACGTCATCCACAACGCCGTGCGCTACAACGAAGACGGCGGCCACGTCGCGGTCGTCCTCCGCAACGGCTCGGGCCGCTTCTCGCTCCGTGTCCTGGACGACGGCCCCGGCATGCCCGAGGAGCTGCTGGCGCGGCTGCCCGAGCGGCGCTTCCGGGGGGAAGAAGCGCGTTCGCGCCACCCCGAGGGATCCGGGCTCGGGCTGCACATCGCGCGCGACGTCGCCCACCACCACGGCTTCGATCTGGCCTTCCGGCCGTCCGAACACGGCGGCTTGGAGGTCGAGTTCAGCGGTCCCCTCTACGAGGGCTCTGATGACATGTAGTCCCTGTTTCCTGCGGTCTCGTGTCTCGATCCGGGGCGAATGCCCAGGCTCGGGAACGTGCGCCGCAACCGCCCTACAGCCTGCGTGGTATCAGTGACCACGACTTTCGTACGCAAGGAGCACCACGATGAAGATGCTGCCCTACCTCCTGATCAACCTCGTCATGGTCGGCGGGGGCATCGCCGCCTACGACCATCTCAAGGCCGATGACGCGTCTCCGCACGCCGACACCGGCGGCATGGACGAGATCGACCTCCAGCAGGTCGAGGACCGCATCGTCGATCGACTCAACTCCGGCAACCAGCCGATGCTGCGCGCCAGCGGCACCGACCCGAAGCTCGTCGCGCGTATCGCGGCGCTGGAGAAGCAGCTCGGTTCGGCATCCGTGGTCGAGTCGGCAGGCGACGCCGGCGGCTCCACGACGACGGCGTCCAACGGCGAGGGGCTGGCCATGCCCTCGCTCAGCGAAGGCTCGGACGTCGAGCCCAGCGACGATGAGGTCAAGCGCTTCCGCAAGATCATGGAGCGCGCCGAGCAGCAGCGCCGCGAGGAGCGCGAAGCGGAGCGCATGGACCAGATGCTCGCGCGTCTCGAGATCAACCTCGACGCCGGGCAGAAGAAGAAGCTGATGGGTGCGCAGCGCGACTATCGCCGCAAGGTTGGCGAGACGATGCGCGAGGCATTCCGCGGCGGCGGCGGCCGCGAAGCGGCGCGCGAGGCCATGGACGGCTTGCGCGAGGAGTACCAGACGGTGCTCGTCGAGTTCATGTCCGTCGGCGACGCGCAGAAGATCGTCGAGGCCGGCGGCGGCATGCGCGGCATGATGCGCGGTCGCGACGGCGGCGGTGCTGGTCGGCGCGGGCGGTAAGCGCTAGCCCCACTGCTCCTTCTTGCAGCGCTCCTTTGGGACGCCGATCGCGGCGGCCGTGGCGAGCATCTCCTTGACGAACACGCCGGGACCGCAGGCGTGAAAGACCGTCTTCTCGGGATCGCGGATCGCGCCGCGTAGCAACGCTTCGTCGATGCGTCCACGGCGCCCGGTCCAGGGATCGTCGTCCTCCGCGCGCGTCACGGTCGGGACGTACGTGAACCAGTCGCACGCGTCCGCCGCCTCCTCGAATTCGCCACGGAAGATGAACTGGTCGGCGGTGCGTGAGCTCTGCAGCAGCCATACCCGCGTCTCCGGTGGGTTGCTGCGCAGGTGTCCGACGTAGGAGCGAAACGGCGTGATGCCCGAGCCGCCGCCGACCATGACGATGTCGTCGTCCGGTGCGTTGGCTAGTACGAAGCGTCCCTGCGGCGCCTTTGCGAGCAGCTTCGTGCCCGTCTCGTAGCCGTAGAACTCGTGGCCGAAGTTGCCCATGTCGCGCACCGTCACGTCGAGCGTGCCGGTGCCGTTGGGCGCGGAGCAGATCGAGTAGGCCCGTTGGCCGGAGTCCGGGTGCGCGGGGTCCCGCACGGTAACGAACTGCCCGGGCTCGAAGGCGAAGTCCGCGGCGTGCGCGGCGGGAATCCGCAGCACGAAGCGCCGGTCGATCGGCGTCTCCTGGACGACCTCTCCGATCTCGATCTCGATCCAATCCATGGGGGGCATTCTCCGGGAAACGCGCTCCGTGCATACATCGGCGGGCCGGGTCCGTACTATTCCGCCCACGGGAGAACTGCAGAATGGACGGATCCAGTGACCGCGCCCCCTTCACGCTCCGCAGCTACGGCGCGGCGCGCACCGTCACCGGAAGCCGGCATCTCATCACGACGCCCAAGACCAGCGTGCTGCTCGACTGCGGCATGTTCCAGGGCCGGCGCCACGAGTCCACCGAGCGCAACCGCCACGTGCCGGTCGATCCCGAGTCCGTGATCCTCTCGCACGCCCACATCGATCACAGCGGGGCGTTGCCCTCACTCGTTCGCGGCGGCTACCGCGGCCCGATCCATGCGACATCCGGCACGCGCGACCTCTGCGAGGCCATGCTGGCAGACTGCGCGCGCATCGCGGATTCCGATGCCAAGTACATCAACCGCCGCCGGCTCGAAGAAGGCAAGCGCCCTGTCGAACCGATCTACACGCAGGCCGACGTAGACCAGACGCTCAAGCAGTTCGTCACACACGGCTACGGCGAGACGTTCGATGTCGGCCCGGGCATGCGCGGCGTGTTCCGCGACGCCGGTCACATCCTCGGCTCCGCGGGCGTACTGCTGACGATCGAGGGCGGGCCACGCGTGTACTTCACGGGCGACATCGGCCGGAAGATGTACCCGATCCTGCGCGATCCGGAGCCGCTGCCCGAGGCCGAGGTCGTACTTTCGGAGTCTACGTACGGCCAGCGCGAGCACGAGCCCGTCGATCTCGCCGAAGACAAGCTGCGGTCCATCCTCGATCGCGCGATCGAGAAGCGCGGCAAGGTCCTCATCCCTGCGTTCAGCGTCGGCCGCACGCAGAACCTCATCTACGCGTTCGCAAAGCTCCAGGACGACGGGCGCATCCCGCAGCTGCCGATCTTCGTGGACTCGCCCCTGGCCCGAAAAGCCACCGAGGTCTTCTACGATCATCCGGAGTGCTACGACGACGAGCTGCGCGCGTTCATGGAGGACGGGGGCAAGCCGTTCTACCCGCCGAACGTCCAGTACATCCGCGACCGCAAGGACAGCATCGCCTTGAACCAGCGCGACGGACCGATGGTCGTGCTTGCGGGCTCGGGCATGTGCGAAGGCGGTCGCATCGTCCACCACCTCAAGCACTCGCTCCACGACGCGAAGAACACGGTTCTGTTCGTCGGCTGGTGTGCGCCGTGGACACTGGGCCGGCGCATCGTCGAGAAGCAGAAGGAAGTGAAGATCTTCGGCCGGCGCATTCGCGTGCGCGCGCGCGTCCGATCGCTGCGCGCCTACTCTGCGCACGCGGATCGCACGGGCCTCCATGAGTTCCTGGCGCCGGCCAAGGAGCGCGGGTCCGAGATCTACCTCGTGCACGGCGACGAGGACACGGCGCTGGCCTTTGCCGACGAGCTACGCGAGCGCGGGCACGCGAAGGTGACCGTGCCCGAGACCTATGCGGCGTATTCGCTGCCCGTGGGAGCACGCGTGTAGTGCCGAGAGGGAACCGCGAGCTGCTGCCGGTTGCCGCCTTCACGGGCGCGTACATGGTCGCGGCGCTCGCGATGGCGCTGGTCAAGGGGAACACGGAGTTCCTCTTCTACATCGTCACGATGCTTGTGATCATGGCGGCGATCGCGTTCGTGCACCGGCGCGTGGGCCTGAGCCGCGGCGTCTTGTGGGCGCTGTCGATCTGGGGATTGGCGCACGTGGCGGGCGGCCTCGTGCGTCTGCCCGAGGGCTGGCCGTACAACCCGCCACACGCTGTTCTCTACAGCTGGTGGATCGTTCCCGATCGACTCAAGTACGACCAAGTGGTGCACGCGTACGGGTTCGGGGTCACGACCTGGGTCTGCTGGGAGGGCCTCCGCGCGGTGTCCGGCAGGACGCGTCCTACGTTCGGGATGCTCACGCTGGCCACCGCGGCGTCCATGGGGTTCGGAGCGCTGAACGAGGTGATCGAGTTCGCGGCTACGTTGACGGTGCCCGAGACGAACGTCGGCGGGTACGTGAACACGGGCTGGGATCTCGTCTCCAACCTTGTCGGCGCCGTCCTCGGTGCCGTGCTCATCGCAATCACGAATCGTCGTGCTCGAGGCTCTCGTCCAGGGGCTCCGGGAGATGGCGAGGGTGAACCGGCGTCTCCAGCTCGACCATGAGCGGCAGGTGATCGCTGGCCGCGCGCGTGACTTCGTCGAGCACGCATACGACGTGGTGGCAGCGCACAGGATCGCGGTAGAGGATCTTGTCCAGCGACAGGAACGGCCGCGTGCTCGGCCAGGTGCGTTCGCCGCGCGGCCGCCTGTCGCTGCGCGCGAGGTGAAAGCCGTGATCCCGGATGACGGAGCGCACGACACGCGTGGCCCACTCGTTCCAGTCGCCGGCGATGACGAGTGGCTGGTCCGGCTCCGCCCCTTCGAAGAGGTGCTTGAGCAGCCGCTTCACCTGGACACGACGTTCGAGGTGCATCAGTCCGAGGTGGACATTTGCTAGCAGCCACCCGTGAGGCGGGCCTGTGACGACGCGCGCGACGAGCCCGCTGCGGCGCTTCTTCGGCGGGATCGTGAGATCCACGTTGTGGATGTCCTCCAGCGGATAGCGCGACAGCGTGAGATTCCCGTACATGCCGCCCTTGACCCTCACGTTGAGGCCCAGCGCCTTGTGCTCGTAGCCGAGCTCCGTCGCGAGGCGCTCGCTCTGATCTTCGCGGCGTGAGCGCGGGACGCCGCGATCGACTTCCTGCAGACACACCACGTCCGCATCGAGGTCGCGGAGTACCTGGACGATGCGCCGCAAGCGGTACACTCGGTCCGTACCGATGCCCTTGTGGATGTTCCAGGTGACGATGCGGAGCTTCGAGCTCATGGCGCGCGGACGGTAGCACGGTCTGTGCAGCGTGCTGCTGCGTACGTGTCCGCAATTGACCGCGGGTACGCTGGGGACGCTTTGGACCGTGCCCACCGCAAGCTCCTCGACCGCATCGACGACGAGATGCAAATGACGTCGGCGACGACGGGCCGCTCTGCGCTCGCGCCCGCCGTCCGGCGCGCCATGGAGCGCGTGCCCCGGGACGCGTTCGTTCGCAAGGTCGATCGACCGTATGCGTGGCGCAATCGCCCGTTGCCCATCGGTCACGGCCAGACGATCAGCCAGCCGTTCATTGTCGCGATCATGACGGAGTTGCTGGATCCCGGGCCCGAGGACGTCGTTCTCGAGATCGGCACTGGCTGCGGCTACGCAACGGCCGTGCTGGCGGAGATCGTGGCGCACGTCTATAGCGTCGAGTTCGTACGCGCGCTCGCCGACGCGGCGCGCTTGCGTCTTGCGGGACTCGGCTACGAGAACGTGGACGTACGTCAGGGGGACGGCAACGCGGGCTGGGCCGAGCATGCGCCGTTCGACAAGATCAGCGTGACCGCGGCGCCGCCGGAGATCCCGCCGGCGCTCGTCGAGCAGCTTGCGCCGGGCGGGCGCATGGTCCTGCCCGTGGGGGAGCACCCCGGTGTGCAGGAGCTACTCGTCGTGACGAAGGACGCCGACGGGGCGGTGCGTGAGCGCGGGGTGTTGCCTGTGGCATTCGTGCCGCTGGTTTCCGCGTAGCGCGGGCCGACCACTCGGTCCTACGGGCCTCGGGTCGCCCGTACATCGACGCCCCCCACGCGATGGTCGCCTGGGAACGCGCGGTGTAGGGGCGACCCGAGCGCGGCGAGTGGTCGGCCCGCGGTCTCCATCCCGCCTACGCTTCGGGTGGCGCGCTCGCCGCACATCCGGCGGGCGCCGTCGCGGCGCATCCGCCGGCGGTTGCTGCGCTCGCGCCCGCCGAACCGCGGTTCCACGGCATCTTCGCGAGCAACAGGCCCATGCCGCACCAGTCGCTGATACCGGCGAAGACCTGGCCCACGCCGATGAAGAGCGGCAAGGCGATGAACGCCGGATGCACGAAGATCGCGAGCAGCGCGCCGATCGCGCCGATGCTGCCGGCCACGATGCGGACCTGGCGCTCCAGCGACATCACGGCCTTGCCTTCGACCGTGTCGCCTCCGACCGCGCGGTACGCCTCGATACCGCCCTGGATCACGGACAGCCCGCTGACGCCCAGCTTCGCCAGGGTCTCGCGGGCCATACCCGCGCGCTGCCCCGTGCGGCAAAGCAAGAGCCGCGGGGCCGGCATGGCCAGGACGTCGTTCACGCGTGCTGCGAGCTGATCCAGG
>JANQJW010000080.1 GCA_028281445.1 Planctomycetota bacterium | reverse complement strand
CGTACTGGGCCGGACAGCATCTCGGCATGGATCTGCGTCTTCCGAACGGCGCCGAGCACATGCGCATCTTCCATGGCAACCACCCCGCCAAGCCCGCGGACGACTTCGACTCCGTCGCCACCCCCGGCTGGCGCTGGCCCTGGGGCGACGAGTACGACGCGCATGGCTGCAACAACGCGACGCGCTCCGTAAAGGAAAAGAAGCCCGAGAAGCTCCGCAACGTGCTCAAGCGCTACGGATGGCACGAGGGCAAGACGGTGGACGGCGTGCTGAACATGGCGGGCAACGCGGCCGAGTGGGTCGACAACTGGTTCGCGGAGTATCCGCAAGGCCAGACCAGTGGGCCCCTCCGCGCATTCCGGCGCGAGGTGCTGCCCGCGAGCGAGGACTTCCCCAGCCGCGCCATCCAGTTCGCCTACGCGGCGGGCGGCTCGTACACGATGGGTATCGAGGACTGCTCGGTCACGCTCAACCGCCAGGAAGACAAGCGGGCGCGGAAAACCGACGTCGGCTTCCGCCTGGTCCTCGAACAGTTCCTACGCTAGGGCGCATGTCCCGCTACGCGAGCCGAACTCTCTTCCTGGCCCTCTGCGTCGTGGGCGCCAGCGTTCTCGCCTGGGTGCTCTACCGCGAGGACGCGGAAGAAACGGCGCCGCTGCCGGCCGCACGGGAGCTGGGCGACGAGGCACCGCGCGGCGGCCGCACACGCGAGACGCCGCCTGACATCGCCCCTGGTCCTACGCCGGAACCGCAAGTCCTCAGCAACGATGTCGTGCCGCGCATCCTCCCGCCGGACGCGGCGATCGAGGACATTCGGGACGCCTTGGCGATCACTGCCGCCGAACGCAAGGAACCCTTGCAGCTCGCGTTCATCAACGCGGAGCGACTGGCAGGCGGCACGTCGCGAGTTGCGTCCCTCTTGCGGCGTCGTGTCGCGGACCTGACGGATCGGCGCGTTCGCGGCGTCGCGATTGCCGCTTCGGGTATCGACCGGAGCGAGGCGAACACGAAACGCCTGCGACTCCTGCTGCGCGACGGCGAGTCAAACGAGGTGCGCATGGGCGCACTGATCGCGCTGGCGCGGCCGCCGAGTGAATGGAACGAGATTCCCGCGTCCGCGGAGTCGAGCTTGCTCGGCGGTTTGCGCTACACGTACGCGCCCCTGCCGGACGAGTCACGCCTGCTGGCCGTTGTCGGGCGCGTGCTGGATGACGTGGACGGCGTCGCGTTCCGCGACGCGTTGCCGATCATCATGCACAGCGCGAAGACGCGCGCGGTCTATGCGACGGTGCTGGCTGCCGATGGCAAGCGTGCTTGTCGTTGGTATCGCACGCTCTCGAAGGAAGACCGCGACACGCTGCGCACACGCATCCTGCACCACAAGTCGTTGCTGCCCGAAGTACGGAGGGTACTCAACGGGAGGTAACACCCAGGCTCCGTCGTGAGCGCGGCGAGGCCGAAGCGAGACGGAGGCACGACGAGTGGTTCTGGCCGCAGGCGTGCCTCCTGCACGTCGAGGACCAGGTTCTGAGCGGGGCCCGGCGCAGCGAGAGGATCGCCGTGCGCAGCAGGAGCCTTATCTGCCGAGGAACTCCTTGGACCGCACGCGCACGCTGGCGGACGAACGGAGGGAACCACTGTCGGCTGTCGTGCCCTTGCGCGCGATGACGCGTCGCAGCTTCTTCTCCCAGACCACCTGCACGCAATCGGTGACGTACGGACAATCGCGCGTGCGGCACACGTAGGTCTCAGAGCCAAAGCAGTCTTTCTTTTTCGACATGCGCTCCCCGGTACGAACAGGCAATCGTACGGCCCTCCCTTCGGCCGCACAAGGGGAGCAGAGCCCCGCCCTTGGACCCTTGATCGGCCGGAACCCACCGGTTCTCAAGCCGACTCGACGGGCCCGCGAACGCAATGCGAACCGGCGCGAAGAAACCGCCCTACGGGGCCCTTACCACCCGCTTGGTGTTAGGCATCCGACCGCTGGAAGGACCAAAACGAAGAGCGGCGGGCGCCCGTGAGGACGCCCGCCGCTCGTTGGATTCGTGGCTGCTAGTCAGCCTTGGTGGCCACCTGCAGGCGGTGCTTGGCGAAGATCGCGAGGCGCTGCTCGGCGGTCAGGTTGCGCACCTGGCCGAGAGCGGCAAGCGCGGCCGAACCGACAGCGCCCTCGGCGCCGGAGGCTGCCATGAGGCCTTCGATCTGCTCGGGCGTGCCGTCGACGGCCGAGAGAACCGAACCGAGCGCGGTCGCTGCGGCTGCCTTGATCTCGTCGCTGTCGCCTTCTGTGAGCACCTTCAGCAGCGCATCACCGCCACCGACGCGCAGGTTGCCGAGCCCCTTGGTCGCGTTCATGCGCACCTCGGGCGTCGGGCCCGACGTCGCAGCGGCCGAGAGCGGCTCGATGGCGACCTTGAGGTCGAACGACTTGCAGGAGAAGTCGACGCGTGCGAAGCCGTCGGCAGCCGTCGCGGCGAGCGCGTTGGCGCGCTGCTGGTCGACGTTGAGCTCCTTGGCCTCGAGTGCCGCGTTGACGGTCGACATGGCGGCCGACTCGACGATGGGCGTCGCGATGAAGCCGGCGATCGAGTCGCCGTACTTGTTGCTGAAGCCCTCGCGGATCGCGTCGGCCTGCGCCTCGGCGGTGTCCTGCACGAGCACAATGATCTTCATGTTCTTCGTGCGGGCGTCGGCGATGAGCTCGTCGATGACCATGTAGGACGACGTGTGGCGCAGCGACGGGATCGTCGAGCTGTTGTTGCCGAGGTCGGCGCGCACGATGATCACGTCCATCGCCGGTGCACGCTTCGCGCGCATCACGCCGTTGGTGCCGCTGGCGTCACCCGACGCCTGCACGCCGCCGTGCGTCAGCGCCATGACCATCTTCGAGCGCGTGCCGTCGTCGTCGTCGATGACGAGCGCCTGGCGAATGGCAGCCTCGGAAGCAGCCTGCGCTGCGAGCGAGACGACCTTGTCGGCATTGGGCATGCCGCGCTGCGGGCTCATGCGGAGCGCCGCGATGGCGGCGGCGTAGCGAACGCGCTTGCTCGGTGCGTCGAGGGCGTGGCCGAGCGCGTGGCCGCGCATGTCCTCGCCACCGTACGTCGCGGCGACCAGGTAGGCCGCCTCGACGGCGACATCCCAGTCCTCGTCGGCCAATGCGCCCCTGAGCGCGCCGGACGCGGCGGCGAAGCCCTGGCTCTTGGCCAGCTCGAAGGCGCCCCCGAGGCTCTCGGGCGCCGAACCGCCGTTGGCGGCCAGCACCTCGGCCTCCACGCGCTGCGCGAGGAGCGAGCGAACGAGCAAGGCCTGGGCGTTGGCGTGGCCGGCGCTGAGACCGAGCGCGTCCGAAGCGCACTCCTCGGACATCTGGTACGGGTACAGGTAGGCCGGGACCTCGTAGCGGACAAGGCCGCCGTCCCAGCGCCACATGTTCTTCACGCTGTCAAAGCCTGCGATGACCGTGACGTCGCCCGCGTAGTAGCGCTTACCGAGTGCGACGTAGGCATCCGCCGCGGAGGCCGCACCACCACCGAGCTTGGCGAGCGCCTTCTGCGCCTTGGCCTGCACGCCCGGGTCGCTGTCGTTCGTCGCGGCCTGCACGGCTGCGACGGCGCGGTTGTCACCGAGATCACCGAGCACAGCAGCGGCATAGCCGCGGACGCGCGCGTTGTCGGATCCGAGCACCTCGACGAGGGCCGGCACACCGTCGCGGCCGATCTGGCGCAGGGCCAGGATGGCGTTCACGGCGATGTTGGCGTCCTCGCTCGCAAGCGACGGCACGATGAACGGAACGGCGCGCTCACCGGCGGCGACGAGCGACGCGCGCGCGGCGCGCTGCGTCTCGATGGCGCTGCTGTTGATCGCTTCGTCGACCTTGGCCTTGATCTCGTCCTCGTTGGTCATGGCCTCGGTCTCGCGAGGCTTGGCCTTCTTCAGGAGGTACTTGACCAGCCGCTCGTGCTCGCCGCCCTGCGCCAGCGCGCGCAGCAACACCCGGTTCTCGGTCTCGTTGAGGACCGCGTACACCTCGGTGTCGTCGGGGTTGCTCTCGACGTAGCCCCGCAGCTTCGTCAGGGCATCGCTGTAGTTGCCCTTCGCGTACTCCTGCAGCGCATCCTTCAGCGCGGCCTCGTCCGCAGAGACGTTGGCGGGAAAGAAGATGGCTGTGACGAGGAGTACGACGGCTGCCGCAAACCTGATGTCCACACGAAGACGAGCTGCCTTCATGAAGTCCTCCCTTGGACGGCGATATGGCCGAAGCGCACGCCCTCCCTCCGGCCGTGCATCCCGGTCAATCGGAATTTCGCCAAGTACCGGTCAGTCCGGCACTTGCATTCGCGGGAGTGTACGGGCCGTCGACTCGGAGTGTCAAGAACGGCCTGGGCATCGTGGCGCGTGTTTATCTAACTGTCATCAAACACTTTACGCCGGGTCAGAAGAGCCGCCAGCAAACCTGTCGCGACCGTGCAGGCGCAACCGACCGCAGCAGACCAGATGCCGTGCATGCCGAGCACCTGTGCCAGGGTCTCTCCGGCCACCACGAGGTCCGATTTCGAGAACAGGATCACGGCTACGTAGCCGCCGAGAACGCCCGCAAGCGCATGCCCTTCCCGGACTTGCCGCGTGAGCATGCCGAGCAGGAAGAGGCCGAGAACGGGACCGCCGAGGAACCCCAGCCACGACAGCAACAGGTCGATCACGTCCCGGCCCTGCGCCATCGCGTAGAACGCCGCCCCCACCGCCAGCACCCCGTACAGCAGGGTCAGGCCCCTGGCCACGCGCAGGCGCCGGGCATCGTGGAGCGGCTCGGCACGCCGCCGCTCCACGAAGTCCACCAGGGTCGCGGTGGCCATCGAGTGAATCGTGCTGTCGATGCTCGACATGGAGGCCGCGAAGATCGCCGCCACCATCACGCCCGCTAGTCCGGTCGGGAGCCCGTCCCGTACGAACGTGGTGAACACGTCGTTCGGGTGCATCGCGGCGCCCTCGTACCGGGCGGCCAGCGCAACGCCGAGCCCGAGCGTGAGGAAGACGATGACGCTGCCGAGCAGCCAGGAGAGCAGGGCCGCGCGCCGCGCAGCTCGAAGATCCGTGCACGCCATGTAGCGCTGGACGGGTTGCTGGTTGGTTCCCGCGACGGAGAGGGCGAAGACCCCGTAGGCGAGCAGCCCGGTCCAGAGCGAAGGCCAACGGGCGGGATCGGGATCGACATCGAGCGGTGGTGGACGCTGCGGGTCCTCTGCGACCGCGATCACGTCGGCCATCCCGCCGGGCAACTCCCCGAGGATGAGCGCGATCGAGGCGACCACGCCGGTGAGTACGAGCAGGAGCTGGATCGCGTCGGTCCACACGACGGCGCCGAGGCCGCCCGTACTGCTGTAGGCCATGGCGGCGACGCCGACCACCAGGATGCTGGTCTCCACGTCGATGTTCGTGAAGACGGCCAGCGCCCGCGCGGTGAGGAACAGGAACAGGCCGCCTCGCGCCAGCACGGTGAGGTGGAAGAGACCGCTCGCGAAGCAACGCGCCTTCGGGCCGAAGCGCTCTTCGAGGTACTCGTACGCCGTGGTGAGCTTGCGCCCGGCGAAATACGGCAGGAACAGCACGCACACGATCACGATGGCCGCGAACTCGCCGGCCTGGATCTGGAACCAGTTCATGCCGTCGACATAGCCCTTGCCCGTCCAGCCGAGCAGCGAGATGGAGCTGAAGGCCGTTGCGATGATCGACACGCCGATCAACCACCAGGGCAGCTTGCGCCCCCCCATCACGTAATCGTCCGAAGACGCCTGCTTGCGCTTGGCCAGGAGCGCGGCGCCCACGACGGCTGCGCCGTACGCGGCCACGATGGCCCAGTCGAGCGGCTCGATCGCAGCGAGGCTCACGCGTCCGGGCCTAGCCCGACAGCCTCGACGATGGCGCGCTCGAGATGCGGTCCGCTGCCGGGCACCTGGCAATCACGCCAGTCCTCGACGCGCGGTGCGCACCACAGCACCGTGGAGACCTCGCCCTGCGCTCGCATGCGCTCGAGCGCACGTGCAACGAGCTCGCGTCCCGCACGACTCACGCCGGACGTCCCCTTCCACGCACGGGCAGAGGCGAACACGACGACGGCGCGCTGCACCGGCACCTTCCCGCCCCACGCGGACTGAAGCCGCTCGAGCACCGGACCGCTACCGTCCGGCACCCGGACGATCTCACACGGCAAGCCACAGTCCGCGGCCGCGCGCTTCAACACCGCGCCGCGATTCTCGATGCCGTCGTCGTCGACGACGAGCAGCGCGTCGGCGCCCGGACCGGCTTGCGGCCATCCGGCCATTGCGAGCGCCCGCCGTGCGACGTCAGCAGCCGCCGCTTCTCCATCGCCGTCGTCAGGTTCGGGGGCCGCCGCCGCCGCACGCGCCGTGAACCATGCGACGTTTCGCGCGGCGCGTTCGACGTCGGGCGCCGCTTCGATGGCAGCCGCAACCGCCTCGGGCTCCTCGGGGTAGAGGAGCACGTCACACCCGGCTTCGAGCGCGCGGCGCGCAGCCTCGGGTTCGCCGCCGTCCACGGTCGCCCCCGCCATCAACAACGCATCCGTGAACACCACGGGGCCGTTGCTCTCGGGATGCGCGATGGCGTGCGCGCGATCCACGATCGGTTTCGAGAACGTCGCGATCGCACCGCTCGGATCGAGCGCGGGATACGCCACGTGAGCGGTCATGACTCCGGGGCACTCCGCCCACCAGAGGGCCTTCTCGAAGGGCAGCATGTCGCGTGCTGCCAGGACGTCAGCGGCTTCCTCCACGACGGGCACGGTCTCGTGACTGTCGACGCGCGTCGCACCGTGACCGGGGAAGTGCTTGGCCACGGCGAGCGCACCGCCAAGCTTGATCCCGCCGATGACCGACGTGCCGAGATCTGCAACGCGACCCGCATCGAAACCGAACGACCGATTGCCCAGGATCGGGTTGTCGAGCGCGCTGCGCACATCGAGACACGGCGCAAAGATCACGTCGATCCCGACGGAACGCGCCTCGGTCGCGGTCATCCGTCCCATGCGGTACGCATGCTCGGGCGTACCCGCGAGTCCGATGAGCCCGGCGTCTGGGAGCTGCGTCAGTCCCTGGATCTGCTGGCCGGCGCCGCGCTCCATGTCGCTGCCGATGAAGATGGGGCGGCCTGCCGCGTGACGCAGACGCTCGGTGAGGGCCGCAACGTCGTCGGCCTCGCCACCGAAGACGATGAACCCCGCGAGCCACGGCTGGCGCGCACGCTCGAAGGCGAGCTTCGCCTCGGCTGCCGCATCGCGGTCGAGGCGGATCGCGGGGACGAGAATCGGTACGTGGAGGGGCACTGCTCAAAGGTAGACGAGCGCGACGACGGAAGGCTGTAGGGGCGACCCTTGTGGTCGCCCCTACCCGAAGATGGCGATTGCCAGAACGATGAGCAGCCCGACAATCACCACGGCGGCGGGGACGAGCACGTAGTCCGGCGTCGGCTCCATCTTCGAGCGCTGGGTTCGCCGAAGGCGCAGGCGCCGGAAGCGCGAGGGAACCTTCTCGGGCGCCGCGTCCGGTTCCGCCGACGAGGGCGTCCAGGGCGTAGGTGCAGGCTTGGAACCGACACCGCCGTAGTAGCCGCTGTTCCCCTGGCCCGGCTCGCGAGGGAGCTTCATCTTCATCGGGGGGCATTGTACCGAGCGTCGGTGCGCGCTCCGTCGCCGAACTACTCGCCCCCGTCGCCCGGGTTGTCCCCGGGATCATCCCCTTGCCCCGGCAGGCCCTGGTCGCCGGGTACCTCTTCGTCGTCGGGGACCTGCGGCTCGCCTTGCGGGATCTCCCGGATGGGACGCCGCTCGTTCTCAGGGTCGGGCGCGACCTCGGGCGAGGGCGCCGGGTAGGGATCGGGCTGCTTCAAGGACTTGCTGCCGCCAGCGAACAGCTGCGTCCACCAGGAACCGTTCGCGCGTCCACAGCCCATCTGTAGCCAGCCGCGACCGAGCATGTTGCGGTGGTGGCCGCTCGAACCGAACCAGGCCCAGAACGCGCCGCGCCCCGTTCCCGGTCCGCGAGCGATGTTCTCACCGACGCCGCTGCCGAAACCCTGCTGCTTCGCACGTGCACCGGGCGTCCGGTTCTGCGGCGTCGCATGCGGCGCCGGCACGTTGTGCGCGAAGTAGCCGTGTTTAGCCATGTGGCGGCTGTGCCCCCGCGCCGCGCGCAGGATGCGCTCTTCGATCTTGACGGCCAGCAGGCCCATCATCATGCGGTACTCGTTGACGATGCGCGTGTTGTCCTTCTCCTGCTCCGTCGCCGTGGTCTCGAGCGTCTCGTTGTAGGCGAGCACCTTCAGCGAATACTCGCGCTTGCCCGGGTCGGCCGACGACGGGATGTCGATCGCCTTGTTGATGCGGTCCTTGATGACGTCGAGATCGGGCGTGTATCCGTCGGACGCGTCGGCCAACGCCTCGTCGACCTCGGTCACGAGCTTCAGCTTCTCGCCGAGCTTCTTGTCCCATTGCGCAACGAGGTCGAACGGACGCTCCCAGATCTCGCGCACCTTGTCCACGCGCTCCTCGACCTCCTTCTGGCCGAGCTTGCGCGGGTTGGGATACGGATAGGCCTTCGCGTCGTAGATCAGCACCAGGGCGTGCTTGCGCCGCTTGTCGAGCAGCCCCAGGAGCTTGCTCTTGTACTTGCCGCCGGTGAACGAGCGGGACTTGACGATCTGGTCGATGAGGACCTTGCGCCGGGCTTCGAGCGCTTTCGTGTACCGCGCGGCGGCGGGCTCACCGATCTGCAGCAGCTCGTGGTACGCCTTCGCACGGACCTCGCTGTCCCGGTCGTTGACGAGCTTGAGTGCGGCTTCGATCTTCGCTTCGCGGATCAGGAACTCGCGCCGCGCCGGCGTGACGTACCGCTTGTCGTAGACGACATAGCCGCCCTCGGGCACAGCCTCGCCGCGCCAGCGGGCAAGCATCGGGAAGATGTCGCGCGTGTCGACGCCCTTCTCGCCTGCCGCGAAGAGCGCCATGTCGGCGTGCTCGGTGAGCCCCACGCCCTGGAGCAGCGCAGCGGCAGCCAGCGCGTCGTCCTTGCCGGCCTTCATGCGACGGACGAGGCTCGTGAACGCGGCCTGCGGCACGCGCTTCCAGTCCCACGTGCTCCTGCCACCGCGAACGACCGCCGTGAGCCTGTCGCGATCGGCGCGCATGAGGTTCACATAGAGCCGCTTGTTGAACTTGACGTTGAGGTAGCTCTGCGGGTTCTCGTTGATGTGCGCGATGAGGCGCTCCATCCCAGTTTCCGCAAGACGGAGGTCGACGACCGTCGCACTCAGGCGCTTGCGAACGTCACCCGCCGGATAGGTGGCGACGTCGGCTTCGAGCGCGAGCGCGGCGTCCGCAAAGCGGCGTGCCTTGCGCGGCTCGTCGAGCTTGGCGAGCGAAGCGCGGGCGCGGTCTTCGAGTGCCTTGCGGCCTTCCTCGGTCGTCGGCGCGGCCGGCGCCTCGGGCTGGGCCGTCGCCGGGCCGGGTTCTACGGACGGGCCGAGCTCGACGGGCTTGTCGTAGGCCGCCTGCGCGTTCTCGAGGCCCTTCTGCATGCGCGCGTAGGCGGACGTGCCTTCGAAGCGCGGCAGCACGTCGCGCATGTAGGCGCGCGCGCGGTGCGTCAGGCCCTCGTCGATCCAGCGCTGCGCGCGTGCGAGGAAGTTCGTCGCCGTCTCCTCGGCTGCCTTGTCGATGGCTGCCAACCCAGCGTCGATGTCCGCGCTGAGGTCGATCGCCGGCGGTGCGCCGCGGCCCAGCTTGCGCCAGACCTCGCGAGCCAGGTTGAACTTCGTGCTGTCGACGTGGGCCGCTGACTGTGCGCCCACGTCCTCGAGCTGCGCCTTCTTCCAGCCGGCCTGCGCGGCGAGGATCTTGTCGCGCTGCGCGTCGAACCGTGCGGCCTGCTTGCTACCGAACGAACGCAGGAATGAAGCGCGTGCTGCGCCCATGCCTTCTGTCGTGAGATCGAGGCGCTCGGACCACAGGCGCTCGAGGCGCGTATCCATCTCGCGCTCGGCATCGCCGATGAGCTGGAGACCGCTGGAGGCGTCATGGCGTACGTCGCCAATGCTCTTGTCGGCCGCTAGGCGCTTCCAGATCGCACGCGCGCCTTCGTAGTCCTTCTCTTCGTAGAGCCGCTGCGCGCGGTCGTAGTCGCGTTGCGCTGTCGCCTGGTCCGTGCCGCCGCTCCCGCCGCTGACGGCCATGACGATGACGACGAGCACACCGATGCCGACCAGCAACGCGACCGCAAGGCCTGCGCTGCTCTTGCGCTTCGTCTGCCTCGATCCGTTGGATCGGGCGTGGGCCACGTCGTCCCGCTTCCGTTCACGCTTCGCGTTGCCGTTGCCGTTACCGTTGCCGAGGCCGAGGGATTCGGACGCGGTCTTCGCTGGCGCAGGCGTCGCCGCGGCCATCTCCGCCGCCTTCGCGGTCGTCTTCGGGGGCGGCGGCGGCGGAGGAGGCGGCGGTGCAGGCACGGCCGGCGCGGGCTGGGCCGGTATAGCCGCGGCAGGCTCCGCAACGTGCACGGGCTCGCCGCCCTTCACGTGGTAGATAATGCGCGCCGGACCGATCTCGATGATGTCGCCTTCCTTGAGGGACACCTGCTTGATCGACACGCCGTTGACCTTCGTCGGGTTGCCGCTGTTCGCGTCCTTGATCTTGTGCAGGCCGCCATGCAACGGCTCGAGCGTGCAGTGCTGCGCAGCGATGCCCGGGCCCTGGATGCGGAGGTCGGCAGTCTCGGCCGAGCCCACCGTGACGATGGCGTCGGGCAGGACGGCGTCGAAGGACTGCCCCTGGATCTCGATATGGATGCCGGGCATGGGCGGAATCACTCTCCGCGGGACTCGAACAGGACGGGCCGGGGCCACTCGCCGAGGTCGGCGGCCGGTCCGCTGGAGTCTACGCGAAGAGCTGGCAGGACGACGCACAGAGCCCCATCGGTCGGACTACGCGGACAGATGAAGCAGAAAGTCCAGTAGCTCGTGCGTGCGCTCGACGTGGAAGCCCCCGTCACGCGCGGCAACCTCGGTGAAAGCGCCTTTGCGGTGGCTCTGGACGCCCTTCCCGTAGATGGCGAACGGGACCGGGTCGGTCAGATAACGGCCTGTTTCGGTGGAGACGGCGGGGCCTGCAATGAAGACCACCCGGGCCTCCAGCCCCTCGTCGATCGCCCGCATCGCGGCTCCGAGCACGTAGCCGTCGATCCGCTCCAGCGTCTCCACCTTGGCCGCGAAGTCGCGAGCGTGCGAGGCCCGGGTCAGCCCATCGACGTGAAGGAACACGACGTCGCGCTGTGCCAGCGCTGTGAGCGCTGCCGTCGTCTTGGCCCGCAGCATGGCCGCCGGCCACGGCTCGCCATCGTGGAGACCGATGCCGATGCCCTGCAACTCTGCGGCGCCGAGGAACGCGGGATCGGTGCCGATCGCATCCGCCGACACCCCCTTGCGCGCGGTGAAGTCGGGCAGCGGCAGCGACACGCCGGGCGTCCACGGCCAGACCATCGTCGCGGCGTTCTCCCCCAGGTCTACGCGCAGCTCGTTGACCTCGTGGCGCGGGAACACCGCGGCACTTCGCTCCATCACGTCGAGCAGGCGGCCGAGCCCGGTGCCGCGCGGCAACGCGGACTTCAAGCTCTTGCCGACGACCTCGTACGGCGGCAGCGTGCGCGCGCGGATATCGCGCGCACCGCGCCACACGAGGACGTTGCTGGCGCCGTCGCCTGCGCAGAAGACGAACTCTGGATCCGCAACGTTCTCCTCCAGCGCCTCGAGCAAGCTTCGCGCTTCCTCGCCGCTGATGCCGCCTGCGGTCGGATCGAAGATGGTCTCGTCGTCGGCGGTGACGAGCGCGAGCCGGAACGCGAGATCGCGCGGGCCGACCTCGATGTCGAACGCCGCTGCGTCAAGTGCTCCACCGACCTCCCCGTAGGACAGGGCGTCGAGTCCGTACAGGCCCAGGATGAACGCGGACTCCTCTGGGCGCATGCCCTTGGGCGCGGGTGCAATGCGCCCGAGGCGTCCGTCGCGGACCGCGCGATCGAGCATCGGCGTCGCCGCGGCTTCGAGCGGCGTGCGGCCGCCGAGGTCGTCCAGCGGGCGGTCCGCGGCTCCCGAGGCCACCACCACCAGCGTTCTCATTTCTCGGCGTCGCCTCCCGTGGGCGGCGACTCCCCGGGCAGGACGAGCCACGGGAAGGGCTTGTCCGGCAGGGAGTGGCGTTCGATGCGATCGGGGAACGTG
Organism: Planctomycetota bacterium; assembly: GCA_028281445.1. Lineage (GTDB taxonomy): Bacteria > Planctomycetota > PLA2 > PLA2 > JAEUHO01 > JANQJW01. Next base: position 19,082 of record JANQJW010000080.1, on the reverse strand, counting down.
AAGATGATGATCTCCATCACGGCACCCGTGCGCGCGTCGTGGATGTGGCCCGCGTAGGAGAGAAGCTCCTTCGGCGCGAGCACGGCGTGCAGGTGGATGAAGGGGCGGCCGTCGTCGGCGGCGACGGAGATCGTTCCAGTGAGGTTGGCGACCTCCATCGGCTCGTCGAACTTGCGCTTGACGTATTCGCCCGTCTCGGGATCGAGCCAGCTCATGGTCGCGTTGCTCGTCGAGCCGAGGCCGGTGAGGTAGCCGCCGGCGACCTCCTCGTCCGCGGCGAACTGCCGCAGGGACGTGATGATCTCGTCACCCGGGTCGAGGCGCATCATGTAGCGACCGCTGCCGATGGGGTGGTAGTGCATCCGGTCTCCAGGAAGCCGCTGCGGTCGGCGCAGCCTACGGCGGCCCCGGCCGTGGTTCAAACGCCGTTTGCGCGTAGGCTCTGACAACGATGCGCTTCCACTTCATCGTGAATCCTGTGGCCGGCCGCGGGCGCGCGCTCTCCGTCCTCGACACCGTTACGGAGGCGCTCCGCGCCCAGGGCGTCGAGTCCACGCGGTTCGTCACCACGCAGGCAGGCGACGCGCGTGCGCATGCCGCGGAGCTGGCGCCCGACGCCTGTGACCGCCTCATCGTCGTCGGCGGCGACGGGACGCTGCGCGAGGTCGTCAACGGCCGCGACGGACCGCCGCCGTGGCCGATCGGGATCATGCCGTTCGGCACGGCGAACTTGATCGGACGCGAGCTGCGCATGCCGCTTAACCCGACGTCCGGACGCATCGCCGGTCGCCTGAAGGCGGCCGCCAATTGGCCCGTGGACGTGTTGCGGGTCCGCGCGCGGGATCACGAGGAGCTGGCCATGGGCGTGGTCGGTGCGGGCCTCGATGCCGAGCTCGTCAAGGCTGTCTCCACGCTGCGCGCCGAGACCTCCGGCGGCGGCTACGGCCGGTGGCTACGTCCGCTGTGGGATGTGTTTCGCACGTTTCGTTTCCCCAAGCTCCGCGTCACCGTGGACGGCCGCAAGACGTACGCCGCCTCCGCGTGCACGGTCCAGAACGCACACAACTACGGTGGTCTCTTCGTGCTCTCGCCGGACGCCGCCCTCGACTCCGGGATGCTGGACGTGTTCCTGATTCGGCGCGGGACGCATCGCGATCTCTTCCGGATCATGGCCGGGGCCTTCCTCCGGCGCGCGCACAAGCACAGCGACGTCAAGATCGTGCGAGGCACGCACGTGCGCATCTGCGCCGACCGGCCGGTACCGGTCCAGGCCGACGGCGACCCGGCGGGCGAGACCGACATCGAGGTCGAGCTGCTTCCCAAGGCGGCGACCCTGCTGCGGGCGTGAGCTTCAGGGGCCGCGCAAGGCGTCGAGTAGAAAGGCGCCGTAGCGCTTGTAGCCGTGCGGCGGAACGCGCACCTGCACATCGACGAGGTAGCGCGCCGTGGGCAGCGACGCCAAGGTGAAGCGCGCGGGCATCCATGTCATGGCCGCCGGCCAGGTGCCGGGCTTCGGCTTGCCGTCCAGCCTGACGACGATGCGACCGGTCGCATCCGGCTCTGCCACGGACGCGAGCGTCAGCGTGTAGCCGGGCGACGGCATGTAGACGTCGATCTCGACCGGGAACGCGGCGCGCGGACCGTCGGCCGGCACGACCCGTTTGAGCTTCGCCATGGGGGTCACACGGTAGAGGTGCGTCGCCTGCTTGGCCTTGTCGCCGGCCTCGCTCGAAGCGACCGCGCACGCCAGCACCAGAACTGTGAGGGTTCCTCGCATCATCCTGTTCCTCCTGGTGGTGCTTCCGCTCCCAACGTCGCAGAGCTGCGCGCGAACGTACAATCCGTCCATGCAGGGTAGTCATTTCGTGGCGGCGCTGATCGGCGCGGCGCTTGTGGGCGCCGGCGTGTGGATCGGGGCCGAGGTGTTCGGCGGAGGCAAGAACGCGGAGGAAGCTCCGCGCGAACTGCGGTTGCCGGATGAGGTCATCGTGGACGCCGAAGAGGAGCCGCCGACGCTCGGCAGCGAGATCACGCGCGTGAGTCGTCGCCTGGCGGTGGTCGAACGGCGCGTCGCGACGCTGGAGAGAAGGCTCGACGGGCAAGCGAAGGCCTTCGAGCCGGTGAGGCGGCTCTTCGAACAGGCGAAGATCGACGGCATGGTCTCCGCTGACGGAACGCCCGTCGCGCCGAGCGCTGAGGTTCCGGGCGGCGGCGGCGTAGTGATGGACGAAGGCGCTGAGTCCGGTCCTCGATACGTGAGCCAGCTCGGCACGACGCTGGGACTTACGCCCGAGCGAACGAAGGCGATGCGTGCAGCGGTCGACGGCATCTTCGAGAAGATCAAGGCGCTGGAGAAGGAGAACGCCACGGTCAAGAAGGACGGCGACACGACAACGATCACCATCAAGCCGTTCGACGGCCGCCACCTCCAGCGCGACTGGGACGACTGGATGGCGCGTAATCTGACGGTGGAGGAGCGCGCGAAGCTCGAGAAGAAGGGTGCCTCGAACCGCATCTTCGGCGCCCGTCTCGGCGCCTTCGAGCGCAAGGTCAAGATCAAGGAAGTCAGCGGGCTGATCGAGATCGGCGAGAGCAGCGCCCTCAGCAAGGACATGCCCACGGAGTCGTGGGAAGTCGGGCCGGCCGCGGTGCGCGACCTGATGCTGGAGCCCTACGCGCACCTCCTGAAGTAGCTGCCGAAGTCGTCTGGAGCGATCGGTCTCAGGATGCGCTGAATGCTCGCTACAGCACCTTGGACGGCGCCAGCGCCTCGCGTATGCGCTGAAGCTCATCAAGCAGGTCACTCAGCGTATCGAGGCGCAGCATGTTCGGTCCGTCGCTGAGCCCCTTGTCGGGATCTTCGTGAACCTCCATGAAGAAACCGTCGACACCCACCGCCGCCGCCGCGCGCGCGAGATACGGCACCTCGGTGCGATCGCCGCCCGACTTGGTGCCGAGCCCGCCGGGGCGCTGCACGCTGTGCGTGGCGTCGAAGATCACGGGATGTCCGAGCTTGCGCATGATCGGCAGCGAGCGGAAGTCGACCACGAGGTTGCCGTAGCCGAACGTGACGCCGCGCTCGACGAGCATGATGTCCTTGCCTTCGGCGGCTTCGAGCTTGCCGACCACCGGCTTCATGTTCTCGGGCGCGAGGAACTGGCCCTTCTTCACGTTGACGGCCTTGCCGGTCTTTGCCGCTGCGACGAGCAGGTCGGTTTGCCGACAGAGGAACGCCGGCACCTGCAAGACGTCGACGACCTCCCCCACCGACGGCGCCTGCTCGGCCGTGTGGAAATCCGTTAGCACCGCGACGCCGACGTTCTCGCGGACCTCCGCCAGAATGTCGAGCCCCTCTTCGAGTCCCGGCCCGCGGAACGAATCGACGCTCGTGCGGTTGGCCTTGTCGAAGGACGACTTGAAGCAGTAGTTGAAGCCACGGGCCGTCGCGATGTCGCGAATCGCTTCGGCATGGCGCAACGCCATCTCGCGGCCTTCGATCACACACGGACCAGCGATCAGAAGCGGCGCTCCGTCGCCGACGGTGAAGTCTCGTACGCGACAGGGATTCAAGACGCATCTCCTTGGGGCTCGGCGACATCAAGACGGCGGAAGACGGCACCCGGCTGCTCGCGGCGCAAGAGGTCCTCGTAGGTCTCGCGCTCGCGCACGATGGCGTACTCGTCACCGTCGACGAGGACTTCCGGCGGCCGCGGCCGGTCGTTGTAGTTGCTGCTCATGCTGAAGGCGTATGCGCCGACGCTCATGATCGCAAGGACGTCGCCGCGCTCCATCGCCGGCAGCGGTCGGTTCTTGGCAAAGAAGTCGGTCGACTCGCACACGGGCCCGACGATGTCGCACGGTTCGTCGCCGCTCTCGCTGCCCAGCGGCGGCGGCGCATCACCCACCGCGGGCCACATGCGGTGGTAGCCCTCGTACAGGCTGGGACGAACGAGGTCGTTCATTCCGGCATCGACGATGACGAACCGGCGCGCATCCGTGCGCTTGTTGAAGAGGACGCGCGTCAACAGTGCGCCGGCGTTGCCGACGATGACGCGCCCGGGCTCCATCACGAGCTTCAGGCCGCTGTTCGCGACCACGGGCCGGACGGCTTGCGCGTAATCAACGAGATCGGGGGCGGAGTCGTCGCCGTAGTAGATCCCGTAGCCCCCGCCCATGTTCAGCCACTCGAGGTCCGGCGCATCGGGCTTGAGCGCGGCGGCGAGGCCCGTCGCGGCCTCCATCGCCGCGCGATACGGAGCAACGTCGGTGATCTGGCTCCCGATGTGGCAGTGGATGCCGCGCAGCGACATCGCAGGATGCGCGATCGCACGGCGTGCCAGCGCCTCGCCGCGCTCCAGATCGACGCCGAACTTGTTCTCCTTCTTGCCCGTCGTGATGTGGTGATGCGTCTGCGCGTCAACATCCGGATTGACCCGGACGGCAACCCCCGCGGTCTTGCCGAGGACGCCCGCCCGATCGGCGAGGACCTCCAGCTCCTCCTCGCTCTCGACGTTGAACATCAGCACGCCGGCCCGAATGGCGGCGTCCATCTCGTCCTCGGTCTTGCCGACGCCCGCGAACACCACGCGCGCCGGGTCTGCGCCGATGGCGAGTACGCGCTCGAGCTCACCACCCGACACGACGTCGAACCCGCAGCCGCTCTCCTGAAGCAGCTTCAGGACGGCGAGGTTGCCGTTCGCCTTGACCGCATAGCAGATGAGCGGATCGAGACCGTCGAACGCTTGGTGCAGACGCGTCACGTGGTCGCGCATGGTCGCGGCCGAGTAGACGAACGCAGGCGTACCGACCGCGCCGGCCAACGGGGCCAGCGGCACCCGTTCACACCAGAGCTGTCCGTCATCGTGGCGGAAGTGATCCATGCGCGCGCACAGGATACGCCCGAACGGCCGGTAGAACGGCGCTACGGCCGCGAGAGCACGGAAAGCGCCCTAGAACAGCAGGCTCGTGGCCTGCGTGCCCGCCGGCATGAAGCTCGGCGCCGGACGGCCCGACTGCTGGGCCAGCTTGTCCAGGTGCTCCTTGAGCTTCTTGAGGGTCTTGGTGTGGATCTGGCACACCCGGCTCTCGGAGATGCTCATCACGCGGCCGATCTCCTTCATGGTGAGGCCTTCGTGATAGTAGAGCGCGATGACCGTGCGCTCGGGCTTCTGTAGCACGCCCATCAGGGCCTTGGCGAGATCGGTGGCGACGAACTTGTCGAAGGGCGTCTCGCTCTCGCGGTCCATGAGGGCATCGAGCTTGCGCAGCACGCGCGGATCGTCGTCGCCGTCGTCCTGCTGAGCGAGCGTGTAGACGCTCGTGAGATTGGACTCGCGGCGCAGCTTCTCGGCCTCCTTGACGGAGATGTTGAGGTGGCTCGCCGTCTCGTGGCTGCTGGGCTCGCGGCCGAGGCGCTTGGTCAGCGTCGTCATGGCCTTCGTGTAGAGCGTCGCACGGTTGCGAACGAGGCGCGGAACCCAGTCCTGCGCGCGGAGCTCGTCGAGGATCGCGCCGCGGACGCGCGTTGCGCAGTAGCTCTCGAACGGCGTACCGCGCTCGATGTCGAAGTTATCGATGGCCCGCATGAGACCGAAGACGCCCGCGCTGCGCAGGTCCTGCACGTCGATCGAACGCGGCAGACGCGCGGCGATGCGGTTGCCGATCACCTTGACCAGGTAGTGGTAGGCCTCGACGAGCTGGTTTCGCAGCTCGGTATCCCCCGTCTCCTTGTAGGCCTTCCAGACGTGCGACATGTCCGGCCCGGGCTTGCGCTTCCGGCGCGGTCCCCTCCGCGAGGGGTACCCGACGCGGGAAGCCGTTGCTGCGGGTCGCTTGGTGCTGGCCATGATCGGGCTCATCGGGACCTCCGCGCGCCGCTTTCCGGATGCCCTCCTCAGCCACCCCACCCGGCGCGCCCCCCTCCCCGAGGGCTGCCCGGCGCGTTTCAGCGGCCCTCCCGAGGCCGCCCGGCGGCAATGCATCCAAAACGCGACGTCGCGCCCGATCCTGCCCCCGAATCTTGAGGCGCCAAGACCAAAACTATTGGCATGAAGGGGGTTACGTCGATCGGGCCGAATCGGGGCCAGCCACTAGACCTCGCGGTCACACCCTGGAATCCGAGCCTCACACCACAAGATGTTGTGGTGCATGAACATACGTACACAACGCGAACATCGGGGTAACCGGTACGTAATCTTCAGCGCAAATTCACCATGCACCCCGCCATTAGACAGGTGTAGCACCGGGGTCCGACACTCCGCGGAGCCCGGATGAACGGGGCCTTGAACCGCGCCAGCGGTACAACCGCCCGCGAGGAGAACACCGTGAGCGACCACATGGAACGTGTCGTGGCCCTGACCAAGCGTCGCGGCTTCGTCTACCCGTCATCCGAGATCTACGGCGGCCTGCAGGCGACGTACGACTACGGACCGATGGGCGTCGAGCTCAAGCGCCTGATCAAGGACGACTGGTGGCGCGACGTGGTCAGCCAACGCGAGAACGTCGTCGGGCTCGACGCGTCGATCCTCATGGCCGCGCGCGTGTGGGAGGTCTCCGGCCACGTCGCAGGTTTCAACGACCCGATGGTCGACTGCAAGACGTGCAAGGGGCGCTTTCGCGAAGACAAGCTCGAGCAGTCCCAGTGCCTCAAGAAGAAGAAGATGACGCCGCTCGAGTGCGGCGGCGAGCTCACCGAGCCGCGGCTGTTCAACCTCATGTTCAAGACGAAGGCCGGCCCGATCGACGACGACGCGGCGACGATCTACCTGCGCCCGGAGACTGCGCAAGGCATCCTCGTCAACTTCAAGAACGTCATGGACACGATGCGCGTGAAGATCCCCTTCGGCATCGCGCAGATCGGCAAGGCGTTTCGCAACGAGATCGTGACGGGCAACCAGATCTTCCGCATGCGCGAGTTCGAGCAGATGGAGATGGAGTTCTTCTGCGAACCCGGCACGGACGAGGAGTGGTGGGAGTACTGGAAGGCCGAACGCCTGCGCTGGTGGGAGGAGCTCGGCGTGCGCAAGGACCACCTGCGTATCCGTCCGCACAGCGACGACGAGCTGGCCCACTACGCACGCGCGTGCGGCGACGTGGAATACAAGTACCCCTGGGGCTGGGACGAGGTCGAGGGGGTCGCGAACCGCACCGACTACGACCTCAAGAAGCACCAGGAGGGCAGCGGGCGCGGCCTGGCTTACCGCGACGAAGAGAAGAAGGAGTGGGTCGTGCCCTACGTCGTCGAACCGGCGATGGGCGTGGATCGCTGCTTCCTCACGATCCTGTGCGATGCGTACGCGGAACACGAGAAGCCCAACGGCGAGATCCGTACCGTGCTGCACCTGCACCCGCGCCTGGCGCCCGTGCAGGTCGGCATCTTCCCGCTGGTGAAGAAGGACGGCATGCCCGACCGGGCGCGCGCGATCTACGACGACCTCAAGACGCACTTCCGGTGCCTGTACGACCAGGCCGGCTCGATCGGCAAGCGCTACGCCCGCCTCGACGAGATCGGTACGCCCTTCTGCGTGACGGTCGACGGCGATACGGCGACCGATGGCACGGTCACCGTGCGCCACCGCGACTCGTTGGATCAGGACCGCGTGCCGGCCGAGACGGTGGGCGCGTTCCTGCGCGCCGCGATGGCGGACTGGACAAGGCCGGAGACGGCGACCGCATGAAGCAGACGGCGGTCCTCGTCCTGCTAGCCGCGTTGACGGGACCTGCGATCGGTTGCTCTTCGGGCGGAGCCCCGCGCCGAGCGATCCCCGCATCCGCGACGGTTCCGGATACGCCGATGCGCTTTCGAACGATCGAACGCGAGCTCCGCGCAGGGCTCGCCGAAGCACAGCGGCGTGACACGCGCGCGTTGCGGCGCCGCAGTCCGCGCATCAGCAACGAGGGCCTCGCGCTCATCAAGGCGGTCCTCCCGCACGACGTCTCGCGCACGGACGTGCCGCGCTACCTGGAGGGCCGGGCGCGGTTCGGCGCATCGCTCAAGCGCTGGGTCACCGCGGTCGAATCGGGCACGGACCAGCAGGTCATCGACGCCATCTACGACCTCGACTCCGCGACACGCGGCTGGATCGACGCGTACCTGGGGCTGGCGCCTGAGACGTCGGTGTAGGGGGCCGGCAATCGCGGGCCGACCACTCGGCCCTGCGGGCCTCGGGTCGCCCGTACATCGACGCCAAGCCTGTGATGGCCTCCGGGCAAGCCGCGATGTAGGGCGACCCGAGCGCAGCGAGTGGTCGGCCCGCGGCGTCGTTACGCCGTCTCGGCTTCCGAGGGCGTAATCGAGCTCTTGCGGGCGAGCGATGCGGCGACCAGCTCGCGGAAGAGCGGGTGCGGGCGCGTCGGCTTGCTCTTGAACTCGGGGTGGAACTGCACCGCCACGAAGTACGGATGATCCTTGAGCTCGACGATCTCGACGAGATCGCGCTCGGGGTTGATCCCCCCGACGATCAGACCGGCGTCCGAAAGCTCGTCGCGAAACTTGTTGTTGTACTCGTAGCGATGTCGGTGGCGTTCGGACACCATCTCGTCGCCGTACGCGTTGCGTGACAGGGTGTCGGCTCGCAAGGCACACCGGTATGCGCCGAGGCGCATCGTGCCACCCTTCTCCAACCCCTCCTGATCGGGCATGAGGTCGATCACGGGGTGCTCGGTGTCCGGATCGAACTCGGTGGAGTTCGCATCCTTCCAACCCATGACGTTGCGGGCGAACTCGATCGTCGCGCACTGCATGCCGAGGCACAGCCCCAGGAAGGGAATCCCGTTCTCGCGCGCCCAGCGGACCGTCTCGATCTTGCCCTCGATGCCCCGCTTGCCGAACCCGCCGGGCACGACGACGCCGTCGACCCCGCCCAGGAGCTTCTCGACGCTGTCGGGTGTGACGTGCTCGGAGTTGATCCGGCGGATCCGGACGTTGGCCTCGTGATGGAAGCCGCCGTGATAGAGCGCCTCGTCCACGCTCTTGTAGGCGTCGCCCAGCTCGATGTACTTGCCGACCAGCGCGATCTCTACCTGGTCCTTGGGGTTGCGGATGCGATCGAGCAGGTCGTGATACCGGTCGAGTTTCAGCTCGGTCCGCGGGAGTCCCAGTCGATCCAGGATGAGATTGTCGAGGCCCTGCTCGGCCAGCATCTGCGGCAGCTCGTAGATGCTCGTCGGCACGTCGCGTTCTTCCACGACGTTCGGAACAGGCACGTTGCAGAAGAGCGAGAGCTTGGACTTCACCTCTTCGGCGAGTGCCTTCTCCGTGCGACAGATCAAGACGTCGGGCTGCAGGCCGATCTCGCGCAGCTTCATCACCGAGTGCTGACTCGGCTTCGTCTTCACCTCGTCGCTCGTGCGCAGGTACGGGATGAAGGTCAGGTGGCAGAGCATCCCGCCGTCCGGTCCCTCATCGAGCAGGAACTGGCGGATGGCCTCGAGGAACGCGAGTCCCTCGATGTCACCGACCGTACCGCCGAGCTCGCAGATCAACACGTCGGCATCGCCCATGCCCCGGCGGATGGCCTGCTTGATCTCGTCGGTGACGTGCGGAATCACCTGCACCGTTCGACCGAGATAGTCCCCGCGGCGCTCCTTCTGGATGATGCTCGCGTAGATCTTGCCGGTCGTGTAGTTGCTGTCCTTGGTCAGCACGGCGCCTTCGGTGAAGCGCTCGTAGTGACCCAGGTCGAGGTCGGTCTCGGCACCGTCCTCGGTCACGTAGACCTCGCCGTGCTGGAACGGAGACATCGTCCCCGGGTCCACGTTGAGGTACGGATCCAGCTTCTGGTGCTGGACGCTGTAGCCATGGCCTTCGAGCAGCAGGCCGATCGAAGCGCTCGTGAGACCCTTGCCGAGGCTCGAAACGACGCCCCCGGTCACGAAGATCACCTTCGCCATACGGTTCGATTCTCCCGGGAAAAGCAGATCCTACCGGACAGGGGGACAGGCGCAGAGCCGGTGTTGGGTGCTGGGCTCGAGATAGGGATGGAGATTGAGATGGTGGGTTGGGTGTTGGGTTCGAGATAGGGATGGAGACGGAGATGGCGGGGTGAGGCCCCAGGCTCTATCTCCATCTCCATCCCAAGCCCACTACCGATCCCCCAGTACTGAGAGGAACCGCTCGTAGTCCTCGGGTGTGTCGATCCCGAATGCCGGCGCAGAGGCGTCCAACACCCGGATACGCCACCCGGCCTCCAGAGCACGGAGTTGCTCCAACCGCTCGGCTCGTTCCCGGGGTGACGGCTCCATCGCGGCGAACGCCAGCAGGCGCTCGCGCCGGAACGCGTAGATCCCGACGTGGTGCAGCACCTCGCCGTCTCCCCCCGGGCGTTCACGGCAGAAGTCGAGCGCCCACCTGCCCGGGTCCCGGACCGCCTTGACAGCGTTGGGATCATCGAGCTGGGCCGGATCCGCGAACGGGTGGCCGAGGGTGGCGATGTCGGCCCCGGCGTCCACGGCCTGGGCGAGTGCACCGAGGTCGTCCGGCGCCACGAGCGGCTCGTCCCCCTGGAGGTTGACGACGACGTCCACGTCGAGAGCCGCCGCCGCCTCCGCGCAGCGGTCCGTGCCCGAGGCGTGATCCGGGCTCGTCATGCGGACCTCGCCCGCGAAGGACCGGACCGCCTCGGCCACGCGCTCGTCGTCGGTGAGGACGACGACCAGCGGATCGCCCGGCGCATCCTGCGCACGCTCGTAGACGTGCTGCACGAGGAACTTGCCCGACTCCCGCAGGAGCACCTTGCCGGGCAGCCGCGTGCTCGCGTACCGCGCGGGAATCAGGATTGCGTAGCGCAGATCCCCGGTCACCGGCGCATGGGCTCGGCGCCCACGTGCGAGACGTTGAGGGTGGGCGACATGTTCTTGAGCACCATGATCGCCTGCTTGGTCTGGCTGTAGATGCGCGGGATGTTGCGCGTCTGCGGGTTCTGCCCCTGACCGCGCATCGAGATCAGGGTCTGGCTGCGGCCGTTCTGGGTGATCTGGATCATGCCGCGGGCGTTCTGGCTCTGCAGCGCGGCGCTGGAGTTGCCCACCGGCCGCGCGTAGCGATAGAAGCCCTGCTGTTGCAGCCCCTTCAGGAAGGCCTGCAAGTCGTTGTCCGGTAGCACGGCGACGTGGCCGTGGGCACCGCCCGCGCGGCCCGTGGTGAACTTGCGGGCGTCGGGATGACTGCTGTTGACCAGTGTGATCTTCTGGGGCGGCTGCGGTCCGCGGCGCTTGAAGCGCGACTCCTCGAGTCGGCGCTTCTCCGTTGCGAGCGCCTCCCACACGACCACGATCTCCCGGCCACCGGGGCGGCGTCGCGGACGCGCCTTGTTGTTGCGGTTCTTGTTGTTGCCGGCGTTGCTGTTGCCGGCAGGCGGCGTGCGATTGCGCTCCGGCCGAGCTTCGAGCTCGGGGAAGGAGGGATCCCGGAGGTCGGGTCCCGGGCGGCCGGCCGCGGAGGGGCGCGGATCCGGCTGCTGGACGTCGCGGCGGGTCGGACGCTCCGGCTCGGGTGTGGGCTGGTTGCGCGCACGCAGGCGCCGGTTACGGCCCCTCGAGTCCGTAAACGAGAAGTCGCTGCGTGCGTCCGGGGCGAGCGGATCGTCGAAGTCGTCGTAGTTGGGCGCGGAGGGGAGGTCCGGCGCCGGCGGCGGTGTGTTCTCGGCCACGCGGCCCGGCTTCGGGGCATCCCCCGAACCATTCGTACCGCCCCCACTGCACGCGGCGAGAATCAGGATGAACAGGACGGCGGCCGCGCGGGCCGCCTGTGACACGGCTCGGGTAGACACGGGCATCTCCCAATCAGAACAGGAAATCAACGTGCCTCTGGAAGCGTCCAACGTCAAGTCCGCACACGCGCCCTGACGGCGGAACACCTACCCTAGGCCCTTTCATGACAAGCACTTGTGACGATCCCATGACGCACCGACCGATCTACCGGCTCCTGCCGGCCGTTCTTGCTCTGGCCCTGGCCCTGCCGCTGGTTCCCGCTGCTGCCGCCCCCGAAGGCAATGGCGCCGCCAAGAAGAAGGACCCCAACCTGCCGCCGCTGCCTGCGGGCGTCGTCGCCGAGGTTGCAGGACGCAAGCTCACGTTCGACGGCTTCTGCTATTCGGCCGCGCAGCAGGCGCTGGCCGACATCCGGCGCCAGCGCAGTGGCCCGCGCCAGGTCCTCGAACAGCTCATCGAGGAGCTGATGGTCCGCCAGGAGTGCAAGCGGCTCGGGATCCAGGTGACGCAGGCGGATGTCACCGGCCTGATGAAGCAGTGGGATACGCGCATCCGCCGGGACTCCAACGGCGAGATGAACCTCCGCAAGGCGATGAAGGAGGAGGGCACGACCGAAGCGGAGTTCGTCGCCATGACATGGCACGTGATCCGCAAGGAGCGCGTCGCGGAGCACCCGCAGTACCTCGGCAAGACGCTGCCCAAGCACGAGCACACGCGTCTGCGCCAGATCGGAATCGTCGTCAAGCGCGTGCGCGACAAGACCGTCGTCGAGTACGGCATCTGGACGAAGGAGCATGTCGACTCGCGTACGGCGCCGAAGAAGCTGCCTGACGGCCAGGTGGTCACCGTCGGCGGTGTCCCGATCACGATGATGCAGATGGGCCGCGCACTCGTGATGCGCCTGCCGGGCGGCAAGGTGCGCGACTACCTCGACAAGGAGTGCAAGGCCGCCCTCATGAACTCGGAGGGCATCCGGATCAGCGACAAGCAGGTCGACGAAGAGGTCGCGCATCTCGAACGGCTCTGGCCGCTGGAGCGTGAGCTCCAGAAGGAAGAGGTGTGGCGCACCGTGGCGTTCAAGGACCGCTTCGAGACGCAGTTCAACATGACTCCGCAGGACGTGAAGAAGAGCCGCTTCGCCCGCGGACTGCTGGGGCTCGTTCGCCGCCAGCGCGCGACGGTCACCGACAAGAAGATCGCCGAGGAGTTCAAGAAGGGCCAGGAAGGCCAGTACGGCGCGCACATGCTGGTGAGCGACATCCAGATCTCCTTCGCGCAGCGCAAGGGCCTGATGGCCGACACCGGCGTGCGCTCACGCCGCGACGCGCTGAAGATGGCACACGGCATCCTGAAGAAGCACGCGACGGGCGTGCCGTTCGAGAAGATCACGGCGGATCTCAACAACCGGCGCGACCCGACGGTGCGCGCACGGCGAATCCGGCTCTACAAGACGCAAGGGGATCAGATCCTCTACGCGCAGGCCGCGCGCCTGCGCCGCGGCGATCTCTCGAGTCCCATCGAGACGCTGTCCGAGGTGCACGTCCTGCGCAGCGAGGGGCCGCGTCCCGCCCGGACGCTGGAAGAGGTCAAGCCCTACGTCCGCGAGGTGTTGTCGCGCAACGCAGCGCGCAAGTGGATCCAGGACCGCATCACGGACCCGAAGTACGTGCGGATCGTCTGGCCGCTGCCGGAGCGCGGGGTTTCGCCGCCCAAGTAGGGACGACCCTTGTGGTCGCCCCGCGACGCGTTCGGCGCATCACGGCGGTCCCAGTAGGGGCAGCCCTTATGGCTGCCCACGGAATCCGGCGGCGCGGGCGGGCACAAGGCCCGCCCAGACATCGCCGAACCACGCTGCGGAATCCCCCGTGGGGCGACCACGAGGGTCGCCCCTACCGGCTCTGCAGCCAGCCGCGTTCGTAGTCGAAGAGTCCGGGGACGTCGATCCCGGCGGAGTCGAGCGCAGCTTCCGCCGCGGCCGTGTCGTTGCGGCTCTTGGCGTCGAAGAACGCCTTGCGCGCCGCGGCGGCCTTCTCGACCTGCTCGGGCGTCAGCTCGAGCTTTTCCGCCCACCAGCGGAACCAGGCATCGGCCCACGCGTCCCGCGTGAGGTCCTCGAGCTCGCCGGTCGTGAACAGCGTGACGAGATCGCGGCTCCACCGCTTCGGGTCGATCGACGGGCGCGTGCGCAGCCCCTTGGTCAGGCCCTTCCAGGTTCCCGCCGCATGACGGAGCGCCTTGGCGGCGTCGGTCCACATCACCTCGCTCTCGACCTCGTCCTGCAGCACGCCGGCGAGGGCGCCGGTGCGCGGCCTGTCGCGCATCGTCGCCGCGACCCGTGCGGCCGACGAGCGAACCTCCGCCATGGGGTCGTGGAAGTAGCGCGGGTAGCGCTCCTGGAAAGCCGCGTTGTCGAGTCCGGCCAACGTCTCGAGCGCCTGGCGCCGCTCGGCCCCGTTGCCATCGCCGTCGAGGATCGTCTGCAAGCGCTCTGCGACCTCGGGTGCCCACTCGGGCTTGCGCTGGAGGATGAGCATGGCGCCCATGCGCACCGTGCGGTCCGTATCGTCGAGTGCCTTGTCCACGATGCGCTTCATCGTCTCGGGCGGTACGGCGCCGGGGCACTTCGCACCCGGCGCGCCGCGGAACACGGAGCGGTCGACGATCTGCATGCACCGGAGGCGAACGAGCGAGAGCCGGTGATTCTCTGCCAGCTCCGCAACGCGGGGCAGCGACTCGCAGTCTTCGAAGCGCTCGACCGCGCCCGCGGCGGAGATCGTGAGATCGCGCAGGATGTCGGGATGCACGTTCTGCGCGCGGGGCTCCATCAGGACCTTGCGGATCGCGGGCATGACGTCGGACAGATCGAGCTGGACCGCGAGCTGGATGGCGTGGCTGCGCGTCGTGTCGCTGCCATCCCGGATCCACGTGCGCACGGTCTCCTCGACCACGCCGCCCTGGTCCTCGACGAACTTCTTGAACCAGCGCTCCTTGGAGAACGCACGCAGGATGAGCCCGCGGGTCTCCACCGAGCCGCGGGCAAACGCCGCCTCCAACATCGGCAGGCGCTGGCGCTCGAGGAGCAGGCGCGCGCAAGAAGAACGGACGTCGAACGTCTTGCCGTCGTCCTCCACCGCCTCCAGCAGCAGCTTGTCGACGAGGGCCTTGTCCTCGTGGCCCTTCAGGGCTTCGCGCTGTTCGCGGCGTACGCGGGCGTCGGAGTTGCTGAGGCGGTTGATCCATCCACGGATCTGGATCTCGTCCCAGTAGAGGTAGAGCACCACCAGCGCTGCGACGATCAGGGGCGTGCCGATGAGCGCGTAGCGCTTCCAGGCAGGCGTGGGCGGCGCGGCGTCGTCGACGGGCGTCGGGGATTCGTCCACGGGGGACCTCCGGTCGGGTTCGCTCCATTCACGCATAGCAGCCGGTCCGGTGCGAGGCTCGGACGGGGCGGACGGGTCGGCGGGAGACGGGGAAGGGGCGCGGCGCATATACAACGGATCCGAAGCAGCCCGATGCCCCCTGAGCCAACGGACGGAGCCCGCCGCCATTCCCGACGACACGTCCCCCGACCCGATCCAGCTGGTTCTGGGCCCCGAGGTGGCCGGGCAGCGGCTGGACCGCGCGCTGGCCGACGCGCTGCCCGCGCACTCCCGAACGGTGCTTACAGCCTGGATTCGCGACGAGCGGGTCACGGTCGACGGCGCCGTCCTGCCGGCCAAGGCGCGGCTCCAGGGCGGCGAATCGGTCGAGATCCGTGTGCCGCCGCCCGCGCCGAGCCATCTCGTCCCCGAGGACATCCCGCTGGCGATCCTGCACGAGGACGAGGCGATTCTCGTGATCGACAAGCCCCCGGGCCTGACCGTGCATCCCGGCGCGGGCCAGAAGAGCGGCACCCTGGCGAACGCGCTGGCCCATCACCTCGCCGGCCTCCCGGAGCTCGGCGGAAGCGACCGGCCGGGCATCGTCCATCGTCTCGACAAGGAGACCTCGGGCGTGATCGTCGTCGCACGCACGGAACAGGCGCAGCGCACGCTGTCCGCCGCCTTCGCGGAGCGCTCGGTCTCGAAGACCTATCTGGCCTGCGTGCACGGCCACTTCGAAGAGAAAGAGGGCCGCGTCACGGCGCCGATCGGCCGTTCCCCGGCCGCCCGGACGAAGATGACCGTTCGCGAGAGCGGGCGCAGCGCCGAGACATCCTGGGCGATCGAGCGCGAGCTGCCCCGGCACACCCTCGTGCGCTGCCGGCCGCGCACGGGCCGGACGCACCAGATCCGCGTCCACATGAAGCATCTCCACCACCCGATCGTGGGCGACGCGGCCTACGGCATGCGGGGCGGGCCGGGCGAAGATCTCGCGCCGCGGCTGCTGCTGCACGCCTGGCAGCTCGCCTTCGCACACCCGGTCTCCGGCGACCAAGTGGCCTTCGAGGCGCCTTTGCCCGAGGATTTCCGCGCGGCGCTCGACGCGCTGGGCGCGCTGGATGAGCCACGCCGGAAGAAGAAGCGATGAAAGACGAAACCCCGATGGAAGCCTGGCGTCGCACGACCTACGCCGCGGCGAAGGCGAAGCACGGCGAGCGCAAGGACGCGTTCCGCACGACGTCAGGCGTCGAGCAGGACCCGTGCTACGCGCCCTCGGACCCGAGCTACGACGAGCACGTGGGCCGTCCGGGCGAGCCGCCGTACACGCGCGGCGTCCAGCCGACGATGTACCGCGGGCGTCTCTGGACGATGCGCCAGTACGCGGGCTTTGCGACCGCCGAAGAGAGCAACCGCCGCTACCGCGCGTTGCTCGAGAGCGGCACGACGGGGTTGAGCGTGGCGTTCGACCTGCCGACGCAGATCGGCTACGACCCGGACGACCCCATGGCCGCAGGCGAGGTGGGCCGGGTCGGTGTCTCGATCGCCACGCTCGAGGACATGGAGACGCTGCTCGAGGGCATTCCGCTGGATCGCATCTCGATCTCGATGACGATCAACTCGACGGCGATCGTCCTCATGGCGTTCCTGATCGCCGTCGCGCGCAAGCAGGGCGTCGATCCTGCCGTACTGCGTGGCACGGTGCAGAACGACATGTTCAAGGAGTTCATCGCGCGCGGCACCCAGCGGCTGCCCGTACGCCCCTCGCTGCGCTTGGTGACCGACATCATCGAGCACGCCACGCAGGCCATGCCGCGCTTCAACCCGGTGAGCATCAGCGGGTACCACATCCGCGAAGCGGGCGCGACGGCGGCGGAAGAGCTGGCGTTCACGCTCGCCGACGGCCTGGGCTACGTGCAGGCCGGCATCGACCGGGGACTCGACGTCGACGCCTTCGCCCCGCGGCTCTCGTTCTTCTTCAACGCGCACAACCATCTCTTCGAGGAGATCGCCAAGTTCCGCGCCGCGCGCCGGCTGTGGGCGAACCTGATGGCCGAGCGCTTCGGCGCGAAGGACCCGCGCAGCTTGAAGCTTCGCTTCCACACCCAGACCGGAGGCTCGACGCTCCAGGCGCGCCAGGTCGACGTGAACGTCGTGCGCGTTGCCATGCAGGCGCTCTCTGCGGTCCTCGGCGGCACGCAGTCGCTGCACACGAACGGACGCGACGAGGCCCTGAACCTCCCCTCGGAGGAGTCGGCCGTACTCGCGCTGCGCACCCAGCAGGTGCTTGCTCACGAGAGCGGCGTCACGGACGTCGTCGACCCCCTGGGCGGCAGCCCCTACGTCGAAGCGATGACCGATGCGATCGAGGCGGCAGCCCGGAAGCTGATCGAGCAGATCGATGCGGCCGGCGGCACGCTGGCGGCGGTAGAAGCCGGCTTCCCGCAGCAGCGGATCGAGAAGAGCGCGTACGACGCGCAGCGCCGCATCGAGTCGGGCGAGGATGTGATCGTCGGCGTCAACCGGTTCGAGGAAGACGACGCGGAAGATGCGGGCACCTTCGAGCTGGATCCGGCGATGGAGGCGCGGGCCAAGGAGCGCGTCGCGGGCTTTCGGGCGCGACGGGACGAGCCGGCGGCGCGCGCCGCGCTCGATGCGCTCGGCACCGCGCTCGGGGACGAGGGCACCAACCTGATGGCGCCCGTACTCGCGGCGGTGGAAGCCCACGCAACGATCGGCGAGATCATGCAGGTCATGGAGGCGCGCTACGGCACGTTCCTCGCGCCTGCACCTGCCGGGGCCTGACCCCGCGCGGGCGTGTCACGGCCGGTTCCTCGGTTGGTGGCACTGCCCGGACCGCCTTGTATCCTCGGCGCACCCGCCGGGCGGAGCCGGCCCGTGGAAGCCGATTCGTGAGGATTTCGATGCGCCGTTCCCTGCTTCTCGCTCTTGCTCTCGTTCCCTTCGTCGTCAGCGAGGTCACCGGTGCGCCGCCGCCCGCGCCGCACCAGTTCCAGCCCACCCAGACCCTGCAGGATCTCAAGACCGCGTTCGCTCGCGGCGACAAGGCCGAGGAGTGGCGCACGCTCAGCCCGGGTTTCAAGGCCCGCCTCAGCAAGCAGGCCGGGCGCCACGTGGACGTCGCCGACTACATCCACGCCCGGAACGCCTACCGCAACGACCCTCGCGTCAAGGAGCTCCAGCAGTGGATCCACACGGCGAGCATGACGCGCTTCCACAAGTTCGGAAACGGCAAGGCGCGCGCGACGATCCGTTTCGGCGCGGCGATCCTCGTCGGCAAGGACGTCCAGGTGACGATGATCAACCACGGCATGTGGCGTCTGACGGTCCGAGGCGATCAGCCCTACTGGGGCTTCATGGGCGACAAGCGCAGCGAAGCGATCCCGCACCGGGACGGCTCGTACACGGTGGTCACGCGCGACATGCAGGGGAAGGTGATCTTCCAGAAGCAGATCCCGGCCAACCAGGTCGTCAACTACTTCCGCTTCAACAAGTGGTTCTTCGACGGCTTCGGCAACATG
Organism: Planctomycetota bacterium; assembly: GCA_028281445.1. GTDB lineage: Bacteria > Planctomycetota > PLA2 > PLA2 > JAEUHO01 > JANQJW01. Next base: position 472 of record JANQJW010000080.1, on the reverse strand, counting down.
GAGCAGGAGTTCATGCGGGGCGTGGGTGTCGGCGGAGGCCGCAGGGCCGCCGCAGCGCCTCCGCCGCGCAGCAACAACACCCTCCCGCCGCCCCCGCGAGCGCCGGGCCGGTAGGGCGGTGAACGAACCCGAGTTCGTCGTCCTCCAGGAGGCGGCGACGCAGTTCCACGCCGAGTTCATCGCCGGCGCGCTGAAGAACGCCGGAATCGAGGCGCACACGGACGGGGGCCCGCCGCCGGACGAGTTCCAGATCGCCCAGCGCATCCTGGGCCAGGGCGTGCGGATCTTCGTCCGCCCGGCGGACGTGGAGGAAGCCCTCAAGATCGTGGAGACCTTGCGCGGGCCGGAAGACGAACCCGGCCAGTAGCCATCTCCGTGGTTATCCGGATGGCTCCACCGCCCATCGGATGTCGGTGAGGGTCTTCGGGGGCCGCTCCACGAGCCTTCGGGTCACCCACCCGAAGAGTTCAGG
>JANQJW010000053.1 GCA_028281445.1 Planctomycetota bacterium | reverse complement strand
CCCAGCATTGGGAAGGGCCGCGGCGGCAACTCCGCGGCCCTTTCTGTTTTTTGGGACTGGGTGCTGGGATCGGGATCGGGTTCGAGTGCTGGGGCTTGGGTGCTGGGAACGGGTTCTAGTACTGGGTAGTGGGCGCTGCGTTGTCAGGCCACTCGCCCAGCCCCCAGCACCCCCCTACTCCCAGGCGATACGCCCCCATGCGGATTTCACAAAATTGTTATTGCCGTGGGCCCGCGAGTCGATAGGTTGAACGTACCCGTCCGCGCGTTCCCCTCGGTCCTCTCGCACTGACTTCCGCGACCTGAGGAGGTTGACGCGCATCGTCCTCGCCTGGGCGCGCGCAACTCGGGCTCTCCAAGCGGTTTGGCCCTGTTTGACCCCCTAGTTAGGCATCCGTAGAATGCCGCGCCCCGGGGGTTGAAACGGTGACGCCGAGCCAACCGGTCCGTGCGACGCGCGTTCTTGCGGAGGTAGGGCGCCGTTTCCGTGACACCGGGTTGGCCGGTCGCTCCGGAATCCCCGCTCGCCCGACCGACGTTTCCGCGCACCCCCATCCTGGCTCCGGCCACCGGCCTCGCCACGCCTGTCAAAGAAACGGATCTCGCTCCATGACACGCCTACGCGTTCGTTCGTTCGCTCTCGCTCTCTCTCTTGCCGCACTCGTTGGCATGCTCGTCCCTAGCGCGACACTCGCCGGCGACGACTTCGAGTTCGGCCGCGCGCTCGCCAAGATGGGCCAGCGCGACTCCGGCTACTTCGACTACGCACGCCGCGTCTTCAACCGGGTCATTAACGACCCGAACTCGAGCGAGGAAGAGAAGGACCTCTGCCGCTACGGCCTTGCCGAGATGAAGCGCGCGGAAGCCATGGGCGCAACGGCCCGCGACGAAGTCCCGTACGCCGACGTCGTGAAGCTGTTCACGGACGCGATCGGTGTCATGGAGAGCTTCGTCAAGAAGAACCCGAAGCACCCGCGCGCTGCCGAGGCGCAGTTGCAGGTCGGCACGACGCGTCTCGGGTTCGTGCAGTGGGCGCGCGAGAGCCTGTTGCCCGATCCGGCCTACATGGCCGAGCGCGGCACGAAGCCCGACGAGGTGAAGCAGGAAGCCACGGGCATGGTGCGCGGCGCCATCCGCTACTTCGACGGCCTTCGCAAGGGTCACGACTCGATGGACGCGACGCAGATGCAGCAGCTCGCCCAGTACTACTGGGTGCTGTGCCAGTACTACCTGGCGCTCGTCTACGACCCGGGCAGCCCGGAGGCCAAGGACGCGTTCCAGGAGGCCGCGAAGCAGCTCGACGACTTCATCTCGCTGAACGACGGCCAACTGCTCGCCATCTACGCGCAGGACATCTTCGGCCTGACGCACTGGGAAATGGCAAAGATCGCGGAATCGGAGGAGGACCAGGTCAAGCACTACCGCCGCGCGATCGAGTGGTTCGAGACCTGCATCGAGTCCCCCAACGAGGGCCCCGAGTGGGAACGCGTCATCACGAACGGCTACTACCACCTGGGCCAGGCCTGCCTCGAAGCCGGCCGCCTCGGCGGCGAGAACTTCCACCGCCTGGGCGCGACCTACCTGAAGACGATGGAAGAGCGCCACCCGACGGCGTGGCGCCAGGACAACGGCATTCGCGCCCTGCTGGAGTGGGCCAAGATCGAGATGGCCCGCGATCGCCAGAGCGACGCGGTCGACATCGCCAAGCGCGCAGGTGAGTACGCCAAGAAGCTCGGCAAGAGCTATCTCGAGGCGCTCGCCAACCGCCAGCTTCGCATCATGCTGGCGGGCGGCAGCCGCGGCACGGGCTCGATCAAGGCGGACCCGACGGTGCTCAAGCGCGTGGCCGACGACTTCTTCCTCGAGAAGAAGTGGGGTGACGCGATCAGCGCGTACATGCGCGTAATCGCCGCCGTTCCGCGCACGCGCGAGAACGCCGAGACCTACCTGATCCCGACGTGGGAACGCATCGGCAAGGCCTACAAGGAGCAGGGGGACCTGCTGGCCTCCGCGCTGTCCTACGAACCCGTGCACGAGATCTGGATCGACGGGCTCGTGCCGAAGACGGGCGCCGAAGACGACCCCAACATGATCCGCCTCGGCTACATCCGCCTCCGCGCCCAGCAGACGTGGAAGCAACTCTTCGACCTCACGCAATCGCAGGTCTACGGCCGTCAGTTCAAGCGCGTGCGCGGCTCGTTCGCCAAGGACTACCAGGGGCATCCGTCGAGCCAGGCCGGCCAGTGGAACTCCGCTACGGAGGCGATGAACGAAGCGCGGGCTGCGAAGACCGCCAAGGACAGCAAGTGGCGCAGCCTCGTGAAGAAGGCCGACGAAGGCTTCCGCGAGGTCGCAAAGGACATGAAGTCGCCCAAGCAGGACGCGGCCCTCGTCGCCCTGATCACGTCGCAGTACCTGCGCGAGAACTGGCAGGGCATGCTCAACGCGGTCAAGGACGCCTTCGCGTTCTGGGACTCGTCCGCTGCCAAGGCGCAGGCCAAGCAGTTCCCGACCGTCGCCCAGCGCCGCAAGCTCGAGAAGGGCAAGGCCCTGTTCTGGAAGGCCGAGGCCGAGTGGCGGATGAAGAAGTGGGACGAGGTCCTGAAGACGCTGGACGGCTGGCACGTCGAGTACGACAAGCTCAAGGGCGGCCGGTACTACTCCGGCGCGCTGGGCCACATGGTCATGGCGCACGTCGGCAAGGGCGACATCCCGGCCAGCGACAAGCCGTACCGCAAGCTGTTGAAGGAAGACCCCAAGTACTTCCGCCTGCCGAAGATCACGTTCGGACTCGCGGATCACTTCAACGACAAGGCCCGCGAGATCGACAAGGATCGCAAGGCCGCGTTGATCAAGCTCAAGGGCACGGCCGAGGCTCCGCTCAGCGGCGCGCGCACCCGCCTGCGGACGACGGACCGCAACGAGACGCGCGCCGTCGAGCTGCTGGCCGACCTCCAGGCTCGTAAGGGCAAGCTCGAAGAGCTGGTGGCGGCCTACGACAAGGCCAAGGCCGACGGGGTCGACGGCGGCATCGAGAAGGCGGACTACGACGAGGCCAAGAAGGAGATCCCGCAGCTCGAGCAGCGCATCAAGGACCTCACGGAAAAGGCCAACCGGCTGCGCGCGGAGCGCGAAGCGCTGGAGAAGGAGGTCACGGAGCTCGACAAGCAGATCCGCGGCCTGGGCCAGCAGCTCTACGAACCGATCGTCAAGGCCGCGAACTACTTCAAGGACTGGGACGACGCGCTGATCGTCAGCGGACAGAAGCGCATGGCAAAGAACGTCGAGATCTTCGGGGATCTCTTCTTCAAGGCCGCGCAGCTGCGCCCCGACGTCCCCGAGAACTGGGCGAAGGCGAACCAGCTCTACGAGGACTACCTGAAGCTCCCCGATGCGGATGACGCGAAGAAGCGCCTGGCGCTGGCACGCCTCGGCACGATCTACGCACGTCTGGCCGCCGCGGCCGACGAGGGTTCGGAAGAGCGCGGCGCGCTGGTGCAGAAGGCCCTGGATCGCCTGCAAGGTTCGATCGCCAAGATCCCGGAGAACAACGAGCTGGTCGTCGGCGTGCTCGCGGGCGACCTCGTGGTCATTCCGTGGCAGCGCCAGGCGGGCGACAAGCGCCACCGCTTCGCCCTGCCGCGCGTGTCTACCGTCGAGGAGTTCCAGCGTGCTGTCAGCTCGCTCGGTGAGCCGTCGGGTACCAAGCTCCCGATCTTCAAGACCGAGGTCGACAACAAGCGTTATCAGAACGCTGTGGGCTACTTCAAGCAGTTCGTCGATGAGCAGATGACGCAGGCCGAGCTCGAGCGCACCGTGAAGGGCTTCGAGATCGCCGGCTTCGACATGCCGTTCTATCGCTTGCACGCCGAGTCGAGCGCGGAGTTCCGCATGGCACTGGCGTGGATCTACAGCGAGTCGGGCCAGTTCGAGAACATGATGAAGGCCCGGAACCTGGCGGACAGCCTCGTGCAGGGCCGCTTCGCGGAGGAAGAGAACTCCGAACGCTGGTGGGAAGCGCAGGTCATCAAGCTGCGCGCCTTCATCAACGGCGCGGATCTCAAGATCAAGGCCAGCTCCGGCGCGGCGGATCCGACCGCCGCCGAGTGGGTACGCCGGGCCTCGAAGATGATTCGCGGCCTGAACACGTCGAGTCCCGAGCTGGGTGACGACGTACGGCCGCAGACTCGCGGGGAGCTCAAGAAGGCGCTGAACAAGCTCGAGACGCTGCGCGAGCGCGTCGGCTTGAAGCCGCTGAATCTCATCCTCGACAAGCTGCCTGACCCGGACCGCAACAAGTAGGACGACACGAGAAGGATCCGACCCATGAAGTTCCGAATCGCAACCCTTTGCGTCGTCCTGATCGCCTGCCTGGCGGGCGATGCCCTCGCCGACGAGATCATCGTGCGCGACCTCAACACGGGTGCCACGAGCAAGATCCGCTGCTGGCGCGTCACCTCCGAGAGCTGGGGCGAGGTGAAGTACAAGGAGCGCGAGCGCAGCGCCGAGAAGGTCGTCAAGACGCTCGAGGTGGTGGACATCGTCCGCAGCACGGACAAGTCCGTCACGGCCGAGAACCTGCGCAACGCCATCGCCGAGGTCGAGCGCGGCAACTACCGCGAAGCTGCGGATGCCCTGCGCGCGATCAGCGGCGGCGGCTGGAAGTCGGATCTCGCGTCCGGGGAAAGGAGCTACAACAGCTTCAGCGCCAACGATCCCAAGGGCCGAAACCGTCGTCCGCCGTGGACGAGTGAGTACTCGCACTTCTACTACGCCAAGGCGCTCTACCTGCTCGGCAAGCAGACGAACGATCGCGCGTTGATCGACGAGGCGCGCCTGGCCATCGACGATGTACCGGTCCCGGGCGCCGAGAAGAACAAGACGGGCGGCTTCCTCGGCCGCTTCGCCGGCGGCAACAGCCGCTTCTATGCCGAGGCGCTCTATCTCAAGGGCCACATCCTCGTCGCGCTCGCGCGCTACGACGACGCAGGGCCGGTGTTCCAGGAGCTGCACAACTCCGCGGTGCGCGTACCTCTCGAGCCGCGTTGGGCCTACGAGGGCAAGGCCGGCGCCGGCGCGATCGCCGAGGCCAAGAGCAACCCGCCGGGTGCCATCGAGGGCTACAACGGTGCCGCGACGACCATGGAGTTCCTGCTGAAGGACGAGCAGCGCGGGTGGATGCAGTGGGAGTACGGCCGCTACTACAGCCGCGCCCGCATGCGGGTCGCCGCCGTCAAGCTGAAGCAAGCCGAGAAACGCAAGGCGGCGTCTGCATTCGCCGACCTGCGCAACTGGATCCGCCAGGGCATGCCCGAGACGATCCGGGACCGCGCGAAGGCCAAGGGACTGCCGCCGGCCGCCGTCACCGCCCTCGTGGCGGGCGCGCGCGATCCGGTCGTTCAAGCCGTGGCGCTGAATGGCATCGGCCTGGCCTACCTGAACGAGCCCCGGCCGAAGTACGAGGACGCACTGCTCGCCTTTAAGGCCGTGGTCGTGAAGTACTTCCAGGTGCCCGATCAGCCCGCGCGCGCACTCCACTACCTCGCCAAGGCAGCGGATGGGGCGGCGAAGGCTGCGGATGCCGCCAAAAAGCCCGACGTGAAGGACATGTACGTCACGATGCGGGACGAAGCGGTGAAGACGCTGCGCCGGGACTACCCCGACAGCACGTGGGCAAACCGACCCAAGTAACACCAGTTGCGGCGCGCCCGTCGCCGTGGTCCGGAGGGCCTCGGCGAAGAGCACGCCAAATCCCAGTAGTACGGCGCCGGGGGCCGATTCACGGCCTTCCGACGCCAAGGAACGAAGTAGCCAGAAACAGCGTGAGAGGGTACGCTTTCGCGCCTTGAATCAAGCCCGTCTCGGCCTGCGGATTGCGCTGGGAGGCGCCCGCGGGTCCACCTTCCGGGGAGACAGTCAGCGTCATGTCCAAGCTTCACGTTTTCGTGCTCATCGGCCTCATCCTCACGGCCCTCATCGCCTTCCCGGCAACTGCCTTCGCGCAGGACGAGGGTGAAGAGTCGGAAGGCTTCGTCCAGTCCATCCTGACCAAGGGCGGCCCGATCGGTTGGGTCATCATCCTGCTCTCGGTCGCGACCCTCGCGCTCATCATCGAGTTCGGCGTCAACGTCCGTGCAGACAAGATCTGCCCGCCCGAGTTGATCGACGAAGTCGAAGCACTCCTCGAAGAAGACGAGTACCAGGAAGCGCTCGAGCTCTGCGAGTCGGAGCCCAACTTCGTGACGCGCTCGTTGGCCGCGGGTCTCCCGCGCCTCAACGAGGGCTACTCGAAGGTCAAGGAGGCCATGGAGGCCGCCGCCGGCGTCGAGGCCGTGAAGCTGCAGCAGAAGGTGAGCTGGATGCTCTTCCTTTCCAACGTGGCCCCCATGCTCGGTCTGTTCGGGACGGTGTCCGGTATGATCACGGCCTTCCAGACGATCGTTACGCTGGGCGCCAAGGTGACGCCGGCCGACCTCGCCGGCGGTATCTCGGCCGCGCTCGTCACGACCTTCCTCGGTCTGCTCGTGGCGATCCCCGCCGTCACCGCGTACCAGTACTTCCGGAACAAGGCGACGCGGATCTCGATCCACTTCGCCGAGGTCCTCGAGGAGATGACCGAGCGGTTCCGCAACCGCTAACCCCCGTTGTTCCCGTAGATTCAGTTCAGGCGTCCGACCCGACAAAACAGCTCCCGACCCGGAGCGAACGGAGACTGAGCCATGGCGGCAAAGGTCATTACCGACACCGAAGACGCCAAGATGAACATGACGCCCATGATCGACATGACCTTCCTGCTGGTCGTGTTCTTCATGCTGACGATCGACCTCTCCCAGAAGGAGTTCTTCCCGGTCGACCTGCCCTTCGCGACGACGGGCGTGGAAGACAAGGAGGAGGACGACGAGGTCCGGCGGTTCGTGATCAACCTGACAGGCGACGGAACGGTCCACTTCAAGAGCTACGAGTTCAACCTCGCCTCGGAGGATCCGGGCGAACAGGACGACGCCATCCAGGCCCTGCAGGACGCGCTCCGGCAGGTCCACAGCGAGCGCGGCGAGATCCTGCTGCGTGAGAAGGACGGGGCCAGCAAGGTGCCCGTCATGATTCACGCCGACTGGGGCGCCAAGTGGAAGTACGTGCAGTGGATCATGCAGGCGTGCGCGCACCCTGACATCAAGATCTACAAGCTTCAATTCGCGGTGAAGAAGCCGCCGACTGAGAAGGGGAGCTGAGCCATGGCCGTACCTCTGCCCGAACCCGAAGACACTGAAATGAACATGACGCCGATGATCGACATCGTGTTCCAGCTCATCATCTTCTTCCTTCTCAGCCTCAAGTTCAAAACGATCGACCGACGCATCGAGAGCATGCTCCCGAAGGACCGCGGCCTGGCCCCCACGCCGACGTTCCCCGAGGACTTCCTCAAGGTGAAGATCAAGGCCTTCCGCCGCGACATGGCGGACAAAGAGAAGGCCTACACGATGATCAAGATCGACAACGAGAAGAAGCAGTACGTGCTTCCGAAGGGGTGGAAGGGCCGCCTCAAGGAAAGCTCCGACCGCATCGACGCGTACGACAAGGTCATGAACACGCTCAAGAGCATCGTGCTGAAGAAGCTCAAGGCCCACGGCGGCTCGCCGGAAGAGGTCAAGGGCGAGATCGTCGCGCCGCCCCCGAAGGGTGGCGCGGTGCCGCACGGTGACATCGTGCAGATCCTCAACGTCTTCCTCGAGGTCGGCATGACCGACATCGTGTTCGAAGGCGCTGCGACCCCGCTGACCAGCAGCGAGCGTGCGGCACGAGCCGCAGGCGGCAGCTAGGTAGACCGAACGACGCACCCCCGTTCCGTTCCCGCGCGTTCGTTGCTCTTGGAGTAGCGACGCATACCGTCCGACCCGTTCCACGAAGTACTCGGAAATACATCCGACCCGGAACGGATTCGACATGCTCTTCCGCAGACTGCGGGACCGTCTTGTCCAGGAGCCGGAAGCCGGCTCGATGAACCTGACGCCCATGATCGACATGACCTTCCTGTTGGTCGTGTTCTTCATGCTCACCATCGACCTGTCGACGAAGGAGTTCTTCCCCGTCGATCTCCCCTTCGCCTCCGAAGGTATTCCCGATGAGGAAGTGGACGGCGTGCCGCGGCGCCTCGTCGTCAACCTCGACAGCGCCGGCACGATCCACTTCAAGAACCACGCGTTCGAGCTCGCTTCCGCCGACCCGGGCACGCAAGACGACGCACTGCTCGCGTTCCGGGACGCCTTGCGGAGCGTCCACGGCGCGGACCCCGTCCTGCGTGACCCGACAGGTGCCAGCAACGTCCCGGTCCTGATCCACGCCGACCGGGAAGCCAAGTGGAAGTACGTGCAGTGGCTCATGGGCGCGTGCGCCACGAACAAGATCTACCAGCTTCAGTTCGCAGTGAAGAAGCCGTCCGACCCGGAAGGGAGGTAGCCATGGACCTTCAACTAGGCGAACCGCAAGAGACCGAGCTCAACATGACCCCGATGATCGACATCGTCTTCCAACTGATCATCTTCTTTCTACTCAGCTTGAAGTTCAAGACGATCGACCGGCGCATCGAGTCGATGATGCCAAAGGACCGTGGCCCGAACCCGGCACCGTCGATCCTCGAGGAAGAGGACAAGATCAAGGTCAAGCTCTTCCGCCGCGGCATCGCCGATCGCGAGCGTGCCTTCACGCTGCTGAAGATCGACAACGCGGCGCAGTATCCACTCCCCAAGGGCTGGAAGGGCCGGCTCAAGGAGACGCCCGATCGTATCGAGCGCTACGACGCAACGGTCGCCGCGGTCAAGAGAGCCATCGAAGACCGCATTGCTGCCTACGGCGGAATCACGGACCAGATCGTCGGCGAGATCGTCGCGCCGCCGCCGCGCGGCGGTTCGGTCCCCCATGGCGATGCGGTCGCCGTCCTCAACGCGTTCATGGAAGCCGGGATCACGAACGTGAAGTTCGAAGGGACGCCGACGCCGCTGACCTCGAGTGAGCGCGCGGCGCGCGCCGCCAGGTAGCGCTCGCCGGGCCCAACATCGATGTAGGGGCGGCCCGAGGTCTGCAAGGCCGAGTGGTCGGCCCTTCCGTTCAGCGGATCGGAAACCGCAGGCGCCGGCCGGCGGACACGGCTATCAACCCGCCACGGTGCGGGCCGACCACTCGCTGCGCTCGGGTCGCCCCTACATCGCCATCCCGCCGGCGTACGCGCTCAGGTACGCTCGGACCCGTGAAGACGGGACTCGTCATCCTCGCCGCGCTGGCTGCCGCCGGCGCGGCGTTCTACTTCCTGGATTGGCAGCCGCGCCACGAGCGGATGGAGAAGCGCTTCGAGAAGATCGACGAGCGCATCGAAGACACGCTTCCCAAGGATCGCGGGCTGGCACCGACACCGACGTTTCCGGAGGACGTCCTCATGGTGCGGCTGAAGGCAACGCACGCGAACGGCCAGACCACGGTCCGGATTGACACCCACGCCAAGAGCTACGTGATCCCTGAGGACCACAACACGATCCGCGACGTGGTCCTGCGCAAGATGAAGGCGCGTGGCAGCCGGCCGGAGGAAGTCCGGGGCGAGATCAAAGCCCCCGCGTCCGTCCCCGCCAGCGACGTCTACGCGCTCGCCAGCATCTTCTTCGCGCTGGGGGTTCAGGACGTAGTGATGCCCTCGGACGGGCGTACGGCGGAGGAGCGCATGCGCGACGCAGCGCGGTGATTCAGCGGTTTCGGCCGGCCCTGTGACAGCGCGGGCCGACCACTCGCTGCGCTCGGATCGCCCCTACATCGCGATTCCCTGAGCGACTGTCACAGGGGCAGCGGTGGTGTAGGGGCGACCCGAGGCCCGCACGGGCCGAGTGGTCGGCCCTTCGTGCGAGCGCCGTTACGTGTACGTTGTGAACAGCATGTCGCGGCGTACAGCATTCAGCCTCGTCTTCCTTGTTCTCGCCGTCGTCGCGTGGTTCCTGCTGCGTCCGGACGATCACCGCCCACCGGGCGCCAGAGCTTCGACGATCCTCCTGCTCACGCCTGACACCCTGCGCTGGGATCACGTCAGTGCGTACGCTCCCGAGGACGGTGGCATCGTCCACCCGAACACGCCGGCGATGGACAAGATCGCTTCAGAGGGACTGCGTTTTCAGAACGCGCGCACGCCGGTACCGCTGACGCTGCCCGCGCACCTCACGATGCTCACCGGCCTCCCGCCCGCGCTCACGGGTGTGCGGCTCAACACGTACGGCCGCCTGCCCACGCCGGAGAAGCGCGGCTTCCCCATGCTCCAGGAGAAGCTCAAGGACGCGGGCTGGCACACCGCCGCGTTCGTCTCCGCCGGCGTGCTCGCGATGCGCTACGGCCTCGAGCAAGGCTTCGATCACTACGACGACGGCGACCTGACCGACCTCACGCAGATGCGCGTGCCCGAGCGCACGGGCCGCAACACCGTGGCGGCCATGAAGGCCTACGTTGCGAGGCTCGCGCCCGAGACGCCGCTTTTCCTCTGGGTGCACCTCTTCGAGCCACACGCGCCGTACGAGGTGGACGGCAGCTACGCCAGCGATGTCATCGACTGCGACTCGATCATCGGTCGCTTGCGTGCGGACCTCCAGACCGCCGGTCGCAACGACGTCGCCATCTTGCTCGCTTCGGATCACGGCGAGGCGCTCGGCGATCTTGGAGAGCGCACCCACGGACTCCTGCTCGCCGACAGCACGCTGCGCGTGCCGTTCCTTCTACGCGTACCGGATCTCGACCCGGGCGTGCGCACGGACCCGGCCGAGCTGGCTGACGTCGCCCCGACGCTGGCCGGTATCGCAGGCGTGGCGTGGCCAACGCTCGACAAACCCGGCTGCGGGATCGACCTACTGGCCGGCGCGGCGCCCGCCGACCGCATCCGCGTCGCGGAGACCCTCTACGGCCACCACCTCCATCGCTGGGCACAGCTGGTGGCGGCATCCGGGCCGACCGGCACCCTGATCGACGCGGGACGGGACCGGCTCCACGGACTGAAGCCGCTGAGCTTCCAGCAAGGTCCGCGGGCCACGACAGGCGCGGTCCAGATCTCCGCCGAGGGCGAGTCCCGCCGCCTTGCTCAGGCAATTGCGGATTACAAGCAACTTGAGCGCTCCGACCGCATGGGCTCGGGCGGCGCCTACTACGCGGGCGGGTACGGCGGGGTGGGCGCCGTGGCCGGTTTCCTGCCGCCCGAAGAGAACGCCCGCCTGCCCGATCCCTACACGAGCATCCAGCGCCACCACGAGTTGGACCAGATCAAGGCCCACCTCCTCCAGGCCCCGCCGCTCCGCCCCCGGCATCTCGAGGCGATCTTGCAGAACCTCGAGGGGATGGCCCTATTGGATCCTCTGAGCCCCGAGGTCCCGTTCTGGATTGGCATGGCGCACGAACGCCTGGCACGCTCCAAGCCCGCACAGGGCCACGAGGCGGCAGCAGAACGGGCGTACCTCAAGGCCTTCGAGCTCGGCCGCAAGAACAGCGAGACCCTCGCGCGTGCATGCGGCGTCAACGCTGGTGATCGCGACCAGGAGTGCCTGGAGCGTCTCGAGACGCTCGGCAAGCAGCTCCCCCACCTGGGTTGCCACTACTGGGTGCTGAAAGTGCTCTTACTGCGCAAATTGAAGGCGCCACAGGCTGAAATCGACAAGGCCTGTGACGCGGCCGAAGCCGTCTGCACGACCCCCAAGAAGCGCGCATTGTTCGTGAAAACCTGCCGGTGACGGAGCGCACCTGACAGCACGCTTGCATGTCAAGTAATGCGTTTTACCCGCGGCACTTATGACATGGAGATGACCCTCGCGGGGTGTTCTACGCCCCCGTAGGGAGGAGGACCCTCACGCTTCGCGCGCGAAGGGTCCGAGCCGGAGGTCGGGAGCCTCCGGTGGGCAAGAGACAGGTCTCCAGCAGAAGTGGATCGATCGATGCGCAACATCCGAATCGTACCCGTCGCACTCTTCGCAATCGCGCTCATCGCTTGCACCGGTGATCGTCGCACCATCCTCACCGAGGATGCGCAGCTCGACGACCCGACGGCGATGACCGACGTCACGGATCCCGGGCAACCGGTGATCTCTGACAGCGGTCGTGCCCCCGGTGGTTTGCCGCCGATGATCGGCGAGGAAGAGACGAGCCCCGACAAGCTGGCGGAAGAAGCAGCGATGGCCGCGGCCGTCCAGGCCGACAAGGTCCGCTTCGTCGTGCAGCAGAAGCTCGAGGCCGCCAAGGCGCACATGCGCAACGGCGAGTTCCACAAGGCCGAGAAGCTGCTGCGCGAGGCGCACGAGCTGAACCCGGCCAACAGCGACGTCAACTGGGAGCTGCGCGAGGTCGAGAGCCTGCTCGGTCGCCGCGGCCCCTCGGCCAAGGGCTACGCCGAGAAGCAGGGCGAGATCGCCAAGATCCGCATCGACGAGCAGCGCACGAAGGCCGCGAAGCTGGCCAACCTCGGTCGCATGCACCTCGAGAACGGCCGCTTCGACAGCGCCAAGGAGAGCTTCGAGAACGCGCTCTTCATCATCAACAGCGACCCCTACCAGATCGAGTGGGGCTCCCTGAAGCAGGACGCCGAAAACGGCCTGCGCCAGGCCAACTACATGAAGCAGCAGGAAGAGCGCGACGCGCGCCGCGAGGCCGTCGAAGACAGCATCGCGCAGATGGCTGCTGAAGAAGAGCAGGCCCTCCTCCAAGAGCAGCAGCGCTTGGAGCGCTGGATGGCGTCGGCCGTCGAGGCGTTCAACCGCAGCGACTACCGCCTCGCGGAGAACTACGCCGAGCGCGTCCTCGAGGCGCAGCCCGACAACACCAAGGCCCGCGAGCTGCAGATGTCGGCCAACCGCGCCCGCCACGCGCAGATGAGCAAGGAGCACCTGCGCCGCGAGAAGCTCGCCTTCCGCGAGTGGATGGACGACATCCAGGCAACGCGCGTCCCGCAGGACAAGATCCTCGCGTGGCCGAGCCGCAAGTTCTGGGAGAAGATCTCGTCCGTCCGCGCCAAGGCCCGCCCGACGTTCGGCAACATCGAGACCGACCCCGAGGCCGAGGCCCTGCTGGCCAAGGTCAAGGGCACGAACGTGAACCTGGCCGTGGACAACCAGGAGTTCCGTGAGGTCGTCAAGACCCTCCAGATCCAGACCGGCTTCAACATCATGACCGACCCGCGCATCGCGTCGGAGGTCAACGAGAACCCCGTCTCGGGTCTCACGCTCACCGACGTGCCGCTCGCGACCGCGCTCACGATGCTGCAGTCGTCCGCCGGCGAAGACGTCGTCTGGACCACGAAGGGCAACATCGTCCTCTTCACGAAGCAGGAGTTCGTGACGCAGAACCTGATCGTTCAGATCCACAGCGTCGCGGACCTCACTTCGGGTCTGACGAACTTCATCCCGCCGACGATCCAGCTCGTCGGTCCCGATGACGTGTCGGACGAAGAGAACCCGCTGTTCGGTACGGAAGCCGAAGAGCCGGTCTACCCCTACGGCCAGGTCGACGAGCTCATCGAGCTCATCAAGGGCGCCGTGGCGCCGGCCTTCTGGGAGGCGACCGAGGGCGCTGACATCCGCAGCCAGGGCGAGCAGACGCTCGTCGTCAAGGCCACGGGTGAGGTGCAGGAGCAGGTGGCACGCTTCCTCGACGACCTGCGCGGCTTCGCTGGCATCGTGGTCACGGTCGAGACGCGCTTCCTCGAGATCAGCGAGAACTTCATCCGCGACGTCGGCGTCGACTTCCGCGGCCTCGGCAACCAGCCGGTCGGCACGCAGATCGTCAACCTCGACGACGTGACGAACGGTCTGGAAGACGCGGCTTCGGCCGGTCGCGACAACGCCCAGGGTGGTCTGCCCGCGGCTGCCGCGCTCAACCCGTCCGCGGGTGCGTACTTCAACGACGGCTTGGATGGCGACTTCCGCGGCCGCACGGAGAACATCTTCGACAACCCGCTCGGCACGGTGCTCTCGAGCGTCGGTGGCGGCTCGTTCACGCTTGCCTACCTCGACGACCTGCAGCTCTCGATGATCCTGCGGGCCACCGAGAAGAGCCTCGCAGCGCGCACGCTGACCGCTCCGGTCATCACCGTCTACAACACGCAGCGCGCGAACCTGACGGTCGTGAACCAGCTCAGCTACATCCAGGACTTCGACGTCGAGGTCGCCCAGACGTCGTTCATCGCTGACCCGATCATCGGCATCATTCAGGACGGTCTGAGCCTGGACGTGCGCCCGACGGTCAGCAACGACCGCCGCTACATCACCCTGGAGCTCCAGCCCACGGTGGCCGACCTGCTCGAGCCGATCCCGACGTTCGCCACGACGCTGGGTTCGACGACCCAGCCGGTCGTCATCCAGCTGCCCGAGCTGCGCCTGCAGCAGGCTCGCACCACGGTCCGCATCCCGGACCAGGGCTCGATCCTGATCGGCGGCCTGAAGAACATCGTCACGGTCGATCGCCAGTCCGAGACGCCGTTCCTCGGCAAGATCCCGATCATCGGCTTCCTCTTCAGCCGCAAGGGCCGCAGCGACGAGATCCGCCACCTGATGATCCTCGTCCGCGCCGAGATCACCGATCTCACCGCCGAGGAAGAGCGGGTCATGGGCGGCCGCTAGCCCCCACCAGAACCGAATCGAGGGCCCGGCGAGTTCGCTCGCCGGGCCCTTTTTCGTGGGCTGGGTGGGTGCTGAGAACGAGATCGGGTTCGGGAACGGGTACTGGGTACTGGGTCCTTCATGGACTATCAATTACTTGTTGAAACAAGTATCTTGCTAGGGCATCATCTAGGGGACCTCAGGAGATCCCCCCATGAACCGACGTGA
Source organism: Planctomycetota bacterium (assembly GCA_028281445.1). GTDB lineage: Bacteria > Planctomycetota > PLA2 > PLA2 > JAEUHO01 > JANQJW01. Next base: position 50,676 of record JANQJW010000053.1, on the reverse strand, counting down.
TCTGCTCAAGGCCGGTGCGGCTGCTGCGGCTGCCGGCTCCCTGGCCGGTGCCGACGCCCTCGCCAAGGAGAAGGCCAAGCCCTCTGTCCCTGCCAAGCCCCAGAAGGCTCCCAGGCTCGTCGTACGCCGCTCGCACGAGCGCGGGCGGGCCGACCACGGCTGGCTGAAGGCGAAGTTCTCGTTCTCCTTCTCGCGCTACCACGACCCCCGCCACATGGGCTTCCGAGGCCTGCGCGTGCTCAACGAGGACCGCATCGCGCCCGGCGGCGGCTTCCCCATGCACCCCCACAAGGACATGGAGATCATCACGTACGTGCTCGACGGCGCCCTGCAGCACAAGGACAACGTCGGCAACGGCTCCGTGATCGTGCCGGGCGAGGTCCAGCGCATGAGCGCGGGCCGCGGCATCTACCACTCCGAGTTCAACCCCTCGAAGACCAAAGGCACGCACCTCATCCAGATCTGGATCCTGCCGTCGAAGCGCGGGATCAAACCGTCATGGTCGCAGACGAAGTTCCCGCTGAAAGAGCGCCAGGACGGGCTGCGCGTCATCGCCTCCCCCAGCGGCGCCTACGGCAGTCTCAAGATCACGGCCAACGCCAACGTCTATGCCTCGGTGCTGCGCAAGGACAAGCCGGTCACCTACGAAATCCCCAACAGGCGCCACACCTGGATCCAGGTCGCCCGTGGGAGCCTCACGGTCAACGGCGTCGCGCTGAACCAGGGCGACGCGCTTCGCACGAGCGATCCGGGCTCGTTGGAGCTCAAAGCCGCCGATTCGGCTGAAATCTTGCTCTTCGACCTCGCCTAGCGCCGCTTAGGCCTTCGGCCGCACCCCTCGAATTGCCGATCAGAGACCCGGCAATCTCTGCCCACCGAGGGAGCGGTACGTACCGAAGCAGATGAAGGCAGCGAGCGACTACGAGAGCATGAGCCGGCACGGCGCAAAGTCCGGCCGGGTGCGGGCCGTAATCGTCACGGTGGTTTGCCTCGCGTTCGTAGCCGGCAGCGCCAGCCAGATGCTCAGCATCGCGGGCGATCAGACCGAGCTCTCGCGCGCCGGAACGTGGCTGTACGACGCAGCCGAGTTCCGGCGCCTCCTCGACGATGTCGCCACGGAAGCCGAGAGCAGCGCGAACGTCGACGCGGACTGGTTCCTCCAGCGGATCCCGCCGCGCGTGAAGGCCGAGCTCGACAGCCAGGCCCTGATCATGAACATGCCCGTGAGCGAGGGCCAGGTCGGCGCGCTCGCCGACGAACTCCTGCGCGCTGCGGTGCCCGTGCGCACGGCCATGAGCTGGATGGCGGATGGGTCGGCCAACCCGGACATCCTCGCCGAGCCGGCCCGCGAGCTGGCCGACGCGATCGCACAGGTGCTGCCCTCCGCAGCGGCCCGCGTGAACCGCAAGGCGGAGGAGCTCACCTCCAGCAAGAACTGGCTCTACATCGCCACGCTGGTCATGGCGCTGGGCGCTGCGCTCCTCACCGTGACCAACATCCGGATCCGCCGCGGGCGTGACGACCTCGCCGCAGCTTTCGCCGCTGTGCGCGAGAACGAAGAGCGGTATCGCCAGATGTTCCAGCTCAACCACGCGGTGAAGCTGTTGCTGGCCCCCGACGACGGCAAGATCGTCGACGCCAACGAGGCCGCCTGCCGCTTCTACGGCGTCTCGCTCGATCAGCTCAAGTCGCGCAGCCTGATGGATGTGAGCGACCAGACGAACGAAGCGGCGCAGCAGCTTGCAGACTTCGCGAGCAGCGACGGCAAGGTCACCACCTGGATGCGGCACCGCCTCGACGACGGCCGCATCCGCGACGTCGAGATGCACACGAGCCCGATCTCGGTCGCCGGCACGCGCCTGATCTTCGCCATCCTCCTCGACGTCACCGATCGTGTCCGCGCCGAAGAGGCCGTACGCGAGAGCAAGGCGCGCCTCTCCGTAACCCTGCGCTCGATCGATGACGGGGTAATCGGCGTGGACGCCGAGGGCAACGTGCAGCTCATGAACGCGGCGGCCGAGGCGCTCACGGGCTGGAGCGAGAAGGAAGCGCTCGGACGCCCGCTCGACGAGGTGTATCGGATTCGCGACGAAGAGACCATGCGCCCGGTCGACGACGTCGCGGCGCGCGTCCGCACCGAGGAAGGGCACTCCGGCTCGTACCTGCTGCTCGACCGCGAAGGCATCGAGCATGTGGTCGAGGCCTCCGGCGCGCCCATCCAGGGCAGCGCGGACGGCGGCGGCGTGGTGCTCGCGGTGCGCGACGTCACGGAGCAGCGCCGCCTGCAGCGGGAAACCGAGCGCAGTCGCCAGCTCGAGTCGCTCGCGCTGCTCGCCGGCGGCATCGCGCACGACTTCAACAACTTCCTCGCGGGCATGGTCGGCAACCTCCAGATGGCCCGCTCGGAGGTCAAGACCGAGACGCCGGCCTGGGACGCACTCACGAAGGCCGAGTCGGCCACGCGCCATGCGCAGGGCCTCACGCGTCAGCTCATGACCTTCGCGAAGGGCGGTGGCCCGCTACGTCGCCGCGCAGCGCTCGGCGAGCTCATCCAGGAGACGGTCGAGTTCGCACTCCGCGGCTCGGACGTCAAGGCCGAGATCGACATCGCCGCGGATCTGGCCGCCGCGGAAGTCGACGAAGGCCAGATCAACCAGGTGCTGCACAACCTCGCGATCAACGCCTCGCAGGCCATGCCGCACGGCGGTGCCCTCACCGTGCGGGCAACCAACGACACGGTGTCGGGGGCCGACAACCTGCCGCTGCCCGCCGGCGCCTACGTTCACATCGCCGTCAGTGACACGGGCACGGGGATTCCCGCCGACGACCTCGAGCGCATCTTCGAACCCTACTTCACGACGAAGAAGACGGGCACGGGCCTCGGCCTGGCCAGCTCCTACTCGATCATCCGCAAGCACGAAGGCGCTCTCACGGTCGAGTCCGACGCGGGCGTCGGAACGACCTTCCACATCTACCTGCCTGCCAGCGAAGCGCCGGTCGAAACGCCGGTCGCCACCGCGATGCGCGGCACGGTCGGCGGCGAGCGCATCCTGTGGGCCGATGACGACGAACAGGTCCGCGACATGGCGGAGCGCATGCTCGTTCGCTACGGGTACCGCGTCGAGACCGTCCCGGACGGGGCGGACGCCGTGCGCCGGTACGGCGAGGAGCTGGGCGGCGATGACGCATTCGACCTCGTCGTCCTCGACGTGGTGATTCCCGACGGCATGGGCGGCGCGGAGGCGGTCAAGCACCTGATCGAGATCGACTCCGAGGCGCGCGTCGTCGTGACGAGCGGCCACACCGAGAACGAGGTCATCAAGGACTACGTGCGCTATGGCTTCCGCGGGGCGCTGCCCAAGCCGTTCACGCGTGCCGACCTGGCCTCGGTCATCATCGATGTGCTGGACACGAAGGTGGGCGAGCCGGGATCCGAGGCGGCGTAGGGGCGACCCTTGTGGTCGCCCCATCAGTGATTCCACCGCGTGGTTCGACCCTGTAGGGGCGGGCCTCGTGCCCGCCCGCGACAGCCAACAGCGGGAGTGGCGGCCACAAGGGCCGCCCGAACAGGGCGCGGTGTGAATCGTTGAACGCGGCGTAGGGGCGACCACAAGGGTCGCCCCTACAGCGGCATCCCGTACTCGTCGCGCAGGATGTTCGCGAGCTCGCGCAGATCGTCGAGCCGGTGATGCGGCGCCGCGTTGCCGTCGCGGTGGCGGCCGAGTGCGCCTGTGTAGTGCACCGTGTGCATCCCGATCTTGCGGGCCGGCGTGATGTCGGCATCGGGCTTGTCCCCGACGTACATCGCGCGCTCGGGCAGGACGCCCAGCGTCTCGCAAGCCTTCAGATAGATCTTCGGGTTGGGCTTGTTCACCCCAATCTGATCGGAGAAGAAGATCGCGCCGGGATCGAAGAAGCGCAGCACGTCGAGGCGGATCAGCTTCTCCGCCTGCTTGACGGGTAGGCCTGCGCTGATGATCCCGAGGCGGATGTCGGCCCCGCGCAGGCGCTCGAGCAGGGCATGCACGTCGCCGAGCACAGTCAGACCGCCGACCTTGGCGCGGTGATAGGCAACCACGCCCGCCGCGATGATGACCGCGGGGTTGCGGCCACCGATCACGCCGGGACCAAGCCGATCGAGCAGGCGCCCGAAGTGCTGCGGGTAGTTGCTCGTGAACTCGGAGACGACCTCCATCAGCTCCGCGAAGCCGGCCTCGAGGTCGATGTCGAGGCCTTCGTCGATCATCGCGGCGATCGCCGCGCGGCGCGCGGCCTCCGAGAACGCAGACGTGCTGTAGAGCGTGTCGTCCACGTCAAAGAAGACGATGTCGAGTGCGGGGCCGTTCGCCGTGCTCACGGCCGGAATCCTACCCCGCTACGGAACGGCCGCGGTACAGGCGATCTCGACGCGTGCGTCCTTGGGGAGACGGGCGGCCTGGATCGCCACGCGCGCCGGCGGCGCGTCGCCGAAGAAGCGCCCGTAGACCTCGTTGACCGCGGCATAGTCCTCGAGATCCGCGAGATAGACCTCGCAACGGAGCACGTGGTCGAACCCGCTCCCCGCCGCTTCGAGAACGGCATGCAGGTTCTTCATCACCTGCTCGGTCTCCTTGGCTGCGTCCCCGCCACCGGCCATCTCGCCGGTGGCAGGATCGAGCGCAATCTGCCCGGCGGTGTAGACCACCCCGCCATGGACGACGGCCTGGCTGTACGGTCCGATGGCCTTGGGCGCGCCGTCGGTGTGGACGATCCGTCGGTCACTCATGGGATTCCTCCCGGTCGAGACGTTGCAGCAGACACGGCAGCCGGCAAGGAGGACGCTGAGAGCGCAGACCGTCCAGACGGCCGCTCTCACGCCCCGCCCTCGAGCTGGGCCTTTCGGCGCGCGTGGCGCTCCCGCAAGGCGTCGAGGTCGTCGGTCGGGATGGCGTTGATCAGCCGCTGCGTGTACGGGTCCTGCGGATTCGCGTAGATCGCCTCGGCGGGTCCTTGTTCCACGATCTTCCCGGCGTCCATGACCGCCATGGTGTCCGACATGAACTTCACGACCGACAGGTCGTGGCTGATGAAGATGTAGGTCAGGCCGTGCTTCTCCTGCAGGTCGCGCAGCAGGTTGAGCACCTGCGCCTGCACGGAGACGTCGAGCGCCGAGACCGACTCGTCGCACACGATGAACTCGGGACTCACGGCCAGCGCGCGCGCGACCGAGATCCGCTGGCGCTGCCCGCCGGAGAACTCGTGCGGGTAGCGGTTGACGTGCTCCGGGCCGAGCCCGACTTCCTCCAGCAGGGAGACGACCCTGTCCAGGCGCTCGCGGCGCGTCGCGTAGAGACCGTGGATGACCATCGGTTCCGAGATCATCGTGCCGATCGTCATGCGCGGGTTCAGCGACGAGTACGGGTCCTGGAAGATCATCTGCATGCGACGGCGCAGCGTCACGCGGCTCAGCGCATTGGCGGGTTCGAGCAGCTGGTCGTCGAAGGTCATCTCGCCGCCCAGGTGCACGCCGCCGATGGGATCGATCAAGCCGACCAGCGCGCGGCCGATGGTGGTCTTCCCGCAGCCCGACTCACCGACGAGCCCGAGCGTCTGGCCGCGCCAGACGTCCAGGTCGACGCCGTCTACTGCCTTCACCATCTCCCCGGGCTTGCCGTGCCGCACCGGGAAGTGCACGCGCAGGTCCCGCACTTTCACGAGCGGCTCGCTCTCGACCTCGGTCATCTTCGGACGACCGGCAGTCTTGAGCGCGTTCAGGTCGTCTTCGGTCACGTCCTTCAGGGTCACGTGCAGCTGGTGGTCGGCGTCGAGGTTCCACTCCATGAACGTGCTGGTCGTGGGCAGGCGCCGGTACTCCGTTTCCAGGCCCGGACGGCACGCCAGCAGGCTGCGCGTGTACGGGTGCTTCGGGTTGCTGTAGACGTCGAGAACGTCGCCCAGCTCGAGGAGGTGCCCCTGGAACATCACGGCGACCTGATCGGCAATCTCCGCGATCACGCCAAGATCGTGCGTGATGAAGAGGATGGACATGCCGCGCTCGTCGCGGAGCTTGCGCAGCAGATCGAGGATCTGTGCCTGGATCGTCACGTCCAACGCCGTCGTCGGTTCGTCGGCGATGAGGAGCTTCGGGTTGCAGGCCAGCGCCATGGCGATCATCACGCGCTGCTTCTGACCCCCGGACATCTCGTGCGGATACATCTTGAGGCGCCGCTCGGGCTGCGGGATGTCGACCTCGCGGAAGAGCTGCACCGTCCGGTCGCGCGCCTCGTCGCGACTGGCGCCGTCGTGGAGGACGATGGCCTCCATGACCTGCTCGCCGACGTTCATCACCGGATTGAGCGACGTCATCGGCTCCTGGAAGATCATGCTGATGTCGGCGCCGCGGATGGAGCACATCTCCTTGTCCGGCAGACCCACGAGATCGCGCCCAAGGAACGCGATCCGCCCCTCGTGAATGCGCGCCCCTTCCTTGGGCAGCAGGCCCATTGTGGAAAGGGCGGTCACCGACTTGCCGGAGCCCGACTCCCCCACCACGCCGAGCGTCGCGCCCGGGCGGATCGACATCGACACGCCGTCGACGGCCTTGGTGACGCGTCCTTCGACGTGGAAGTAGGTCTTGAGGTTCTGGATGTCGAGCAGGAAGTCGGACACGCTTACTCCTTGCGCGTCTTGGGGTCGAGGGCGTCGCGCAAGCCGTCGCCCATGAAGTTGAGACTGAACAGCGTCAGAGCCAGGAAGATGCTCGGGTAGAGCAGTCGCCACCAGTAGGACTCGACGGGGTTGATGACGCTCAAGCCTTCGGAGGCGAGGAGACCCCACGTCAAACCGGCCCCCAGGCCGACGAAACTGAGGAACGACTCCAGCAGGATCACCTGCGGCACGGTCAGTGTGGCGTAGATGATGACTACGCCGAGCGTGTTCGGGAGAATGTGCCGGAAGACGATGCGCATGTCGGAAGCCCCCATCACGCGCGCCGCCTCGACAAACTCCTGGCTACGCAGGGTCAGCACCTGGCCGCGGAGAATGCGTGCGGTGGTCAGCCACTGCACCATTCCCAACGCGATGAAGATCGGAAGTGGGCTATCTCTCGCCGTGTCCGAGAACATGAGCATGATCAGGATGACCAGGAACATGTATGGGATGCCGTAGAGGAAGTCGACGACGCGCATCATGATCTCGTCGAGCTTGCCGCCGTAGTAGCCCGCAATCGATCCGTAGACGACGCCGATGAGCACGGAAGCGAGCGTGGCGACGAGGCCGATCAAGAGCGACATCTGCCCGCCCTTGAGGACGCGCACGAAGTAGCTGCGGCCGAGCTCGTCGGTGCCGAACCAGTCGTAGCTGACCGGCTTGTCTTCGGACAGCACGTGATCCGGGTTCTTGACATCATCCGGGCCGCGGCGCGTGACGGACGGCGGCAGGTTCGCGCGCTTGGGGTTCGTATCGGACTCGGGGTCGATGCCCGTCATCATCGGCCCCAGGGCACACGAGAGGACCACAAGCACGAGCATCACGCAGCCGGCGATAGCCAGCTTGTTCTTCTTGAGACGCCGCCAGGCATCGCTCCAGAGGCTCGAGCCGGGGGCGGTCTCCGGACCGACGTCGGCCGGATCGGGCATCAGACTCTCTTCGGTCATAGCTCCTCCCGGACGCGCGGGTCGAGCCACGCGTAGGCGAAGTCGACCAGGAGGTTGAACAGCGTGATGATCGTGAAGTAGATGATGGCCGTGCCCAGCACGACGGAGTAGTCACGGCCGAGCGCGCTCTTGACGAACCACTGCCCCATGCCCGGCACCGCAAACAGCGTTTCAATGACGAAGGAGCCCGTGAAGATGCCGGCTGCCGCGGGCCCGAGGAACGACACGACCGGCAGGATGGCGCCCTTGAGCGCGTGCTTCAGGACGACGACGCGCTCGCTCAGGCCCTTCGCCCGGGCGGTGCGGATGTAGTCCTGCTGCATGACCTCGATGGTGCCGTTGCGCGCAAGGCGTGCGATGTAGGCCGCGTACGGCAACGCAAGCGTGATGGCGGGCAAGATCAAGTGCTTGTACGAGCCCCAGCCCGCGACCGGCAGCCACTGGAGCTTATGAGAGAAGAAGATGAGGAGGCACGCGCCGATCACGAAGTTCGGTAGTGAGATCCCGACCATCGCCAGGCCCATGCTGCTGTAGTCGGCCCACGAGTTCGGCCGGACGCCTGCGCGGATGCCGAGCACCAGCCCAAGGACGACGGCGATTACAAGCGCCAGTAACCCGAGGCTCATGCTTACGGGCAACGCCGGCAACAGGAGCTGCTCGACCGTCCGCCCCTGCACCTTGACAGCGAGGCCCATCGTGCCCTCGGCGAGGAGGCCCTTCATGTAGGTCATGAAGAACGAGTAGGCGTCCTCCTCGATCTTGAACTTCTTCGCCTGTGCTTCCAGCGCCTGCTGGGTGGTCTGCTTCTCCTGGGCGAACGGGCTCCCCGGCGCCTCGTACATCAGCACGGTCGTTGTGAAGATCAACAGCACCATCGAGGGCACCATGAAGCCGATCCGACGGTGCACCCGATTGGGCAGGAAGCGCCATGCGAGCGCACCGATCAGCAGCGCGATCACGACCCCGACCGCCGGCCCGGCGATGGTCTGAAGGAAGACGTAGAGAAAGAACGCGAGCAGCAGCGAGCCGACGACACGCATGAGCCCGGGTGGGTACCAGAGCATGGAGGCGATGAACGCGCCGCCCACCAGGAAGACGCCCGCCTCCTTCCACCCGACCCGCAGGCCGATGGCGATCAGCACGAGCGCCGCGAACGTAGCGACGACGATGGCGGCTCCGCGCATGCCTAGCGATCCTCCGCCCGCTTGGACCGGTCGATCCAGATCCCCCGCATCAGGTGGATGTCCTGGGGATTCTTGTACCAGCCGTGCACGTGGTGCCTGACGAGGTTGCTCGTCACGTAGAAGTAGATCGGCATGACGGGGAACTCGTCATGGAACAGGATCGTCTCGGCTTCGCGGAAGAGGTGCATGCGCAGCTCTCCACCCGCCGCTGCCTTCGCGGCCGGGTCGTCCGCCTGCTGGAAGGCCTTCACCAGCTCGCGGGTACGCTCCTGTTCCTTCAGCTTCGGGATGACCGTCTCGGCATCCGGCACGAACTTTGACACGTCCGCGGCGTACGCGATCAGGCTGTCGTAGAGAGCGTTGGACCAGCCGGTCTGGTTGTTGCCGCCGTTCGTGATCCACATGTCGAGGAACGTGTTGGGATCGAGGTAGTCGCCGATCCACCCCGCACGGGCGATGTCGTATTCCAGGGCCAGCGTGCTGGCCTGGTACATCTGCCACTCCTGGTTCAGGGGCTTGATGTCGATACCGAGCTCGCGCTTGAGCTGCGCTGCCACCTCCTCGGCGATGGTCTTGTGAGTCTCGGACGTATTGAAGAGCAGTGCGAGCGGCGGGATCCCCTTGCCGCCTGGATAGCCCGCCTCGGCCAGGAGCTTGCGCGCGCCCTCCGGGTCGTACTTGATGCCGTCGGGCGGCGGGTCGTAGTCGCCGAGACCGGGCGGCGTGAGGCGAAACGCCGGCGTCTGACCAAGCTTCAAGATCTCGTCGATGATGAGCTGTCGATCGACGGACATCGCGACAGCCTTGCGGACGCGCTTGTCGTTGAAGGGCTTGCGCGTCGTGTTGAAGCGGTAGTAGTAGACGATCATGCCCGAGCTGAGCTGAATGTCGTCGCGCGTCTTCAACGTGTCCATGATCGCCGTCGGAACGTTGGGGTTCCAATCGGCATCACCGACCAGGTAGACGTTGAGCGAGGTGTTGTAGTTCTCGATCGGGAGCGCGTCGATGACGTTGAGCCTGATCGAGTCCTTGTTCCAGTAGGTCTCGCTCTTGACCATCCGGATCTTGTCGCCGACCCGCCACGCCTTCAGGCGGAAGGGACCGTTCGAGACGATGTTTTCCGGCAGAAACCAGTCTTCGATGCCTTCGTCTTCGCCGCGCTCCTTACGCTCCTTGTCGAGGCGCTCGATCAGGTGCCGCGGTACGGGGTGGGATGAGTAGAACGCCGTGAGCTCGAGGAAGTACGGCGTCGGGGCGTTGAGCTCAACGATCAGGGTGTGATCGTCCTTGGCGTAGACGCCGGCATCGACGCCGAAGTGCTTGTCGGCGTATTCGAAGAGCTCACGCCGGCGCTCGGCCTCCTTGCGGAACGCCGCGGCGACACGCCCGATGCGCTCGGCCGTAACCTTGTTCGTACGCTCGATCAGCGCCGCCTGGATCACAGGATCGGGCGAGCCCTTCACGACGTCGTTGGCGTGCTGCTGGCCGAGGAACTTCTGCCACGCCGCAGGTTCCACGCCGTTGGGGTTGGCCTCGCGCAGCGCTTCCAGCGCCTCGACGATCGTCTTCTTGCCTTCCCTTACCGGGCCGACCAGGCGTTCGACATGCCCGCTGTAGAGGTTGAACACCTCCGCCCACTTGATCGGATGAAGGATGTAGGCGTACTCGGAGCCGACGGCCGGGTCCTGCAGGCGCCGCCAGGACCACGCGAAGTCGTGCGCCGTCACCGGCTTGCCGTCACTCCACTTCGCCTCCTTGCGCATGTGGAAGGTGTAGGTCTTCTTATCCGGGGAGATCTCCCAGCGCTCGGCGGAACCCGGCTGGGGCTTCAGGGTCTTCGGATCGCGGTAGGTGAGCGACTCGAAGATCGAGTCGGCGATACGTCCCTCGGGCTGGCCGGTGATGACGTGCGGATCGAGGCTCTTCGGCTCGGTCCCGTTGAGGAAGACGAAGTCCGCCGGCTGTTCCTTGGAGGCGGAGAACGTCACGCCGACGAGGAGCAGGGCGACGGCGATGACGGCGCCTATCCCCAGGAGATTGCGGTACATCCGGCCTCCGTCTCCGTACTGCGGACGGGGATCCTATCAGCCGCGCGACGCAGCCTCTACCGCGTAGCCGACGCGTTATCGCGTCGCAGACCGCAGCGAGCCGACGAAGCCGGGGTTGTTGCGAGCCGCGTCCGAGCCCAGGCCCTTCGCGTCGCCGAGCATCAGCGCCTCGGGGACGAAGAGCAGCGGCACGACAACGAACTCGTCCATGATGCGACGCTCCGCAGCGGCCAGCGCCGCCAGACGGAAGCGCGCCCGGCCCTCCTGGGAGCCCTTCGCCGCCGCCAGCGCGCCGGCCAGCTGCGGCTGCTCGACCTTCTTCAGCCACGCCTCGGTGTCCTCGAGCGCGACGTCGGGGTCGCGAGCGGCGTCGATCAAGGCGTCATACGCCCTGTCGCGCCAGCCGTGACCGCTGTCCACGTCGGCGGAGTGAAGCGGTCCGAGATAGGCATCCGGGTCGTTCACCGCACCACGCGTCATCGAGAGCATCACGTAGTAGTTGCCCGACCGCAGCACCTTGCGCACGTCGAGATCGGACTCGATGCGCTCGCCGGGCTCGATGCCGAGTTGCTTCTTCCAGGTGACCTTCAGCGCGCGCGCCACCTCGTCCTGGCCCGGGCGCTCGCCGAAGCTCAGCTCGACCCATGTCTCACTGTCGATGTTGGCCTGCTTCACCGCACTCTTGGCGCCGCTCTGGTTCGGCTTCGGGCACGAGATGCCCTCCGTGCGTCCGTCGATCCCGGGCGGGACGATGCGGAACGCGGGCGTGGCCTTGGGCCAGAACCGCTTGGCGAGGGCATTCCGGTCGATGGAGAGCGCAAACGCCTTGCGCGCGGCCTTGTCGCTGAACGGCGCGCGGTCGCAACGGAAGCGCATGTAGAGGATCACGGGCTGCGCCCGGACCTGGAAGCCCTTGCACTCCTCGATGTCCTCGCGGCCGAGTCGCTTCTTCTTCTTCTTCTTCTTCTCGTCGTCGTCCTTCTTGGGCTTCTCACCCTTCTTCGGCTTCTTGGGCTTGGGCCGCTTGGCCACGGCCTCGGGCCAGCTGGCATTGACCCATTGCGTCTCGCCTTCCTTGAAACGACGCAGGTCCTCGCGCCAGCCCTGGTCCGTGAAGCACTTGATGCGGTCGATCTGTGCCGGCGCCGGGCCGTTGTACTTGGGGTTCTTGGCGAGCTCGATGACGGAGAGCACGCGCCGGTCGGTGTTCTCCGGCGGCCGGGCCCCGCGGCCCTTGAGGAGGAACGGACCGTTGGTGATGTAGTTCTCCGGCTCGAAGAACTTGTCGCGATGATCCTCGACCCCCTTGTGCAACGGCGCGAAGGCCGAGCGCGCCAGCAGCTCCGGCAGGTAGGGCACGTCCCCCTCGGTTCGCACGACGAGGGTGAAGTCGTCCTTGGCATGCGCCCCGGTGTCGGGCTTGCCGAAGCGCTCGAACTCGTCCACCCACAGGTCCTTGACCTTCTTGCGGGCCTTGCGCAGCTCGCTGATGACCCGATTGGCCATCTCCGGCGGGAACAGCGCATCCGCCTTCCACTTCAACATCTTCTTGACCGAGCGCGACCGGATGCCGGTGAGGAAGGGCCGCACGCCGGTGTCCTCCATGGCCAGCAAGAGCTGGTCGCCGGGGATGCCGTTGGGATTCGCGGCGACGAGGTTCTTGAGGTAGTTGCGTAGGTTGGCGAACCCCTCGGTGCGTGCGCTGTTGTCCGTGATGGTCCCGCAGCCCTTGATCGGCCGGAACAGCCCCGTCCACTCCGACTGGGTGAACGGGTCCATGATGCGCTTCCACGAGCGCACGAAGTCTTCGGCCTTGACCGGCGAGCCGTCGGACCAGACCGCGTTCTTGCGAAGGTGGAAGGTCCAGGTACGCCGGTCGTCGCTGACATCCCAGCGCTCGGCGGAGCCGGGGGCGGCCTTGCCCGTCTGGGCGTCGAGCACGGTCAGGCACTCGAGGATGGACACCACCACGCGCTCGTCGTTCAGGCGCGTCGGCGCGGCATGGGCCGGGTCGAGGTTGGCGTACCCGTTGTCGGAGTAGGACAGAACGCCCTTCTCCGAACCGGCCTGGGGCTCACCGCCCGGGACGGCGAGGACGACGAGCAGGACCAGGACGAGAACTCGCATCGCATGGCGCATGACAGCAGCTCCGGCAGAATCGGTCCGGCGCCTCTCCCCAGGCGCCGCGACCCTTAAGGCTACACGGGCGCGAGCCATGCGTCTCTGCGGCTCAAGGCCCCTTGTCGAGCTTCTCGTGCACGGCCTGGGCGACCTCGGCCGGTACCCAGGCCGAGACGTCGCCGCCCAGCTTCGCCACCTCGCGAACGAGGGACGAGGAGACCTGGGTGAGCCCCGAGGCGGGCGGCATGAAGAGCGTCTCGATCTCCGGCGCGAGCCCCCGATTGGCGATCGCCATCTGCATCTCGTAGTCCCAGTCCTGGGTGTTGCGGATGCCGCGCAAGAGCGTCGTGGCGCCGTGGCGCCGGGCCTGCTCGACGACGAGGCCGTCGAAGACCTCGACCTCCACGTTCTCGAGGCCGTCAAGGGCACCGACGAAGAGCGCGGCGCGCTCCTCGGGCGTAAACAGCGTGTCACGACCGGTGCGCGCGATGGACACGATCACCTTGTCGTAGAGGCGTGCCGCCCGCCGCGCCAGGTCCAGGTGCCCGAGCGTGACCGGGTCGAAGGTGCCGGGCAGGATGGCGATGCGCTGGCTCAACGGCGGAAGGCCCCCCACGGGTTGGGATCCGGTTCGTCCTTGAAGGCCTCCGGGCCCTCGGTCGTGCGGCCGCCTATCGCAGGTTCGATCGAGAACTCGATCCCGATGTCGTCCTGGTTCCGGACGCTCACACCGAACACGATGATGTGGTCGGGGCTGTAGCGACGGAAGAGAATGCGCGTGAGGTTCTCGCCTTCCTTCCAGTCGAAGACCTCGAGCAGGCGCAGGCCGTACTTCTCGCTGAAGCGCCAGGCGAGGTCCGCCGTGATCGAGAAGCTGCGGCTCTTGACGCTGCGAATGCCGGTGAAGAGCGAGAACGGTTTGTCGTTCAGCGTCGTGCGCAGGCCGCTCCCGAGCGACGCCGTCTGGATGCCCGTGCCCCAGTCGATCAGCATCTCGCCCGCGATGTTGATGCTCTCCCGCGGCTGACCGAACAACGAGAGCTGCACGGCGCCGGGGGAGTCGTGGAGCCACGGCCCGCGGTCCGCAACGTACTTCTTCACGACGACTTCGAGGTCGGCCACCGTCCGGAGCGAACGACTGGGCGCCGGCGGCTCGGCGGTCACGCCGGCGATCGTGGGCTGCGAGGAGCGCGGCTTCGTCTCGCGCCGCGTCTCCAATCGGTTGCGCAGCCGGAAGATGAACGCGCTGCGCTCGCGCTCCTGCTCGCGGTAGTCGAAGAAGGGCACGCGGTCGTTGGGGTAGGCGTCGAAGAAACGACCCTGGAACTCCCCGTCCATGTCGATGACATGGCGCAGCCCGTTGAGCTGGAACCACGTGCCCGCGGCGCCGTACGTCCGGTGCATCTGCAGGTTCGTACGGAACCCGGCAAGCATCGCCGCCTGCGTCAGGTCCGTGCCACCGTCCGTGCGGCCCTCGTAGATCGTGCCCAGGCCGCCGACGTAGCCGCTCATGCGGAGGTCGCCGACGTCGACCTCGGCGTTGAGCCGTGTGTCCGTATAGAAGCGCCAGGCCTCGTAGTCCATCATCGTGACGGCGCTGTCGAAGGCGCGCTTCAGATAGCCGGCCCGGTTCTCCGACGTCACGTCCGCCGCGAAGCCGCCGCGCCGCCGCGGCGTGATCAACCCGACGGGGAACACCCAGGCCCCCACCTCGGGCAGTTGGACCGTCTCCGTGAAGAAGTTGCGCTGGTGCCACTTGCCATCGAGCGTCGCGACGAAGTTGCCGGGACGCTTGGGGGCCCAGCGCAGGCGGCCGTAGGACTCGCGGTCCTTGTGGTTGAGATCGTCGCGCTCGAAGAACTCGTTGTTGAAGCCGCGATCGGAGAAGTCGTTGAACTCGGTGTCGAGGTAGAGCTCCTTGTCCATCAGGAACGTCCGTGCTTCGTGCGTGACGCGGTAGCGCCACCCCTCTCCAGCTCGGAAGCCACGGCGGTCGTTGCCGTCGAAGTCATAGACGCCGAAGAACGTGACCCCGCCGTAGCCCTTGACGCTGTCCCCGGGATGGCGGTGATCCCAGGCCAGAGCCGCGCCGATCCCCGGTCCGCGGTCCGTGTACCCGCCGAACTCGATGAACGCGTTGACGAGCGGGTCCTTGCGGTCGCCGATCGGCCATCCCAGGCGCAAGAAGGCGAAGCGCCCCAGGTTGGACTGGCTACCGGTGCGGAACCCCTTCACCGGGTTCACGAGCGCCTCGGTGTACTCGGAGGCACCGAACTCGGCAGCGGGGAGCCAGAAGAGCGGCACGCGCTCACCGCGTCCCGTGATCGTCCGGCCGCTGTACCACTGGGACGACGAGCTCTTGTAGCCGAGGAAGTGCGGCTTCTCCTTGCCTTCGGCGTCGGTCTCTTCTTCCTCGTATTCGCGCACGCTGAGGTCCGCGACGCGCAGCTCGATGCGGTCCTCTGCGCGGCTGCTCGTGACCTCGGCGTCCTCGAAGAACGAGAGCCCCTTGGCGATCAGGCGGCCGCGGCGCGCGCGAACGTGCAGCGGCAGCGGCTCCTGCTCGTTGTCCAGGCCGACGGCGCGCCCGTCGAAGTCGGGTTCGATGATGAGCGCCTTGTACTGATTGGGATCGAGGTAGAGCTTCTCCGCGCGCATGGTGAAGTCGCCGAACGAGAGCTTCACGGCGCCTTCGGCGTAGATGCCGAGCAGGAACTGCGGAATCACCGAAGCGCTCGGCTCGAGCGCCACGCCGTCCTTCGGCGCGGCTTCCCCGCTCAGGCTCTCGAAACCCTGGAGGTCCTGCACGCCGCGGCGATCGACCCACGCGACCAAGGTGTTCGCCTTGATGGTCAGCGCCTCGACGACCGTCGTGCCTTCCATGTGCTCGGGACGATGGATACGCGGGTTGCCGATCATGACGAGCACGGCGCGGTTGGTCTCGTCCTCGCTGTCGGGGAACAGCCGCAGCAGGCCGCCCTTCGAGACGTCGAACGCGACGCTGCCGGGCCGCGGTGCGGGCGGTCCCTTGGGCCGCGGCGGCGGCGCGATCGGCAGCCCGTCCAACTCCGTGCTCACGCCGGGCATGGGCGGCGGCTGGGGCATGGGCGTTGGCTGGGGCGTTCCGGGAGCGGGCGGACGCACGCCGGGCGTAGGCGCCGGCGGTCGCACGATGGTGCCGTCCCGGCGCCGGACCGTGGGCGGGGGAAGCTCGCCCGGGCGCAACGGTCTCGCGGGACGCGGCGGGGCCTGCGGCTGTCGGGCCGGTTGGCGGGGCCGCGCGCGACGAGGCTCGAGCGGCGGCGGGGGCGGCGGCGGCGGGACAGGACGTCGCTGCGACGACGGGGGCACGGGCGGCCGCACCGGGGCGGGGCGGTGCGGGGCGGGCCGGGCGGGCGGCGGGGCGGGCTGCACCGGCCGGCCGGCGCGGCGGCGCGGCCGGATCACGGGCGGCGGCAGGTCGTCGTCGCCTGCGCGCACTACGTGCTCGCTGCCGCACGGGCAGGCGAAGATCAGCAGCGGCCCAATGACGCACGCCCACAGGAAGGGCAACGCCCGTCGAGTCATCAAGCGTCCTCCCCGACGCCGCCGGAAACCCCAGGATATCCGCGCTGGGTAGGCCGCCCCCCTCCTCAGCGCTCGCTGCGCCGGCTGAAGAGGCGCCCGAACGCAGCCCCCTCCTTCATCCCAAGTGCCGCTGTCACAAGGAAATAGAACGCCGAGAGGCCGAGCACGACACCCAACGTGAATGCCGCATCGAGCCATCCCGAGACGGCGCTCCTGTCACCGCTGAGCCACGAGTCGGCAATCGCCCACCCGGCGCCGCCCATCAACGCGCAAGCGAGCGCACAGCGGCCGAGGAAGGCCATGCCCGGTGCCGAGCCGCCGCCGAAGCGCCGGCGGGCAAGCAGGCGCAACGACACGTAGTTCGTGGCCGCACCGACGGCCACCGCAAGGGCCAGGGCGCGGTAGCCCAAGGCCCCGACCGCGCCCAGCGCGACAGCGAGGTTGGCGGCGATGCCGAGGAGCGAACACAACATCGGCGTGCGTGTGTCGCCCCGGGCGAGGAACTGCGGCGCAGCCGCCTTGATGCCGGCATAGAAGACGATACCGCCGGCGTACCAGGCGAGGGCCTCGCTCACGCTGGCGGTGCTCTCGGCACCGAACGCCCCGCGCTCGTAGATCATCCGCACGAGCGGTTGCGCGAGCACGAAGAGGCCGGTTGCCGACGGCAGCGCGAGGAACCAGTTGAGGCGCAAGCCACGCCGGACGATGTCGTCGACCCCGGCGCCGTCGTCTGCCGCGGAGCGGCGCGCGCCGGCGGCGAGCACGACCGTCCCGAGCGCGACGCCGATCACGCCGATGGGCAGGTGCACGAGCCGGAAGGCGTAGTTGAGCGACGACGCCCAGCCTTCGCCGCGTGAAGCGAGCGCGGTCGTGATCACGAGCATGATGTTCGTCGCGGCCAGGGAGAGCACCACGGGTCCCATGCGCCGCACGATCCGCCGCAAGCGCGCGTCGGCGAGTCCCGCGTCCACGACGGGTCGTTCGCGGTAGCCGATCGCGAACAACGAAGGCAGCTGGATCAGGAGTTGCGCTGCCCCTCCGAGAACGACGAGTCCGGCCCAGACGAGCATCGCCGTCTCGGGCTCCGTCCCCAGGAGCAGCAGCACGCCGCCGCCCACGACGGCGACGACGTTGAAGAACGCGGGTGCCACCGCGGGAACGAAGTACCGGCGCCACGTGTTGAGCACCCCCATCGCAACGGCTGCAAGCGCGATGACGAACAGGAACGGGAACATCACGCGGGTGAGCTTGATCGTGAAGAGACGCATCTCCGCCGGGGCATCGACGGCGACCACGGCCACGATGGCCGGCGCGAAGACGATGCCGAGGATGACGATCAGCCCCGCGGCGGCCGCCAGGGTGCCGAACACCCGCGCCGCGAGGCGAAACGCGGCCTTGTCGCCTTCTTCCTCGCGCGCCTTCGCGAGTTCGGGCACGAAGGCCGCCGAAAGGGCCCCTTCGGCGAAGAAGTCCCGCAGCAGGTTCGGGATTCGGAAGGCGAAGATGTAGGCGTCGGCGATGGAGCGCGTGGCGAACAACGCGGCGAAGACCGCCTCGCGTAGGAGCCCGAGCACACGCGAACACATGGTCGCGGCCGCGACCTTGCCTGCGGGCTTCGCTACGGGCTCAGGGGTTGCGATGCGCGTGTCCTCCACCCATGGAATCGGACGATATAGGGGCGACCCTAGTGGTCGCCCCGCGTCGCGCCCGCCAAATCACGTCGGTCCCTGTTGGGGCACCCCTTGTGGTGCCCCCTCCAAACGTATGCGCGGGCGGTCACAAGAGCCGCCCGGACAGGGCGCCTTCTAGTCCGCAGAACAACGGATGGGGCGACCACAAGGGCGCCCCTACTGCCGCAGCTTGGGATCCAGCGCGTCGCGGAGTCCGTCGCCGACGAGGTTGAGCAGCGTCACCGTGATGAAGATGGCCACGCCCGGGGCGAGGATCATGTGCCACTCCGTGTCCTGGCGGCCCTCGTTGAGGACCATGCCCCACGACGGCACACTGACGTCGCCCAGCCCCAGGAACGACAGAGTCGACTCCGTGATGATTGCGCCGGCCACGCCGAACGTCGCCGCAACGATCACGGGCGCGATGGCGTTGGGCAGCACGTGGCGGAAGAGGATGCGCGAGCCCGAGAGCCCCAGGCTACGCGCCGCGGCGACGTAGTCGCGCGACCGTTCACGTATGAACTCGCCGCGCACGAGGCGCGCGATGCCCGTCCATGCGACGAGTCCGATCGCGAACATGATCATGAAGATCGATCGGTTCCCGAAGAGCGCGATGATCGTGAGGATCAGGAAGAGCCCCGGGACACAGATCACGATTTCGATGACGCGCATGATGAACAGGTCCACCCTGCCGCCCTTGAAGCCGGCGATCGCTCCGATGATCGTCCCGATCGTCACGTAGATCGCGACGGCAACGAGCCCGACCGTCAGACTGATCCGCGTGCCGTAGAGCAGACGCGCAAACACGTCGCGCCCGACCTTGTCCGTGCCAAGGAGGTGGACCTCTCCGCGGTCGAAGTTGAAGAGGCCGAGGAAGCGATCGTCCGCACCCTGGAGCTGCTCGCGGTGGCCGTACGGCACGAAGACGAACGTGGCCGCGTAGTCGGCCCCCTCTTCGGCATACGTCTTGGCCTTCTCGCGATAGTCGACGTAGGGCTCACTGCTGTTCAGAAATCCCACGCCGATGAAGGGGAGTTGGAGGATGACGAGAATCAACCCGACGACGATGTACCACTTGCCGACTTCCCGTCGACGAGCCTTCCCCATGCCGGCGAGCCTGGATACGAGCTTGAAGACGAGCCAGATCGTCACGAGGACGAGCAACAGGTTGAAGAAGCGATCTACCGCGCTCGTCCAGTAGTTGTTGTCGAACATCTTCCGGAACCACGGGTACTCCGTCTCGCCGCCGGGCGCGCGCCAGATCAGAGGTAGGCCGGACGAGATGACCGGCGCGTAGATGGCGACCATCACGAGCGCGACGGTCCCGCGCAGACCCCACACCGCCGTATGGCGCTTGCGGAACATGCGCGCGACGATGGACCACTGCGACTCGGCTCTCGTCTCGCCGGTCGGGCTGGGCTGCGCAGGGAGGGTCTGTTCTTCGCTAATCGTAGGAAACCCGCGGATCGACGGAGGCGTAGAGGATGTCGGCAATTAGGAGGCCGACGAGCGTGAGGGCGGCCGAGATCAGCGACACCCCCATCACGACGTTGTAGTCCTTGAGGAAGATCGAGTTGATCATCAGCTGCCCAAATCCGGGAATCTGGAAGATCCACTCGATGACGACGCTGCCGGCGAGCAACACGGGCAGGGCCGTACCGAGCAGCGTGATGAGCGGCATCATGCCGTTGCGCGCGGCGTGCTTCCAGATGACGGCGCGTTCCTTGACGCCCTTGGCGCGGGCCGTGCGCACGAAGTCGCTCTTCATCACCTCGAGCATGCCCGAGCGGGCCTGGCGCGAGATGTAGGCCAGCGAGCCGTACGTGTAGCAGAAGAGAGGCAGCGTGAGATGCCACAGCACGTCGGTGAAGTGGTTCCACGTGTTCATGACCTGGGCACCGGAGCTCTCGAACTGCGTCGTGGGGAACCACCCCAACTCCTTGGCGAACAGCGCTTGGACGACCGTGGCCATTAGGAACGACGGAATGCTGTAGAGCATGAACAGCCCGACGCCCATGCCCTGGTCGATCCAGGTGTTGTGGTTGGCTGCGCTGGTGACGCCGAGGAACACGGCGAGTATCCACGCGATGATGAAGGACGGCACGGCGAGGGAGAGCGAGTACTTGAGCTTGCGACCGATGATGGTCAGCACGGGTTCCTTGGTGCGGAAGCTCAGCCCGAGGTTGCCGGAGAAGAGGTTCTTCCAGTAGCGGCCGAACTGCGTGTCGACCATCGCGATGCCCGTGCGTTCGGTCCAACTGTCCTGGTACGACCAGCGGCCGTCCTGGACCTTGTCCTCATACCACTTCGTCCAATTCCCGACGACCGACGCCCGTTGAGCGGGCGTTGCGCCACGGTTCCAGGAGAGCAGCTTGGACTTGATACGGTCATTGTCGGCCTGGATGCGCCGCTCGCGTTCTTCCTCCTCCTCCGTCGGCTGATAACCCTGTGGGAAGATTGTCTTGAAGCGGTAGGCCGAGATCTTCAGGTAGGCCAGGACGAGATCCTGTTCCTCTCCCTCCGTCTTCTTGAGCAGACCGACGAGCGGCGGCACGGCGTAGTTGCCCCAGTCCTCGAGCTTGCGGCGCGCCCGCTTGACGGCTCCGGCGCCGCGGATCTGCGTGCCCTCGCGCACGATCTTCAGCGTCTCACGGACCTGTTCCTCGGTCAGCGAGGTCCAGTCGTTCCAGAAGCGCGGGCGGTTGAGCGCGAACTGCTCGCGGAACATCCGCTGACTCTGGTTCTCGCGCTCGCGGTTCTCGAGGTCCTGGCCCACCTCGGACCCGAACGCACCCCGTCCTTGATCGCCACCGGGCTCGCCGGGCGCGAGGGTCATGACGAGCCAGATCATGAACGAGACGCCGACGAAGGTCGGCACCATGATCAGCACGCGCTTGGTGACGTAGGCGAGCATTGTGGTGCGCTACGAGGTCCTTATCTCGGTCCCTGACTCGGAACCCACAGCGGCCAGAGCCGGATGAAGGGACGCGACTTCCATTTGTCAGCCCTCGACATGTCCGAGATCTTGTCCTTCCAGTACGTGCTCGCGAGCTTGATCGTGAAGAGGAACGTGTAGGGCTGCAGCTCGTTGATGCGCCTGTGCGCGGCACTTTGGATGCGCACGCGCTCCTTGAGATCGAACTCGTAGCGCGCCTGTTCGATGTACTTGTCCACCTCGGGATCGCCGAACTCGATGAAGTTGCTCGACTCGGGCTCCTCGATCTGGCTCGAGTGCCAGATCTGGGTCATGTCGTTGTCCCAACCGTTCGTGCTCCACAAGAGCGCCGTCACGTCGAAGTTGCGGTCGTCGAGTCGCTTGCTGAACTGCCCCCACTGCAGGGGCTCGAGCTCCATACGGATACCGATCTTCGCGAGATCCTCGCGGAAGATCGAGAAGATCGTGTTCCACATCGCCGTCTCGGGAATCATCGCCTTGATGCGGAACTCGGTCGACGTGCCCTCGATCGTCTTCTCGAGCACACCGTTTCCGTCGGCGTCGGCCCAACCCGCGTCCTTGAGCATCGCCGCGGCCTTGTCCAAGTCGAACGGGATCGGCTTGAGGTCCCTCGGGTACGTGGGCGCGTGATAGGACTGCGGCCCGGTCACGACAGTGCCCTTCCCCTCGTTGACCGCTTGAAGGATGCGCTCGCGGTTGCACGCGTGCGTCATGGCGCGCCGGACGTTGACGTCGCGAAAGATGGGGTGCGTGTTCTTGTAGGCGATGAAGGAGTACTGAACCGACCAGCCCCAGTGCGCGCCCCACTTGCCCGTCTTGTAGTTCTCGTTCGGCTCGACGCGCTTCTTGAACTGCGGACCGAGGTATGTGATGGACGCGTGCTCGCCGGCTTCGAACTTGGTGTAGGCGAGATCGCGATTGGGGAACATCTCGCGCCGAACCTTGCGAATCGCGGGCAACTGCCCCCAGTAGTCCTCGTTGCGGACCGCGACCATCTCCTTCTCGGGGTCGTACTTCTCAAGGACGTACTTGCCCGTTCCGATCCACTTGAAGCTCTTGCCGAACCAGTGCTCGTTGAAGCGTGTGCCGATGGACGCAGGATCGAAAGCCTTGCCGGTCTCGTCGTAGCCGTAGACAAACCGCGGGAAGGGCGAGATCAGGTTCATGTTCGATCCGATGCCCGTGAAGCTCGCCTTCTTCCAGTGCATGATGTAGCAGTGATCGTCGACGACCTCGACACGGTCGAAGTCGGCGAAGTAGGCGCGCACGTGCGCGGCGCGCACCTCGGGGTTCATGATGAGGTCCATCGTGAACTTCCAGTCGTGCGCGGTGAGGTATTGATCGCCCTTGAGGTGCGGGTACTTGGATAGATCGACCTGCGGCGTATGCCAGCGGATGCCCGGTCGCACCCAGAAGATCCAGGTCTTGTAGTCCGGGCTATGCTCGCAGCGGTAGGCGAGGCCCGGCTTGTAGAGATACGGGTTCTGCGAGTGCTGCAGCCCCCAGTAGTCGCCGCAGAAGATGCGGATGTAGCGATTGACGAGGCCGTCGCTCAACGTCAACGGGTTCAGATCAGCGGGTGCCGAGCCATACCAGAGCGTGATCTCGCCGTTGGCATCGAGCTTGGGGTCGTCCAGGTCCGCCGTCGCCGGCCAATCCGGATCCGGCTTGAAGTAGTTGTCGCCGTACGAGCCCCAGAGTTCCTTCGCGCGCCCCTTCAGCCATGCCGGCGGCGACTTGGCGCTGCCGTAGCGATCGAGCTCGCCCGGCGGCGGAATCGCACCCTCGTCCGTCGGGCCGCCCCCGTTCGTCGGGACCGTCGACACACCGCCGCGCGCGATGCGCCGGTCGAGCTTTGCCAGCGTCGTGTTGACGCGGTCAGTGCTCGTCTCGAGCTTGCTGATCCGCTCGCCCAGCCTGGTCATCCGGTCTTCCCACTTCGTCCCCTGCCAGAAGGAGAGGCCCACGAGCAGGGCGAGCACGGCGAACACGGCGGTCTTGATCAGCGTAAGGATCGGGTTGTCTCTCACGGATGGGTCCTCCGCCCCCCTCGAGCGGCCTGCCGATTCGCCGCGAAGTGCCGGGGAGAGGCCGGATCGTACGGGGCTTGTCGCAAACGGGTCAAGGCAACCCGGGAGCCGCGGACGCTCGCGTGTAGGCTCGCACCCAATGGAGCTACGAGTCCTCGGTTGCGCGGGCGGCAGCGCCCTCGGAAAGCTGCTCTCCGGCTATCTGATCGATGACGTGCTCGCCGTCGACGCCGGGTCGCTCAGCACCGCACTGACGCTTGACGAACAGCGCCGGATCCAGGCCCTGTTGCTGACACACAGCCACCTGGACCACGTCCTGACGCTGCCCTTCTTTGCCGTACACCGGTACGCTGAAGACGTGCCGTCGTGCCCGGTCCACGCCTCGGCGGCGACGATCGACGCCGTCGGGCAGCATCTCTTCAACGATCAGATCTGGCTGGAGCTCGACCAGCTCGAGATCGACGGCAGGCCGCTGATCACGTGGGAACCGATGGAACCGGGTGAGCATGCGGACGTGATCGGCTACGACGTACGCGCGGTCGCCTTGACGCATGCCGTGCCGTCGCAGGCCTACTGCATCGAGCGGGACGGCACGGCCTTGATCGTCTGCGGCGACACGACGACCACGGACGCCCTATGGGCCTTCGCCAACGAGCGACCCGCGGTGCGCGCCATCGTGATCGAGTGCAGCTGGCCCGACTCGCTCCGGTGGGTTGCCGAAGCCGGTGGCCACATGACCCCGCAGCTCCTGATCGAGGATCTGGACAAGCTGCGCACGGACGCCCGGATCCTCGTGACGCACCACAAGCCGGGCTACGAGGACGAGCTGCGCGCGGCGCTCGATGCATGCGGTGACCCACGGCTGCGCTTCCTCGATGAGGGACAGACCCTGACCATTTCCTAGCGCATGCCGCCTGCCGCGGGTGCAATGCCGCGCGGGGGCGCGATCCGGATAGAGTGGTCGCGCCCGCGCCCCACCGATGGTACTGCTCACACTCCTCGTTCTCGGGAACCTCGCCGGGTCCTTCTTCTGTTCGCTGAGCGAGGCTGCGCTGCTCGCTGCCAGCGAAGCACGGATCCGGGCGCGGTTGCAGTCGGGCGATCGCCGCATGCGCCGTCTGCTGCAGCTCAAACAGGATCCGAAGCGCACGCTCGCGTCGATCGTCTTCCTGAACAACATCTTCGCCATCGGCGGCAGCATGGTGTTGTCGGCGATCGCAACGGAGGTGATCGGCACGCCCACGGGCATGGGCATCTTCATCATCGTGCAGACGTTCCTCATCATCGCCTTCGGCGAGATCACGCCGAAGGTGCTGGGTGAGGCCAACCCGGAGTCGATCTCGGGCTTCGTCGGACCGGCCCTCGTCTGGGTGCGCCGGCTGCTGGCCCCGCTCGTGTGGATGGTGGAGCGGGCCGTCGCCTGGGCGCATCCCAAGAGCCGCGTGCTGGCGGGCGAGGAGGCCGAGATCCGCGAGCTGGCCAAGCTCGGCGGCGAGGAGGGACGCATCGATCCGGAGGAGGCCGAGCTCAT
Organism: Planctomycetota bacterium; assembly: GCA_028281445.1. Lineage (GTDB taxonomy): Bacteria > Planctomycetota > PLA2 > PLA2 > JAEUHO01 > JANQJW01. Next base: position 25,935 of record JANQJW010000053.1, on the reverse strand, counting down.
CCGGCGCGTCTTCCGCCTCGACGACATCACCGCCGAAGACGTGATGACGCCCCGTCCGCTGGTGAAGGCCTTCCAGGTGTCCTCCCGGATCGGGGACCTGCGTGCGGAGTTGCTCGAGACCTCGCACTGGCAGTTCCCGGTCTACGAAGAGGACCTGGACAAGGTGACGGGCATCCTGTCGCTCCGGGACGCGTTGGCCGCACTGGCCAATGATCAGGACGACAAGACGGTCGCCGAGTTGCAGCGGCCGGCGATCTTCCTGCCGACGTCTCGTCAAGTCGACGACGTACTGCGCGACCTTCAGAGCAAGCACGGTCGCATGGGCATCGTCATCGACGAGTACGGCATCACGGAGGGCATCGTCACCCTCGACGATCTCGTCGAGGAGCTGGTCGGCGAGGCGATCGACGCGAGCGACGTCTCCGAGGGCCTCGTGAAGCGTGTCTCACGCGATGCCGCGCTGGTGCACGGACTGACGCGCGTGCGCGACATCGCGCGATTCCTCCAGTGCGGCGTGATCTTCACGAGCAGCGAGGAAGAGAATACGACGATCACCGGCCTCATTCAGGAGCGCCTCAAGCGCATCCCACGCGAGGGCGATCGCATCGAGGTCGAGGGCTGCCTGCAATTCGAAGTCAAGGAAGCCGACGAGCGCACGGCCCTGCGCGTCCTGGCGCGGCACATCCGCGACGATCCGTCCTAGCCCGCGTGTTGCATGAACTGACGTTGAAATCGTGCGGTCCTCGCGCCGCTACCTGGGCGGCATGGCGGCCCCTTCGAAGAGTACGTTCTGCACGCCTGCGTCCTGCAAGATGCGCATGATGTGAAGCACGTGTTCGTATCGCACGCGCCCGCCGCGCGGCGGAGGCGCGACGATCTCTGCCGAAGCGTCGGGACCGGCCGCTGCGAGCGCGCGCCGCGCCAGTTCAGCAATCGCCGCGAGCACGCTCTCGTCGTCCCCGCGACCCAGGAACCACGTGCCGTCATCCGCCTTTACCTTGGTCTCGTTGCCGTAGGCGAACAGCTTGACCTTGAACGACCGCGTGAACATCAACGGATCGCTGCCGTCGGGCGCCATCCCTGGATCGGTCGGCAGCTCGTTGAACAGCGGCGCCTCGTCGCTCCCCATCCGGTGGAACTGATGGCGCGTGACCCGCACGCGAGGGTGCGCGCACACCTGCATCACCCACTGCACCATCATCCACGGCGTGTCGGCTTCAACCGTGAGAACCGCCACGACATCGGGGTTGCCCGACGCGTCGTGCTCGGCACCGGCCACAGCCGCGGCCATCGCCTCCGTGATCCGCGCGATCTCGCCGGGCGAGACCCACGCGCCGTTCGTACGCAGCGCGAACTCCTGGTGTCCGTCCAGGAACAGACGCCCGTCGGCGAGCAGATCCAGTGTGAGGCGCGGTCGCGCGTCGCGTGTCGCCTGCTCGGGCGGTTCCCCCGAGGGCGGCTCGCCTCCCTGCTGCGAGAGGAGGATCACACCGAACAGGACAGCCGCGGCGGCCAGCGTGACGAGCACCGGCTTCCACGAACCCGTCTTCGCGCCGCGCGCCTGGTCTCGCGCGATGTCTACCACCGCGTCTTCGACGAGCGGCGACGGCGCCAATGCGCTGAGCCCGGCACGCAGCCGCTCGAGATCCGTGCGCAGCTCGCTTGCGGCTTCGCGGCAGGCATCGCAAGAGGCGAGATGGTCCCGCACGGTGCCGTCGGCATGCTCCCCCGCTTCGATGCCGGGCAGCGCGAGCCGGGTCTCTTCACAGCTCAACATGACACACCTGCTTCCTCAGTCGCTCCAGTCCGCTCCGGTAGACGCGGTACACCGCACTCTTCGAGCTCCCCAGCAGCTCGCCAATGTCGCGAAATGGCATGCCGTCGACGATCTTGAGCCAGCACACGAGGCGCTGGTCTTCGTCGAGATCGCGCCAGGCGGGGATGACGTCGCTCGTCTCCGTCTCCGCGGGGGCTTGCAGACGGGACGCCGCGCGGTGCGAGAGGAAGGTCGTGCCGTGCCTGCGACGGTGTGCGTCGTGGCTCGCGTTGCGGACGATCTGGAGGATCCACGGGCCGAAGCGCGAGGGACGCCGCAGGCGACCGAGCTGACGAAACGCCCGCAGGAAGGTCTCCTGGGTCAGGTCCTCCGCATCGGCTGCGTTCCCGGTCCGCGCGAGCGCGGCGCCGTAGACGCGCGCGAACCACGCGCGGGCCAGCGCTTCACGACCGTCGGGGTTCCCGGTCAGAGCGCTACGGACGAGGTCAGCCGTTCCCATGCCACCCGAGTAGACGCAGCGCTTCCCGGTCTGTCCCGCCCAAACCGGATTCCCCGTCAGCGGCCCGCAAAGGAGCGCAAGACGGCGTCCAGCGCGCAGTCCGACGCCACGGCGCCCAGCTGGAACGTGTTGGTGCTGCGGTTCGTCACGGCGTTGGTGGTTACCGCGAAGAGCACGTCGCCGTCGCTGCTCGTATGGAACGGGACGATGACGCGCGCCATGGCCGTGTGGACCTCCCGGGCCAGCTGACGCAGGTCGTGCGCGCCCAGCCGCTGGTTGGTCACGACCAACGTGAGCGTGGTGTTGCCGCCCTTGGGCTTGTCGGCGGACTCCCCCATCTTCGGCACCGGCACGCGCTTGCCGGTCCTGGGGTCGCGATGCCCACGCACCACCGTGCCGTCGCGGTCGACGATCGCGCCAAGTGAATTGACCACGGTGAACACGGCCACACGCGTCGGTCCCCGCTGCCGTACGGCGCCGCCCTGGCCGGCCAGCTCCTTCTCGGTCGTGTGGATCAGCCACTTGCCGCAGGTCGCGGAGACCCCGGCGCCGCGTCCGCCGAGCGGAAACACACCCGGCTTGGCGGCGTCGAGCGCCGCGCGCCCGAGGCGGGCGTCCGGGTAGATGGCGTTCTTGCGCGCGACGAAGTCGAAGAGAATCGCGCCGCTGACCAGCGCAATGCGGTTCCAGTCCGTCGCGTGCCCGCGACGCTCGAAGAGGCCGGACGAGACCCCCGCGGCCGCCTCCAGTCCATAGACGCTGCCGCCCGCGAAGCAGATGGCATCGACATGGCGCGCACCGTCCTGCATGCGATCGGTGAAGGTCGTGCAGACCGCACCGCCCCGGGCGTCGGCTACGCCGGTGGCTCCCTTGGGAAAGTGGAACACGGTGCAGCCGGTAGGACCGTCCGGGTAGATCGCGGAGCCGATCTCGAGGCCTGGGAAGTCGAACTCGAGCACGTGCTTCCCGAGTCTGGTGTCGATCTTCATCGAGCGCGTGTTACTGCGCGCTTCGGCCGCGGAAAGCACGCTGCCTGCAGCAAGCCCCGCAACGCCTGCGGTGCCGGCCCGAATGAGGTCGCGGCGCGTCGTCCGTCGTTCGTCCTGCATGCCGGTCCTCCGTTTCGCGTGGGCCACAGGCTACCCGGTTCGCCTTGCACAAGCTTTGCGTCCGTTTTGCGGCCTTTGTGAAACCGCGTTTGCGACGTTGCGTTGGAATGCACCCAGGGATGTAGGAGTCACCATGACGACACGCGCCGCCGCGCTTCGTGCCCCTCGGATTCCGCTCTACGGCGCGTTGCGCGCGCTCTTCTGGGCCACCATGGCGGCCGGGAGCAGCCTGATCCTGCTCAACACGCTGCCGTTCTACAGCTTCTCCCCCACGGTGCCGTTCCTGCTAGAGAAGGCCGCCGCCTACGCCGATCCGGTGTGGCGCATCTCGCTCTACGTGCACATCACCGGCGGCCTCGTCTGCCTGTTCTCCGCGCTTCCGCAGTTCAGCCGCACCCTCTTGCGCACCCGGCCCGGGCTTCACCGCGCGATCGGGTGGACCTACGTAGCCAGCGTGCTCGTGCTCGTGGTGCCAACGGGCCTCTATCTGGCGCTCTACGCCAAGGGCGGCATGCCGGGACGCGTGGGCTTCCTCGTGACGGGCCTCGCGCTGCTGTACACGACCTGGCGTGGACTCGAGCACGTCCACCGGCGCGACTTCCGGGGTCACATCGCCTGGATGGTGCGCTCCTACGCCATGGCCGCGACGGCCATCACGTTTCGCGTCCTCTACATCGCATTCCATGCCGCAGGCACGGGCCACGAGTACGTGCTCGCCCTGTGGTTCAGCCTCTTCGTCAACTGGGGAATCGCCGAGTGCGTCGTTCTCCGCCACCGCAAGGGAGTTCGCACGTGAACAAGCTCGCCCTCGTCTGCACCGTCCTGCTTCTCGCCCTCACCGGCGTCGCTTTCGTCCATGACCGTCAAGCCGAGACCGCCCCGGCTGTCCTCCCCGAGCCGCCCACGCCCGTCGCAGCGAGTGCTCCGATGGTCCAACCGTCCAAGGCGCCCAAGCCGCTTCTGACCGCAGCGGTGCTCAAGGCACGGGTAAAGACGGAGGTGCTCGATCGCCTGCACTCGCCGGAAGGCGTCGAGCGCTTCAGCCGCGTGCGCATTCCGTCGCGCGAGTTCCACCTGAGCTGGTCGAAGCCGCCGCACAGCCAGGCGCCGACGCCGACGTTCGAGCTCTACGAGAACAACAACCCCTTCTCGCGCGCCATGCGCCGCACGAAGGTCGCGACGGGACACATCGACCGCACCACGGGCCGCATCACCTTGACGCTGGGCGCAGGCAAGCCCATGGACGTCGAGGCCGGCTTGCTCGCGCTGGGCATCGAGTAGCCGCTACTTGGGTGCGCGTCGCTCCCAGGCGGCGCGCACGTGCTCGGGGAAGTCGTCGACGCGTTTCCGCACCTCGGCGTCGATTAGCGTGCCGCCGAGGCCGAGCCAGTCGGTCGTCTCGCGCGCCACGACCCAGGGCGGTAGATCCGGCTGCTCCGCACCGAGGTGCCGCATGGCCTGCAGGGCGCCCTGGTAGAACCCGCGCTTGGCGAGGAAGGAGCCCCACAGCCAGGCTCGAATGCCCTCCGGTTGACCCCTTGCTCGATCCTCGATGATGTTCCAGCGCGCGGCATCCTCCGAGGTGAGCTCCTCCAGCGTGAAGGCCACGACTTCGGACCGCTCGCCATCGACCTCGACGTCCCAGCGGACCCTCTTGCCCGGTATCAGCTTCGCGAGCAGGTCGGGGGGCATCGGCCCTTCCACGACACCGTCTCGCCTGCCGCCGCGCACCGGGACCTCGGCCAGGACCGAGCCGTCTTCCGCGGTGAATCGCAGTCGCCCGACGGTCTTCGTAAGGTCTGCGATCTCCGGATTGATCTCGACGCGCCAGGTGCGCAGATCCGCGCGGCGAACCGTCTTCTGCGGGAAGACCGCAACCAGGTCCTCCCCGCCCCCGCGGTGCGCGGCGTCGTACTTGAGCAGCGCGTCGGCCTCGAGCGCCTCCCGCAGGATCGCGGCGGCCTCCGCGTCATTGGCGTCGGCGATCACCATGACGTGGTCGACGTCGTCTTCCTCGCCCGGCCCGAGCGCCTCCTCGTACACGTAGGGCAGGAACCCCTTCCGTTCGAGGCGCAGCGCGAACGTGCCGCGCTTTCCCCGCAGGTCGAAGGTCGCGCCGCGCCCTTGTTCGTTGCCGTTGAGCGTGGCGACCGCGGCCGGCAACACGCGCACTGCGAGGCGTGCGTCGGTGCCGAGGTAGAGCGAGACGGCCGTAGTTGCGACCACACCCAGCAGCACGACGGCGGCGATCGTGATCAGCCGCCAGTTGCGGCACGCCTTGCGCACCGCGCGCCGCGTGGGTGAGACCGGGCCGTAGCGCGGCTTCTCGCCACCGGCCACCCGCACGAGCTCGTCGCGGAACACGGCGGCGGACTCGTAGCGATCTTGCAGCTCGGGCTCGATGGCCTTCATGACCACGCGACTCACGTCGCTCGCCACGTCGGGGGCCGCCTTCTCGAGCGGCGCGGGCCGTTCGCGCAGGACCTTGAGGGCAAGGGCCGCAACCGTCTGCGCATCGAACAGTGGCCGCTTGGCGAGTACGCGGTAGAGCGTGGCACCGAGGCCGTAGACGTCGGCGCGCGGGTCCAGCTCCTTGCCGCGCAGCTGCTCGGGGCTCATGTAGCGCGGCGTACCCAGCATCTGGCCGGTCCAGGTGATGCGCTGCAAGTCTGCCGCTCGCGCGAGGCCGAAGTCAGCGAGCACGAAGGTGCCGTCCTTGCGGATGACGATGTTGGACGGCTTCACGTCGCGGTGCAGGATCTTGTTGCGATGCAGCATCGCGAGCGCGTCGGCAACGCCCGCCATCTGCCGGCAGAGCTCCTCAGGCGGGGGCAGCGTGTCGTCCACCAGGGCTTGGGCAAGCGAACGTCCTTCGACGAGCTCCATCGCGCAGTACGGGTAGCCGCCGATCTCACCGCAGGCGTAGACGCGCACGATGTTCGGATGCTCCAACTCCTGGGCGAGCTGGACCTCGCGGCGGAAGCGCTGGAGCGAGTCCGGCTCGTGCTCGAGTCCGGGCTTGAGGACCTTGATCGCCTCGTGCCGGTGGTTGGTCGAATTGCGCGCTTCGTAGACGAGCCCCGTCGTGCCGCTCCCGATCAAGCGCAGCAGCTCGTAGCCGCCAAAGAGCCCACCGAGCGGCGGCGGCGGCATGGGTTCGAGCAGTGCCTTGAGCTCGGCCTCCGTGTCGACGATCTGCACGAACTCGTCCCACGCGTCACCAAGCTGGTCGCGGTACTCGAACAAGGGCGGCGGCACGCCCGCCGAGCTGCGCTCTTCGTAGTCCTTGAGCGCAACCGCCAGGAGCTCGTCTCGCTGCTCGTCCATCAGGCCGGCTCCGTCACCGGCCCGGCCGCCTCGAGATCGTCCACGACGTTGCGCAGGTTTTTCAGCGCCCGGCAATACAGGATCCGGACGGCCGTCTCCGTGCGCCCCATCCGCTCGGCGACCTCGGCATGCGCCAGCTCCTCGAAGCAACGCAGGCGAATGACCTCCTGGTCATCGGGACGTAGCTGACCGATCGCGTCTCGCATGCGCGCGAGCTCCTCCGTGCGGGACGCCCGTTCCGAGGGGGACGTCTGTGAGAAGGAGCGAGGGTCAGGGCGCTGGCGTTTCTTGGCATCGTGGTGCTTCACAGCATCCCTGATGGCGTTCGCGGCCAGCGTGAAGAGCCATCCTCGAAACGCGGGATAGTCCCGCCCCTCGAAGGTGCCGATGGAGCCGTTGACGCGGACCATGACGTCCTGGGCCATGTCATCCGGCTCCACCTTCTGCTTGAGCTTGGGCGACATGCGCGAGGCGCACCAGAGCACGAGCCGCGGGCGCAGCCGCTCGAGCAGGCGGTTCAACGGCTCGTCCCCGGCCCCGTCCGGAAGTCCGCTGCCGATCAAGGCGTCGCCACCCCCTCCGGCGCCCCCACGCGCGTCGAGGGCTGCCAGGAAGAGTTGGACCGTGTCCTCCGTCGACGCCACCGGGCGGAGCATAGCAACGGCGTGATCGTCGGAGGGGAAGGACATTACGGTTGACCTGACACCTTCTCCCCCGGCACCACCCCCCATCCCGCTCGATTCGCAGGCACTCTGAGGAGCGACGATCGCCGCGGCGTGTTTCGCGGCGGGCGGGTTTTCCGATGCCTGCACGCCGCGGCGGGTGAAATGGGCGCCCCATGGACCCGCGAACCCTGCAGATCCTGCACGAACGCTTCGGGCACGAGGCGCTGCGCCCGCTGCAGGCGCAGGTCGTCGAGTGTGTGCTGGCCGGGGGCAACCCCCTGGTCGTCATGCCCACGGGCTCGGGCAAGAGCCTCTGCTACCAGCTGCCCGCGCTGTCGATGCCCGGCGAGGGACTCAGCCTCGTCTTCAGCCCGCTGATCGCCCTCATGGAGGATCAGGTCGCGGCCCTGAAACGCAAGGGCATCGACGCCGAGTACATCAACAGCACCCTGGACCGTCGCGAACGGGACCGGCGCTACCAACAGGTCGCCGAGGGCGCCTACGACATCCTGTATGCCACGCCCGAGCGGATGAAGAAGCCGGAGTTCCTCGCCGCGCTGGAAGCCCGGCACGGCGGGATCGAGAAGGCCGTCAAGCTGCTCGCGGTCGACGAGGCCCACTGCATCAGCAAGTGGGGCCACGACCTACGGCCCGCCTACCAGGAGGTCGGCACCTTCCGGTGCCTGCTCGGCACGCCGCCGACGCTTGCGCTCACGGCCACGGCGACGCGTGAGGTGCGCGCCGACATCCGCGCAACACTCGGCTTCGACGACGACACGATGCCGTTGTTCGCCGCACCGCTCGACCGGCCGAATCTCGCTCTCGAGGTCGAGCCCGCGTGGGACGACGACGCCAAGGTCGCGCAGATCGCGGAGGTCGCCCGGTCGCTGCCAGGGACCGGCATCGTCTACTTCGCGCTCATCAAGGATCTCGATCGCATGGCGTCGCGCATCAAGGCGGCGCTGCCCGAGCGCCGGCTGGCGATCTATCACGGCAAGCTCGACCCTCGGGACAAGAAGCGCGTCTACAACCGCTTCATCGATGCCACGCCGGAGGACGGGCTGCTTCTGCTCGCAACCAACGCGTTCGGCATGGGCGTCGACAAGCCCGACATCCGATTTATCCTCCACGCGCAGGTGCCCGGCAGCGTCGAGGCCTACTTCCAGGAGGTCGGCCGCGCGGGCCGCGACGGCGAGCCGTCGATCTGCCGCCTGCTCTACTGCCAGGACGACCTGGCCATCCAACACACGTTCAGCGAGTGGAAGAACCCGTCCGCCGAGCTGCTGCAGCGCGCCGCCCAGGCGATCCTCGAGAGCCAGCACGCCGATTTCGACCTGGAAGAGCTGCGGCTCGCGGTGCTGGGCAAGGGCCGCGGCGACCGGCGCTTGGAGTACGCGTTGATCACGCTGGCCGATCTCGGCGTCATCGAACCCACGGGCATCGAAGAGCGATATCGCTTCGTGCGGCCGCTGGAACACGGGGACCTCGACCCCGAGACGATGGAAGAGAAGCGCAAGCGCGACCTGCTGCGCCTCCAGGACATCGTCAACCTGACGCGCGCCGAAGATGTGGCCGCGTTCGTGCGGGAGTACTTCGACCTGCCCGCCACGCCGATTTGAGCGCCGGCTACCGGAAGTAGAAGAACAGGAGCGGGGTTCCTGCGGCGGAGCTCGTCCCCGCGCCCACGGCGAACCGCCCGCTCGGCGAGATGCCCCCGAGGAGCTCGCCGCTGAGTACGTCGAGCGTGCCGTCATTGGTGATCGTGTAGCTCTGAGTGGCACCGCCCGGCAGGACGTTGATCATGCCGTCCAGATTCACGGTCGTGAGGCCCCCGAGGTTGAAGTTCCCCGCCCCGTCGGCCGTCCCACTGCCCACGATGCTCTGCCAGCGCGGCGGGGGCGCGTTGCTCGCGCCCAAGGCGATCAAGAAGTAGTCGCCGCTGAACGTCGACGGGCCCAGGCCCGTACCCTTGCGTACAAGGAACAGGATCATCTGGATGTTGATGCCGTTCATGGTGGAGCCGGTCAGGATGCCCAGCTCGCCGCCGGCGAAGAGCCCGCCGGAGAGGTTGAGGCCCGGCACGCCCGTGTTCCACGTCATGGTGCCGTCGCCGAGAACCGCGTAGGTCCCGAAGGCGATCGGGGCGGCGGGAGCCGCCACCGCACCGTTGGAGTTGATGCCCGCCGACCAGCCGGTGCACGTCCCGGCCCCGTCAAACGTTGCGGTCCCTCCCCACCACGTAATGTCGGATGGTCCGCCGGCATTGAAGAAGAAAGCGCAGAGGTGATAGTCACCGAACAGGCTGGTGTTACCGAAGCCCGATCCCTTACTGCCGAGGATCGCAACCGCTGGGTTGGTGGAGTTGATGGTGGCCAACGCCGCCATGCTGCCGTCCGTCGCCAGGCCCCCGCCGAACGCAAGGCCGGACACAAACAGGTTCATGGCGTTGCCCGCGCTCATCGTGAAGAGCGCCGACGCGGCCGGCATCGCCGCGACCGTCCCGTTGTCGTTCTCCATGACCGCCGGGAGGTCGACGGAGGAGCTCCCGTCGGAGGTCGCGTCCCCCCAGAACGTCGTCGCGTCGGGGCCGGTGACGTCTCCCGTGAACAAGAGGAAGCAGTAGTTGCCGGCCTGCAGCACCGAGACGGTCGGCGTCAACATCGTTCCGCCGTCTCCGCTCCCGCACGCTCCGGTGGTCAGCACCAACGCGGCGCCGACCAGTACGACGGTCCACCCGATCAGCAGCTTCCGCACGCAACACCTCCAATGCCTGATCGTATGCCCGGGACCTCGTCGAGGTCTAGCGCTCGGACGTTGCGAGCTTCTTCTTGCCCTCGGTGACGACGACGAATCGATCGACCGGCACCCTCTTGAACACCTGCACGGTCTGTCTGGCGTTCGGCCAGCGCACTTCGAGACGGTCGACGACGGTGGCCTTGCCGAGGCCGAAGCAGGCCTCGGGCGGATCCTGGTGGTTCGACAGGCCGCTGCCGCCACGCAGCTCGCGCATCTGCGTCGTGTCCCCTGTCGTGACGTAGACCCGCGCACCAAGGCCGCTGCGGTTGGCCCCGCCCTTGCCCTTGCCGCCGAGGCGCACATTCAACCAGTGGTTGCCCGTACGATTCGCGATGTCGTTGCGAAAGAGGCCTACGGCGTTCACCTTGATGCCGCCCATGAAGCGGTCGCGGTGCTTCTGGTTGAGGCGCATGAAGGACCGGCCGGCGAGGATGTCGACGTCGCCGTCGCGGTCGAAGTCGCCGATCGAGAGACCGCCGCAGCCCTCCCAGTCGAAGCCTGCCCGCTCGGTCACCTCCACGAAGCCGTCGGCCTGCTGGCGATAGAGGCGCAGGAACTGGCCGTCGGGGTAGTCGCCGGAGCCGATCAGTACGTCGAGGCGTCCGTCGTTGTCGACGTCGAGGAACGCGGCGTGCAGATCGCCGTAGTTCCAGCGGTCGCCGCTGCGGAAGGTCCGCGGGGGAAACGCCTCGCGGACCGTCCGGCGCTCGAAGGCGTACGCGTGCTCCGAGCCGCGGTTGATCAAGAGCGAGGGCAGATCCGAGGCCTCACCCGCCCACCAGTGCGCGATCTCGCCGAGGAAGCAGTCGAGATCGCCGTCGTTATCGAGGTCCCCCACCGCGCAATCGAACGTGTTGCCGTTGCTGCGAAACGGCCGCTCGGCCTTGCGTTCCACGATCGGGGGGTAGCGCCCGTGGGTGATGTCGTCACCCGCAAAGTTCGTCTCCATCCCCACGTCGGTGAACGTGCCGTCGCCGTTGTTCTTCCAGAGGTAGTTCCACTGGCGGCCGTAGGCGAGCTGGAGCAGATCCTGGTGGCCGTCGTTGTTCCAGTCCGCGTGCGTCACGCCGTAGCTCGGACGCGACGACCGGGGCCCCCCCGGCTCCGACAGGGTCATGAGACCGGCGGCCTTCGTCATGTCCTTGAAGCCGCCACGGCCGTCGCCTTGCCACAGCCGATCGACGCCGCAGTTCGCGAGCACGCCATACTGGCGGTACTCGCGCCCCTCGTAGAGGTCGAGCACGCCGTCGTTGTCGTAGTCGAGCATCGCCAGCGCCATGGCCGGCCCCACGGTGTTCTTGGCCGCGAACGGAGAGGTGGCGGCTTTCTCGAAGTGTGCCTTGCCGTCGTTGAGCCACACGGTCGATCGCACGCCGGGGTCGCAGGCATCGATCGTCTGCCAGCGGCGGCCGTCGAAGTAGAACCACCACGAACGCACCCCTGCGATCGCATCCTGATCACCGTCGTTGTCCACATCGGCAAAGTAGATGTACTGCGGAACGTACGGTCCCTCCTTGGCCTTCTCCTCGTCCGGCCGGCCCTGGCGGTTGACGGGCACGCGCCGGATGACGGGATAGGCGATGCCGTGCTTCTCATGCGTCGCGAAGTGCTTGCCGTCCTGACTGAGGAAGAAACGCTGGCGATCGAGGCACAGGTCCCAGAACCCGTCTCCGTCGAGGTCGGTGAGGACGCAGCTCTTGGCCTTGACACCCTCGAGTCCCACGTCGCCCGCGACGTTCGTGAACCAAGGAGCCTCCTCCTCGGCGAGTGCAGAACCGCCCATGAGGCACAACAGGAGACACAGGACCGTGCGCATGCCTGCCAGGGTAAATCCATAAGCTCCTGAAAATCAACGACTTACGGACTGTCCCTGCCACTCCGTACGATCCTCCGCATCGGGAGGATCGTGATGACGACGGAGAGTGTACGTGCTGCCTCTGCCGGCCGCCTGGCCGGGGAGTACCTGTCTGCTGGACTCGTGATGCTGGGGATCGTAGTCGCGCTGCTGATCTGATCCCTGCCCGCATCTGATCCGCCGGCACCGGATCCACCCGGCACCGGATCCACCCGGTGATGGGGTCGGCGTAGGATTCGCGCCTATGTCGCGCGCCCGCCTGCTCACCCGCAAGCTGCGTCGCACGCGCGTGCTGCAGAAGGTGGCGGTGACGGTGGGCTACAGCGCCGTCAAGATCCTCGCAGCACTGCCCTCGCGCTGGGTGCTGCGCCTGGGGGATGTGCTCGGAGAGTTGCGCGTCCTGCTCGACGCGGGAGCCCGCCGTGTCGCGTACCAGAACATGCGCGTCGTGTTCGGGGATTCCAAGAGCCGCGCCGAGTGCCGGCGGCTCTACCGGCATGCCGAGCGCCTCGTGGGGCGCTCGATGCTGCTGCTGTTCCACGCGCAGCCGTTGACGGAGCAACGCTTTCGCAAGTGGGTGGACACCACCGAGGTCGAGCAGACCAAGGTCGACGCGATGCAGGATCTCTGGGCCCGGGGCGGCGTGGTCGTCTCAGGCCACATCGGGAACTGGGAGATGCTGCTCGGGCTGCGCGTGCTCTTCCGCGATTTCCCGCCGACCATCTTCCTGGCCGAGGAGATTCCCGACGCCGCTGTGAACGAGATCCTCAGTCGTCTCCGGAGTCATGGCGACCTGATCTCGGCGTTGCGCAAGGGCGGGGCGCGAACCGTCATCAGCGTGGTCGCGGCCGGGGGCAACGCCGGCATCCTCGTCGATCGCAACGTCCGCCGCCAGCAGGGCGGCGTGTACGCCCCCTTCTTCGGGCTCGAGGCGCGTACGACGCCGCTGCCCGCCTGGCTGGCCCTGCGCTACGACGTGCCCGTGTACCCGATGTTCTGTCTCCCACAGGACGACGGGCGCTACCACCTCTGGATGGGACCCGACCTGGCAGCCGGGCTCACGGAGCAAGACGATCGCGAGCGCATGCGCGAGCTCCTCACACGCGTAAATGGGGTCCTCGAGGACATCATCCGCGCCCGGCCCGAGCTGTGGACCTGGACGCTCAAGCGCTTCAAGGGACGCCCCCACCAGGAGCTGGGCGGCTATCCGCCGTACAGCGAGTGGGACCCGGAACGCCAGCACCACACGTAGCGACGAGCGCATAGGATTCGCCTCCATGCCCAAGGCCCTGCTGGACGTCACGAGGAAGCTGCGCAGCTGGCAGCCGCTCGAAGAGCTGACGGTCGGCTTCCTCTACGGCGTCGTGAAGATCCTCGGCGCGTTGCCCTCGCGCTGGGTCCTGAAGCTCGGAGACGGTCTTGGCGAAGCTCTGGCGGCGCTGGATCACCGCGGGCGGGCGGCAGCGTTCCAGAACATGCGCGTGGTGTTCGGAGACACGAAGTCCGCGGCCGAGTGCAAGCAGCTCCTGCGCGCGAGCATGCGCAACGTCATGCGCTCCATCCTGCTGCTGTTTCACCTGCAGCCCTTGACGCCGAAGCGCTACCGCGCCTGGGTCGAGATGGTTGACAAGGAGAGCGCGCGGCCGCACGACTACGAGGCCGTCCGCACGCGCGGCGCGGTCTTCGTATCGGGGCACATCGGGAACTGGGAGCTGTTGCTGGGGCTCCGCCTCCTGTTCCTCGACTACCCGCCGACGGTGTTCCTCGCCGAAGAGATCGAGCACGACGCACTCAACCGACTGCTCAAGAAGCTGCGCAGCCACGGGGACATCATCTCCGTCTTCCGAAAGGGCGGCGCTCGCGCGGTCATGCGCATCGTGGGCGAAGGCGGGATCGCGGGCTTGCTGGTGGACCGCAACGTGCGGCGTACGCACGGCGGCATCTACGTGCCGTTCATGGGCCTACCGGCGCGTACCTCGCCGTTGCCGGCCGTGCTGGCACTGCGCTACGGAGCGCCTGTGTATCCCGTGTTCCTCGTGCCCCACGAGGGTCGCTATCGGATCTGGTTCGGGCCCGACCTCTCGGAGGATCTCCCTCACGGCACCCGCGACGAGCAGACGCGCGCACTGATGACCCGCATCAACGAGGCCCTCGAGGCTGTGATCCGCAAGGACCCGACGCTCTGGAACTGGACGCTCAAGCGCTGGAAGAGCCGGCCGCACGAAGCGCGCGAGGGGTATCCGGCGTACTCGGAGTACGACCCCGTGTAGGTGTCTTCTCCGCACGTGCGGAGGGGCACAAGGCCCCTCCCTACAGCAGCGGAGCGTACGCAAGCGGGTCTGCTGTAGGGGGGCACCTTGTGTGCCCCCGCGTTCGCCAGAACGCGACCCTCCTACATCGCCCCCGCCGCCGCATCCGCGCGGTCCGCCAGACGATTGAGGCGGGCCTCGACTTCGAGGCGGATGGTCTCGAGGCCCTCGCGGCTGGCGTTGGCGGGCACGTGAATCGGACCGTCGGCGAAGCAGACACCCCGCTTGAAGGGCAGCGGCAGGTGGAACTGCGCCCACGTACGCGGGAGGTCGACGACGTTCTTGAAGCTGGTCCGGACGAGCCAGATCGGCCGTCCGGACACCTGCGCGAGGTGAAGGATGCCGGGCTTGAGCTCGCGCGCGGGCGGCCGCGGCCCGTCACAGACGACGGCGACCGAGGCATGGGGATCGGACTGCAGCAACCGCGTGAGCTGCAGCAGCGCCTTGCGTCCGTCACGGGCCGACGATCCGCGGATGGCGGTCCGGTAGCCCATGCCCTCCGCGGCAGCGTTCGCCATGCCGCCGTCGCGGCTGCTGCTTGCGAGCGGATACGTCTTGCGGCGCGCGTTCCACCGGGACAGGTAGCCGAACGTGAAGACGAAGTCCTGGTGCCAGACCGCGAAGATGACCGGCTCGTCGCTGCGCATGAGGCGCAACAGGCGCGTGTCGTGCTTCAGCAGGAGCGTGCCGAAGATGAACCAGCGATAGAACCGCAGGAACAGCGCTACGAGCAGGCGCGTCTCGGGACGCCGGACGAACCACTTGCCGCGCGTAGCCATGGCGGTCAGTCGTTGACGCGCTCCTGAAACTCTCCGGTAGTGGTACTTACGCGAATCTTGTCGCCGATGTTGATGTGGGCGGGGACCTTGACGACGAGTCCCGTCTCCGTAGTCGCGGGCTTCTGGACGTTGGTCGACGTGTCGCCGCGGACGACGTCCTCGGTCTCGGTGACGATCAGGTCGACCTTGGCGGGGAGGCGCAGGCCGATGGCCGTGCCTTCGTAGAAGGTGACCTCGACCTCGTCGTTCTCCTTCACGTAGCTCATCGCGTCGCCGAGTACCTCGCGGTCGAGGCCGAACTGCTCGAAGTTCTCCGTGTCCATGAAGACGGGGCCCGTGTTGGCGTCGTCGTAGAGGTACTGCGCCTTGCGCGCGTCCAGCCAGGCAGCCTCGACGTCCTCGTTCGACGCGAAGCGCTCCGTGACGTGGCCTCCGTTCTTCATGTTGCGCATCTTGACCTGCACGAAGCCGCGCTTGTTGCCCGGCGTCCGGTGGGTCACATCGACGGCCTGCCAGAGGTCGCCCTTGTGCTTGATGAAGCTGCCCTTACGAATGCTCGTTGCGTCCATGGGGAGAAGTCTACCGGCGGTCGGAGAAGCCACCCAGAACCCGGCACGCCGCCTGGGGTGCTGGGTACTGGGTTCCTGCCCCAGCACCCCTCCCGCAGTCCCCGTTCTCGAACCCGTTCCCGTTCTCAGTACCCAGCACTCATCACTCGTTCCCGAACCCGTTCCCCGTTCTCAGCACCCAGCACTCGCCACAGCACCGTCCCTGTCCCGCCACCGCTACACAGCACGAATCGTCCCCCTTGCAGAATCCTCAGTGGACGACACGCTGAAAGCGTGCTTCCTGTCGTCCGCCTCGCTGGCTTCCTGCTCTTCTTGCTGGTAGCCGTCCCCGCACACGCGGAAGACAAGACGATCGCCGAGCGAATGGCGGACGACCCTCGTGCCTTCAAGCCTCTCGTCATGGCGGCGCGTGAGTACTTCGATCTCGACACACAGCTTTGGACCGGTCGCAAGGCGCTGGTGGATGCACTGGAGGCACACGCCGACCGCGGCGAGCACGTACTGCGGGATCCAGCCGCCATCCGGTGGTTCGTCTACCAGGGACGCAGCTTCAAGCCGGACCTACGGACCCGCAAAGGCCTCGCCGCAGCGGGGCTCGAGCGCTTGGCAGGACTCGCCGGCGGCCTGGACGGATTCGAGGGCGGCAAGGACCACGTACACGCGGTCTTCTCCATGCCCGAGTCGCACGGTCCCCACCGGCGCCTTGCCCGTGAGTTCCCCCGACGTCCTCCCCTGCCCATCATCGTTCGCATACACGAGTTGGAGGACGCCGAAGCCGAAGTCGATCCCGGCCAGGCCGTCATCGAAAGGGACTATTCGGACCGCGCCGAATGGGCGGACTTCCGCAAACGATGGATCGTCCTGGCGCCGGTACGAGCCCAAGCCGACTGGATGAACGCCCTGGCCATGCAGCGCGTGCTGGCGAGGTTCTGGAAGCACTACCATGTGGACTTCGATCGCTTCGTGCTCGACGGTGGCGGCAACGCCTTCGACCTGGCAACGGCGAACGCGGTCTACTTCGCCGGCATCGTGCTGCGCGGCGACTGGCGGCTCGATGCGTCGCAGCGCCGGCTCGTACGCAACATCGGGCCCGTGCCGGTGTACGTGGTGGACAACCCCGCGTTGGCCGCAGACCTTCGCGCGGCCGGGCACGACCACATGACGAGTGGAGATGGCGGCGCTGCCTTGCGGGACTGGCTGGAACCGCTACGCCGCGCTCCTCCGCTTGCCTTCCGCTGGATCGCGGCCGGCCACAACCGAGTTCTGCCCTACTGGATGAATCTCGACGGGGTGGACTGGGATGCCGAGCGCCGGCGAGTCCAGGTGCGCGTACGGGGCCACGACGGCGCGATCGAGATCGGCACGGAAGGCATCCGCGAGATCTCGCTGTTCCTCAACGACGAGATCGTGGATCTCGATCAACCGATCCGGATCGAGGTCAACGGTCGCGTGGTCCATGACGTACGCATGCACCTGACGGATCGGATGAAGGCGCTGGGCCGTGACGTCGACATTCTGTTCAACCGCGAGCCGGTGCGCATTCGCAGCTCGATGTACTTCGGTTGGCTGACGCCGCATCGCATCGTGCGCCTGAAGGTGCCGCCTCCAAGCGGACCGCTGGACTGGCCGGAGCCCGAACCTGCGGCGCCCCCTGAAGTCCCGCCGGAGCCGCCTGCGCGCCTTCCGGGGCACAAGGACGGCCCGTCGTGGGCGGTCTGGCTGGCGCTGGCGCTCTTGGCGGCACTCGTTGTTGTCACAAGAGCGTTCCGCCGCCGCACGTAGCCCCAGTACCCAGCACCCAGTACTCGTTCTCGAGCCCGTTCCCGTTCCCGTTCTCAGTACCCAGCACCCGGCTCCAAAACGAACCGAGCCCGGCGATCGTTCAAGACCGCCGGGCTCGTGGGTGGTGGGTAGTGCGTGCTGCGTCTACCGGAGCGGCGCGCGGTACCTCGACATCGTTCGCGTGAAGTAGTTCAGTGTGAACGAGCGCAGCCAGGGCGTGAGCTTCCAGCTGTTGGTCAGCGTCACCTCGTCACGGGCACCACCGGTCTGGCGACCGGCGTCGTCCACCGGGATGAACGCGTTCGACTTGTAGACGAAGTACACGCGGAACTCGGCGGTGTCGGACTCGATCCCCAGGAGGTTGCCGTCCTTGCTCTGGCCGATCAGCTGATCGCCGACGTCGTCGAAGTAGAACAGGTGGTCCCGCGCCTTGGCGGCGAGGTCCTTCTTCTGGCCGAAACTGTCCTCTTCGCTCATGTCCACGATCTTGGTCGAGTCCCACGGCACGTTCGGGCTGAAGCGCGCCAGCACGATGATGTCGAGCACGCCCTCGCGGTCCGACGACTCATCCTCGCTGCCCGCCAGACGGCCGATCAGGTTCTCGTTCCACGTGAAACCGCGCCAGTAGGCGGAGCGGGCCTTCTTGCCGACCTCGAGGTACGAGGAATCCGGATGGTCGTAGACCCCGGTGAAGGAGTCCTTGTCCTCGGCCTCGCGCTGCACGAAGCGATCCCAGTAGCGGAACGGCTGGAAGATCACGATCGCGTCGGAGTCGTGGTCGATCGCTTCCGTACCGAACCGGCCGCGGAAGAGGCCGGTGTCACGGTTGCGCTCGTCCGCATCCAGTGAGGTCGGCATGATCAGCTCGTTATCGCCGCGGCGCGTGTAGTGGATCATCTCGGCCGTGTCGTCGCGGATGATGCGGACCAGGCCCTCACGCGGCCAGTCCTTCGTCCGCGCCACCGGAATGGTCGACGCTTCCGCCGTCATGCCGCCGTCCAGGTAGGCCACCGGCAGGTTGGGCATGAAGCGGCCCTTCGAGGCGTAGCCGTGAGGCGTCGCACGCGTTCCGAACTGGCCGCGCGCACAGCGCTCCAGCACGAAGTCGGACTCACCCTCGCGGCGCAGGCCGCGGTAGATGATCAGCTCACCTTCCAGGTTGAAGACGCCACAGTCCTCGTAGTAGCCGGCCACGGTGGCCAGGTCCTGGGTCGTACCCACGTTGCGGATCTGGATCTCGTCGGTCTCCTCGTTGATGCCCTCAGCGTTGACCAGGCCGTACCGGGTGTCCGGCGCGTCGGTCCAGATGAAGAGCTCGTCGAGGAAGGCCGTCACGAGACCGCTGCCCGAGATGGCGCTCTGACCGAACTCCACCTGGTCGCTCATCTCGTCCGGCAGCTCACCACACGGGAACTTCAGGATGCGGGGAATCCCGCGCGGGTCGTTGCGGCGCGCCGTCGCGCCCTCTTCCTGGGCCTGGAACACGGTGTCGACGAAGTCCGTCAACGCCATCCACGTGGTGCTGTCATCGCCCCAGCGCACGCCGCGCTCGATGCGCGTCGCGCCCGACTCCGTACCCGTCGTCAGCGTGATCACGTCGTTGCGACCGGTGCGGAGGATGAGCCCCGACCAGCCCTCGTACACGCGGAAGCACGGGAGGAAGAGCGAGTTGGCGTTGCCGGCGTTTCCGGCGCTGTGGTCGTAGCCACCGCGCTGGGTGTTGTTGGCACCGCGGAAGTCCAGCGTGCCCAAGGCGGCCGAGCGGCCTCCCGGGGGTTCCCAGACGTCGCCGGTCGGCTCTTCGCCGCCCTCGTCGCCACCCGCTTCATCTTCGGGGTCGCGGCCACCGGGCGGAGGCACGTCGGGAATGCTCCCGTCGCCCTCGCCGTCGCCGTCGCCGGAGTCGGGATCGCCGAACTCACCGCCGCCGCCGGACTCGTCGGGCGTGGGCTCCTCGGGCGGAGGCTGGGCGCCACCGCCACCATCGCTGCCCTCACCGGGCGGAACGCCGTCGCCGGGGCCACCCCCGCCGCCGCCGCCTTCCTCGGGCGGGGTGTCTTCGCTCGGCGCATCACCGAACTCATCGCCGCCGCCGTCGCCGTCTTCCCGCGGATCGGTCCCGCCGTCCTCGAGGCCGCCGGGCTCGTCGTTGGGGTCACCCGGATCGACAGGGTCGCCGAACTCGTCGCCCCCACCGCCGCCGCCGTCACCGGGGTCGACACCCGGCTCGGGCGCATCACCCGGGTCCGTACCGGGATCCGGCGAGGGATCGCCGAACCCGCCGTCGTCACCACCACCACCCGGATCGCCGGGCGGTGTATCGCCGGGCTCGCCGCCATCGCCGCCCGGACGCTCGCCCGGAGGCACGCCGTCGCCCGGCTTCGGGTCCTGCGGGTCGTCCGGGTTCGGGGGGTTCGGGTCCCCGAAGCCGCCGCCGTCGTCACCGGGGACCGGGGGCGGGTTGTCCGGCGGTTCCGGCACCGGAGGCGGATCATCCGGATCCGGCGTGGGATCGGGCGTCGGCGACGTACCGCCGCCGATGTCCTCCGTGTGCTGGCGGTAGAAGTGGAACACGATGTCGTCGAGATCGCGGTCGCGCACGAACAGGATGTAGGGCTGCGCACGGTCGCGGTCGATCGAGTCGTAGCGAATGACCTCGCTCGCGTCCTCCGGCGTGTCGGTGCCGATCAGGATGCGCGCCGAGGCGTCGCCGTTCGGGTAGTAGCGCAGCAGCTTCTCTTCATGGAGCGGGTCGGCGGGATCGAGGTAGTCCTCGCCCGTGCCCGAACCGCCGGTACCCATCACCGAGATGGGAACGAGGAACGCCGGGAACTCGGCGTTCTCGGTGCGGTTCTCGGTGATGAGGAAGTACTCCTCCGCCGCCGCCTGCCACTTGGTCTCCTGGTAGCGCGTGATCGTGAACTGGTTGCCGGAGCGCTCGTAGTACACGACCTCCCAGCCGCCGAGCTGCACGTCGCTGCCCGAACCGGCGTTCGGATCGCCGGCACCACCACCGTCATCGGGGACGGGCACGGGCGGATCGCCGGGATCGGTCGGCGCGGGCTCCTCGCCCCCGCCTCCGCCGTCGCCGCGCCCCGGATCGACGCTGTCGCCCGGCCTGTCGTGGTTGCCGCCGTCACCGGTAGGCGGTTCGTCGGAGCCCGGCCCCGGGCCGAAGCCATCATCAGGTCCCGGACCGGCCGGTCCGCCGGAGCCGCCGCCCGTGCCGCCTACGTTGATCTCGGGGCAGCCGAGCAGCGCGATGCCCTTGCTGCCAAAGGCCTCGTAGCACTCCTCATCGGCCTGGCCCCACATGCCGACCACCTCGACGGTGATGTCCTTCCGCTCGGGCGCGAAGCCCCCGAGGATGATCTCGACATCGCCGATCGTGATGGTGGCCGTGTCCGGCGCCGGGGTCGAGTTGAGCGTGGAGACGCGCGCGGCGTTCCACTTGCGTAGCGCCTCATCCAAGTGGCTGCCGCCGCGCATCACGTCGACCGTGATCGGCATCGAGTAGCCGAGCATCTGCACCGGCGTGCCGCTGGCCCACTCGCGACCGCCCGGCGCGACGTTGCCGTCCTCATCCGGCGGGTTGGCGGTGCCGCGCGTGCCGCGGATGCAGTCCCGGAAGGCGCCGTCCGAGCGCGAGTCGTACTCGATGATCTCGTCGCCGATGCGGAGCGCACCGCGAATCGGGAAGCCGTCCGTGCTCTCGACGGAGATGTCGGTCGCCTCGGCGGTGACCGAGCTCGAGAGGTAGGTCATGCCGCGGCGCTTGCCGATGTCGACGCCGTCCACCAGCATCTGCATCGACGCCGGATCCTCGCCGTCGCACGAGACGCGGATGTGGTACCAGGTTCCCGGCTCGTAATCGAGCTGCTCGAGCGGGACGTAGACCTCGGCGCCCTGCTGGGCCAGGTTGCCGGCGCAGCAACGGAACGTCAGCTCCTGGCCGCGATCGCCCTGCTGGACGAAGATCGCGTAGCGGTTCATGAACTGTTCCATGCCCGCGTCGAAGGCGACCCAGTCCTGCTCGCTGTAGGGGCACCACCAGAACGACATGTCGAAGGGCCGCACGTACACGTCGCTCTTGTTGCGGAACGTGCCGACGGTCTTGCGCGTGAGAGCGCCGTCGTAGCCGGTGTAGTGGCCGTTGGCGTAGTACGTCGGGTCGAAGTGATCCTCGACCTGCGCGTTCGGGAGCAGCATGCGCGCCGGCTCGAGGCGCACGTCACCGAGATCCTCGCCGCGCGTCATGCTCGCGTAGACGTTGTTGATGTAGCCCTTGGGACCGCGCAGCGCCGGCTGGATGTGGTGCGTGTTGCGGCTCTTATAGGCCACGGAGAACGGGTACGTGGTCGCCCACTTGGCGCCGCTGCCCATCGCCAGGCGCTGCTCGAACTCGTCCTGCGAGTCCAGCACCCACGTCGCCGTCGTGTCGGAACCGATCTCGACGACCTCGCGCAGGCCGGCCTCGGCGATCTGCTCGCCGGCGCGGTTGTTGAGCGCGACGCGCGACTCGACGTGGTAGACGTCCAGCGTGCGGTAGCACCACGGCGCGGTGCCGAAGCGCAAGATGTAGGAGTGGGGGTTGATGGCGTTCATGTAGAGCGCCTGGAAGTGCGCGCGCTTGATCTCGTTGGAGCGCACCTTGGCCTCGAGGAAGCGGGCGAAGTCCTCCGCGCTGCGGAACGGGCCGCTCTGGCGCTTGCCGGATTCGACCTCGGCGCGGATCGGGCCCTTACGCGAGCGCACGATGTCGCCTGCCAGGCTCCAGGCGAGCTCGGGCGTGACGACCTGGTCCTTGCCCTTGCCGCGCCAGAGGCCGATGTTGGCCATCGTTGCGTAGAGCACCTCGCGCGAGGCGGTGTTGATGTTGATCGGGTAGGGCGCCATCGCCGCGATGCGCGTCTCGCCGCCCTTGAACTCGGCTGTCTGCTCGACCGCGTTGGCGCGGCCGGACATCGTCACGTAGACCTCGCGGTTCTTGCCCTCGATGTCGCCGACGCTGCTGATCGACTGATAGACGGTGCTGATGCCGTCCGTCACGCGCACGATCGTGCCGGCGTTGAAGTAGGCCGTCGTGCCCGACGGGTTGTTCTGGAGGTCGCGCAGGCGCACCTCTTCGGCCGCGTTGCCCTCGATCGCCTCGGGTAGCTGGTTGACGATGAGCTGCTCGGCCAGCCAGCCGGACGAGGTCTCGCGGCGGCTCCACGCGGTGAGGTACGGCAACACGCGCTCGAGGCGCGCGGCGGAGATGACGCCGTTCTCGCCCCAGCTCGCGATGTTGCGGATCGCTTCGAGGTTCTCGAACTCCGAGAGGTGGCCGGGCTTGTGCGAGATCTTGTGCGTCGCGATCTTGTAGGCCGTGTAGTCGATCACGACGTCGCCCTGCTCGTGGGCCTGCGCGGGGCCGTTGTCGAACAACGGCGTCTCGAGCAACACACCGCGCTCGCAGCCGCGGAAGACCTGGCCGTCGAACGTCTCGTAGCTGATCACCTCGCGGCCGATGCGGAGGAAGCCGCCCTCACGCGGGAAGCCGGTCAGGCCGCCGAAGCGGCCCGTGACAACGTGTTCGACCGGGATGTCCCCGCCGCCCGTATCGAGGTCGTCGGACAGCAGCGCCGACCCGAGCAGATTGCCGAGCAGGAACGGCGAGGCGCCGTTCACGTTGACCAACGCCTGGGCATCCTGGATCTGGACGGTCCAGATCGACCCGCGGTCGTCGTTGAGCGGACCGAGACCGCGCCCCTTGAGGTACTGGGCCTTGGCGGCCAGGCGCGGGTCCTTCTCCCACTCCGACAGGATCTCCTGCTCGAGCTTCTTGCGGAACGTATCGTTCGGCGTGATCTCGTCCAGGCTGTCGACGTTCGGGTTGGCGTCCACCGTGCGATCGCCGCGCTGGAAGCGCTGCTCTTCCTGGTCCGGGTGCGTCCGGACGAGATAGAGCTTGGCGATCTCGGTGAGCAGGCCAGCCTCGAACTCGGCGCGGCTGCGTGCCGCGACCGACTCGGTGCGCTCCTGGCCCTGTCGCATCGACATGGCAAAGGGCACGGCGACGATCACCATCGTCACGAGAATCGTGATGACGATGAGCAGCGCGACACCGCTCTCGTTGAAGGAACGACGATTCATCGAACCACCTCCTGACGCTCGCACTCTGCTTCGAACACGAGTCGTCGAGTTGTTGGTGCTACTCCGGTCAGCCATCGGACCGTGCCTCCGCAGCCGCCCAATCAGGACGACCGGCCAGATGATCGATGGCCATTTCGTTGGTGCTGCCCAGGACCAGGGAGACGCCGTCGAACCACGCGCGCGTGGCCTTCGACGTCTCCGCCGTCGTGGGAATCTCGATCTCGGGTATCTCTATCACCAGCGCGAGCATGCGCCCTTCGATGCGCTCGTACCAGCGCGCGGGCAGCGCGATCTCTACCGTCGCGACGCCGGGTTCGGTCGAGCTGCTGCTGCCGTTGACGGCCGCCTTGCCGAGACCGACGGCCTCGACCGTCGTGCCCTTGGGTGCGCGCAGCGCAACGCGCAGCGTGGTCGCGTCGGCCAGCACGACGGGCACGCGCCACGTCAGGCGCGCTGCCTTGCCCGCTTCCACGCGGATGTCACTGCGGCTGCGCTTGGCCCCCGCCTCGATCTTCCAGAGACGGGGCGAAACCGTGCGGACCTGGGTCTCGCGCGGCAGCGGACCGCCGAAGAACTCCAGATGGCGGAAGAGCGTGCGCGCGGGCTTGCCGAACGCCTGCGGCCCTTCGGGCCTGAGCAAGACGCGACTGGGACCGGTCAGCGGAACCGGCGCGCCCTTGGCTCGGTGGAAGCGTGCCACGCTGCCCTCGGCGAGCGCTACGGCGGGCGCGGAGCCGGCGGCTTCGTACGCGGCGTGCGCCGCCCCTTCGAGCAGCACGAGGATGCCGGCCGAGCCGAGCTCGAGCAGTACGGGGCCCTCGCTCGTCGCAAGGCGCGCTTCGCCGGACTCGAGTCGCAGGACGGCGTCGGTATCCGTATCGAGCGACTCGAGCAGGTTCTCGAAGGAATCAGACACGCGCGTCACGCGGACGGCGTCCCCGGCGCCCACGACGACCAGCGCCTCGGGACCGAAACCGAACGAGAGCAGCTCGTCCTCGCCCGGCGTGAACACGTGGCCGAGCTTCGCGAAGTAGCGCGGCTCGGTGGACGACAGGCGCACGGAGCCGGCGAGGTCGACGCGCTTCAAGGAGTTGAGCTGCAGGCCGGCTTCGGCGTCGTCGGTTGCGCTCAGGAAGACCACGGCACCGAGCGCGACGAGCACCATGGCGGCCGCAGCCATCCAGGTGCGCACGAAGGGCATCGGACGGAACGCGGCCGCACGCAGCGGTTCCGTCCGTACGCCGCCGGCGGTCTCGATGGGAATGACTGCGTCTTGAGACTGCACGCTGAACGCAGCCAGAGCCGCTTCCCGTACGTCGCTGGAGAAAGGAACGTCGTCGTTCTCAGCCGCTACAGACTCTGCCAGCGATACGTCGACAACCAGCGCGCGTAGTGTGCCGTCTTCCAGAAGGCGTGCGTCGTTCGCATCACCGAGCTCTTCGAGGGCATGGAGGATCTTGTCCTCGTAGGCCGTCTCCGAACCGTTCGTGTTCGCATGCGCATCGGTCTGCCCGTGCTCATCGCGCAATGCTTCTGCGAGGAGCAGCAGGAAGTCCGGATCGGGCGAACCGGGCACGGAACCGTCACGCTTGGAACTAGACATCGGAGTAATTGAGCCCTGGAGATTGACCGAGTTGAGCGGTGCCTGATCGCGGTGCTTTCGAACGACTCGCCTCGCCCGCCTCAACCCTCGGGGACTTCTCCCTCTGGGTTGCACCCCCGGCGGCCGGGTCTGTCGTCTCGGGGTATAGGGTGGCGCGCCGCGGCCCCGGACGCCCTGTTTCTGGGGATTTTCGTCCGATTTCGAATGCCGCCGGCAGTCCCCGTGTAAGCACGCTGGAAGGGTGACCGGACACGAACAGGCCGCGAACAGCGATTACCTAGGCTCTGAGAGCTCTAGCGACTCCCCAGGGTGACAGGCACCTTCAGCGGCGCACCCGCCCGGATCACGTTGACCACGACCCGTTCGCGCGGCCTGTAGGGCAGGAGGACGTCGTGGAGCGTGGTGCCCGGTCGCATGGGCGCCCCGTTCACCCCGACGATGAGGTCGAGACGGCGCAGCCCGGCGCGGTGCGCGGGCCCCATGGGATCGACCCGCTCGACTAGATGGCCGCCCTTCTCCAGGCCGAGCTGGGCGCGCAGCTGGGCATCCAGCGGCTTGGTCGTCACCCCCAGCGCCGCCCGGGGGACGCGTCCGAGCTTCTCGAGCAGCGGCAGGACGATCCGGATCACAGCGGCCGGGACGGCCACCGCCTCGACCGGCTCGGGGCGTTGTACGAGCCCGCCCCGGGGCGGAGGAACGCCGCGCTCCGGGGCCTTGGTCGCCCGGCGCC
>JANQJW010000072.1 GCA_028281445.1 Planctomycetota bacterium | reverse complement strand
CTGCTACTCGTGGCCCGTCAACTACAACCAGTCGGGTAACCGCACGTTCTTCACGAACCAGGGCGGCGACGTGGTTGGCACCGAGGACAACGCGTACTCGGGCACGACCAACGGCCCCGCGGCCGACGCTGCCTTCCAGGGAGCCGGCGCGATCACCGGCGCAGTCGCCATCGGCGCTGCCGGTCAGGACGGCAACACCTGGAAGCAGGTCAACTAGTAGCTAGCTGACCGCTCGAACACCGAAGGCCGCGGCGCAAGCCGCGGCCTTTGGTCGTTTTGTGACCGGACGCGCGCATGCGGCGATTGCCACGTATGCGAAAGCCCACCAAGGCGCAGTGCGCCCGCGCGCAGTCCCTCGGCCAGCAGGTGATCGGGCGCGACGCGGCAGGCTGGCCCGCAGCGAGGTTCGCGGGGCTGCCCGACCCGCCGCCTGCGTTGTTCGTGCGCGGTGCGCTGCCGCCGCGGCAAGCGCCGTGTGTCGCCGTCGTTGGGACACGGGAGGCGACTCCCTACGGCCTGCGTGCGGCGCGTGAGCTCGCCGAGCACCTGGCGGCGAGCGGCGTCTGGGTCATCAGCGGCCTGGCCCTCGGCGTCGACGGCGCGGCGCACGAGGGGGCGCTGGCCGCAGACGGATCGACGCTCGCCGTCACGGGCTGTGGTCTCGACATCGACTACCCGTTGGCGCACGTCGATCTGAGGGAGCGCATCGCGGGGGCAGGCGGGTTGGTCAGCGAGCATCCGCCCGGCGTCGAGCCGCGCGCCTGGCACTTCCCGCGTCGCAACCGCATCGTCGCCGCGTTCTCCGACGCCGTCGTGGTCGTCGAGGCACCCGCGCGCAGCGGAGCGCTGATCACGGCGCGACTCGCGCTCGACCTCGGACGCGAGATTCTCGCGATGCCGGGCAACGTGACGCGCGCGACGCACGCGGGCTGCCACCGCCTCCTGAAGCAGGGCGCGGCCGCGTTGTGCGAAGGCGCGGACGACGTGTTGGCCGCGCTCGGCCGCGATGCGCTCGCGAAGGCTGTCGCCGCGAGGCGGCCGCCCGAAGGCGGGATCGAGGCGACGCTCTGGCGGGCGCTCGACCCGGACGAGCCGACGGCTGCGAACGCGCTCTGCGTTCGCACGGGTCTCGACGCGTCGGAGGTCGCGGCGGCGCTCGCGTCCTTGGAGATCGATGGACGTGCGCTGCGTGTGCCGGGCCTAGGGTTCGTCAGGACATGACCATCAGACTGTGTGCTCCACAGAGACACAGAGTCGCAGAGCGACTCTCGTTGGCGCCGAGTCTCCGGCTTCGACCGATGGCCGCTCGCGATCCCTCCCATTGAGGCTTCAAGGGGGCAGCGGGCGTCCTGAAGCCTCGCTCCGTGCCTCTGCGCCTCTGTGGAGAGGAGTTCGTCAGGCGAAGACGCGTGCTACTACGTGGATCACTACACCGACGATGACGACGCCGAGGGTCAACACCACGAACGTGTTGTAGATCGAGCGCACGATCGCCTTGAACCCGGTGCGCCCCGCGGTGCCGAGCACGATCGCAATGGCGATCATCACGGGCGGCAGCCAGAGAAGCTCGAGCCACGTCATGACGACGGCCTCCAGGGATCATCCGGCGCCGGCGGTTCTGCTTCGGAGTCATCGGGTGCGGGGTCATCGAGTGCGGAGTCAAAGGGGCCGTCGTCGTGCGCCGGCTGCGGGTCGGCCAGCAGGGGCTCTTCGGCATCGGTCTGCGGGATCTGGGCGTCCAGCTGTGCGCGGATGGCCGCCGCACGCTCGTCGAACTCGCGTTGCTGCCTCGCGAACCACTCACGCCGAAGCGCCTCACGCGCCCGCGAGACCTTGTTGTGGTCGAGCACCTCGCCCATGGCGTCGCACACGGCCACGATGTTGAGCAGGCCTGCGACTGCGGCGTAGAGGCGGCCCACTTCGAACCACGGCATCAACTCGGTGAGCTGCATGTCCTGCGTGAGGTAGTAGGTCGCCGCGGTGGGGCCGCCGAGGAAGGCGTGCGCCGCGAACTCCAGCTTGTAGGCGTTCGGGTTGACGCACGTGAAGCCCGTAAGCGCGAGCCCCGCGTAGAAGAGCCCGCCGATGGCCAGCAGCATCGTCAGGGCCTTGCCCGGGCGGCCGACGTAGAGCTGCCCGAGCCCCGGGAAAAGCCAGCCGAGCGCAGCCGCGACGAAGACGGACCGCGGCGCCGGCCCCGCGAGCGGAGGTACGGCAAGGGCCGGATTCTGGGCTGCGGGCACGACGTCCATGGGCGCTGGGCGAGATTATCGGTGGCGGGTGAGGATTGCTGGTTTCGTGCGGACGTGCTGCCCGCCGGTTGCTCGACGGCGCTGCGCCGACCGTTGCGCTTTCGTCCTTGCGTGGCATGCCACGCGGCGTCCTCATCGGCTTTGCGGCGCCTTCGCCCCGGCGAGCCGACGTCGAGCGAGCGCAACCAAATGCCCGCCGCCGCGTACCAGTCCCAGGATCAAACGGATCCCGCGCGTCAGATTATCGGGCTGTGGGGGCCGCCCGGGCCCGATAATCGAGGGATGGAAGCACCCGAGGGTTGGCACGAGTGCACGGTACGCGTCCGCTACGGCGAAGTGGACCGCATGGGCGTGGTCTATCACGGCCACTACCTCGTCTACTTCGAGCAGGGCCGCACCGAGTACCTGCGCTCCCTGGGGGCCACCTACCGCGAGGTGGAGGACTCGGGCACGCTCCTGATCGTCGTGGACACGGCTCTCAAGTTCCACCGCCCGGCCCACTACGACGACGAGCTGCGGGTGCTGACCCGGCTGGCATCAGCCCGTGGCGTGCGTCTGCGTTTCGAGTACGAGGTGCGCCGCGGAGAGGATCTGCTGACCACCGGACACACGATTCTCGCGTGCGCCGATGCGTCCGGGCGGCCCTGCCGGCCGCCGACGGGCCTCCGGGCCCTGATCGCGCCGCCCGCCAATGCGGAGCGCAAGACCGGTGCGCCGGCCGACGTCCAAGGAGTCGATGTCCAGGGAGGCGCCTGAGCCGAGGTCTGTCATGAGAACGAAGTCGACCGTCCTCCTCGCCGTCACTGCCCTGCTGTGGGCAGGCTGCCAGTCGCCCTCGCGGCAGAGCAGTCGGCAGGCCAACGAGAAGGAAGAAGAGATCCTGCGGCCGACCGAGGATCCCCAGCTCGCGCCCTATCGGGCGCGCTTCGCCCGCGTCGAGGAGCTGCTCCTGCGCTGGGACAACCTGCGCAACAACGGCCGGCCGGTCGAGGCGGGCGCGATTGCGAGCCGCTTGCGCAACGAGATCGATCCCGCGTTCGGCGATTTCGAGCGTGCCGCCAAAGGGGAGCTCGGCCTGCACGCGCAGTACCTCGCCGCCAGCGCGCTCGGCTTCTCGGCCGACCCGCGCGCGACGGAGGTGCTGACGGCCATCGTCGCGGGTCATCGCGACGCCAAGCTCGTCGGCAACGCGCTGATTGCGCTGAGCGTGCGCGCGGATCCCCGCACGCCCGGGCAGGTGCTGCTCGCGCGGATCGCCCCCGAGCAGGGCACCTCTGTCAAGCGCTATGCGCCGCTCGCGCTAGCGAACGTGCTCGACGCGCGGCGTGCCGCCGGACTCCCGGTCGACGCCCGCTTTGAGAACCAGGCCATTTCGCGACTCGCGCCGCTTGCCGTTGGCCAGGATCCTGCGACGCGTTTGCATGTCGCCAAGGCGCTCGGTTCGCTGCGCGATCCCGGCGCCATCGAGCCGCTTGCCGTCCTCACGAAGGACCCGAAGATGCGTGTGCGCTGGGCCGCCGCCGCGAGCCTCGAGCGCACCGGGGATCCGCGAGGTTTCCCCGAAGTCGTGCGCCTCCTGCACGAAGTCGCGCCGGACTCCAAGCACGTCATCCGCGACATCCTGATCGACTACGCGGCCAAGCTGCAGGGCCGCCCGCTGACACCTTCCGAGGTCAGCCGGCTCGGTACGGGTGCGCGTGCGTGGAGCGGCTGGTTCAACCAGCTGCGTAAGAGCGGTCGCTTGCGGACACCCTCGCCCACGCCGGCGCCGGCCAGCTTCCCGAAGCCCACGGCACCGCCGCCAAGCACGCCGCCGCCCGGTACCGCGCCGCCGCCTCCGTCGCCGCAGCCCCCGGCGACGCCGAACGTGCTCCCGCCTCCGCAGCGGCGGTAGGGCAGTTCCGCAGAGGCGCAGAGCGACTCTCTGAGCGCGCCGAAATCTCCGGCTTCGTCCGATGGCCGCTTGCGATGCCTCCCATGGAGTGTCAAGGGGGCAGCGGGCGCCTTGGCTGCCCCGCTCCGTGCCTCTGCGCCTCCGTGGAGAAAGCCGAGCTACAGGACACCCACCGGATCGACGTCCCACGACTCTTCGATTCCGCGGCGGGGACGCGGAACCGAGCGCAGGCAGGCCAGCACGTCGGCAATCTCGCGGTGGCCCGGCGCCTTCACGAGCAGCTGGCGGCGATGCATGCCCTGCACGCGCGGGATCGGCGGGATGCCGGGACCCAGGATCTGGGTCTCCTTCGTTGCGGCTTCCACGATGAGGGCCTGCAGATCGAGCGCGCGCTGCTCTACCGCGTGCGCGTGCTTGCCGCGCACCACGACGCGCAGCAAGCGCCGGAACGGCGGGTAGCCGAACTGGCGGCGCTCTTCGAGCTCCTTCTTCGCGAAGGCCTCGAAGTCCTGGTCTGCGGCCATCGTGATCGCGGGGTGGTCCGGCATCAGCGTCTGGATCACGACGCGGCCGTCGCTCTCGCCGCGCCCCGCACGTCCCGCGACCTGCGCGAGCAGCGCAAACGTGCGTTCGCCGGCGCGGAAGTCCGGGAGCTGGATCGCGGTGTCCGCGGAGATGATCCCGACGAGCAGCACGTGCGGGAAGTCGAGTCCCTTCGCGATCATCTGCGTGCCGACCAGGATGTCGATCTCGCGCCGGCCGAAGCGATCGAGCACTTCCTCGTAAGACGCGCGCGTCGCCATCGAGTCCGAGTCCATGCGCGCCACGCGTGCGTCGGGGAAGCGCTGGCCCAGCTCCTCCTCGACGGTCTGCGTGCCGATGCCGTGCATCTTGAGGTCGGGCAACGCGCAGTCCGGACAGGCGCTCGGCACGTGTTCTTCGTGTCCGCACAGATGACACATCGAAACGGCGTCGCTGCGGTGATACGTGAGCGCAACGTCGCAGTTCGTGCACGCCACCACGAACCCGCACCGGCGGCAGGAGACGCTGGTCGCGTAGCCGCGCCGGTTCTGCAGCAGGATCACTTGTCCCTGTTTGCGCAGGGCCTCTTCGATGCGGATTTCCAGCGTACGCGTCATGTGGGTGCGCGCGCGCACGCGCTCGTCGCCGGAGCGGCGGTCCGCGATCTGGACGGTTGGCAGGCTGCGACCGCCGACGCGCTCGGGCAGCCGCAGCAGGCCGTACTTGCCTTCGAGTGCATGGCGATACGTCTCGAGCGACGGGGTCGCGCTCCCGAGCAGGACGACGGCGCCGGCGCGCTGAGCGCGCACGATGCCGACGTCGCGCGCGTGGTAGCGCGGCGTGTTCTGCTGCTTGAACGTCGCTTCGTGCTCTTCGTCCACGACGAGCAGGCCGAGCTTGGGCACGGGCGCGAAGATCGCGCTGCGCGGGCCGATAACCACGTCTGCTTCGCCCGCGCGGATCCGCCGCCACGCCGAGGCGCGCTCCGCTTCCGTCATCGCGGAGTGAAGCACCTCGACCTTGTCGAAGCGCCGTCGGAAGCGTCGCACCGTCTGGGGCGTCAACGCGATCTCGGGGACGAGTACGATGGCCTGGCGGCCCCTCGCGCGGCAGTCTCGAATCGCTCGGAGGTAGATCTCGGTCTTCCCGGACCCGGTGACGCCCAGCAGGAGGAATGCTGCGAACGCCTCGGCGTCGACAGCCTCGCGCACGGCGTCGATGACGGCCGCCTGGGCCTTGGTGGGCGTCGGCGCGTCACGCCGTTCGACCGGTGCCTGCATCTCGTCGTCCGGATCCGGCGCCGCGCGCTTCTCGACGGCGACGATGCCACGCTTTTCAAGTGTGTGGACGGGGCTGTTCGAACACCGCGCGCGCCGGCACAGTTCGACGAGCGAGTAGCCGTCCGCGTGGCGCTTGAGCTGCCGGACGACGCGCGTCTGCGCCTCGGTGAGCGGCTTGCCGTCCGGCTCGGTGCGCGGATCCATGGCGAGGACGACATGCAGGCGCTCGGCCTTGCCGGCGCGCTTACGAACCCCGCGCGGAAGCATGGCGGCCAGCGCCTCGCCCAGCGACGAGCCGTAGTAGCGCGCAACGAACCGGCCGAGCGCGAGCAGGTCGTCGGTGAGCAGCGGCTGCTCGTCGGGCGCCTCGGCCACGTCGAGCGTATTGAAGGACGGCTCGTCGTTCTCGACCTCCGCGACGATCCCGACGAGCGAGCGGCCGCGGAACGGGACGCGCACGCGGTGTCCGACGGCCGCGTGATCGCGCAGCTGTACGGGCACGCGATACGTGAAGAGCCGGTCGACCGGCAGGTCGAGCGCGACGGCGGCGTAGGTGGGGGACACGGCGGTACTCACGCAGCCTGAGGGTATCGGGTGGCGGGTACTGGGTGCGGGGCCTACTCGGTGAGGCGGGCCTCCAGCCGCACGATCCGGCCGTTCGTGGACACCGTGCCCTTGATGTCCCCGCCGCCCAGGCACGCCAGGAAGCCGCCGGGTTCCAGGGCCCGCCCGAGGATGCGCTTGGCGCGCCCGGCCCGAACGCCGAACCACGCCAGGGGCTTCATGCCGTCTTCGCCCGGCACCTCGTGCAAGGAGAGGCCAAGGGCCTTCGCAACGTGCGCCTCGGATCGATCGATCGCGCGCCGCGCGTCGGCGCCGAAGGTGATGAGGCGCAGCCCCGCGCCGGTCGTACGCATCCACACCTCGCCCTTGGGGGACGCGACGGTCACACCCGTCTCGCCGACGGTGATGGGGGCCGCGCCTTTCGGCAGCACCGCATGGTCCTGTCCCTTTGAAGGCAAAGGCAGCGCTGCCGCGAGGTCCGGCGGACGCTTGGCGGCGACCGTGAACGTGAGCGCGGAACCCGTTCCCAGCGCCGGCTCCGCCCAGATCGTGACGGCACCCGGCCGCGCCTCCTTGGGATTCACCACGAACTCACGCAGCGGCTTCTGTACGTCAACGCCGAGGTTGTGCACCAACTGGGCGAGCAGAGCGCCCGACTGCTTGCCGGGCGCACTGAGCCACAGCTCTGCACTATCGGGAGCAGCGAAGATCGTCTCGCCCTCCTCGCTGTCGTCCTTCCAGTACTTGAGCAGGCTCGCGATGGGACCCGGCTGCGGCTCGAGGTCGATGCGCGCGCGCTTCTCGTCCATCCAGGCCCACATGCGCGCGGTCTTCCACGTTGCGCCGATGCGCGCCAGGCGCTCGACGCCGGGCAGGCCGACGATCGTCTCGCCGGTCGCCTCGTCGAAGCGCACGCGCGCGTTCTTCACGTCGACACCCAGCGACGAGAGGATCCCGTTCCACGGGAAACGCTGCGCCATCGAGGTCACGTAGTCGATCAATCGCGGAACGTCCACGGCGATGGCCATGTCCTCGCCGAGGTCCGCGGCGGTGATTCCACCCGTACCGAGCCTGCGCGCGTCGGCACGGTTGGGCGCGATCGCGGCCCAGGGTCCGTTGATCACCAGATGCTGCGCGTGGCGCGCCCGGCCGTCTTCGATGAAGTTCGGGTCGTCGAACGTGCGCTGCATGGCGCCGGCGTCGGTGACGCCGAAGACGGCCATCGTCGAGTCGAGGCGGATCGTGCGCGGCATCAGGATCATGTGCACGGGTTGGGTGTGATCCACCCCCGGGAGGCCCGGCAGGTTGCGCTCGGCGCCGATCAGCTCGCGCGCGGGACGAATCGCCGGCCCGCGCGGGCCGAACGTCGACCGGTCCACCTCATCGAGGTTCCGGTAGCGCTGGACGAGGATGGCGCCTTCCGGGGGCAGATTGGCGAGCGTGGGCCGCGGCGCCAGGAACGCATGGCCCGCCGCGTAGAGCAGCCCCAGCGCCAACGGGGCAAGCAGCCAGACGACGGGGGGAATGCGGCGCATCGGCAACTCTTCTGGATCCATATTCCTTACGAACCCTGGGGTTCGCACGCATGATTGCGGCGCGCGATGGTACCCGGACTCCACAGCCTCCGAGACCGCTTCGACGCGGTCCTCCTCGACCTGGACGGCACGCTGCTGGACGGGCACGGCAACCTCACGCCGCGGACGAAGCGCGCGGTCCGCGCACTCGTGGACGCCGGCTTCTTCGTGATGCTCTGCACCGGCCGCGGCGTCCCCGGCACGATGCCGCATCAGCAGGCGTTGGGTCTCCAGACGCCGATGGTCACATACAACGGCTCGTGGATCGGCCACGTCGAAGGGGATCCGCAACACTACCTGCCGATTCCCGACGTGCACATCGACGCGCTGATTGCAGCGGAGCAGGAAGCGCACTTCGCATTCCGCCACAAGGCGGAGTGGAAGTACACCGTGATGACCGATCACCCCGAGCACGTCGACGTCGCGCGGTGGTTCGACAAGGTCGTGCGAGCCGCGGCGCACCACGAGCTTCCGGCCAACGATCTCATGCGCATGAGCCTCTTCGTTGACCGGGTCGAGGTTGCGATGGCGGAGTTCGAGGCGCGGTTCTGGCAGCGCATGCCGGATCACGCGCGCGAGGCCCTGCGCATCGAGATCTTCCCGCTGAGCCTGTTCCCCACGTACGAGAACTCCAGCATGGTCCTCTTCGAGATCCAGGGCGACTCGCATGGCAAGGCCGAGGCGCTCTACTGGCTCGAGCGGGAGCATGGCATCCCCCCGTCTCGCACGATCGCCATCGGCGACCACGTGAACGACCTCACGATGCTCGAAGAAGCCGGCTTGGCCGTGACGCCCGCCAACGGCGTGCCTGAAGCGAAGCGCCGCGCGCACGTGGTGATCGGACACCACGCCGCCGAAGGCGTTGCGGAGTGGGTCGAGCAGGGTGCCCCGCACGAGCCCGACGCGAAGCGAAACGGCGACAGCTGATGCCCGTTGCGATCGCTGTCGACGATCGCACCCCCGAGGCGCTGATCGAGCTCGCGCAGGGCCACGACGTACGACAGCTCTACCTGCGTTCCGCCGCAGCGCGCCCGCGCACGCTACGCGGCGCCCTGAAGGCGAGCGGCGTCACGGTGTGCGGCGTAGCAACGACGCCCACCGCGCTTCCCGGGGCGGAGCGCGCAGCGAGCGCGCTCCGTGCGAATGCCCTCGTGGTGCGCGTCGAGCATGCCGAGGTCGAGGATCTCGAAGCCGCGGTGGAACCACTGGCACGCGCGCTTCACGCGCCGCTGGCGCGCGACGTGCCCGTTGCCGTGCAGAACTACGCCTGGCTCGACCTCCAAGCGCTCGAGTGGCTCTTCGAGGCGCTGCCGGGCCTACGGCTCTGGTTCGTGCCGCGCGAGGACACCCCGATCGACACCTGGGCCAGTGCCTACGCGCATCGCTGCGCGGGCCTTCTCTTCGAGCAGCACCCGGAGACGATTGATCGCGGCATCGTCGATGCGTTCTCCCCGCGCACTCCCTGGGTTCTCGATCTCGAGGACGGCGCGCTGGCGGACGGCGTGAAGGCACTTCGGGCTATGCTGCGCGCATGAGTGCCGACCTGCCTCCCGCGCCCGTCATTCGACACATCACGCCCGCGCCGGAGGACTACGCCACGCGTCCGGCGACGTCGTCGCTCCTGTGGCCGTTGCTGTGGATGGGGGCGGCGGTCCTGTTGTGGCTCGCCCTTCGGTAGAGGTCCGTGATCCGCGGACGGGCACGAGGCCCGTCCCTCCTTGCATGGGCACACGGAGAATCATGTAGGAGAGGGCCTTGTGCCCTCCCTTCCGGTCAGCGCGGTCCCGCCCCGCTGATCTCCCGCACGCAGCGGAAGCCCGTCGTCGTATGACGCTCGCCCTTGGGCAGCACGCGGTGGATGTAGATCGCGCCCTGATCCGGGTCGTCACCGACGCCGGCGCCCTTCACGAGCACTGCACCTTCGTCCAGATCGTTGGCGTATGCCGTCACCATCTCTCGCGCGTTGCCGAGCATGCCCTTGGCGCCGAACGGACCGATGTCCTCGGCATGGGCCCCCGCTTCGCGCAAGGGGGATGCGAACTCCGCGTCGGTGAGATAGCCGCGCTTGCCGCCCGGCATCGAGTAGCCGAGGCCCGCGCCGGCGGCCAGCACCCACTCGGCTTCGGTCGGGAGCCGGACCGTGGCCCGTGCGGCCTCGCTCCGCCACTTGGCGTAGGCCATCGCGTCTTCGGCGCGAATGCCGACGACGGGCGCGTCTTCGCGTCCCTTGACCACGACCGGAGCACCCTGGTTGGCCGAGTCCGGCACGAAGGCGACCGTCGGTGCGCGCGCCTTGCGCTCCTCGAGCGAAAGCGACGCAAGGAACCGCACGTACTCCGCGTTCGTGACCTCCGCGTCGTCCAGAAGGAACGGCGCGACGTCGACGGCGGATGTGCTCGGCGGGTTGAACGGCAGGTCGCGCGGCAGGATGCGGCCGCCCAGCACGAGCACCATGCCGGTCGGAACCTTGGCCGGGTCGATCGGGAGCGAGAGCGCGGCCAGCGCGGGCTCCTTGTTCGGATCGTCCTGCTGCTTGCGCACGACGAGCGGCACTTGCAGGGGGAATCGGATGGACTCGCCGACCTGGACCTCGTACGAGCCCGGGGCCAGCTCGTTCTCGCCGTTCACGAGCTTGACCGCGCGGCCGGTCACGAGGCTCTTCGCACTGAAGTTAGTTCCCTCCGGGAACTCGAGCCGCACGCGCGGCGCCGCGAATCGCCCGCGCACGTAGGCGAGGCGTTCGCGTACCGCCTGCACCTGCGCGACCTGCGGCTCGTCCTTCAGACGCCCGTCGATCTGCCCGGCGCGCGAATCGAGCGAGGACCACAGGCGATGACGCTCGACGGCTGTGAGGCTGTCCTTCACGCGATCGAGCCCTTCGAGGCTCTCCGCGAGCAGGTTGATGTCTTCCTCCGCATCCGCGAGCCGTGTCGAAGGCGGTGCGTCCCCGGGCGTCGACGTCGCCTTGGCGAGGCCGATGCCGCCTGCGAGGCCGGCGATCAGCCACAGCGCCGTGACGAGATGCGTGCGCACCGCGCGGCGAGCCGACTCCACGGCTGCGGCCTTGCCGCCGGCCTGGGACAGCGCGCGGACCTTCGTGCCGCCGAGCCAGGCCTGCAGATCCGAGTTGAGCTGCCGCGCGTTGACGTAGCGCTCCGAGGTCTGCACGGCGAGCGCCTTCTTGATCACCGCCTTGAGGGGCGAAGGGGTCGAAGACGGAAGGTCCGTGTAGTTGCCGTCGCGCGCGTCCGTGAAGAGGTCGTCGATGGTGCGGAGGTTCGAGTCCGTCAGCCGGACCAGCTTCTCTTCGCACATGTCGATCTTGCGCTCGTCGCCCGCGTCGATGGCGACTTGCTTGGTCTCTTTGAGCGCCGCGATGCGGCGCTTGAGCTCGACCCGGCTGATGGGCGTCGACGAAGCGAGCGGCGGCTCGCCGGCGGCCATGTAGTGCAACGTCGCGCCGAGACCCCATACGTCGGTTCGCGCGTGCGCGCTGCCCTTGACCTGTTCCGGTGCGAGGAAGCGCGGCGTTCCGACGATGCCTTCGTCTTCCGTCGTGGGCGGGATCACGGACTTCGACGCGAGGCCGGCCTTGCGCTCGAGCACGTGGCAGATGCCGAAGTCGATGACGTACGGCCGAAGCGTGCGGGAGTCCACCAACACGTTGTCGGGCTTGAGATCGCGGTGGATGACGCCGTTCTCGACGTTGGCGACGTAGACGCCGTCGGCGATGGGCACGAAGATCTCGCGTACGAGCGTCTCGAGATCCTCGAGCTTCTTGAGCGTGGTGTAGCGCGCGAGGCGCCCCTCTTCACGGCGCTGGACGATCTCGGCCAGCGTCCACGGGCTGTAGAGCAGCTCCATCGTGAAGAACGGGCGTCCGTCCTCGAGCTCGCCGCGATCGAAGACCGGCATGATGTTCTGGTGCCGGATGTTGGCCTGCACCTCGATCTCGCGCAGGAAGCGGCTGCGCATCGTCTCGTTGGCGCCTTCGTTCAGCACCTTCAAGGCAACGCTGCGATTCGTCGTCGGGTCGAACGCCTTGTAGACGGTGCTCGTGCCGCCCTTGCCGATGGCGCCCTCGATCGCGTAGCGGCCGACGTGGTCGCCGTCCCCGAACTCCGCATCCTCGACCGCGGGCGTGTCGGGCGGATCGGACGCGGCGTCTTCGGTCGCGTCGTCGGGGGCCGGCGCCTCTTCGTCTTGCGGCGGCTCCGCGCGCGGCTCAGCCGGCTTCTCTGCCTCGGCCTCTTCGCTGTCCTTCGTCTCCGCCTTCGCCTCTTCGCCGGTCTCCGTCTTCTTCTTGCGCTTGGAGCGGGGCACCGGCGCGTCGCCCTTCGCACGCTTCTTCTTCGGCACCGGCGCCTTGAACGCCTTCTCGTCCTTGGTTTCGCTCTTGGCCTCGGCCTCGGCCTCGGGCTTCGGCTCATCGAGTGTGCAGACCGGCTTGTCGTCGTCATCCAGGGTGACGGCGAGCGGTGTGGCACATCCCACGCAGGCCAGGCGCATGAGGGCGCCCGCCTTGCCGACGAGGCTGTCGAGGTTGGCGCGGTGCTTCTGGCCGCACGATGGACAGTAGAAGGCAGGGGGCTTCTTGGCTTCGTCGCTCATGGACCGCTCAGTCTAATCGGATTCGACTACTCGGCGTCGCTCTCGGCAGGCTCGTCGCCGACGGGCCACCAGAGATCGAAGGTCGTGCCCTCGCCCAGGGTGCTCGTGACGTCGATCGAGCCGCCCATGTCCTGCACGATCCGGCTGACGATTGCAAGGCCCAGGCCGGTACCGCGCGTCTTGGTGCTGAACTGCGGCTCGAACAGCCGTTCGATGTGCTCGGGTGCGATGCCGCCGCCCGTGTCCGTGACGGTGATCCGCACGCCGTCTGCGTCCTGCAGGCGGGCGTGCTCGGCACCGAGGCGGACCTCGCCTTCGCCTTCGATCGACTCGACCGCGTTGAGCACGACGTTGAGCAAGATCCGGCGCAGCTCCTCGACGTCCCAGTAGACGTGGGGGAGCTCGCCCCCCACGGCGCACGTTACGACGATGCCCTCGCCGGCGGCGCCCGAGTGAAGCGCGGTGACTTCGCGCACGAGCTCGTCGACGTCCACGCGCGTCTTGCGGCGCTTGGGCAGCCGCGCGAAGTTGGCGAAGTCGCCCGCAATGCGGTCGAGGCTCGCGATCTGCTTCAGCACGATCGGCGCCGCGCGCTTCAACGCCTCGGCCGCCTTCGACGGATCGCGTGCGACGTCTGCTTCCATCTGCTGGAGCATGAGGCGCATCGGGGTCAGCGGGTTCTTGATCTCATGGGCGACCTGGCTCGCCATGCGCCGCCAGGCACTCTCGCGCTCGGCTTGCGCCGCGCGCTCCGTCGTCTCGCGCAGATCCTCGGTCATTGCGTTGAACGCCGCGACGAGCTGGCCGAGCTCGTCGCCCCCCGCGCCGTCCAGCACGACGTCGAGGTCGCCCGCCGCGACTTGTTTCGTGCCGTCCGCAAGCAAGCCGAGGGGCCGCGTGAGGCGCCGCGCGACGTAGATGCCGCCCACGAGGACGAGCACGAGCGTGAGCATGTAGGCGGCGAGCAACACGCTGCCGGTCAACGTGACCTGCTGTTCGACGCGATCCGCCTCGTAGAGCAACGGCACGCCGACGGTCGCACGCGTGGCACCGGTCGTGTCGAGGACCGGCGCGAAGCCGAACCACACGCGCCGCCCGGCGTACTGCGCTTCGCGTCCGATCGCCTGGCGCCGCTCGAGCACCGTTGCACGGTACGCACGCGCCGGGAGGCGCGAGGGCAGCAGCTCGGCCGCGACGAGTCCCGTGCGGCTGGCCGCTTCGAGGTCGCCGTCCCGGTAGAGGAGCACGTCGTGGCGTCGCTCCGGAGCCCACTCTTCGAGCTTCGTGCTGTCCGCGCTGTCGAAGAGCGCCGGGCCCATCACCTCGAGGTCGCCGCGTGCGCGTGTGAGGTCTGTCTGCAGCCGCTCCGTGAGTCGCTCTTCGTGTCCTTCCTGCGCCTCGCGCGCGCTGGCGAAGCCGAGCAGCACGAGCGGGATGATCGAGATGCCGAAGTACGAGAGCAGGATCTTGTGGTGCAGCTGCAGGTGGAAGGAGCCGAGGCCGGCGAGCAGCGTTGCGATGGCCGCAACGAGGCCGAGGCCGACACCGACGACGACGAGTCGCGCCAGCGCGAGCAGGGCGTCGCCGAGCGAAGACTCCGGCTGCCGCACGGCGAACACGGCACCGCGCGTCTTGCTCCAACGTCCGAAGCCCTGGCGTTCGTCGGTGCTCCAGGAGAGCGACGGGTTCTCCGGCCCCAGGTCGGCCAGCGCCGCCGGACCGAAGCTCCCGGGCGTGCGCGAGAGCGAAGGGTCGCTGGAGGCCACCACGCGTCCGTCGCGCAGCTCGGCGAACTGCAGCCTCTGGCTCGCGGCCAGCGGCACGGGGGCATTGCGCTGCGTTCCTGCCACGAGCCCCGAGAGTCCGCGCAGGCGCAGGTCCATGCGGTCGGGCAGCGTGACCACCACGTAGCCGAGCACCTCGCCGTCCGGCGCATGCACGCGAAGGCGGCCGATCACGCACCGCAGCCGCCCGAGGTCGCCGCGCGAGACGAAGAGCTGTTCCCGTTCCCCGGTGGTGCCCTGGGGCTGCGCGGGTGGGAGCAGTCGCGGGGGCAGGGTGTCGAGCGCGAAGCGGTCGAGCGTGCGGCCGATCGCGTCGAACACCGAGACGATCACCGGCTCGTGCTGCCAATGCGACATCGAGCGCAGCCAGAGGTGCAGCGCGAGGCCCTCGGGGCGCGCGCCCTGCTTGGCGAGCCCGAGCGCCGCGCGTAAGTACGAGTCCTGGCCGGCCTCGGTGAGCGCGGCGGCAACGCCCGCCCGCGCGAGGTCCTCGCTCGAGAGGATCCGCGCAAGCTCGTCTTCGAGGGCTTCGTTCTCCCGATCCGCGACACGCGCCCACAGCACGGGATAGGCAAGTCCCGTTGCCAACACGCTCAACACGAGGACGCGACTCGGCAGGGCAAGGCCGAACCGGCGACGGCGACCGGTCGGAAGGGCGAGCGCGGCCACGAGCGGGATTACGAGAACGACCCAGTGCAGCGAGGCCAGCGGCGCGGCGAGGATCCATGTGGCAACCATCGCGAGCAACGCGAGTCCGAAGCGCGCCACCGGCCGGCCGGCGCCCGGGAGCACGCGTGCGGCGAAGCGCAGCAGCAGGTGGACGAGCAGGAAGGTCGTCGCTGTGAGAGCGACGAGTCCCGTCAGCATCAACGCGGCCGGCGCCTCCGGGATGAAGGCGTGCGCCTGGAAGAACGGCGTCTGGCCGCCTTCGACGGCGAGCTCGACGAGGTGCAGCCAGAGCCCGCACGCCAGGCCCGTGCCGACGAGCCCGCCCGCGACCGTCAGGCCCCGTCCGAGCGGCGAACGTGCCGGCGCGACGCGTCGTACGGCGAACGTGATGCAGATCGCGATGAGCAGGTATGCGATCGACGTCAGCGCGAAGTCGCCGGGCGACGCGAGCCAGCCGAGCGGCGTGTCGATGGCGAACTCCGATGGCGAGAACGCCTCCTCGAGCATGGGGAAACGGCTGGGCAGATCCATCCACCGCAGCACGGCGCGTACGACCAACACCCCGAACGCCGCGGCAACCCAGCGCAACGGCATGGGGCGGATGCGCGTGAAGCCGTAGCGCACCGTGGCGAAGACGGCCAGCGCGAGCAGGAGCAGGAACAAGATGCCCTTGAGCGCGCCGCGCTCCGCGGCGATGCGTTCCTGCAGCACCTCGACGTCGTACACGTGCAGGGCCGCGACGAAGGCCTCCGATCCGTCGGGGGCCTTGATCGGTACGTTCACGCAGCACTTGCCCGGTTCCGCGTTGCGCGCCGGGTCGGCCGGATGCAGCAGCCGGACCTCGTAGAGCTCGAGGGGGTCGAGCCAGCGTTGGGCGAACGGGCGCGAGTCGCGCTCGTAGGGTCCGACCTCGTCCAGGATCCAGGTCGCGAGCCCCATGCCGCCGTCGGCTTCGACGGGGCCGTAGATCAAGGCGCGCACGAAGGGGCCGGCGTGATAGACGACCTGCCCGCTGGCGTACGAGCCCTGCCACGGCTGGGGCGCCGGCAGGTCGCGCTGCGTGATCGTGCGGCCGGCCCATGCGCGCGCGCTGTCCGGCCCGCTCCACGTCAGCCCCGTCAGGCCATGGCGGGCGCGGACGGCTTCCAGCGCGGCGAAGCGCTTCTGGGGATCGTCGCCCGCATCCTGCAGGGCCGCGTCGAGCTCACCGAGCGCGCGCTCGCACGCGGTGAGGATGGACTCGAGCTGCTCCCGGACGACGCGC
>JANQJW010000070.1 GCA_028281445.1 Planctomycetota bacterium | reverse complement strand
TCCGAGCAGGCGCTCGTCACGCTGTAGTCCTTCGGCGACGTCATGCAAGTCGTCCAGGAGGCCGCGCACGCCGGCTTCCGCCGGCGCGACGATCGCTCGGACCCCGCGCTGGAGCTCTGCCGAGCCCCGTGCGTCGTCCAGCAGGTCCATGAGCTTGCGCAGGCTCGCGTCGACACGGCGGTGCGCGAGCAGAATCTCGCCGCTCTCGTTGAGCAGGTGTTCGAGCTTCTCGGTTCCAACGCGCAGCGTCTTGGGCGCCTCCTTCGAAGCACGCGCCGGTACGGACGGCGCTGCGGGCCGGCCGTTGCTCACCGCGCCGTTTCCGTTTCGCTCCGCCGGGTTGGGCTCGTCCGCGGATGCCAGCGGCGCGCCGTTGCGCTCCTGCATGGCGGTGGCCGGCTGCAGCTCCGGCTTCGGTTCCGGATCGGGCTCCGGCGCCTCGCCTGCGAGGAGCGCGTCGAGGCGGCCAACCATCGGCTGCACGAGCGTCGGATCCTCTTCCCCACCTTCCTCGAGGTGGGCGGCTGCTGCCTGGATCGCATCGACCGTAGCGAACAGCACCTCGGCCAACGCCGCATCGAGCACACGCGTCTCGTCGCGCACACCGGACAGGACTTCTTCCATCCGGTGGGAGATCGTCTCGACGGAGCGGATGCCTACGGCGCGCGCGGCGCCCTTCAGGCTGTGCGCGGCACGAAACAGACGCTGCACGATGGCATCACGAGCCGCCGGATCCGCCTGCTCGAGCGCAAGCAGATCCGTGTTCAGCGCGTCGATGCGGTCCTCGGCCTCCCCGAGGAAGCTGCGCATCAGGCGGCGTGCGAGCTCGTCGCGGTCCATGCGGAACTATCCGTCCTTCCCGCTGCCGTTGGTCTTGCCGTTGCCGTTGGTGTGCCCGTTTCCATTGCTGCTGCCGTTGCCACTGAGCCCCACGAGCGAACGGAGCTCATCGCCCATCGCGCTCAGGTCCTCCATCGCGCGCTGGGTCTGGCGGTTGGAGTCCACGTTCTGGCGCGTCACTTGATCGATGCTCCGCACCGCCTCGTTGATCTGCTTGATGCCGATCGCCTGCTGGCGCGAAGACGCG
Source organism: Planctomycetota bacterium (assembly GCA_028281445.1). Classification (GTDB taxonomy): domain Bacteria; phylum Planctomycetota; class PLA2; order PLA2; family JAEUHO01; genus JANQJW01. Next base: position 88,723 of record JANQJW010000070.1, on the reverse strand, counting down.
TCGATCTGCACGGCGACCTGGGACTGGCTCGAGAGCGCCTTTTCCAGCGCATGGATCGCTTCGCCCGTGCGCTCCGCAGCGGTCACCGCCTCGTTCACGCCCTCCACGGAGTCACGCGTCCGCGTCACCGCAACGCGGGTGCTGCGTTGCACCTCGCCGAGGAGATCGCGGACCTGCGCCGTTGCCTTCTTGCACTCGTCGGCCAGTGCGCGCACCTCGGCGGCGACGACCGCGAAGCCGCGGCCGTGCTCGCCGGCGCGCGACGCTTCGATCGCGGCGTTCAGCGCCAGGAGGTTCGTCTGCTCGGCGATGTCACCGACCGTGGCGATGATCGCGCTGATCGACTCAGCGCGGCCGTCCAGCTCCAGGATGCCGGCAGAGAGCTCTTCGCAGCTTGCCTTCACCTGGCGCATGCGCTTGAGCGTTGCCTTCACCGACTCGGTCCCCTCGCGAGAGCTCGCGACGGACTTGCGAGAGGCTTCCGTGACCTCGACGGCGCGCGAAGCACCCTCCTCGGCCGCGTGGAGGACCTCGTCGATCGTGGCTACCGTCTGCGAGACGGCGGCGGCCTGTTCTTCGGCTCCCGTGGACTGCTGCGTGGTCGCCACGAGGATCTCCGAGCTCGCCGCACTCAGTCGCGAGGTCGTCTCGGTGATGCCCTCGAAGACCTCTTCGCGCTCGCGGCCCGCCTCGCGCAGGCCTTGGATCATGGTGCGGATGGACGCCGCCAGTCCGCCGATCTCGTCTTTCGACTCCACGTCGATCTGCACGCTCGTGTCGCCTTCGCCGAAGCGATGCGCGGCATCCCGCAGGCGCGCCAGCGGCCGCGTCAGGGAGCGCGCGTAGAGGACGAACACGAAGCCCGCGAGCACCAGCCCGCCCACGAGGAGCAGGAGGCCGGCGAGCTTCTGCGTGTCTCGTGCATCATCCGCGAGCCGTACGGCGGTACCGCGGACCTTGTCCGCGAGAGGCGCGAGCTTGTGGATGGACGCCCGCATGCTGCCGCGCAGTCCCTCGTTCTCGCTGAGCCCGATCTGCTTGTGGAGGGCCATGCAGGCATCCACGGCGCTCTCGTAGTCGAGCACCTTGCCAACGACAGCGTCGGCGCCCTCGGGCAGCTCGCGCGCCTTCGCCAGCATCCCGTGCACGAAGTCACGCAGCTTCTGTCCTGTCGCCTCGTCCGAGCGCAGCACGTAGTCCGCCGCGAGGTGCTCCATCTCGATGACGGCGCGCTGCATCTCGACGCTCTCGCCGGCGGCGATCACGTCGCCCAGGCTTCGCTGCGCCGTCCGCAGGCGGCCTAGCTGCCCGGTCGTTCCGTCACCGAGATCCCGATAGGCGGCGATGAGTGCGGTGAACGACGCTTCGTAGTCGTGGACGGCTCGGTCGAGCTGCTCGGGCACGTCGCCCAACTCGTCCTTCCACGTGGAGAGCCCCTTGATCCGGGTATGCAACCGCTCCAGCACCGTCCGGTGCTTGCGCAGGTTCTTGGAATCGCCCGTGGCATGGAACGCCGAGGAGCGGAGGTCGCGAATGATCACGTCCTTCTCGTGGCGTCGCACACCCAGCATGTCGACCTCGGTCTGCAGCGCCCTGATCTCCAGGTCGAAGAGATCGTCCTTGTGGCTCTCAAGGGCACGGCCGATGCCGTACCACGCAGCCCCAAGGAGGAACACGCAGCCGAGTCCCCCTGCCAGCATCTTGGCCAACAGGCTCCGCCCAAGCAGCTCAGTGATTGCCTTCATCTCATCCCCTCCGGTCAGGTCAGCCCGACGTCGTGTCCGACCTCGAAGCGGCCTTGCTGAACAGTCGTTCGTCGCGAAGCAGTGCGTCCCCATCGAGGACCGTGAGACCGTCCTCGGTCATGCCGGCGATCAGGTTGCGTGTTGCTCGATCGCAGGTGGTCGGCCCGGGGAGCAGCTCGTCTCCCGGGATCCGGGCCACCTCGATGTCCTTGCCGGCCACGAGTGCGAGATCCGGGCGCTCGTGCCCGATGACCACGACCCGATGCGTGTCGCGGATGCCGGTCGGCGTTTCTCCGAACACCAGGTCCAAGGCAACGACCGGCAGCACGCCCCCTTGCTGCGGCGTGATGCCGATGATTGCGGCCGGTGCCTCGGGAACGGGTGCCAACTCGTGCAGCCAACGCGTCGCGAAGACGTAGGCGGTGTCGATGGCGTAGTAGCGCCCCCCGAGCTGGAAGCGCACGACCTCGCGCTCCTCGCTGCGCCCGGTTTCTTCGGCGGGTACCGCGGCAAACTTCCGCGCGCGTTCGCGCAGGATGCGCTCGACGGCCTCGTAGTCCTGATCCGGTGTCACCCTCATGTCGAGATCGCTCCCGCGCCACCAAGTGCTGCAAGCTGTCTCGCCGCCGCCGCGACGAGGGCCTCTGCGGTCTGGCCCTCGCCCAGCGGCAGCGGCGTATCGGGCGAGGTGGCCAGGCCGAGCCGCTCGGCGGTCCGGTAGCTACGACTCGCGTCGTTCGATCGGCCCTGGCGCCACTGCAGGCCCGCCAGGGTGAAGTGGGCGATGGCCAGGCTCCGGTCGAGATAGAGCACGCGCCGCAGCGCTTCCTCCGCCTCGCCAAGCCGGCCGAGGCTCGACAGCAGCAGCGCATGCCGGAAATGAAGCTCGACGGCCGTAGGGTGCAGCCGAAGCGCCTGCGCCGTTGCGTCCGCAGCGGCGTCCGACCCCTCGTGGTTGGCGAGCGCGTCGATCCGCAGGAGGCAGGACTCGATGTCGCCACCGGTCGACGGAAGGATGTCCAGCACGCGGTCGTACGCACCCTGCTGGAGCGCCTGCCGGGCGACATCGACCGGCGGGGCTTCGTGCGGCTCGTCGACCGCGGGATCGGGCACCGCGACCGGTGCCGGGATCGGCGCCGGATCAGGGACCTTGACGTGCGGAATAGGCGGCTCCACGGCCGGCGCCGTGACGGACGCGGCCCGCCGGTAGAAGACGCCGTAGTCGGTCATGTGGGCCTCGAGACCGTCGTGGGCGCCGAGTCCCGGATCCGACGACGCGGTGACGAGCCAGCCCCCGGGGGCGAGCGAGGCGCAGAGGCGCCACGCGACCTGCTCGACCGTTTCCGCGTCGAAGTAGATGAGCACGTTGCGGCAGAGGAGCAGGTCGATCCCGTACGTGCCCGTCACATAGGACGGGTACGCATCGAGTGCGAGGTTGAGGAAGCCGAAGCGAACGCAACTGCGGATCGGCTCCGCGACGATCCACGTGGAGCCGCGCCGGCGGAGGTACTCGCCGGTCAGCTCGGCGTCGGCACCCCGCACGGACCAGGCGCGAAACTGCCCGCTGCGTGCGGTCTCCAGCGCGCGTTGCGAGATGTCCGTGCCGAGCACGTGGGACTGGAGGCCGAAGCCCTGCTGCGCGAGCAGCATGGCAATCGAGTAGGCCTCTTCCCCGGAAGCGCAGCCCGCGCTCCATGCGTGAATCGGTGCCTCGAAGCCGCGGTCACGACGGAGCTGCGGGAGGATCTCGTCGCGGATGAACTCGAAGTGGCGCGGCTCACGAAAGAAGTACGTCTCGCGGATCGTGAGCTCGTCCATGAGCTCGCCGAGGGCGACGGGATCCTCGCGCAGCACGTCGAGGTACGCGGCGGGCGCGGTCATGCCGCGCTCCAGCATCGCCTGCGCGATCCCTGCCTCGGTCTTCGAGGGGTACTGCAGGGCGTACGTGAAGCCCGTGCGCGCCCTCACGAACCGGGCGATCGACTCGTGAACAGAACTGGTCCACGTTCCGCTCACGCCGCCGCCCTCTGCGGTAGGCACGCGTGCAGCCGGGGGACGAGGATCAGGCCGTCCTCGTCGCGCGCGACGCCCTCGATGTGATCGCAGTCGTGCACGAGCTCACCGGCGCTCTCGTGCTCCAGACTCAGCAGGGCGAGTCCCAGGGCGCGGTCGCACGGGACGGCGAGCGCGCGGCCGCCGACGTCGGCGATCAGGAAGTGATCCTGGGCGAGGACCTCGCGTGCCTCGTGCCCCAGGTAGGACCGCGAGGCGAGCACCGGGATCATGCGCCCGCGAAGCGTGATGGCCCCGGCAAGGGCCTCGCCGCCGCCCGGCAGGGGATCGACGGCCAAGGCGGGCAGCACCTCGCTCACGGAGGCGACAGGAAGACCGTATCGCCGGGCATCGATCTGGAACAGCAGGTACGGCTCGGCCGCACGGCTGCTCATGTCCTCGCTCCCACAACGCAAGTCCATTGGATCCCTCGGTCCGGCCGCAACTCTCCCCACGCCGGTTCGGCCCCCCTATCGCCCCGCCCGCGAGGCCGGATGAGCCGCGGAACACGCTTTCAACCTGGCCTGAACGAGGCCCTCCCGGCGGCTCTCCGACGCGCGCCTCCTTCCGCAGGCAGGCCGTGACAACTGCGTAGGCGGCCTCCGTACACTGGACCTGGTCTGGCTACGAAATGAGCGGTGTTTGGTAGCGCCGGGGGGCAGCTATGCGCACTTCGCTGGTGGTGATCGCAGTCACGCTCATGGGCTCCACGCTCGCATTCGCGGGCGGAGAGAAGGGAGCCATCCGGGTCGAGGGCCTCGATGTGCCCGCCACGGTCTGGGTCGACGGCGCCCCGGCCGGCAGGACGCCCCGCACGCTGGTCTTGCCGGCGGGCGATCACGTCATCAGCGTCCGCGCGCGCGGGTTCGCGGCGTTCGACTCGAAGGTCGAGCTCGCGCCGGACGCGGTGAAGTTCGTCGTCCCCGACCTCAGCTTCGCTGCGCAGGACGATCCGGTGTGGCTGGCGCGGGTGTCACGCGCCGCACGCGTCGGCGCACGCGGCCGCGAAGCGGGCCTCTCGAGGGACGGCACGCGCGGGGCCGACCTCACGCTGTACTGGCCGCGAGGTGACGTGCGCGTCGGCGCGCTGTCGACCTACCGCATCGACGTCGGCCATGCGTACTTCGGCAACGGCCTGCTGCAGTTCAAGGTGAACGGCCGGCTGGTCCATGTCGAAGCCTTCCGGGCGAAGCCCGGCGTCCATGTGGCGGAGATCCCGTCTAGCGTGCGCAGGATCCTCCGGCCGATCTCTCGCCTGACGTGGGGCGTTCACTTCCTCGGCAGCAAGCGCGGGCTCGGCGTCATGTCCACGGTCCGGGTGACGGACGGCGATCGGCTGGACCGGCGACTTGCGGCGCTCACCGCGAGCCGGTCGTACCAGAACGCATCGACGCGCATGCAGGAAGCGGCGCGTATCCGCAAGATCGTGGAGTCCGGGAACTGGAGCGAGGGCCTGCAGCGGTCGCTCGCCGTCCTCGGCGTGTGGCCCGATGCCGACACGCTGCTCGCGCCCATGCTGCTCGCATGCTGCCGCCGGCTCGAAATGGAGGACACCAAGCTCGGCCGCTGGGTCGGTCTGATGAGCATCGGCGGCGCCGGCAAGCTCCAGGCACAGACCGGAGGCCGCACCCTCCGCGCGCCGCGGTTGATGCCCGATACCGACACCGGCACGACCGCGCCGCAATCCCTCGTGCCGTGGACCCCGCCTGCCATCCGCGGGGAGGTTCCCTTCGACGGGCCGTCGCACGGCGTCACGCCCGTGCAGCCCGAGGGCGCCGGCATCGACACCCCGGAGTCGACGGAGCCGCAGGGCGAGCCGGCCCCCGAGTCGGCTCCCGAGTCTGAGCCGGTCCGTGTGCCCGAAGACGGCAGCGAGCCGACGCCGGACGGGCCCCCGGACGAAGATCCGGAGCCGGTGGACCCGCAACTGGAAGAGGACTACGAGCATCCCGACGCGATCGCGGAGGATGAGGAAGACGCCGATCCCGGCGGGCATCCCGTCGACCGCGAGCGCGAGCTGGAGAAGCTCTGGGAAGACGCCGTGGACACAACCGAGCAGGCGGTGCGGGCCGCCTACGACCTCGCCCCCTACCACTGTCCGCGTACGCAGGCAGACGGAGAGGCCCAGGCCCGTGCGAGGGCTGCCGTCGAGTCAGCGAACGAGCAGTTGAAGGCCATCACGGCCCGGATCAAGGAGCTGGTCGGCGACTCGATGACCCTGCGGGAGATCGAGACGGAGATCCGTGCGCGTTGGGCCGCACGGCGGACGGCGCCCGCCGAGGACCAGTAACAAACCAGGAGCCTGGTTACCGGTCCACGCGGAGCTCGATGCCCTCGAAGCGTGCGCGCACGTGTTGTTTGGCGTTCGCCTTCAGGTTGAAGCGCAGGTTCGCGAGGCCCTGCTCTTTCGTCCACGCGGGCTCGTGGCCGACGCGGGCACCGTTGAAGAAGAGCTCGTAGCCGGTCGGCGCGGCCCACAGCATCAGCTCTCCGTCGAAGCGGCCTTCCACGCGCATGTGCGGCTTGGTCGACACGTGGTGCCTGAGGTGCTTGTTGGCTTCCTCCAGGGTCCACCCGGGCTCGTGACCGACGCGCCTGCCGTCGAAGAAGAGCTGATAGCCCTTCTCGTCCACGTGCAGCTCATGGCCGTTGAAGCGGCCTTCGACCTTCTTCTTGGACTTGCGCTTCCGCTCCTTGTTCAGCCGCAGCAGCGCCTTGCGCCGGTTCCATGCGGGTTCGTGGACGACACGCTTTCCCTCTACGAAGAGTTCGAAGCCGCTGCCGCCCCTCTTGCGCTTGGCGGCGTCTTCTTCGAACCACGCCTCGCCAGGAATGGGCCAGGCCGGGAGCTGCGCGATCTTCTGGATCTCGTAGTCGTCCGGCACATCCTTGCTCGGGCGGAACTTCAACTTCGGGAACGCGCGGTCGTTGAGAGCGAGTGCGCGGATGTCCTCGGGAATCAGCACAGCGGGCGTCTTGCTGGGCTCGAACCCGTCGGTGTGGTGCTTCGGGTTGTAGGACATCAGCGACGCGTTGTCCGTCATCGAGTAGCCGTAGGCGTCGACGTGGACGAGTCCGAAACCGTGTCCGAGCTCATGCTGCAGCGTGCACTGGAACCCCGGGCTGCGATCCAACCCGTAGGACGACATCTGCACGAACCCGCCGCCGTGATTGAAGCCGCAGTTGAGCGGGCGCCCGCCGCCGGCCGGCCAGTTCTCGCACGGGTTCATCACGATGATGGCGAGCACGTGGGCGCACGTGAACCGATCCGTCTTCAGATGCGCGAAGAGCTCGGCGGCCAGCTCAGGGCTGGCGTTCCCCGGCAGCGGGCGGTAGGCGAGCAACGGATGACGCCCGACGTAGACCAAGGGCTTCTCTTCGAGCCGGAACGTGTCGCGACCGCTCAGCAGCTCCTCGTAGCGCGCCTGCGTGATACGCAGGTGCTTCATGAGCGCGGCTTCCTGCTCAGGGGTCGGCTTCGGCTGATCGGACGGCACGAAGAAGACGGGCAGGACGGAGACGCGCTTCGGCGCGGGGTACTTCTCGGCGCCCGCCGCAGGCAGCGCCGCGCACAGGACCAACCCGACGATCAGGGCAGCAGTCGTTTGTTTCATCGGTTGGCGTCGTGAACCTCTCCCGCCCAGCGCAGGCGACGCTCCTTAGACGCCGTCCAGGCGGTGTTGCCAGCGAGCGGCCTCGGCCTGGAGCGCATCCACGGCGGCTGCCTGGCCCGCCTCCTCCTCGGCCTGGATCGAGTGTTCGAGGGCGCTCACGAGATCCCGCCAGTCGTCGGGCGTCGCGCCCGGTCGCGCGGCCAGCTGGCGTAGCGCGTCGAGCAGCTTACCCGTGAGCCGCACGTCGCCGGACTCGAGTGCCAGCTCGTGCGCTTCGGAGAAGCCGTGCGCGATGAGCGAGCGCTCTGCGTCGCTCGTCGCGTCGTCGCCGGCCAGGGTCCAGACGTCCTTGAGCAGCGAACGACTGACGTGGTCGTCGCCAACCTCCGCGGCACGGTGCTGGATCTTCAAGAGGAAGCGCGTGAGCGCGAAGCGCCCGCGTTCATCCGCGGGCCGGTTCCGCACGAGCGCATCGAGCTCGCCCAGCATCTCTTCGGCCAGATCGCGGTTTTCCAGGCTGCCCGACGCCCAGACGCCGTCCGCCAGGGCGCCACCGAGAATGAGGCGTTCTCGCAACGTCCGTTGCTCGCCGCGCAGCATCGGACGCAGCCGCTCGAGAAGCTGATTGCCGAAGGCGTCGTCTCCTGCCGCCCGGACGTGGGCATGAATGCGAACGAGCGCCGCCATGAGGCGGTCCCGGCGCTTCGGATCGTCGGCCGTGTCCCGCGCTACCGCGTCGATCTGCTTCAAGAGAACGGGACCATGGCGCTTCGCGCTGCGCCACTCTTCCGTCCAGGGGACATGGACGTTCGCTTCGATCGCGACGAGCGTCTCCCCAATCGTCGCCCCCTTGCTGGAGGCCAGCGCCTGCAGTTCCTCGAACACGCGCTCGGCGAGCTTGGCCTTGCCCACGCGCCGAGCCGCCTCGTGTCCCTCCGCCAGCGTTCGCGCAAGAACGCGGCGACGGGAGCCGGGCACATCCGCACCGCTGCAGACGGTGCGGAGGCTCTGCAGAATCGGCCGGCGCACGGTCGCAGACTCCCCCGCCCTGCACGCAGCGCGGTAGGCGCTCCGCAGTCCGCGCGCAAACGAGAGCAGTTGGGCTTCGTTGGCCTCGGGACGCCTCGAGAGGCCCCGCAGCTCCTTCAAGCGCGCGGCGGCAACGTCCCGGTCGCCGAGCACCCCGCTCTCCATCTCCACGCTGCCTGCGAGAACCTGTGCAAGCACACCGCGCATCGCCTCCGTGGCATCGGGCTGCATGACCAGTGTGCGTAACTCACCGACGAGCGCCTCGGAACCCTCTCGATCGCGATTGCGGGCGACCTCGTCGTGCGCGCGCGCAAGGGCGTGCGTGAACACGAATCGCTGTTCCTGGCTCGCTCCTTCACGGCTTGCAAGATCCCGCAGCTCCGCGAGCAGCGCGCCGGCAGCTTCCTCGTCGCGACGAATGACCACTTCGTGCAGGCGATAGAGAGACTTGACGAACTCGTAGCGTTCCGGATCGGTCGCCTCCGGCGCCGCGACTTGCTGACGGAGCTCATCGAGAACATCGGTTGCTCGCGTCGGATCGCGTGCCTCCAAGGCTGCGGCAAGCCCCCCGTGCAGCGCCTGCGCGTTCTGAATGCGCTGCTCGGGTGTCGCATCGCTCCCGGCAACCAGTGCCCTGAATTCGGCCATGGATCCACTCCTCTCGCAACAACACGAGGCGCGGTTCCCCAACACACACCTCGATGACATGATGCCGTAGAGCGGCGTTCCAAGGCAAGCGCTTGGCGATTCGGACAGGCAAGGCGACGATTGCGCCATGTCCGAGAAGTCGCAGTCCGCGCGCGTTTGCATCGCACCGATGTCCGAAGCCGACTGGCCGAAGGCGTGGGCGATCATCGAGCCCGTGTTTCGTGCGGGCGAAACGTACGCTGTTCCGACCGACATCTCCGAGACGCAAGCACGCCGCCTTTGGGTCGAGAATGCGGTCGCTTCCTTCGTCGCCGTAGACGAGGACGACGAGGTCCTCGGCACGTACTACCTGAAGGGCAACCAAGCCGGCCCTGGGAGTCATGTCTGCAACTGCGGCTACATCGTCTCGCCGCGCGCTCGCGGGCGCGGTATCGCGTCCGCGATGTGCGAGCACTCGCAGGTCGAAGCGGTGCGACGTGGCTTCCGGGCGATGCAGTACAACCTCGTCGTGGCAACCAACGTGGGCGCGATCCGGGTGTGGGAGAAGCACGGTTTCGAGATCGTCGGGACCTTGCCTGGGGCCTTTGAGCATCCCGGCGACGGATACGTCGACGCGCACGTCATGTACAAGGTGCTGGCCGAGTAGACGACGACGCGCCGCCTTGGCCCGATGGGGTATGCTCCGCGGCCGCCCAGCAGAGGAGCAACCCGGAATGACGGACCCCGCATCCGATCCCATAGGCCAGATGATGGACCTGATCCTCGCCTACTGCCGGTCTCAAGGCCTCGGCGCCGTGGCGCGCATCGGTGTCCCTGACATGCTGCAGAACGGGCCGCGGACCGCCGCCGAGATGGCAACCGAGGCCGGCTGCGACCCGGATGCGCTGGCGCGGTTCCTGCGCGCGTTGGCCGTCGAGGGGGTGTTCGAGCAGCACGAGGGCGGACGCTTCGCGCTCACGCCGTTGTCCGAGGGACTCACGACGGACCATCCGCGGTCGGTGCGCTGGTTGGCCGCGTCGATGTGCGATCACGCCCACTGGCATCCGTGGGGCAAGGCCTACGAGGTCATCCAGGAAGGCAAGAGCCAGACGCCCAAGGTGCTCGGCGCCAGTCCGTGGGAGTACCTGAGCGGCAGTCCCGAAGAGGCCGGGCGCTTCGGGCAGGCCATGAGCAACATGAGCCAGCAGGCCGTCGAAGGCATCACAGCGCACTACAACTTCTCGGACATCGAGGACCTCGTGGACGTCGGTGGAAGCCAGGGCACGCTGCTCCTGGAGATCCTGGAACAGAACCCCGCCATGCGCGGCACCGTGTTCGACCTGCCGCCGGTGATCGAGGTGACCGAGGAGAGCATGGCGGATCATCCGCTGCGCGCGCGCGTCGAGCTCGTCGCAGGCAGCTTCTTCGAGAGCGTACCGGCCGGTGCCGATGCCTACATGCTCAAGCACATCCTGCACGACTGGTCGGACGACCAGTGCGTGCGCATCCTGCGCACGATCCGCGAGGCCATGCCGTCAGGAAGCCGCCTGCTCGTGTTCGACGCGCTGCTCGTTCCCGAGGCGCCGCCGTGGGCCCACTGGCTGGATGTCCACATGCTCGTGCTGCAGGACGGCAAGGAGCGTACGCCCGACGAGTTCGGTGCGCTCCTCGCGGAGACGGGCTTCGAGATGACCAAGGCCGTCCCGATCCCCGCACCGGTCGCCATCATCGAGGCGCGACCTGTCTAGATGCGCCCGGCGACTGCGCCTCCCGGATCGCCTTCACGAGCCTGTCGCCGGCCCGCCTCGCCCCGGCGATGTTCCGCGCTGCCGGGCCCAACTCGAGCTCGGCGAGGGGACCCGAGACGTGCACGCGGGGATGCCAGCGAAGCGCGGAGTCCACGATCGGATACCCGCAGCGCGCGCACGGCAACGAGGCCGACGCGATCAGGTCGTCCACCATCGATCCACCCGGTCGTTGCGGAGCAAACCCGGTCGCGAGCAGCACGCGATCCGCATCCAACCAAACGTCGGAGGCGAGCCGTAGCTCGATACCGTCACGCTGCACCGCGAGCTCCACGACGTCATCCTCATGCCAGTGAATCCGCCCGCGCGCCAGGGCTCCGCGCAGTGCACGCCGGACATCCGGCGGTACCGAACCCTGGTTGCGCGCTGCAGTGATCAGGGCGCGGCGGCGGTCGAGGTCGCCCTCACGACGGAAGCCATCCATGTACTTCGGACCCAGCCAGCCCGGATCGCTGTCGAACTGGTGTTCGCGCAGCGCGTGGGGCGACACGAGGCGGACCTGATGCCCCTCGTCGAGGAGGCGGAGCGACACCTGGCTCGCGGAGATGCCGCCTCCGATCACGACGACCGTCTCCCTCGACGCAGGCCATCCATCGAATCCCGGCTCGAAGACGTGGTGGATGCGCGCGTGGTCGCGCGGCGCCCAGTCCGGCCAGAGGGGCTGCTCGCTCGCGCCGATGGCGAGCACGAGGTGACGTGCCGCGAGCTCGCGTCCGCTCGAGAGCCGTACGCCGACGCCGTCGCAATCGACGGAGCACGCCACGGCCCGATCCCGAATGTGAAGGTCGGAGAGTCCGAGGGTCTCGACCACCTGATCGCAGTGGTCATTGAACAACGCCAGGGCAGGCCTGTCGTACGGCGGCGCAAAGAGCCCCCGATCTCGCTTCTTGCGCTTGTCGGCGAAGCGCTTGAGCGACATCGGGTTCAGGTCGAGGTTGTGGACCGAGGGCGAACGCAGGTGGGACATGCCGGTCGTTTCGGTGCAGGTGCGCCAGCGCGCGAGCAGTCGCTTGCCGGGATCCACGATGCGAAGTCGTTCGGGAGCTACGCCGGCGTCTCCGAGCAGGCGGGCGGCGATATGCACGCCGTGAATCCCTCCGCCGATGATCAACCAGTCCAAGCTCATGCTGCGGCGGCTCTCGGGCTCACGCCGGACTCTCGGCGGCGGCAAGCTCCGGGAAGGGATTCCGCAGTCCGGTCCAGGTGCTGCTCTCGGCGGACGCGAGGCGGTCGTCGAGCAGGCACATGTTGAGGCGCCCGCGGATCATCCCCTCGTCCATCTTCTGGCCGATGAACACGAGCTGCTGGGCGCGATCGCCAAAGCGGGAATCCCAGTCCGGCTGTTGGTCGGGGCGCTGCCCGTCGGGATGTTCCCAGTGTTCGCGCGGCACGGCCGCCCACCACATTCCGGCCGGCCTCACGTCGCTGACGCCGCCGGCCTGCGCCCACTCATAGGCGACGCGGTGGTCCGCGGCGACCCAGAAGAAGCCCTTCGAACGGAGCACGCCGCGCCAGTTGTCGTCGTCGTGGAAGAAGGCCCACAGCTTCTCGGCGTCGAAGGGCTGCGAGGTGCGGTAGGTGAAGCTCGAGATCCCGTACTCCTCGGTCTCGGGCGTGTGCTCTCCCTGCAGCTCTCGAATCCAGCCGGCGGAGCTCGCCGCCCGCTCGTAGTCGAACGCACCCGTGTCGAGCACGCAGTCAAGCGGGACCTGACCGCGCGTCGTCATGAGGATCTGCGCACCGGGGTTGAGTGCGGCGACGATCGCCTGCACCTCGAGGGCCTGCTCCTTCGTCACGAGATCGAGCTTGTTGAGCACGATGACGTCGGCGAACTCGATCTGGTCGATGAGCAGATCCGTGACGGTGCGTTCGTCTTCCTCGCCCAACGACTCGCCGCGCTCCTGGAGCGCTTCCGCCGCGTTGTAGTCCTTCAGGAAGTTCGCGGCGTCCACCACGGTGACCATCGTGTCGAGACGAGACACGTGGCTCAGGCTCACCCCCTCTTCGTCCTCGAAGGTGAACGTCTGCGCTACGGGAATCGGCTCCGAGATGCCCGTCGATTCGATGAGGAGATAGTCGAAGCGCCCCTCCTGGGCGAGGCGCGACACCTCGGCGAGAAGATCGTCGCGCAGCGTGCAGCAGATGCAGCCGTTCGACATCTCGACGAGCTTCTCCTCCGTCCGGGAGAGCTCGGCGCCACCGCGCTCGACGAGCGCAGCGTCGATGTTGACCTCGCTCATGTCGTTGACGATCACGGCAACCCGGCGCCCCTCCCGGTTGTTGAGAACCTGGTTGAGCAACGTCGTCTTGCCCGCCCCGAGGAAGCCGGAGAGAACCGTGACGGGAAGCCGGGCATCTTGATTCAAGGTCATCGAGGTCCTCACGTGCTGGACGGCAGCCGGCGCTCGGCGTGAGCCGAGACGGCCCATATTGATAATGGACTATCATTAACGAGGCAAGCCGTTCCTGGGGCCGTCGCGTGTTGCGTTGGCTGTGTGGCAGCTATGCCGATGACCGACCTCCGGCGATGGCAGTGCACGCATCGTGCAAGCCGGATCACCGGCAGACCGCGCAGACTCCTCGGAGCAAGACCTTGCGCCCCTCGACGCGAAACCCGCCGGGGATCCGCGATTCGCGTGGCGATCCCACGGTCCGGCAACCCGGAACGTCGAAGACCCGGTCACAGACCCGACAGTGGAAGTGGCAGTGGTGCGGCCCGACGTTCTCGAAACGAACCCGTTGGTCCGGCATCACGACTTCGCGAATAGCCCCTCGCTCCCGAAGAAGGCGGAGCGTCCGATACACGGTGGCGGCGCCCAACGTGGGACATCGTGGCTGTGCGAGTTCGAGGATTTCCTCGGGGAGCAGGGGCCCGTCCGCAGAGTCAAACACCTCCTGGACAGCCTTGCGTTGCCGCGTGCGGTGGGCCATCCGGCTTCCTCGTCGGGTCGGCGATCGCCTTGACTAGATGATAATGAGAACCTATTATCAATACCTTGCCAAGGCAGGAGGTGTCGGTGCACGGATCGTCGGTCAGGAGTCTTCACACGGACAACGGCGCCGGCATTGCGCCCGCACTCGACCGCACGGGGGTCATCGCGTCGATCGGCTGCGCCATCCACTGCATGGTCGCCCCCGTCCTACTGCTCGTCGCACCAACGCTCGGCGGGTGGTGGGTGCATCCGGCGACTCACCTGATCATCGCTGCGTTGGTCGTACCCGTCGCGGCCCTGGCGCTGTGGCGAGGTTTCGGCGTGCACCGCCGCCGATGGATCATCACGCTGGGCACGTTCGGCATTCTGCTCGTGCTCATCGGCGTGTTCCTGCCTTGGGTTGCCCCGTCCGCAAGCGGCGCCCACTGTTGCTGCCCCTCGATGCAGCGGGACGCCGCGACAGGCACGATGGCGCTCAGCATCCCACCGGCGAGCATCGTCACGATCCTGGGCGGCATCGCACTGATCACAGCCCATGTAGGCAACTTGCGCTGCGCGTGCGGGCAGTGCCGGTCAAAGCCGCCCAGGAGGTGACCACGGCGTAGCGGCGGCACACCTGAAGGAGGCCGCCTGTGGAGCGCTCTGTCAATAACCCTTCCCCAATATGGAGACTTGCACTCATGAAGAACCGGAATAGCCGCCAGCGCGGGACCGTGATGGTTGAGTACGCACTGCTGCTCGCGGGCATTCTCGTGGTCGGTGCCGCCGCCACGTCACTGCTGGGCCACAAGACAGCCGACCTCATCGGCACGGCCGCAGTGATCATGCCGGGCGCCCACGAGGACGGCAACGGGCCGATCGTCGCAGGCCGCGCGATCGAGACGACGTCGGCCGAGGACGGCCCGATCACCCTCGACGTCCAGGCGATCTCGGATGCGACCGCAACCGCGCGCCTCGCAACCAATCTCGGGATGAATGCCGAGGCTCTCGAGGCTCTCATCGTGGAGCCGGGCGAGGAATAGCCATCGCATCGACCGACCACTTCACGGCACGCCCGACCGCGCCCCGAACGGAGCGCGGCCGGGCGGCACTGGCCGGTGAGCGCGGGGTGCTCCTCGTGGAGTTCGCGCTCACCGCACTCCTCTTCTTCCTCCTCGTAACCGTCATCCTGGACTTTGGACGGCTCTTCTTCACGGCGCAGGTCGTCCAAGGAGCGGTGCGCACGGGTGCCAGCGAGCTCGCGCGTACTCCGCTGCCCGCGGGGTACACGTTCAGCGAAGCCATGGCGGACCCGGTCGTCAAGGCCCGGGTCTACGACGACGACCTGCTCGTAGTCGATCTCGAAGCGATCCCCGGCGGATTGGATCTCGAAGCCTGGGTCGGGACGTGGCCGGTACTCAACCAGATGCTCCGCCCCGCCATGATCTTCGATGACGCGGATGGCCGGCGGCTCCTGCGTTACCCCGGCGCGCTGCTGGTTGACCCGTCTCGCCCGTCGGGGCTGACTGTACTCATCCCTGTCGTCGTCGAGCGCGGCGCTGGCGGAGCCGAGACCATCACGTTCGTGTCGCCCGTTGAGGAGATCGCCAACCCGGACTTCCCGGGCGAGAGTCCGTTCGACGTCACCTCTCCGGTGCCGCAGCGTGGTGTTGTGGCGTTGCGGATCAACTATCCGTGGCAGGCGGCGGCATCAACGGGGTTCCTCGGCCCAGCGCCGAACATCGGGAGCCTGATCGAGGCCGATCCAGCGAACGTCGCGTCAACGGCACTTCCCGGGGGCGTCTTCCTCCGCGTGGACGACGGGGCACCCGGTCCCTACGCCGGCCCGTACGGCCTCGGCCGTCAGTTCGCCTTCGGCCGGCAGGTCCGGCCCTTCCGAAAGCTGCTCTCGGTTCAGGCCCTGATGCGCCGCGAGGTGTTCGAATGACGCCCCCTCCCCCCCATCGGCCCCGCTCATCGAGGGGCTTGCTACTCGTCATGTTCCTGCTCGTGGCTGCGGCTGGGACCGTCCTGACCCTTCACACGATCGGAGTCGTGAGCCTCCCCTTCCTCACACCCGACGAAAGGGTCATCGCCACGAACACGGGGCCGGAACCCGGCCGCGTACGCGTACCGATGGCCGCACGAGAGATCGGCGCATACGAAGAGATCCGGCGCGACGATCTCTGGGACCGGGCCACCGGGGGCGTTTCCACGGTGGACCTGTCGGAGGAGGTTGTGACCAGGCGGCGCATCCTGGTGCAGCTGAACGACATCGTGGGTCGTGTGCTCCGCCACGGCAAGGCGTCCGGCTACGTGTTCACCGAGGAAGACTTCCTTCCGAAAGGAACACGACCCGGTCTCGTCGCCGGCATCCCCCCAGGCAAGCGGGCGCTTCGCTTCAAGGCCGAGCAAGTCCAAGGCCTGGTCGACCTCCGACCGGGAGACCGCTTCGACCTTCTGGCCTCCTTGGCGGTCGACGTCGAGCCCGAGAAGCTGAAGGCCTTCGCCAAAGCCGGGGCGCCCGGCGCAGAGCTTGTCATGCGGGCCCGTCTCGCCTCCCAGCGCCCGCAGGGGGAGATTCGCGTGCTCGTGCAGAACGGCGTGATCGTCACCCCCGTGAGTACGAGGAACATCCCCATCAGCTCGTCAAGCCTGACCCGCGGCATGACGACCCGCACGAGACCCGTGCAGGAGGTCGTGATCGCTGTTTTCCCGGAAGAGCTGGGCCCGCTCTCCGAGGCACTGGCGATCGGCGCCACGATCGTGGCGACTCCCCGTTCGGGCCATCCCGAGGATCCGCAAGAGAGCGTGACGCCGGACTATCGCTCGCCCTGGATGCTCGGTTCTGGGAGCGGAGAAGACCAGGACAACCCAACGTCGGACTTCCGCATGGTTGAGGTGTTCGAGGGCGGTGAGCTCAAGGTCGTGCCCGTGCCGGTCGGCCCGAAGCGAGACGGGCAGAAGCGGGACGCCCACCAACCGGCAACGCAGAAGCCCGCA
Source organism: Planctomycetota bacterium (assembly GCA_028281445.1). GTDB lineage: Bacteria > Planctomycetota > PLA2 > PLA2 > JAEUHO01 > JANQJW01. The sequence goes on along the minus strand of JANQJW010000070.1, from coordinate 71,936 downwards.
GCAGGGAAGTAGGTGCGCCATGTGGCTCGTTCTCGTGGCGCTGGTTGCCTGGGTCGCCTTTGGCGTGGCCGGACTGGTCGTCGACCTCGGCCATGTGCGCGTGGCGCAGGGCGCCATGCAGAACGCGGTGGAAGGGGCGGCGGCCGAGGGACTCTGGGCGAGCGCCGAAGGAGAGAGCGAGCGCCGTCAGGCCGTAGCACGGCTCGTCCGCTGGACGTTCGATGACGACTTCGATGTGACGGCCGGGGATCCGTATCAGCACGGCGCCGGAGGCGACGTAGACGTCGGGCCCGGCATCGGCGCCGCGGACGCCGCCGCTCTCATCACCCCCGCCGATCCGCCCGTGTACCGGCCCAGTCCCGAGACGAACTTCGTCAACGCGGGGCACGGCGACATGGTCGCGGGGCGCTACGTCTACGGAACCGGCGTGCCGTCTGACCCCGCGAAGCTCGAGCGCCCGGACTACAGCCGCCAGGACTTCTCGCCGACGCTCGACGATCCCGACGCATTCCTCGTCCGCCTTCGTCGGACAGACGATCCCGACGGACTCGATGCCGTACCGGGTGTCAGCAGCCGCGGCAGGCCGCTGCCGTGGCTGTTCGCACGCGGAAGCACCATGGCACCGGCCGCACGCGCGCAGGGTGTGACGACCCGCGCCACAGCCATCGCCGCGGCGCGGCCCGCATTGGGTGTGGGCGCGCCCGATGACTGTCTTGCGCCGACCCGCCCGGGCGCCGCCCCGTTCGCGCTGACGACGGCCGTGTGGAACGCTCGCGTCGCCGGGGACTCGCTCACCATCGACGAAGGCCCGGACGGCAGATTGCTCCAGGCGGCGACCGTCGTCGGACAAGTGACCGAATGCCCGACCCTCCGCGCGGTCGGCGAAGTGGTCGCGTCGACCGGTACGCCGATCGCGGGGTCCCTCGCCGCCGGAAGCATCTTCTATGTGCCCATCTACGACCTCGCCATCGAGTCCCGCATCGTCGGCTTTGGACGGATCGCCGTCGTCTCCCACGGCGGCAGCGTGTTGGTACTCGAAGTGCGGACCGGCGGGGTGGCGGCGACGAACGCTTCGGCCGTGATGGTGGATGGTCTCGTCGGTCTACTCCCAGAGGTCGTGGACAGCCTTCTCGCGGCGGGGCGCAGCCTGTCCGAGGGCCTCCTGGCCCCCGCGTTGGTGCGCTAGGAGGCCTGTTGTGACGATCGAACGGACCTTTCACATCCTGCTCGTCGGAGAGGACCGGGCCCTCGAGTCGGAAGTCGACGCCGCGCTCGCGACGCTGCCCGGCGTGCGCGCCGTGACCGTCTACGCAAAGACGCTGCGCGAGGGTGTCGCGATTGCCCGCACACGTCAGCCCGACATCGTGATCTTCCAGATGGACGACAACATCGAGAAGGTCCGCGTCCTCACACAGGAGAAGGCGGAGAGCGCGCCCGGTGCACGCGTCGTCGCCGCGTATCGCCGCGACGCGTTCCCCAACTCCGACGTCGAAAGCGGGATGATCATTCAGGCCCTTCGCGCACAGGTCCTCGACTTCCTGCGCATGCCGATCTCTGCACAGGAGCTGCGCCAACTCCTGGAGCGCCTGTTCCGCGAGAAGCGCCGCCGGTCGCAAGCCACAGGCCTCATCACGACGTTCTTCAGCCACAAGGGTGGTGTCGGGAAGTCCACCCTGGCCGTGAACACTGCCTGCCTCCTTGCGCGGAAGCACCCGGATCGGGTGCTCCTCGTGGATGGGTCTCTCCAGCTCGGCGTCTGCGCCGCGATGCTCGACCTCGAGCCGGAGCACACGGTGCGGGACGCGGTGGAGGAGCTCGACCGTCTCGACGACACGCTGCTCCAGCGCCTCACCGCACGACACTCCTCCGGGCTTCACGTCCTTGCCGCACCCTCTACCTTGGAGGGCGCGGCCGAGATCGACGATCAGGCCCTGGCCCGCATCCTCGCGCTCGCACGCCGTTCGTACGACCGGATTGTCGTCGACACGTTCCCCCTGCTCGACGCGGTCGTGCTCGGCGCCCTGGATCTCTCCGACGCGGGCGTCATCGTGACGAGTCCCGCCGTCCCGGTGGTGACGGCCACCGCTCATCTCCTCGAGACCCTCGCCAGCGTGGGGATCGACCGCCACCGACTCGCACTGATGCTGAACCAACCGCATCCGTCCTACATGGGGCAGGTGGGCCCGGACGACGTCGCCGCCCGAACGGGCTTCGAGGTAAGGGCCGTCGTTCCGTTCGATCGGAGAGTGCCCGCGTCACAAAGCACCGGCCAGCCTACGGCCCTGGCCGCGCGTCGCGGGGCGTTCCGGCGAGCCATCGGGCGGATCGCGGACCTGATCGATGCATGGAATCCCGCGCCCGCGCGCGCGGCTCGATCTTCGAACGTCGAGGCCGCCCTCGAGCCCCAGGGACAGCTCCCGTGAGGCAGGCGGACCGCTCCCTGCGCGAACATTTCCGTCGCTCTGTAGCGCAGACGGGGTCCCGACGCCTCGCCCAGCGTGTGGTAGGCCAGCAGCCCACAGAAGAGCGCGAGGAGCGATCGGGGGCTCGGTCGCTATCGGGGTATCACGAGATCAAGTCTGCGTTGTTCTCCCGCCTGCTCGAGGAGCTCGGGGAGCAGGCCACGAGCTCGGAAGAGGAGATCCGCGAGACGGTCAACGACTTTGTCGGACGCGTGCTCGACGAGGGCGTGGCCCTAAACGAGACCGAGCGCACGCGGCTCGCCGAGGAACTGACCGACGAGGTCATCGGCCTGGGCCCGCTCGCGCCCCTGATGGCCGATCCTGCGGTGACGGACATTCTCGTGAACGGTCCGACCGAGATCTACATCGAGCGATTCGGAGGGCTCGAGGAGACCGATGTCCGCTTCCGCGACCACGAGCACATCCGGAGAGTGATCGAGAGGATCGCGGCCCGCGTCGGGCGGCGCATCGACACCGCGTCTCCTCTTCTCGACGCGCGGTTGCCGGACGGCAGCCGTGTGAATGCCACGCTCCCCCCCGTGTCCATCGATGGGCCGACGCTCTCCATCCGCCGCTTTGGCCACCACCGTCTCACGCAGCAGGACCTCCTGTCGCTGCACGAGTTCTCGCAGGGAATGCTCGTGTATCTCGATCTCGCCGTTCGGCTGAAGAAGAACATCTTGATCTCGGGCGGCACCGGCGCCGGAAAGTCCACTCTCCTGGGCGCCCTCGCGGAGTCGATTCCCGTGTCCGAGCGGATCGTCACGATCGAGGACGCTGCTGAGCTGATCCTCGATCAGCCGAACGTCGTGCGATTGGAAACGCGTCCGGCCAACATCGAGGGCCAAGGTGTCGTCCGCCAACGAGAGTTGGTGATCAACAGCCTGCGCATGCGCCCTGACCGTGTCATCGTCGGCGAAGTGCGGGGCGGCGAAGCGTTGGACATGCTGCAAGCCATGAACACGGGCCATGAGGGAAGCCTGAGCACGATTCACGCGAACGGTCCGCGAGACGCCCTGAGCCGCCTGGAAACAATGGTGCTCATGTCAGGGCTCGAACTGCCGTCACGGGCCATCCGTGAGCAGATGGTGGGAGCTCTGCAGGTCCTCGTGCACGTGCGCAGATTCGAAGACGGCGTGCGCCGGATCGAGAGCATCTCGGAAGTCGTGGGCCTCGAGGAAAGCACCGTCCTCACGAACGACCTCTTCGTCTTCAAGCGGAGCGGCCGCGGTGGCCGCCGCATCCGTGGCGAGTTCCATGCAACGGGCGTCGTGCCGCGTCTCGCCGATGAGCTTCGTGAACGGGGGGACGAGGTCCCGCTGGACATCTTCCGCGCGCCGAAGGGAGCGCCGGACCGTGGCTGAGACGATCGTCATCATGTTCGTCGTCGCGGGCCTCCTGTTCGTCGCCTGGCAGCGTGCGAGCGCCCGCGCGCGCATCCTCGCGCAGTTCGACCGCGGAACCGTTGCCGTGTCTGCCGGCGGGGAGGCGTCGCCTCCCGCGCGCGCTTGGCGGCCGCCTCAGCTCGTCTCCCCGGCCGTGGGCTTGGCCGTCGGCCTAGGAGCCGTGTTGCTTGGCACGCCCCCGGCTCTGGGGCTGGCGGCTGGGGTGGCGACCATCGTGGTGGTCGCTTTGCTCGCCGGGACGCTCGCCGAGAGGCGCCGGCAGAGGCTCGAAAGGCAACTGGCGGAGGCGATCGACATCACGGTGAGCTCCCTGCGCGCCGGCGTGGGTATCTCGGACGCGCTCGGAGACGCAGCCGAGATCGCCAAGCCGCCGATACGGCCGCAGCTGGTGCACTTCCTGGCCCGCATCCAACATGGAGAGGACCCGGTCTTCGCGTGCAAGGACACCGCTCGCAGCGTTCGGCTGGAGTCCTTTCGGCTCTTCTACTTCGCTCTGGCCGTTCACTGGGAGGGCGGAGGCAGCCTCGCCCGAACGCTGGCTACCACCGGCCGATTCATCCGCGACCGCGCGGAGGTGGGGCGTCGCATCCGATCGCAATCGGCGGAGGCGCGCTTCTCCGTCCTTGGGATCTTCGCTCTCACCTACGTCCTTGCGGCGCTCATGTGGCGTGCGAATCCGGAGCCCATGGAGGGGTTCCTCGGTACAGGCCTGGGGCAGGGTCTCGTGGCGCTCGGCGCTGTGCTCCAAGCGCTCGGTGCGGGCTGGATCTCCCGTTTGGTTCGGATCCGATACTAGGAGTGCTCCCATGACGGTCTTCCTGGTCAGCGCGCTCTGGGTCGGCCTGGCGATGGGCCTGTGGTTGGGGCTCGCTTGGCTCGAGAGTCGACAAGCTCTCAGGGCGCGTCTCTACGGAGCCGACGCGGAGGCAACGCGTGACATCGACGAACGCCGCCCTCTATCCCGCTGGCTGATCCGGGCCGGTTTCAACACCCCCGGCGCCTCGGACCGGTTCATCGTGGCGTGCATCGCTTTCGTCACGCTTGGCGTGTTGGGCGGCTACCTCGTCACGCAGACCTCCCTCTATCAGATGGGCGCGCGTTGGTTGGAGGAGATCCCGGGCGGCTCCGGGCAACTCCTCGCCCCCATGATCGACGCGCTCCCGTGGGTCGTGGGGACGCTCGCGTCGCTCGGCCCCTGGCTGTACGTGCGGCGTAGACGGCGCGATCTGGTCCGCGAGGTGGAAGCGGATCTGCCTCCCGACCTCGAGATCTTCGCGACGCTTGCGCGGGCGGGGCTCGGCTTCCAAGGAGCTCTCGTTCAGGTCGTCGAGTCGGCCGACCCGAGCCGTCCGCTGACGCGCGAGTTTCAGACCGTTCAACGCGAGGTGCTCGCCGGTGTGCCGCGCGTCGACGCGCTTCGGCGCATGTCGGAACGTCTCGACGTTACGTCGGTGACGATGTTCGTGAATGGGCTGGTACACGCAGAGCAGGTCGGCGCGGGCCTGGCGGAAGTTCTGCAGCACCAGGCAGAGGAACTCCGGCTCCGCCGGCAAGCGGGCGGACTGGAGAAGGCACAATCGCTACCGGTGAAGCTCGTCTTCCCGGTGGTGCTCTGCTTTCTCCCCGCGATCTTCATCTGGACGTTGGGGCCGGCGCTATACGCCTTCATGAAGTTGGCTGGGTCCGTCCTCCGGGAGATACCGGGCGCGTGAGGATGGCCGCAAGGCGGCCCGGTTCGCTTCAGCCCTCGAGCTTCGCGATCATCTCCTGCACCCGCTGGGCGAACGGGAGCCCCTCATGCCCCTCGAGCGCCTTGCGCAGGGCTTTGGCCTCGCGGGCCAGCGCCTTTTCGTGCTTCTTCCGGCAGTCGGGGTCGTCGAGCCGGAACGTCTTCACGCCTCGGTTGGCGGCGGCCTTCGGCACCTTGAGCTTGTCGAGCTTCTTCTGCGTCTTCTCGAGCGCGGCGGCGAGCTTCAGCGCCGACTTGAGCTCCGGCGCCTTGCGCATCGCCTTCAACTTCTCTTCGACCGGCGCAACGAGGGCCGTTCCCTTCAGCTCGCCCGAGAGGGCCTTGAGCGCGGGCACGGTCTGCTTCGGCTCGGTTCCCAGGTACGCAAGTGCGGTCGCGATCTCCTCGTCGCGCCAGGCCGCGACGCGTTCGAGGAGGCGCTTGATCTCCTCCACTCGCTCGCCCTCGGCTTCCGGCGCCTCGGCTTCGAGCTGCTTGACGTTCGCGGCCAGCTTCTTCTTGAAGGCAATCTGCTTCGCGACATCGGCGAGGGCTGTGTAAGGCTCTTCCCCTACCGCGATCGGCGGGATCTGCGCGAGGAGCTTGTCGACCCACTCGATCATCTGCAGCCCGTCGGCGCCCTCGTGGTCGTCGCCGCACTTGCGGTGGCGCACCAGCTTCCCGGTGTGATCGAAGAGGACGTAGTAGGGGACCTGCACGGCACCGCCCCACTCCGGGTGGCCCGCGCCGCCGGCGACGGTCACACCCGGGATTGCCTCGGTGAGTCCTTCCGCGCGCAGGTGCTTCGCAAGCCTCTCGATGTCCCCCGGGTTCGTGCTGACGATCAGGTGGAACTTCTTGCCGCCGAGACGCTTGGCCAGACCGGCCAGGTGTGGGGTGACCACGGTGCAGGCGCCTCAGGTCCCCCACAGCGCGAACATGACGACCTTGCCGCGCAGGTCGTCTACGCCGACCTCGGCGCCGTAGTGATGCGTGCCCATCCCGAGGCGATCGATGGTCTTTCCCTTCCCCACTTCGAGGTCGCCACCGGCGTATGCGGGCAGCGCGAGCAACACCAAAAGAAGGACGCTGCCTCCGGCGAGGACATGGCGCATTCGACACCTCCACCTGACTCCCGCGAATCAGTGCGCGATCCTAGCGTCCGGACGCCCGCCAAGCATGCGCCCCCCGTCGACCCGGGCCCGATGGCCCGCTCTCCTCATGCACTGCGTGCCGCTGCCAGGGTGCAGTAGCCCCCGCCGCGCGTCAGTCGGGGCTCATGGCTGCTCCGGATAGAGCCAGCCGAAGAACAGGCGGGTAAGCAACGGCATCACGATCCATGTCATGAGGGGGATGGTGAGCAGCAGCGACACGAGGATGCCCGGCGCCACAGGCCAGTCCCGGATGAGTGGTTGAAGCAGGGCGCCTACGAGCAGGATGAGCGGGTAGATGCCGAGGAAGATGACGACGGCCATCTTGTGCTTCGGCGGCGCTTGGGAGACCGCCCGGTCGGGCAGCGTGAACCAGCGCTCCATGCCGGTCATGGACGAGATTTCCTCGGACTCGAGCGTGATGTCTTCGAGCTTGCCCAGCCACGACGCGCGCTCGTCTGACTCGAGCCAACGCTCGAGGTTGCGCGCGGAGTCGAACTGGACGATCGCGAGGTACTCGGCGCGACCGGCTGTCGGCCGCAGCACGGTCGTGCCCTGGCTTCCCGGGAACGCGTTGGTGGCGCGGACAATGCCCGACATCCACTCCTCGTAGCGCTCTTCGAAGCCCGGGCGCACGCGGCGCGAGAAGATCGTGGCCACGGGGCAGGGGAACCGATGGGTCATGCAGAAACTCCGTCCCTGGATGCCGGATCGGACACCCGCGCACCCAACCCGGGGTGCATCCCGATTGTGCCCGATCCGTGCCGGCGAACGAGGGTTCGAAGGTCAGATGTCCAGTTGGACGTCGAGGGCCACGAACGGTGCTGCGTCGTAGTCGTCCCGCGCAAGGAGGTTCCCGACTCGATCCTCGAGACGGAGGCTACCGAACAGCGAGGCTCCGGTGGAGAGCGTGACCTCGGCCCGTCGACCGAGGCGCAACGTCCCCCCGGCGAAGAGCCAGGTCCCTGCGTGTTCGCCCACGCCACCCGGCGCAACGCCGCGATCGTCGAGCCGAAAGCGCAGTCGTTCGCTGCGGCCGCCGAGAGAGAAGCGCCAGCGTGAGTTCGGGAGCCACTCGAGGAACACACCGAAGCCCTGGGTTGCCGCCAGCCCCCGCCCGCTTCGAAGGCGAAGTTTGGAGCTGATCGTCCAGTCGACGAAGACGAACGGGAAGAGCAACGGATCGTCCTCGATCTGCGTGAGGACTCCGACTGCCGGGCCGATCGTCAGGCAACGATTGACTCGGTAGGTCGCGCCGAAGATTCCGCCACCGGCAACGCCGTCTTCCCACGACGCGCCATCCTCGAACGCCGTGCGGATCGTGGGAAGCAACCGCACGGACCATCGACAGCTGACGGAAAAGGCGATTGGAGCCGTGATGCTGGCGAAGTGGATGTTGTTCCAAGGGCGTGCGGGAAAGGTCTGTCCCTGGCCGCTGAAGTCGTGCGCATCGTGGCGGTATCCCAGCGACAGCCCGAACTGGGTTCGCTCCGTGGGCGCGTACCCGATTCGCGCCTGCGCGGCGAAGCGGTCCACCGCGAGTCGACCGCCGTCGTCGAGTCCTGTTTCGAACTGATGCTGGTAGGCGGCCCGAAACTCGTAGCTCCAGCGACTCGAACACCGCTGTAGCGAATGATCGCACCCCCGCACGGTCTCGTTGGTGATGCTGTCTCGCACACTCGCGCGCGTTTCCTCTGCGCTCACCACGGGCGCGGCGAGCATGGACAGAACCAGAGCGGCCAGGACGGCAAGCGCAGTGCGGATCATGCGCGAATGGTACGCATGATCTCGCCGCAGACCGCCAGTGCGTGTCGGGACGTTGGCCTTCGACTCCGGTGCGTGAACGTGAACTACATGTTGAGTTCGAGCTTGTTCAACGATCACGATGTGTGACTGGTCTGGGCGACTCCCGTCCACAGCCGGCCGACAGCTCGCTGGAAGAGACGAGCCACCTTCAGATCACAATGGGGATCCTCGATGCCCCCGAGCGGTACTGGAAGCATCTCCGCGGTGAGTCGCCGGAATAGGGCGCGCCCGGTGCCAGAGGATCTCATGCGCCGTGCGGGCAGTGCCAGTCGCTGAAACACCTACGCGCTGCTGTACCACCGGGTGTCAGTGCGGAACATGAGGCCGCCACATCGCTGGCACGCCTGCGTGCTGCCTTCCACGATGAACTCGGCCCGGCCGCACTCGGGGTGGCAGACCGCATAGGCCACGGGGAGGCGGTCGGGAAACTCCGAGCGAGCCTCTTGGTCGTAGTCCAGGGGCTCCTCGTCAAATCGGGCGAGGTTGCGCAGGTGGTCCAGAAGTCGCTGCCTGCCTTCCGCGTCGGGCTCAAAGCGTTCGTAGCGCTCCCGAACGCGCGCGAAGAGCGAGTCAAGATCACTGGCGTCGGGGCTCATCTTCGGTCTCCTCGGTCGCCCCCATCACATACAGATTGAAGTCGATCTCGGCACGGGCAAAGAGAGAACGTTGAGGAACTCACCCGCGCGCGTGCCGCCGCCCGGCCACATGTACTAGACGATGCACAAGCGTGGGGTCGCCCCTCGGGTCCGGCCTGCACCGTGCGTAGCGCGCCCATGAACGCAGCAATGCGTACGCGGCGCAGGCATCGCTCGCGACGGCACTGTCGCGGGACACGATGTGATTCGGAATGACAGTTGGCCACCCCGGTAGAGTGTGTACGTGGGACTTGACGCGAACGTCGGCTGCAACTGCATGAAGGACGGGGCTGCGAAGCCCTGTCCTGTAGGACCGGTAGTCCTGAGCGAGGACGGTTACTGGGTGCTGGACCTGTCGTGGAAGGGCAATGAGCGCGAGCATGATGCCTTCGACCTGTGGCGGGAGACGGCATGCTCCCATCCGGACATGGACGCTGCGCTAGAGCGCGTGTCGAACTGGTCTGGCGTTCGGGTGTTTCAGGAGGCGCTCCGTGCGATTGAAGCGGCACCGTTCCCAGTTCTGCTGGCGGAACTGCCCAATGCGAACGGGGGACAATGTGCTGCTGGCTGCTCACGCACGCTGGCTTGTCGTTGCCTTACGTGACCGCCGACCTTGCAGGCCGGGTCACCCGGCCTGGGCAGCGGAGCCAATCGGCGTGACCGCAGTAGAGGCCCGCCCCTGTGTCCCTGGTCGTGCCCGCCGATGTGCACGCTCGCGCACACCTCCGCAACGGTCTTCGGAGCCAGCGTTCGTGAGTCCGTGCCCGAGACGGTCGCGCTCAGTCGGGATCGGGGCGTACAGGGGGGGCCACATTGGACCCCGTTGCATAGAGGGGGATGAGCTGCCGGACTTGTCGTGTCGCAGGCCGACCATTCCTCTTGTGCTAGCCTCGACGTGTGAACAAGCGACCGAACGTCTTCGATCGACTGCTCGCGGTCGTGAGCGAGGTGCCTTCGGGTCGCGTGACAACCTACGGGGACGTCTCCGCGCAGGTCGTGGGCACGACGCCACGCCTCGTCGGCTTCGCACTGGCGGGGCTGGGCGAAGACACCAAGGTCCCCTGGCATCGTGTCGTCAACGCCGCGGGTCGTATTTCCCTACCCGCTGATACGCCTGCGCGAGCGGAGCAGGTCAAGCGGCTGCGAGCCGAGGGCGTACGGTTCAGCGCCGACGAATCGATCGATCTCGAGGCGTTCGGGTGGTTCTAGGCTTCGGCCAGGAGGTCTGAGGATTCGAGCCTTCTCGCGTGGTCGACACTATGTCGCGATCAAGACACCTACTGCGGCGGCCTCGGCACTGAGCCTGCCGCCAGCGTGAAACGTCAACTGCGATCGAGCCTCACAGCGCTACGGGCTCTTTGAAGAGAGCCTGCCCGACCGTATCACTCGCCGCTCAGCTCAAGATCTCGCGTAACCCTACGGTCCGGCTTGAGGACGAGGTAGAGCTCGAGGCCCCCTTCCGCGCGGTCGCGCGGGGCGACGACCACCCGAACCCGGCCGGGGTCGAAGCCCCTCAGGTCGAGCATGCCCGCCGGCGCCGTGTGGATCTTGCCTCCGACGAGCACAAGTGCGTCGGCGGGCTCTCCAGCCTCGAAGATGCGCAAGCGCAACGCGCACGGACCCGTGCGTGTCGAGCGCTCTCCCTCGTCGCTGTCGCCGTCGTCCTCGGGCAGGGACCGTACGAGGGCCGTATCGATCTGGACGACCCCGCCGACGGTGTCCGGCAGCTCCACTGGAGCCTCGTATCCGCGCCGCGTCTTGTCCTGCCATCGCAACGTCAGTCGCCCTACGGCATCGGTCGCGAAGAAGGCGCCGTCGCGATATCCGAATGCCTCACGTTGCCCGTCGAGAAGCTCGACGTCCTGCGCGTCACCGGGCAGGCGAATGCGCCGCGGGGGAGGAAGCGACACCGTCGCGGTCCGTATTCCGTCGCGCACCACGCCGACGGAGAAGAAGAACGCTGGTCGACCCTTCGGAACAACACGCAGGGCGGCCTCGCACGCGGCGGGCAGGTGTTCGGGCCATGCGTCCTCGCCCACGACCGCGGACGTCGAGGCGCCGGGCACCGTGAGCTGCAGATCCGCGCTCGCGGGGATCGCGCCCCGGATCGCGAGCCGCGGCTGGGCACGCATGCGCGCCTCCGCAACGACCTCGGCACCCGCGCGCACCACGACGGAGATCGGATCGAACGTGACCGGCGAAAACGGATCGTCTGGCTCGACGCGGTAGCTGCCGGGAACGGCCTCCTCAACGGCCTCGCCTGCCTTGCTCCCGTCGGGCTCGTCGCGTTCCGCCGTCATGCCCGAGGGGCCTCGTCCGGTCTTCTCGCCCACGAGGCGGAACGACACGCCTGTGGCCGGTGCGCCATCGGCCATGCGAGCGCGGAAGCGTACCCGGCCCGTCGCCTCCCGCTCCATGACGCCGAGGCCCGAGAGCACGATGCGAGTCGGCGTGGCAGGAAACGTGTCGTCCACGTCGCACGGGACCTCGTCGAGGAGGGCGCCGGGTCCGAACACGACGATGCCCGCGCCTGGCTCCACGCTATCGAGGGCGAACCGACCGTTCGCGTCCGTCATGGCGGTGGGACCCCGCTGCTCGTTCCACGCGCGGACCACGACGCCGGCAAGTGGCCTCTCGAGCGGATCCACCACGGTGCCCCGGTAGGCCAAGCCCAGGTCCATCGCGAGCTGCACGCAGTCTCGACCCGCCGAGGCCGGCCGGTCAAGCGCGAGGAGGTCCGCTGCGATCCGGCGGCCGGCAACCCAGAGCTGGCCGGGGAGGGATGAGGGCACCGGGCCCAGCGTGAAGCGCCCGCCGTCGTCAGCCACAGCACGCGCAGCGGCGGTGCCGTGGCTGCAACCCCCGAGGTACTCGACAAGCGCGCCCGAAACGCCCCGACCGAACGGGTCCAGCACACGGCCGCTCACGACCACGCCCCGCTCGAGCAGCACCTCGGGCTCTGGCCGCGTCGCGTACTCGTACGAAGGCGCGTAGCCCTCTGCCAGCACGAGCCAGTGGCAGTCGTGCTTCCAAGCGCGCGAGCGCGTCGGCATGAACGCGATGCCGTCCGGCCCGGTGCGAGCGACCTCCATCACGACATCGTGGTGGAGACGATGGGGCGCGATCCACTCCGGCGTGCGAACCCACCGCGCGCCGACGATCGGCGTGCGCGTGCGCTGGTCGAGCACGCGGACCGAGAGCCACCTGCTCTCCTCGTGGTCGGCCTGATCCGGATCAGGCAGCACGCCAGACCACGGTCGGACGTCGGCGGGCGGATCGGCCTGCGTCAGACCCTGGGGCACCCAGGCGCCCACGCCAATGGCGAACCCAATCAAGACGACTCTAACGCACTTCATACCACTTCCATAACGTCTTGACAGCCTCGATGCAGAGGAATCGCCGAAGTGCGGACCGAGCAGGAGGGTTCCGCTTTCGTGGGTAGGCGGAACCGCCAGAGAGTCCAAAGCGTAGACCTCTACGACCGATGCGAGGCTCCAGATGCAATGTAGACGGAAAGGCGCTTTCCGTCTTCCCCGCAAAGCGGAAGACACGGGCGCGAGTTGTCCGCAGGGTGTGCTCAAGGGAGCCGAAGCTGCTCGATCAGTACGCGAGCGTCAGCACCGAACGCCCGCTCCGCTTCCGCGGCCAGTTGCCCAAAGCCGCGTTTCCCGCCCGCCGCGCGAAACAGCGCAGCGAACCGACGCCAGTCGATCGAGTTTCCGTCGAGCGCACAGAATCGGCGCGCGAGTGCCAGGTAGACCCCGGCCGCTCCGGCGTAGCCCGGCACGTCGCCAAGGTCACCACCGTCTTCGTAGTGTCGCTTGATCGTCTCGAGGCACTTCCGCTCGAATCGACGCCAGCGTTCGTCCTCGCCGAGGAACCACCAGTAGGAGATACGCGCGACCTCCGTGAGTCCCTCGTTGTAGCGCCCCGTCGGAGAGAGCGCCGGGAACACGATGTAGCCGTGAGAGACTTCGTGGCTGTAGGGCCCGTGGTCCGGCGGGCAGCGCATCTCGGCTCGCGGGATGTGCAGGCGAAACCCTACGTAGAGCGCGATGCCGCCGTCGTCGGCCCGAAATCGGCTGATCATGCGCTTGCCGCGCGCCCTCACCTGGTCTTTGCCCGTCCAGTATCTCAGCCACTCCATTGCCGCGTCGGTTTCTGCGAGGAAGCGCCAGCGTATGGGCGTCCGCTCCAGGTACTCCTTCGGCCACGCGAAGATCATGTTCCTCCCCGTCAGGGGAACGACAGGCTCTTGCGCGGCGAGCTTTGCGAGTGTCAGCTTCTCGACGGTGCTCAGCTCCGGCCCTGGGTAGGGCTGCAGCCGGCAGAACTGTTCAATGGCCCAGATCCTCGCAGAGACCGAACTCGGCGTCCGCACGGCGGCGTCGATCCAGTGGCTCGCCGCTTCCGCACTCTTGCGCTGCCGCTCCAACGTGCGCGCGGTCTCCCAAACTCCCTTCAGTTCAGGAGGTGGCGGGTGCAGCGCGTCAATGGCTGTCTGGGGCACGACGTGCGCGACAACGTGGCACGTGCCCTTTGCGTTGAGTTCGATGAACGCACGGCTCTCAGCGGCGACGTTCATCCGCTGGACTACGCGCGCGTAATCCGGTCCATCGCAGACGGACAGAACCAGATAGTGCCCTTCGGGCACCGGGGCGTTCCACTTCGATGCAGCTGTCGTCGCCGTTCCCCTGGGCGCGGACAGTGCTACAGAATGAGGGCCCACGGACAAGACGGCGTAGCCCTGAACTCGGCCCGTCCAAGAGAACGCCATGGGTGCTTTGGCCGCGATGGCACGCTCAGGTCCGTCGCGTTCGCCCCAGAACGCGGGTCGCTCGTTGCTCGTCACGTCCGGCAGGACAACGGGGAAGGGGGGCGGCGGATCGGGCCGTGGTCCGAAGTAGATCTCAACGACCTGCTTCGCCCATCCGCGCTTGTTGTCTGTGACGCGTACGATGCCTCGGTAGCGGTTCTTCCGCGACGGGTCCTGTACAACCTCGACCTTGCCGCGTCCGCGGCGAAAGCGCGCGAAGAGGCCCAACTCTCTTCGCGGAAGCGGGACAAGCACCTCTGTTTCACTGCGCCTGGGAGGCTTGCCTTCGACGTGGACCGTCTCGGCCTCCGCGCGATGAAGCACCAACTCGTCCACCTCGTCCACGTCAACCGTCCATACGGCGCACAGTGTGGCGTCCTTGGGTATCCGGCCACGTCCCGGGAGCGCGTCGCGTGCCGCAGCAGAGGCTGCCGGGAAAGCGAGGAGTAGGAGGATCACGGTGCGCGCGGTCACGTTGCGTAGTCTACGGCTACCGGGCGGGGGCAGGATTGCTCGGCTTGACCTTCGCCGGCTCGGCTGTCCGGAGTTGGTACCCTGCGCCCGTATGCTCTTCGTCTCCCTGTTTCGCGATGCGCTCCGTCAGCGTCTTCACCGCGATGAAACCGGCGCGATCGACGATCGAACCGGATGGATTCAGGTCACGACTCCGGACGCGCCCGTCGTTTGGCGAAACTGCGTCCATCACGCGATTCTCGCTGACACGGATGCCGACACCCGGATCGCCGGCGTGCGCTCGCATTACGCCGAAGTGGACACGCCGTTCATGTGGCGCGTGACGCCCGCGTGCCCATCCCCCGGATCTGACGGACCGACTGCTCGCCGCGGGGCTTGTGCACTTCGAGACGCTGTGTTGCATGACGGTCGATCCGGGGGACTTCCCGGCGTTACGGCGGGATGGGCCGTCCATCGAGGTGGTCACGCGTGTGAACGCCGAGACGTACCTTCGGACGGCGGCGGAGGGTTGGCAGGTCGGGGCGCGCGCGCCTCCGAAGCCTGCTCGACCGCGAATTGGCGCGGCGCGACCGCACGGAGCTGCACTACATCGCGCGCCTCGACGGGGAGCCGGCGGGCACGGCCTCCATGTCGCTGTTTCCCGAGTCCGTGCACTTCAGTGGCGGCGCCGTGCCGGAAGCGCATCGGGGCAAGGGCGTCTACAAGGCGCTGATTCTCGACCGCATGAAGGTGCTGCGGGAGATGGGCCGCGATCTCGTGACCGTGGCGGCGGTCAGCACGACGTCGGCGCCGATTTGCCGTCGGCTCGGCTTCACGGAACGATTCTGCATCGACTCCTACCGCTACCCGCCGCCCGGGACCGGGTAGCGAAAGGAGCCGGTGCGCGGCGTGACCTGCCAACCGGATGAGGCTAGCGGTTTCCGTCTTGGCAGGAAACCGGAAACGGCCTCGAACCCAAGAGCATGGCCCATGCCGCCGGTTCCTTGTCCATGAGGCAATGTAGACGGAAAGGTCGTTTCCGAGTTGCCCGCAACCCGGAAACCGGGCAGGGGTAGCGTCGGCGCAGCCTCTGACGCCTCGGCCTTCGTGGCTCAAGCGCGCGGTACATACGGACGATGAGGCGTGGTGCCCGCGCAGCGCTCGGAGCCTGGTCTCATGGGCCGTTTCATCCAGCAGTGTGATCCACACACGGTGACCGCCGGTTTGATCCTGCTTTCGGCCTTGGCACTGCTCGGTCTCGTCTCCTGGCCCGATCTCCAACGCTTTCTGACGGTCACCGAGCCACCGGCGGAAGCGAACCGGCCCCCCTCGTCGCCGCGGAACTCACCCGCCGAAGTCCTGGCCCGCGTTCGTCCTTGCATAGTGACGCTATACACGCAGGACAAGCGCGGTCAGCACGCTGGGCTCGGCTCGGGGTTCTTGGTCGCGCCGGGGCGCGTCGCCACGAACCACCACGTCATCGAAGGCGCCAGCCGCGTGTTCGCGAAGTTCGCCGACGGCACGGTCGTCGCCGCGCTGGGAACGCTTGCGATCGACAGGGAGGCGGACCTGGCGGTCATTGCTCTCGACGCGTCAGCGCCGACCGTGCGACCGCTGACGCTCGCCCGCGCCACGCCCCGAGTCGGAGACCCCGTCATCGTGGTCGGTAGCCCGCACGGGCTTGAGTTGAGTGCAACGATGGGGATCGTCTCGGGCCTTCGCAACTTGGCACCGCATGGCTTGCTGCTGCAGATCGACGCGGCGGTGTCTCCGGGCTCCAGCGGAGGCCCCGTCCTTGACGCGCGCGGGGCCGTCATCGGCGTCGTGCGTATGTCGCGGAAGACGGCACAGAACCTCAACTTCGCCGTGCCGGTCGGCCCCTTAAGGGAGATGCGCGGGGCGGTCAGCGCGGTGCCCTTCCCGGTGGCGCAGGAGTTCTCGGAGACCGCCTCAGGGAACGAGACTCGAGCCGAGGGCGAGTCGGAAGAGGACTACCGTATCCGCGAAACGGAAGCCCACGAGTGGGTCCGAGTGAGTCGCGCCCATTTCGGCGCGCGACGCCCCGAGAAGGCCATGCGGGCAGCGATGCGCGCCGTGGAGCTGGCCCCGCAGAGCGTGGAGGCCCTCATGGCCCTGCAGTGGGCGCTTGAGTACCTCGGTTTGCGGAAGGAGGAGATTCCCGTCCTCGAGCGCGTCGTGTTGGTCGATCCGAAGCATGCCGAAGCCCACGAACGCCTCGGGTTCATCTTCGCGCACCTGGGGACGGACGCGGAAAGGGAGCCGCACTTCATGCGGTATCGCATCCGCGCGTGGAAGCAGTACGACATCGTGCATGGCCTTCGGCCAGAACGCGCCAAGTACGTGCGCGGTGCGATCGCCTGGGACCGGACTGGCCGCCACACTGGCAGCGACCCCAAGCCCTTGAGGTAGGGCGGATCTCCAATCGTTGGTCGGGACCGTTCCCTGGGCGGTGGTCCGGAGCTTGCTCGGAACCGGCTTTGTTGGTCTTGTTCATCGCGTTTCCGAGTTCCCGGCGATCTGGATGCCATACCTGGGCACATGGTGCGCGATGGTCTGAGCGCGGGAGTACCGATGCGTCCGACGAGATGCAGGGCGCGCTGCGGGTCGCACGCCTAGGTTGCGCCGAGATCGCCGCAGGAGTTCATCGCTGCTCTCACAGACCACCATAGGCAGCGGTGTGCTGACTCCCTGACCAAGTGCGGCAGTGCCCTTGAAAGCGTCATGAAGGTCGTGTGTAGCGTAAGGAACTGGTCACACAAGGAGACCGACACTGCCGCACGACTCCTGAAGACCACTATCGTAATCGAGACTGGATCCCTACTGCGAGCAGCCACTCATGCTTGTCGCGACGCTCCGCAATCGGATGAGCTCGGCACATGGCGCGCGAACGAAGACCCGCAGCCCCTCTCGCCATCGCGTGCAGTACGCGATCAACCCCACAGCATCAGCGATCCTGCTGCTCATCGAAGAGTGCCTGTAGGGCTGGGCGCCTCCCGGGAGTCGAAACACAGCAATCACTAACAGCAGTTGCTATACACGGCTCGGCGCTCGTAATCTGGCTTACTGTTCGAGCAACTCCAGTCGCTTCATCGCCTCTCGCTTGCCGATGCCTCTGACACGAGCCCAGGCTGACAGCTGCGGGGCGCGCGGTTTGGACTTCCCCTTCTCCCAGTTGTAGATCGTGAGCATCGAGACGCCCACCAAGAGCCCGTAGTCCCTGGCCGAGAGGCCCAGACGTTTGCGGTCTGCGGCCACCCACTTGGGAGAGAATCGAACGCCTTGAGCTGACGCCCGCTTCGGCGCGCGCTCAAGCCGGCCCTTCTCGCGTTTCTGCAAGAACGCCAGGTCCCGTTTCAGGCTCGCCACCTCACGCTTGAGGGCCGCGATGGCGCGCCGGTCCTCCGCGCGGTGCCTCTTGAGAGGACCGATTGCGGCCCGGGCCTCCTTGCGCGCGAGGAACCGGGCCGATGCTGTGCGACTGAGGGAGACGCTGTCCGGCTACGGCGTGTCCATCCTCTCGGCCGCAGATGGCTACGTCGATCCCGAGCCCGAGGCTGGGCTGTTCCTGACCGGCATCCGGGAGATCAAGGCAGAAGCCGACTCACGCGAGACGGGGCGCCGTGTACGGCGCGGCGTCGGAGCCCGCACCCGTCAGGGTTGGGTCTCGGGGCGCAAGACGCCGTTCGGCTACGCGCGAAAGGCGGTGTTCTCGGAGACGGAGACCGACCGAGACGGGCGGCCGCTCCGGCTGGGCGTGAAGCTCGAGCCCGATCCGCTCCGCGGTCCCATCGTGACGCACATCTTCCGACGGCATGCCCAGGGCATGGGGCTCAGGCGCATCGCCCATGAGCTGAACGCACCGGACGGGCCTTACCGGGCCGCCAAGCCCAAGGGCTACGCCGCTACGTTCCTGCGATCCCTGCTCCTGAACCTCGTCTACCGCGGGCATGTGGTTTACGGCCGGACCCGCGAGCGCAAGGTTCGCGTGGGCGATGACTTCAAGCGGCGCAAGGTCGCCGTGCCGCCCGAGGAGTGGGTTGTGACTGAGGGCGCGCACATGCCGCTCGTGGACGAGGAGACGTGGAGCGCCGTCCAGGCTCGCTTCGAGAAGAACAAGGGCAAGGCCTTCGGTCGCGAGGGCGCGCACATCCGCGGTGGACGTTCCCCTGCTTCCGTGCTCAGCGGTGTCGTGCGGTGCCGATCCTGCGGCGCGAACTACGTCATTTGGACCTCAAGCCGAAACGCGAAGCAGCGACGCCGAGGAACCGGTCGAGACCAGCGGCGCTTTGCCTGCAATCGTGCGCGGAGCAGCGCGGGCGACCTCTGCAGCAACAGGACAACCGTCGAAGCCCCTGTGCTCGAGCGTGCCACCTTCGACGCCCTGGAGGAGCACGTCCTCACGGCGGAGGGGCTTGCCTACCTCGATGCGAGGCGCCGGGCGTTTCTTGAGGAGCACTTTCGTCAGGCCAACGGACAAGGCTCCGCTCTACAGGCGGAGCGCACCAAGATCGAGAAGGAGGAGGAGCAGATCCTGTCCGCGATCAAGGCCGGACTTCCGCTGGCGGCCCTGCGTGAGGAAGCCGAGGGCCTGGCTGAGCGACGACTCAAGATCCATGACGAGATCGAACGGCTCTCAGTGCTGGAGAGCGCGCGCGAGGTCCGGCTCGATGATCACCGGAGGACCACCCGCCTCAGCAACCTGCGCGAGGCGCTCGAAGCTCCGGACCTGCAGGAGGTGCGCGCAGCGTTGCGCGATCTCATCGTGGGCATCGAGGCGCGCGAGGACGGCAGCTTCTGGTTGCTCGTAGGCGAGGGGCCGCTGGGGTCCGATGATCTCGTCCTGCTGCCTCCTACCGACAAGGAGCCGGGTGGTGCGGCTGTCCAGTCCTCTCCGGAGGGGAACGCGCGAGAGAGCCGCGTGAAGCCTCAAGGCCGCAGGCGCACACCGCCCGGGCGAGCGACGGGCACCTCCAGGGGGTCGCGTATATGTATGGTCGGGGCGACTGGACTCGAACCAGCGACCTCCTGAACCCCATTCAGGCGCGCTACCAAATCTGCGCCACGCCCCGACGCTTCAATCTGGCGACGAGGAGTCTACTCCCGTCCGCGGCCAGCGATAGCGATTGGCCAGCGAGGGGTGCCTTTCTCCAGAGCGCATCGACTACGTCGGATCCGCCCATGGGTCGTAGGAGCCGAAGTTCCACAGATTGCCCTCTGGGTCCTTGGCCGAGTAGCCGCGACCGCCGTAGTCCTCGTCCCGGATCTCGATGACGACCTCGGCGCCGGCTGCTACGGCCTGGCGGTAGTGCGCGTCGATGGCATCCACGACGAAGTAGGTGCTCTGGGTCGAGCCGCCAGCGTCATTGGCCAGGGCGCACAGCGCACCGAACTCGTCGTCTCGCGCTGACCCCAGCATCACCATGCTTCCGCCCCGCACGAGCTGGGCATGCGCCACGCCGCCATCGTCGGCGGGAACCACAAGGTGTTTCTCGAAGCCGAACGCCTCGCACAGCCAGTCGATCGCGGCGTGTGCGTCCTGGTAGCGCAAGCAAGGGACTGCGGCTTTGGACATGGTTCCTCCCGCGAGCAGCGAACACGCTGGTCGCCAGGGTACTGGCCTCGGGGGGCGCCCCGGCCAACCTGTTTCCTGGGTATCCTCCCCCATCTCGACAACCCGGAGGCTCGCCATGTCGCGTCTGGTCACTCTTCTTGCACTCCTGGTCCTCGCTTTCGGGGTCCTTGCGCCGTTGGCACACACGGAGGACGCCCCCGCGACCGAGGCGAAGCCCAAAGAAGAGAAGAAGGAGGCGGAGGCCCCCAAGGCGACCGCGATTCCGGTTGTGAAGCTCCTAGAGGCCGGCGCCGAGCCGCGCAAGAAGCTTCGCTACGTCCCGTCGCCGGAGACCAAGGTCGAGTTCAAGGCCATCACGACGTCGGACATCGAGAGCCAGATGGGCGCCATGAAGATGGGGCCGATCAAGATGGACTATCTCGTCGGCGCTGCGAAGGGCGAAGGCGACGGAGACCTCAAGCTCGCGGTCGAGGTGACGAGCGCCAAGATGGAAGATGACGGCTCCATGCCCTGGGCCGGCGGCATGAAGCAGGGCATCGAGGCCGCGAAGGGGCAGAAGATCGACGTCGGCATCTCGAGCCGCGGCGTCTACCTGAAGAAAGCCGCGGAGGGCGAGGACGCACAGAAGAACATGCGCGCTCAGGTGCTGAGCATGCTCCCGCCGCTACCGGAAGAGGCCGTGGGCGTTGGCGCCAAGTGGACGGTCACGGTGCTGATCGAGGCCAACCGTGTGAAGCAAACGTCGATCAGTACGGTCACGTTGACCAAGTGCGAGGGTTCGCGCATCGAGCTGGCCTTCGAAGAGAAGCGCTCCGCGAAGAACGCAAGCATGTCGATGCGGGGGATGGAGATCATGATCCCCAAGCTGACCGGGACCGGCAAGGGGACCGCGGTCGTCGACCTCGCCCTGGCCGGGACGGTCAAGGGGTCGTCCGTCGTCGACATCGAGACGACGATGGACATGATGGGTCAGGAGATGACCAGCAAGAGCAAGGTCACATCGACGCTCACCGGTGCCCCATCGAAGGTCGTCGTGACCGGTGGGGAGTCGAAGTAGACGACCGGCCCGCCGCGCACGCGGTCAATCACGACTCACGCAGTGCGGGCGCTCAGCCGTGTACGGCCGCGCCGAAGCGGCGCATCCAGGCGTCCTCTTCTTCCGTGAGCGGGCCCTTCTCGAGGGCCTGCAAGTTCTCCGCGAGCTGCGCCGCGTCTTTCGGACCGCTCAGGACCACGTCGACGTGCGGGTTCGAGAGGCAGAAGCGGTAGCAGTCCCCTGCCGTCATCACCTCGCCGTCCCAGCCATCGGGCCGCTCGAGCAGCTTGCGCCAGCGCGTCGCGGTGTAGGCAACCGTCGCCGGACGGCGCTTCTCGTAGTGCGGGAAGATGTCCTTCTCCGCGCCCGGGTGCGCCGCGTTGTAGCGGATCATCAAGAGATCGAAGATGGAGTCTTCTGCCAGGCGGCCCGCCCTCGGCCGGTCGTGGATCGACGCCGCGATCGCGCGGATCAACCCCTCGCGTTTCAGGTCGAGCAGCTCCTTCTGCACGGAGCGCGTGAGCGCCGACATCTTGCTCAGCCAGAAGAGATGGCAGACGTCGATGTACTCGACGTCGAACACACGCAGCAGCTTCTCCGTGCCGCGTCGCACACCGCACCCGAACCAGCCGAACGTGGGTCCGCCGGCCAACACGTACCGTTCGCGGTCGCGCTGGAGCGCCTCCTTCACGACGTCGAACTGCTCCGAACGCCGCAGCCGGTTCCAGAACAGGTAGTTGATGCCGGCGTCCAGGGCCTGGCGGATCTCGTCGCCGTCGAGCCCGAAGCTGAAAGCCAGTCCAAGCCGATGGACCCGCTTGTTCACCACCGGCAGGTCGCGATAGAGGAAGTCGTCGCTCATCCCGCCGGATGGTACCGACTTGGGCAGTTCTTCGATTCCGCCTGTTCAAGAACGCGCGCGACCGGGAGTTCCTAGCATGGGGCCGCTCCCGGCCGGCCCCGTGGCCCGCACCCCGGAGGAACCCAGGAAGTCGCCCCTGCCCCTGATCGCCATCGCACTCGTCGTCTGCGCCGTGCTCGGCCTGCCCGTCCAGGCCGAGGACAAGCCCGCCAAACCCGGCGGCGGCGTCACCGTCCTCTGCGAGATCTGGCACACCGGCGACGCCGCCTTGGTCAAGGAACTCGAAGCACTGAGCGAGAAGACCCCCGCCGACGCCACCGCCATCCACAAGCGACTCGCCGGCGCCGGCCGCCGGGCCGCCCGCGCGTGCCGCTTCCAGACCTCGACCGCCTGGGACACGCCCGCCAAGCACACCGACTCCAACGAGATGCCGCAGCAGGCGCCGCGCGGCGGCTTCGGCGGCTTCGTCAAGAGCATGACCGAGCTGTCGCTCACCTCGAACGCCACGCAGGACGGTCAGATCTCGACTTCGATTCGCGCCAGGATCACCGGCCCGATCGGCTCGAGCCAGGCTGTCGCACCGGGCACGCAAATCCCGCCGGGCCAGGGGGCCGTCAAGCTCGAGAGCACGGTCAAGGCCGGCTCGGGTGCGATGCGCATGTTCTCGTCGATCACCCACGAATCCCACACGACGTACGTCTTCGTCACCTCGACGAAGCTCTAGCAAGCGCGGTACGCTGGCGCCCATGCGCCTCCTCGTTCCCGTGCTGTTGTTGTGCCTCGCGGCGCCCCCGGCGCTCGCCGACGACGCCGCGAACGTAGCCGCCTACAAGGCGGCGCTCGCAAAGCTGCCCGCACCCGACAAGACCGACGCTGCCTTCCTGTTCGAAGGCGAGGTGATCGGCACGGACGGGAAGATCAACCTCGGGTCCATAGTCATCGAAGCGAGCGCAACGACCGTGAACGGCTCCCCCGGCTGGCGCCTGCGCTATGTATGGGACGACTGGGTAGAGGAGGCGCTCTACGACGGCACCCTCACGCCCGTGAGCGGCACCTTCCGGTTCAAGAGCTCGAAGGAGTCGGCCGACGCGACGTGGCAGACCATCCCCGGCGGCGTCGGGGTCACGGTTGCCAAGAATGGAGGAGAGCCGACGAAGCGCCGGGTGCGCAACATCGAGCCGTGGCAGGCCACGAGCGGCACGATCCTCCTCTTCAGCCGGCTGAGCGGCTTCGCCGAAGGGACGTTCCGCGCGCGCCACTGGGACCCGTATGACACGCGCTTCCGGCGACTGACGTGGTCCCTGAAGAGGGACGGTACGTGGTTGGGCAAGCCGGCCATCGCGATCACGGCCGAGCTCTCGGGCGGAACCAAGATCGAAGCGGGCTTCGACCCGAAGACGGGCGAAGTCCTGGGCATGCGGAACCTCTATCCCGAGGCCGATGACTGGGTCCTCTACCGCCCGAAGCCGAAGAGCTTCTACGAGGCGGACGCAACGACGCCGCAACAGGCGGCGGCCCAAGCAAC
Source organism: Planctomycetota bacterium (assembly GCA_028281445.1). Lineage (GTDB taxonomy): Bacteria > Planctomycetota > PLA2 > PLA2 > JAEUHO01 > JANQJW01. The sequence continues at coordinate 48,462 of JANQJW010000070.1, read as the reverse complement.
CCTGGCGCTCGTCATGGGAGACACCTGGCTCTTCGAACGCGTCGGCCACTGGCCGTCGCTCTGCGCGGAGTTCCAGAACACGGTACCGGATCACCCGATGCCGGAGGCCACGATCAAGGTGCTCCTGCTCGCGCAGTTCGCCAAGTCAACCGCGAAGCTCCGTGCACGCGTGGCCAAGAAGTACCCCCGCGACGAGGTGGAGACGCTCCTGGAAGCGCTGGTTCCCAAGTACAAGCTCAGGAAGACGCGCGACGGAACCGTCGTGCGTGTGGGCTTCAAGTACGGGCATCCCAGCCTCACCGTGAAGGAGTTCGACGGGCGCTGGTACCTCGTGAAGTGGCCGCGCCGGAAGAAGTAGTCGCTACTCCGCGCGCGGCGTGACGACCGGCGGGGCGGCCCCCGGCGCGTTCGGCGGCGCTTCCCGGTTCGCGAGCTTCCAGGTTGGCAGCTTCGTGCGCTTCCAGTTGCTGCGGGTCAGACGCTGGGGATGCGTGTCCCAGGGAATCTCGTAGCTCCACGTCGTGACGGCCTCGGTGGCAAGCGGAACGAAGCGCGCGCCGTCCGCGCCGACACCGCCCCCACCGCGGTAGTTGCGCGACTCGAGCACGTACGCCTCGTCAGGCTCGACCCAGCGGTCGCGCTTGTCCTTCAGATGGAGCCGGCCGAGGGTCAGGGTGACCTCGACGACGATCTTGCCCGCGCTGTACTGGTCCTTCAGCCGTAGGTAGTCCTTGTGATTGTCGAGCCGGATCGTGCGCCCGTTCTTCCCGACCTCCCAGTACTCGACCGTCACCTTGGGTTCGCTGTCCGGGACGGCGTCTCCGTCGGGCCAGCGTCTGAGCTCACGAAACTGCTCGCTGACGTCGGCCTTGATCCAGAGGTCCTCTCGCGGGGCTGTGTCGGCGACCCAGTAGTAGCAGTTCATGTAGTACCAGAGGCGGTTGCGTGCCCCGGCGTAGAAGTTGCGCATCGAACCGCGCGGGACGAAGCCGCCGGGGCTCTTTGCGTTGCCCGGCGCCGCGCCCGCTCCGAGCGTGGTGACATCGACCGGCCGGGGCGCGCCCTCGGTTTCGACCGTGTCCGAAGACTCCGGCTGCGGCTTGGGCCAGAGTGCTCCCGGCGCGCCGTGGCACGCGGCGAGCAGAACGGCGGCTAGGCATGCGGGAAACGCCCTCACAGGGATCCAAACGCCCCGCGTGTCCCGCCGCACCGACCATTCCGTCCCCGGACGGAGACACGCAGGCGATGCGCCACCGTGTCGCGCCCGGTTGTAGAACGCGCCCGAACAACGACTTAGGCCGCCGCGTCATGGGGCAGCAGGCGCCGGTACGTGCTTTGCGCATTCCCGCTCGAGGTCACTCGTCATGCGAATCCTGGGTGCCGGCGTCATCGCCGCCTTCGGTCTCCTGCTGCCCATCGACGCGGTGCACGCGCACCGCGAAGTGGTGACCGTACCGGACGTCTTGAACCTCAGCGTGCGTCAGGCGCGCGACCGCATCGCGCGCGCGGGTCTCGCTGTCCGCCTCGTGGGCGACGCCAAGGGACGCGGACACCTGGTTGTGACCGGGCAACATCCCGCCGCAGGCCGCAAGGTCGCACGCAACGCACTGGTCCGGATCACGGCGCGGCGCATCAAGGGCGCGACGCCTCCGCGCAAGCGCCAGTACATCCGTTGCCCGAACGTGGTCGGCTTGCGAGCGCACGAGGCGCGTAACCGACTGGAGCGCGCAGGCCTCGGTTGGACGTTCGTGAGCTGGAACGGCTCAGCGCGCGGGCCGCGCTACGTCGCCTCGCAGTCTCCGTCCGCCGGGACCTCCGTACGCAAGGGCGCGCGCGTACGATTGACGCTACGCGCACCGAAACGCTGACGCCGCGCGCGTGTACCCTTCGACTCGAAGGAGTCGAGGCATGCGCAGCCCGGTCATCGTTGCAGGCGTTCTCGTGGCCGTTCTTCTCGGCGCTCGTACGGCGTGCTGCGAGGAGAAGCGCGTCGCGCGCAAGTACCTGACCACGCGCGAAGCGGCCTGGTTCTTCGGACTCCGCTTCGCCGACACCGGCTTTCGTCGGATCGACGGGCTGCGGCCGCCCGCGGCGCTCGTCATGGCCTCGTTCGCGCGGCTCGTCGCTGCGACCGGCGTGACACCACGTCCCTATCCGATCGCCACGGGCAGCCGGGGCCGCGATGGCCCGCGCCTCGGCAGCTACCTGCGCCGCGCGCGACCCCGGATCGCGCGTGCGTTCGCGCAGCGCTATGGTGCCTCGCACGGCGCCCTCTTCCGGCTGGCCCTCGACTCCATGATCCTCGCCAAGGGCTACAAGCCCGGGGACGCACTCGCCCGCGAGACCCTCTCCGACATGCGCGCGGCCATGCCGGTCGCGGGCCTCCCGTCCAGCTTGCTCGAGCCCATTCGGCGACACATGCACGCGGCGCGCCCCTTTCGAACCCTGCAGCCGCTGCTCGAGACCTTCCAGTCCGAGGTGCGCCTCGCGCTCGGACAGGAAGAGGGAAAGCAGCTCCATGGCGCGCTGGCACCCACGGACCCGCCGCGGGAGCTCTACGTGTGGCTGATCGGAGGCCATATCTCCCAAGCGCTCGTCCTCCACGTCTACGGACAGCTGGAGGTGCGGCCCGACGTCACGGCCAAGATCGCAGAGCTCGCCAAGCGCCTGCACATCGAGCCGCCGGAGTTCCCGAAACGGGATCCCGACGATCCGGCGGCCACGACTGAGCGCGCCCTGAGCTACCTGCTTCAAACGTGGGCCACGCCGATCGCGCAGAGCTGGGAACTGCGGTACAGCGGCAGGCATCGACCGCTCCTTGCGATCCCGCTGAACGCGATCAGCCTGCGATTCAGCTACCGATCAGGCGATCCGGCCCTGCTCGTCAAGGCCGACTTCATTCGCCGGCAAGGGCGGTACGCGGGCCTGCCCGTGTCGGTCACCAAGCCGTTCATCGACCTTCTCGTGAACAGCGCCTCGTTCGCGCAGGTCGTCAAGGGCCTTGAGAAGATGCTGGTCGACGGCGAGACGTGGCTGCGCGCGCAGGAACGCGCGAGCGGGGACTCGGAGAAGGCGAAGTAGCCCGCGCCGGCGCTACTGCGTCGGCGGTCCGGCGATGAACCGCACGCCGGGGATGGACACCGGACTGTGGAAGTTCGGGATCCCCGTCGTGATGTCGATGACGGTCACCTGCGACGCGCCGCGGGCACAGATGTAGAGGTCCTTGGTCGGAGTCATGGAGGCATCGCCGACAGGCGACATCTCGGCCTGGAGGGTCTCTCCGTACCAACACGAAACCACGGGGGGCACGTTGCAGATGCCGGATCCGGCCGGCGCGATGCACCCGATGCCGTACGACGCCCGGTGTGCGACACGCGTCGGGTTCGCGCCGACGTTGATGTAGCGGTTGAGCTCGACGGGCTGGTTGAACGCGCTCTCGATGCCGAGCGTCGCGACGGAGTTTGCACCCGCGCCCGACTCCGCCACGGTGAACATGACCGGGGTGTTCGCGGGCAGGTTGTTGTCGAGGCCGTCCGGACCGTCGAAGTCAGGCAGCGTGCCGACGAGCGCGTCGGGGCGGGTTCCGTTCTGCACGCCGGTCTGACAGCCCGGGCCCGCGATGTAGTAGGCGACGGTGCCTTGGCCCGGCTGCGAGCCCAGCGAGATGGCCGCAAACATGATGGGCGGCTGGAACGGGCCGGGTATGAAACAGGGCGTGAAGACGATGTCGTTCGGCGAAGAGCCCGCACCCAGCGCGAACTGCTTGACCGGCCCCTCGTCCGAGAGGCGGATGGTGTTGACGACACCGTCGGTGAAGTCGGCGTACATGATCATCGCTACGCTCGGACCGTTGAAGAAGCCGTCGCGCGGGAAGCCGGGCGGGAAGCCGCCGGTCCCCCACTGCGTCACGGAGATCGCCATCGGCGTATTGCCCGTCGGCAGCGTCTTCGTCAGGAACACGGGGCCATCGAGGAACTGCAAGCCGGCGGTGACGCTTCCGATGTTGTAGGCCGTGATCGTGTTTGCACCCGAGTTCGTGACGAGCAACGAGTCGATGCTGCCGCTGCCGACCTGGACGGCGATGCCGCCGGGTGTCGGGGAGTTGATGAGCGCGACCGGCACGCAGTTGCGCGTGTTCAGGATCGCAACCTGCCCCGTGTTCGTCGAGACGACGTAGATCCACCCGTGGCACGTCGCGCCATTGTAGCGGTTGTCGTAGTTGATCTCGAAGGGATCGAAGTTGGGGATGTTCGCACTCGTCGCCACGCTGGCCGTGCCGGTGGGCAGGACGTTCTGCGGCACGCCGAAGGGAAACGTCTCTGCACCGGAGGCTTGATCAGCGAGGTCCTCCTGGTTCAGCGCGTCGATGAAGCCGACGCTATCGGAGGTGGAGAACGCAATCGAGTTGTGCGGGAACGGATTGGCCGGCAGGTCTGCCGGCTTCACGGTCTGGAACTGGAACGAGAAGCTCAGCACCATCGCGTTGCCCGCGAGGTCCGCGACCGGTGAGGGGTTGTCGGGCGTGTCCGGGTTGGCATCCATGCTGTCCTGGTCGTTCCAGAGGCCGGAGACCGTGCAGCGGACCTGCGTGTCGTAGGGGAACCCGCCGGTCTGGGGGTCGACGCGCCAGACGGCCTCGTGCCCGTTGGAGGGCAGTGTCGCCTGATCCACCTCGCTCTTGAGCTTGGGGAAGGTCGGCGCCGGAATCTGCGGCGGCGGGACGGGCGCAAACGCGCCGGCGTCCACGACCTGGATGGTGTTCGCGTTGATCGTGCCGGCCGTAATCGCCTCGCTGAAGCGGATCACGATGTCGGGCGATGTATCGCCGAAGATGACTTCGGAGACGTCGGCGATGTTGTCTTCCGGAATGCCGGGCGGCGGGGGCGGCGGGGGCACGCCGGCTCCGACGTTCTGGGCACCGTTCACAGGATCCGTCGTGACGATCCGCGGCGGGAGCGCGTCCTCGTCGCCGATGGTGAAGGAGTGGAAGACCGGCCCGTCGCGCAGCTGGCGGCCGGCGCTGTTGCGGACGTTCTTGAAGACGCCGACGGTGTACTGGCCGTCAGGAAGCGCCGTGACGAAGCCGCCGGGCCCGGCGGTCGCGAACGGCGGCAGCGGCTGGCAGACGACGGCGTTGAGCGACGCGGTCGCGTCCAACGGAGTGGCATCCACGAGCGTCACGTCCACGGGAACGAGCACGTTGCCCACCCCCGGCACCTCTCGCGTGATCTGAAGTGCGGAAGGATCCACACCCAGCGTCTTATCCCCCCCAATGAAGATCGAGGCAGGGGCGATGTTGGTCTCGCTCTGGAAGAAGACGACGATCTTGCCTGGATACGCGGCCGATGTAGACACCGTCAGCGTTCCGTTGCTGAACGTCGGGTTCTGCTGCAACGTGTTGAAGTCGATCGGCGACATGAACGGAGAGAAGTTCCGAACGACCGGTTCCTGCACGTGGTTGGCCGTTGGAGAGCCTCCGATGCCGCATCCTCCAATAACGGTTGCGACCACCAGGGCCAAGAGAACAGGGATCACGGACATCAACGTGCCCGTCATGCGACGGTGGGCCACGGCACGCCTCCTATGGTGACAACGGCCCTCTTTCCACCTTGCCCACATGGAACAACGACGCGCGTTGGCGCCCGGACGTGTTGTTTACGTTCAGGTGGGCCGATAGCCCTGCACAGCTACGCGTCGGCGGGATCGGTTGTGCCTCGACAGGCTGCCTCGAAGGAGGCCGCGACGACCCGCGCCTCGTCGTAGCCGAGGGCCGCGGCGTGCGCGAAGAGCACCGGGTACTCGCCTTGCGCGCCGGCCTCGGCGCGCATGTCGAAGAGATAGAAGTCGCCGCTGCCGTCCATGGCGAACGGCCAAGCCCCCGGCAGGTACTCGGGGATGTGGTAGTCGATCAGGTAGCTGCGCACCTGGTCGGTCGTCAAGAACGCGTCGAACCAGCGCTTGCCGTTGCGAAACGAGCCGCCGTTCGAGAAGCGCAGGAAGTCCAGATAGGCGGGCGGCAGGGGTCGCTGCGGCAACGCACACCGCTCGGGGTCGAACGGCCGCCACGTCGCGTACATGGGATCGCTTGCATGGAACGGGTTCGTCTGGGAGGCGAAGACACGCGCGATCTCCTCGTCGCTCAGGGGCGCGCCATGCGTCTTCAGGAGGCGCGCGATCGTCTCTTCGCCGGCCCCCGCCTCGGGGTGGCTCTCGGCGAAGAGCGCGGACCAATCGGACGCCGTCATACGTCGGGCTTCTCCTCGTCGGCGCCGCAGCCGGGCACGGCGTTCTCCCCCCATTGATCGACACACGGCAGGTTCTTGTAGAGCAGCCAGTGATAGAAACTGCGCGGCAGGACGCGCCGCATGGCCGAGAACATCCACGCGTCGCGCGTGCCCGCGACGCGCAGCGGCGGCCGCCGGCGGTTCATCGTCTTGATGACCTTCCGGGCGACGGAGTCCGGCGTTGCCTTGGCCTTCTTCATCATCTTCGCGATGAAGTCCCCCATGCAGCTGTAGTGCATGTGGTAGTTCGCACAGTTGTCGCGTTCCGCACGAATGCTGTCGTTGGTGTACTTGACCTTCGTGAAGCCCTCGGAGCGGACGAAGCCCGGCTGAACCAACGTGACCCGCACGTTCCACGGGCGTACCTCGTACCAGAGCGACTCGTGGGCGCCTTCCAACGCCCACTTCGATGCGCTGTAGACGGCCATGGTCGGCATCGCCATCATGCCGCCGACGGAGCTGATCGTGATGATGCGTCCTTCGCGGCGCTCGCGCATGCCGGGCAGGACCTGCTGGATCAGCTGCATCGGCGCGCGGAAGTTGACGCCCATCTGCGCCAGACGCTCTTCACGATTCACATGCTCGACGACGGCGCGGTAGGAGAGACCGGCGTTGTTGATGAGCACATCGACGCCGCCCCACGCATCGATCGTGTCAGCGACGATCGCGCGTCGCTCCTCGTCTCTCGTGACGTCGAGCGGACGCAGCCGCACGCGCTCGTTCTCGCGGATCCCCAGCTCGGCGAGACGATCCATGGACGATTCGCGCGCCGTGAGCACGAGCCGGTGATCGGTGGCCAGCAGCAGTCGCGCCGTGGCCAGACCGATGCCGGTGGTCGCGCCGGTGAGGAAGACTCGTCTGCTTTCTGCGCCCATGAAACTCCAGCTAGAGGGACGGCCTGAAGCCGCCCCAGGTTTCAGGACATCCGCTTGCTCATCGTCCGCTGCACGTGATCGATCTCGAATCCCAGCGCGAGGTTGAGCTGCAGCATGGGGTTGTCGACCTCGTTCTGTGCCGTGATGCGCTCGATGCCGTGGCTCGCGGCGAAGTCGATCGTGGCGAGCTTGAGCGCACGCGCGATGCCGCGCCGGCGGAAGGCCGGCAGAACGCCCGTGAGGCCGGCGAACGCGTAGTCGGGAATATGCGTGTAGGTCCAGAGCTGGCCGATGCCGACGTAGGCCCCCGTACGCTCGTGCTGCGCGACGAACGCAGCGTTCGGGTTGAAGCGATCGGGATCGACGACGCGCTCGGTGAACTCCTCGAACGGCCGCTCGCGCACGGGTCCGTCAAACGGAATGTCCCCGACGAGCGCGCTCTCGAGCGCGTGGTACGGCCGCAGCCATGCGTCGCCGTCCTTGGCTAGTTCGGCGGCGCTGGTCACCCGGCAGCCCGCGATGGCGAGGCGCTCGCGTGCCTCCGCACCGGCGTGGGCGGCGAAATCGGGGCGACGCAGCGTGCTGCTGGCCGTCTCCTGCACGACGTCGAATCCGTGGCGTTCGTAGAACGCGACCATCCAGGGGTGCGTGTCGCGCGCGGAGCCGACCACCACCGGCGGCGCGTGCGATGCCACCTCTTCGTCTAGGGCCTCATGCAGCGCGTCGAGCACGGCTGCGGCGTCCGGACCATCGGGTACGGCGTAGGTGTACTGGAGCTGCCCGTCCACGCCGGCGGTCGGACATCCGGTGAAGTAGCCGATCCCACGCAGCGAGTCGCCGTTCATCGCCACGAAGCCACCCCACGGCTCGATGCCCGGGTGCGGGTTCGTGTCCCGGTGGCGCCAGATGTCGCCGTGCCGCGGCATGTCGGGGAAGAGATCGTTCCACAACGCCGCCATGCCCTCGTAGTCGGCGGTAGAGGGATCGACCGGACGGATCTCCATGAGCCGCACTGTAGGCGCCGGTCGCCGGCGGCGTCTAATCTCCACGGTGCTCGCTACGATCCTCTTCGCTCTCGCCGTCTTCGTGTGGCTCGGCAACGTGCTCGGTGTCGTCGGGGCGGGGTGGCGCCGGGCACGCGGCGACGACCGCGGCTTCTCCTGCGTGCCGCTGCTCTCGATCCTGTTCGCGACGACGGCGTGGTTCACCGGCCCCGGGTCCCTGGGCGCGTGGGTTTTCGCGCCGGCGATCCTGGATCCCGCCACGTGGACGCTCCTCGGAGCGCTGGTCTGTGCGCTGCTCGGCAAGGACAACGCGCCGACAGGGTCCGAGTAGCGGCGCAGTTACCCCTGCTTCACGAACCTCTCCATGACGTCACCCAGGCGCGCCAGCGCGCGCACGTAGCGCTTGCTGGCAGCCGCCTCGCCGATGCCCAGCTCGGCCGCAGCCTCCGCGTTGGACAGTTCTTCGAAGTGACGCAGCACGAGGATGGCGCGGTCGTCCGGCTTCATGTCGTCGAGCAGCTCGATCGCCTGGTGCCGGAGCTCCTGGCGCGCCAAGGCCTGGCTCGGCGTCGTGCCCTGCCCCATGAGGTGGTCGACCAACGCGATGGACGTCGCCTCGGGATGCCCGGAGATGCGGCCGTCGGCCTGCCGGCGCACGTCGCGCTTCTGGGCGTGGAGGTGGACACGATGGAGATCGACGATCTTCTGCGCAGTCAGCAGCCGTAGCCACAGGAAGAACGGTATCTCCGGGCCTTCGAGGTATTCGTCGATGCGACGGACGACATCCACATAGACGTCTTGAATCACGTCCGACGCACCGAGCCGCGCCTTGAGGCGCGGGTCCATGCGCAGGTGGACCATGTTGAGCAAGCGGCGCCGGTGCGCTTCGACGAGCCCGCCGAGGCGCTCTTCCCGTTCTTCGCCCGCTGCGCGCAGTGCATCGGCCTCGGGGGTCTTGTCGTCCGCCATCCCGCACCAGCATAGGTCGCGCCGGTATCCTCCATCCCCAAAGCGCCGCTTCTGGATCCGCATCGGGTGCAAGTTCCGGCGGCGCACGGGTCCTCCCCGCATGAGAGTTCTCTCCATCCTCGTCGTCCTGGCGCTGAGCAGCTCCGCGGCTGCCGAGCCCCCCGCGAAGAAGAAGAAGCTGGACGACCACGCGGAAGCCGTGATCGCGGCCTTTGACGACGGGGATCCCGAGGCCCTCGCGGCCATGAGCGACGACCGGGACCTTCTCATCACCGCACTCGAACTGTGCACGCGAGGCCGGGTCGACGCGGCTCGGGCGCTGTGCGAGGCGGCGCCGAACGGTGCCGGCAAGCGCCCACTCGCGTTGCTCGAGCCGGAGATCGCGCTGACCCCCGAGGCCGCCGGTTGGGTGCTCTACCGCCGCGTACGCGACAACAAGACCGCCAAGGCAGCCGAGAACATCGAGCTTCTCGCCAGGATCCCCGACACCGCAGGCGCCGTTACGCGCGCGCGGCTCGCGTACCTCGAGGGATTGAGCCTCTCGAAGCTCAAGCGACGCAAGGAGAGTGCTGACGCATTCGAGCGCGCCGCCGCGATGATGGTCGAGCTGGACTGGCGCTCGCCGGCACGTGAGTCGATGGACTATGCGATACGCGCACGCCGGAGTGCCCGCGAAACCGAAGCCGCCATGGCCTACGCGCGCAAGGCACTCGAGACGCTCACCGCATGGGACGACCAGCGCGGTCGGCTCGTCATGCTCGAACACCAGCTCCTCTATCTCATCCGCCGCGGCGACGAGGTCGCGCTGCGAAAGCACTTGGACGACGTGATTCGGACGGCGGAAGCGATCGGCCACTCGGCATCCGCGAGCTCGGCGATGATCGAGGTTGGTACGTCGTATCGACGCCAAGGCCGGTACGACGAGGCCCTGGCGTGGCTTGCGCGGGGCCTGGCAGTCGCCGAGCAGAGCGGCGACGATGATCGCGTGCGTGTCGGCCTCCTGCGCCGAGCCGCGCTGTATCGCAAGCGCGCCGACTACAGGAACGCACGTGCCGACCTGGAGCGCGCGGAAGTCCTGGCGCGCCGTGGCGGCGACCCCTTGGATCTTGGCGACGTGTTGCAACAGCTCGGCAACCTCCACGTCCGCTCCGGCGCTCTGGCTGACGCACTGCGCGCCTTCGAGGCCGCGTACGCCTTGGGCGTGAAGGTGAAGAGGCCCCGGTTTCGCGCGACGCTCGAGGCACGCGCCCTCACCGGCCTGGGTCTCGTACACAACGGACTCGGCGACTACGAGGCGGCCGCCAAGGCATACCGCGGCGCGCTGGCGATGCATGAGAAGCTGGGCGACCGGCGCTCGATGGCCATCGACCTCCACAACCTGGGCACGGTGGAGTCGGACCCGCGGGCGGCGATCGAGCTGTTCCAACGAGCCCTGACGTTGCGGCGAGAACGGGGCGATCGCTTCGGTGTCGCGTCGACGCTGGCAGCCATGGGCGGCAGCTACGCCCTGTTCGACAAGGGCAGGGCACGCGAGGCGTTCGCAGAAGCGGCAGCCGTGTTTCGCGAGCTGCGTGCCACACGCCGCGAAGCGATGATCGAGAACTCGCTCGGCGCGCTGGTCGTCGAAGACGACCCGAAGCAGTCGATCGCTCACTTCGAGCGCGCGCTCGAGATCTTCGGAGACGCGATCTCGCCCCACTTCGAGATGCTGCTGTGCGCGAACCTGGCGAATGCCAACTTGCAGATCGAGGACCGCGCGGCTTCCGTTCGTTGGGCGAGGCGCGCGACGCGGGCCAGCGGGTTCACGTTCGGCGGGCTCGGCACGGAACAGGCCGCACGCGCCAAGGAAAACTGGATCCGCATCTTCCGGTCCGGGTCGCTGGCCGCCCTGGAGAGCGACGCGCTCGAGGACCTGGCGTTCTTTGCAGAGACGAGCCGCGCCGGCTCGCTCCTCGAAGCCATCGAGGCGCGCGGCACCTTGCGCGACGACCTGATTCCGCCCGCGCTCACGAAGGCGGTTGAAGAAGCCCAAGCGAAGGAACGCCGCGCCATCGCCACGCTCCGCGGTGCGACCGAACAGCGCAACTTCAAGGCCGTGCGATCGGCGCGCAAGGCACTGAAGGACGCCCAGGCGGCGCTGCAACAGACCGTCGAGCGCGTGCAGCGCGAGGCGAAGGCGGGCGCGGCGCTGGCCTATCCGGAGCCCGCGCCCCTGCAGGCAGTGCAAGCCGCGCTGCGCCCGGGCGAAGCACTCGTGTTCTACGGTCTCACGATCTGGGGCAGCTGGGCGCTGATCGTTGAGCCCGACGGCGCGCGGGCCGTCGCCTTGCCGAAGGAGGAGACTATCTTCGAGGCCGTCGACGCATTGTTGCTCGACGATCCGCCCTACCTCGAGCCCAAGGCGGCGAAGGCGCTGCTCGCGATGCTTGTCGATCCACTTCGGTTGGACGATGAAGTGACCAGCGTCTTGATCTCGCCCACAGCACGCCTCGGGTACGTCCCCTTCGCGCTGCTCCTCCCGGAACGTGACGTCTCGTACGTCAGCTCGGGCACGGTGCTCACGAAGCTGCGCGAGGCGAAGACCGAGCGCGGCAGCGGTGTCCTAGGCCTCGGCGATCCCGACTACGGAACGCAGGCCTCGGGGCCGGCCCACCGCGGTGCGGGCATGGGAAAGAGGCTCATGCCCCTGCCTGCAACGCGTGCCGAAGTCGAAGCGATCGCGAACCACAAGCTGCTCGGCGCCGAGGCGACGGAGGGCAAGCTCCGCACCATGCTGGCTGCACGTCCGCGGTGGCGCAGCGTTCATTTCGCCTGCCACGGGCTGGTCGATGCGGAACGTCCGATGTTCTCTTCGCTCGCGCTCACGCCGGAAGAATCCGGCGACGGCTACCTGACCGCGCTCGAGATCTTCCGCATGCGTGTACCGGCCGACGGTGTGATCCTCTCGGCGTGCGAGACCGCCAAGGGCAAGGTCTACCGCAGCGAGGGCATCGTCGGACTGACGCAGGCCTTCCTTTTCGCCGGTGCGCCGCGCGTGCTCTGCTCGCTGTGGAAGGTGGATGACGAGGCGACGAACGCGTTGATGCAGGCGTTCTATCGCATGTGGAATCCGAAGTCGAGGGATCCGGAGAGCGCAGCGACCGCGCTGCGCCGCGCGATGGCCGAGGTGCGCTCCCAGCCCCGCTGGGCGCATCCGCAGTACTGGGCCGCGTGGGTGCTGTGGGGACTGCCCGAGTAGCTCAGTCTCCCTCCCACCACGGTACCGCCTCCGCCTCGATCAGCTCCAGCACCTGGGGCAGCAGCCTTTCGAACCGGCGCTTGCCGAAGCGGATCAGCGCGTCGTCGTAGGAGAACCAGTGATCCTCGCCCGAACGAATCGTGCCGAGGCGCTCTCGGGTTCGTGCCCAGAACGCGTTCATCTCGTTGTCGGGCACTTCGCCCGCCTCACCGTCCTTGCGGCGCCCGACCTCGACCGCGAAGGCGCCGCCGTAGCGGTGGCGGAACTCGAACGACAAGTAGTCCCACCCCTTCCGCGACCGGCGAAAGTGCGGAAACGAGCCCTTGAAGCCCATCGCACGCAGCTCGGGCACGACGACGGCCTTGAGCCGCTTGATCATGTACAGGCGGTCGTCAGCGAGGCCCACGGAGGCAGCGTACCTGACCGAGGCGCGGCCTCGGAAGGCAGACGTATCATCCGATGACCGGGAGGTACACGGCATGCGCCGGATGCAGGCAATCGTCAGGGCCGTCTCGTGGGGCGGCGTGGCGCACGAGGCCCCAGAGTGAGTCCGTCGCTGTGAAGATCGACCCTTCCCTCACGCCCGAGAAGCCGTCGCGCAAACGCATGATCCTGGGCACGGCCGTGCTCGTCACGGGCCAGCTCATGATGGCGGGCTATCCCCTGATCACTGCGCTTGACCTGGGGGCCCCGTGGGACGGCATCTGCAAGATTGCCCTGCTCTTCGTGATCTCGGACGTGGCCTTGATCGCGGCGATCGCGGTTTGGTGATGTTCGTGCTCCCGATCGCGTTCGCGTTCGTCGAGCCGTACCTCACGATGGCAACGGGCACGACCTTGACGAAGACGCCCTACGCGATCGCCGGCGACGTGATGTTCGTCGCCAGCTTCTTCGTGCTGGGCGGCGACTTCTGGGACAAGATCCGATCGCTCTTCGTCCGCGAGGCGGTCGTCCAGTTCCCGAGCTAGCCTTCCTTGGACGGCCGGTAGACCAGCGTGTAGACGGCGCCCACAAGCAACGCGCCGCCGACAATGTTGCCCAGCGTCACGGGCACCAGGTTTTTCGTGAGGAAGGGTCCCCACCCGATGGCCTCGGCGACGGCACCTTCCTCCACGTAGGTGATCCCCTGTGCGACCGGGACGAAGTACATGTTCGCCACGCAGTGCTCGAATCCGCAGGCCACGAAGGCGGCGATCGGCGGCACGACCACGGCGACCTTCCCGACCGTGGTGCGCGCGCTGAAGCTGAGCCACACCGCCAGGCAGACGAGCGCGTTGCAGAGAACACCGCGCGCAAAGGCCTCCATGAAAGTCATGGACATCTTGACCTCGGCGATCTGAAGCGCGGTGTCTCCCACCTGGCCCCAGGCCTGCTTGTGATGGCCCGCAAGCAGCACGAGCAAGGCTGTGCCGACGGCCCCCACGAAGTTCCCGGTGTAGACGATGCCCCAGTTGCGCAGCAACGCGGCGGCCTTGACGCGCCGGCTCGCCCACGCCATCACGATAAGGTTGTTGCCGGTGAACAGCTCGGCCCCGCCCACCACGACGAGGATGAGGCCGAGGGAAAAGACGACGCCGCCCATCAGCCGGGTCGGGCCGAACGCCGTGCCGCCCGTCACCACCGTCGTCGCGAACACCGCCCCCAGCGCGATGAAGGCGCCCGCCAGGACGGCGAGCGCGAAGAGCGGACGCCAGGCCATGGTGGCCTTTGCCTCGCCTACGGCTTCGGCCTTGCGGGCCATCTCGGGGGGTAACAGCGAGTCGACGCGGTACTCGCTCACGGGACTCTCCGTTCCGCCCGCGGAGGTTGCTGCGTCCTCATGAATCACTCCCTGCACACCTCTTTACTCACGTTTCACGCAGAGGATAGTCCGCGCTGTGAGAATCCCACCAGGAGGCTCGTCATGGCGACTGGCGCGTTGGACCGGAAGGGCGACATCATCGAGGACGTGGCGGCTCGCATTCGCAGCCGGCTGGATCCGCAGGAGGCGGAGACGTCCGAGCGCTTCGTGCGCCAGTTCCTGGCCAACGCCGCGCCAGAGGATGTGGAAAATCACTCAACCGACGACCTCTACGGCGCCGCGCTCTCGCTGTGGAAGCTCGGGGCGACGCGCACGGCGGGCGAGTCGCTGGTGCGCGTGTACAACCCGCGCGTAGACGAGAACGGCTGGCACTCGCGGCACACGATCCTCGAGCTGGTCATGGAAGACCTGCCGTTCCTCTTCGACTCGGTCGCGGCGTATCTCAACGAGAGCGCGGGCGAAGTGCACCTTGCGATCCACCCCATCGTCGAGGTGGAACGAGATGTCGATGGGACCCTCAAGACGCTGAAGCCCAAGATCGACGGGCACCCGGATTCCCAGCGTGAAGCGTTCATGCACTTTCAGGTGACCGAGCAGCCGGAGGAAGATCTAGACCGCATTCGCACCGGCCTGCAGCGCGTGCTGACAGAGGTCCGTGCCGCCGTCGAGGACTTCGGCCCGATGTGCGATCGCTGCACGTCTCTGATCGGGAACCTCGACAACGGACACAGCAAAGACGTGACGGAAGCCGAAGCGTTCCTGCACTGGCTGACGGACAACCACTTCAGCTTCCTCGGGTACCGGCAGTACGAATTCGAGGGCGAGACCGCCCGCGTGAAGCCCGGCACCGGACTGGGCATCCTGCGTGACGAGCTGGCCAGCGTCTTCGACGGCATTCTCACCGGCGGACGCCGGCCGGCGGAGCTGGACCGCTCCAAACTGCTCCGCATCACCAAGACGAATCGCCGCTCGCTGGTGCACCGCCCTGTGCCGATGGACGGCATCGGCGTGAAGGCCTACGACGAGCAAGGCAACGTCGTCGGCGAGCACCTGTTCATCGGGCTATTCACCTCGCGCGCCTACGGCCGGACGCCGAACCAGATTCCGATCCTGCGCCGGAAGGTCTCCGCGGTACAGGAGCAGGCCGGCTTCCATTCGAGCAGCTACGACGCGCGCACGCTCGCGCACATCCTCGATACCTACCCGCGCGACGAGCTCTACCAGACGCCGCTCGAAGAGCTGAAGAAGATCACCCTGGGGATCCTGCACCTGCAGGAGCGCCGGCGGCTCGCCTTCTTTCACCGGGTGGATCCGTTCCAGCGCTTCGTCTCGTGTCTCGTCTACATCCCGCGCGACCAGTACGACACCGACCTGCGCAAGCGCATCCAGGAGATCCTCGAGTCGTCGCTCGACGGCCAGGTAACGGGACTCGACACGCGCCTGAGCGACTCGGCGCACGCACGCCTGCACATGATCGTGCAGGCCAGCAACGGCACGGTCCCGCCGTTCGACGCGCAGCTCATCGAGTCGCGCATTATCGAAGCCGGCCGTTCGTGGAAGGACCAGCTCGAACACGCACTCGTCGAGGCGTACGACGAGAAGACAGCGACCCGCCACCTCCGCCGCTTCGGGACCGCGTTCCCGGCGAGCTATCGCGACCACTTCACGGAGGCGATCGCGGTCAGCGACATCGCCCGCATCGAAGAGGCGCTGACCACCCGCGACGTGGCGCTCAACCTCTACCGTCCGATCGAAGCCGCCGACGACGAGGTGCACTTCAAGCTCTACACCGCCGGCTCGGAGACGCCGCTCTCCGACGTGCTGCCGATGCTCGAGAACATGGGGTTCCAGGTGCTCCGCGAGGTCCCCTACCGCGTGCGGCCTGCGGACCTGACGCAGTCGATCTGGATCCGGGATTTCGCGCTGCGGGCGCGGGACGGCTCGACGATCGACGTTCCCGCCATTCGCGAGCGGCTGCACGAGGCCTTCCACGGTGTATGGCGCAAGGAGGTCGAGAACGACGGCTTCAACCAACTCGTCATGCGCGCGCACGTCTCGGCCCGCGGCGTGGCGGCGCTCCGCATGTACTGCAAGTTCCTGCTCCAAGCGCGCATCGCGTTCTCGCAGCAGTACATGGAAGAGACACTGGCGGCCAACCCGGGCGCCGCACGCCTACTCGTCGACCTGTTCCGCATCCGCTTCGATCCTGAGCACACGGGCGACCGGGATCTCGACGCAGCTACGGTCAAAGAGAAGATCGAGATGCTGCTCGAGGACGTACCGAACCTGGACGAGGATCGGATCCTGCGCGCGTTCCTCAACGTCATCGACGCATCGCTGCGCACGAACTACTTCCAGCGGGACGTTCACGACCAACCCAAGCCCTATATGGCCGTGAAGCTCGAGTCCGGCCGGATCGACAACCTGCCCAAGCCGCGGCCGCTGTACGAGATCTTCGTCTGCTCGCCGCGCATGGAGGGCGTCCACCTCCGCGGCGGGAAGGTCGCACGCGGTGGCATCCGGTGGTCGGATCGCCGCGAGGACTTCCGCACCGAGATTCTCGGCCTGATGAAGGCCCAGATGGTGAAGAACGCCGTCATCGTCCCGGTCGGCTCCAAGGGCGGCTTCGTGGTCAAGCAGCCGCCGGAGAACTACACGGCGCTTCAAGGGGAAGTCGTCGCCTGCTACCGCATGCTGATGGCCGGGCTGCTGGACCTGACGGACAATCGCGTCGGTGACGATGTCGTTCCGCCGAAGGACGTCGTGCGCCACGACGGGGACGACCCCTACCTCGTCGTCGCCGCCGACAAGGGCACGGCGACGTTCTCCGACATCGCCAACGACATGTCGGAGAAGTACGGCTTCTGGCTCGATGACGCCTTCGCCTCGGGCGGCTCGGCGGGATACGACCACAAGGCCATGGGCATCACGGCCAAGGGCGCTTGGGAGTCGGTGAAGCGCCACTTCCGCGAGGTCGGCAAGGACATCCAGAGCGAGGACTTCACGGTCGTCGGTGTCGGCGACATGGGTGGCGACGTCTTCGGCAACGGCATGCTGCTCTCCGAGCACATCCGTCTGATCGGCGCGTTCAACCACATGCACATCTTCGTGGATCCGGAGCCGGATGCGGCGACCTCGTTCGCCGAGCGCAAACGCCTGTTCGAGCTGCAGGGTTCGACGTGGGACGACTACGACCGCAAGCTCATCTCCGACGGCGGCGGCGTATGGCCGCGCAGCGCCAAGCGCATCCCGGTCTCCGACGCCATGCGGGCGCGGTTCGGCCTGGAAGGCGAACACGTGACGCCCAGCGCCCTGATCCGCAGCCTGCTCACGACACAGGCGGAGCTGCTGTGGCTCGGCGGCATCGGGACCTACGTGCGCGCCAGCGACGAGGTCGACACACAGGTCGGCGATCGGGCGAACGACTCGCTGCGGATCGACGCCACGGAGGTGGGTGCCCAGGTGGTCGGCGAGGGCGCCAATCTCGGCTTCACGCAGCGCGCGCGCATCGAGTACGCCTTGGGCGGCGGTCGCATCAACACGGACGCAATCGACAACTCGGCCGGCGTGGACTGTTCGGACCACGAGGTCAACATCAAGATCCTCATCGGCGAGGTCGAGCGCGATGGCGACCTCACGCGCAAGCAGCGCAACGAGCTGCTCGAAGCCATGACGGACGAGGTCGGCACGCTCGTGCTGCGGGACAACTACCTGCAGACGCAGAGCATCACGGTCACGCAGGACCTCGGCGCCCATCTGCTCGACCGGCTGGGCCGCCTGATGCGCCGACTCGAACGCGAGGGACGCCTCGACCGGCGCATCGAGTTCCTACCGGACGACGAAGCCCTGGCCGAGCGCATGGCGCGCGGTCTCGGCCTGACGCGCCCCGAGATCTCCGTGCTGCTGGCCTACGCGAAGATGGAGCTCTACGACTCGCTGCTGGCGTCCAACCTGCCGGACGACCCCGACGTCGGCGAGGTCCTGCAGCGCTACTTCCCCGCGCAGCTGCGCGAACGCTACCCCGACCGCATCGCCGAACACCGGCTGCGCCGCGAGATCGTGGCCACGCTGGTCACGAACGACATCGTGAACCGCGTCGGCATCGTGTTCGCGCACGAGGTGCAAGAGACAACCGGCATGCAGACGTGCGCCATTGCGCGTGCCTACCTGATCAGCCGCCAGCTCTTCGAGCTGCCCGATCTCTGGCACGAGGTCGAGGCGCTGGACAACGTCGTGCCGGCCTCGGTGCAGGCCACGCTGCTCGCCGAGTGCGGGCGACTCATCGAGCGCGGGACGATCTGGTTCCTGCGCCACGGTAGCCAGCCGCTGGACATCGGACAGGAGCTCGAAGCCTACAGCGAAGGCGTGCAGACCCTCATCGCGCAGCTCGAGGACTTTCTGGACGACGCCCAGCGAGACCTGCTCGAAGCGCGAGCGGCGGAGCTGGTCGCCGAGGGCGCACCTCCGGCCCTTGCACGCCGCATCGCGCCGCTGCGCTACCTCGCGCCGGCGTGCGACATCGTCGGCGTCGCACGAGCCAAGTCCCTCGACGTTCCGCACGTAGCGAAAATGTACTGGACCATCGGTACGCGGTTCGGCTTCCACTGGCTCCGTCGCGCTTCGGGCAACCTGGCTTCGGACACGGCCTGGGACAAGCTGGCCGTCACGTCGTTGCGCGACGACCTCGACGCCCACCAGATCGAGCTCACCAAGCGAGTCCTGACGGCGCCGGGCGGCAACCGCACCGCGGACGAGGCCATCGAGGCGTGGACCGAGAGTCGCAAGACGCTCGTGACGCGAACGGATGCCCTGCTGTCGGAGTTGCAGTCGCATGCGACGACCGACCTCGCCATGCTCGCTGTGGCGAACCGGCAGCTCAAGGCGATGATCGGGTAGGCACCCACACGCGCCGCGATACGCTGCCGCGCCGTGTCCTTCCTCCTCGTCCTGCCCGCGGTTCCGTTCGTCCTGGCGGCGCTGGCGTACTTCCACTTCCGGAACTTCGACGGATGGTGGCCGCGGCTCGCCGCGGGCGCGGGGTGGGTCGCGCTGTGGGCGCTGCCCGGCGTGCTGTTCCAAGTCGGTTGGATCTTCTTCAGCGGCCAGACGAGCTACAGCATCACGTTCCCCGAGTATGCACGTGTCGCCCCCATCGCGTGGTGGGTCCTGATCGGCGGCCACACCGTGCAGACGGCGTTCGAGGCGGCCGTCCCCTCCCGCACGATGACCATGCTCACGGAGTGGCACATCTACTACGCGTTCGTGTGGGCGCAGACGCTGCTGCTCGCGGCCCTCGTGGCGTGGCGCCTGAGCGGGCGTCCGGGCGTGAAGGACCCACTCCTGTTGGCGGTCGCTGCCTTCTCGCTCGTGAACGCATGGCTCGGCAAGGCCTGGCCTTGGTGGGGATCGTAGAGTGGTGCCGCGCCCAGACGGAGCAACCCATGGCAACCAAGTCGACGAGTCTCGAGTGCCTGCGCTGCGGGGGAAGGATGTCCGAGGGCTTCCTGCTCGATGAGGGCGTGGGCAGCAGCCGCCGCATCACGGCCTGGGTCGGCGGCGAACCGCAGTTCAACTGGCTTGGCATCACGAAGCTTGGGGAGAAGCCCCAGATGCGGGTCGAGGCCCACCGTTGCCGCAAGTGCGGCTGGCTGGACTTGTTTGCGCCCACGCGTCAGTGGTAGACCGGTGCCGGGAGGAACCATGGATCCTGTACGCATCGAAGAGAAGCCGGCACTGCGCTTGATCGGGCTGCGCTGCCGTTTCCGCAACGGCCGCCTGCCGGACAGCAACGCGGGCGAGGTCGTGGGACCCACGTGGGGTGCGCTGCATCCTCGGCTCGCCGAGATCGACGCCACGGACCGCAGCGTGCTCTACGGGTACACGTGGTTTGCGGCCGACGACCCGGAAGAGTGCGAATACATCGCCGGAGCGCCCGTCGGCCCCGACGCCGAGGTGCCCGACGGCATGGAGGCGGTAGAGACCGCGGCCTCGACGTACGCCGTGTTCGAGCATCACGGCCACATGATGGGTTTCGGCGACACGATCCGCGCCATCTACGACGAGTGGCTCCCGAACTCGGACTACGTCGGCAACGGCGAGGGCGACGTCGAGCTCTACGACGAGCGCTGGAACATGGAGGGCGAGGGCTCGGTCATGGAGTACTGGGTCGGCATCAAGCCGAAGAGCTAGCTACTTCCCTGTCACGACTGGCCGCTTCCCGTCGACGGGACTGGGTGTGATGGGCCGGTAGACCTCGGACGACCGCAGCAGGAACAGCAGCGCGAATGCCGTGGCGACGTAGTCGCGCCGCGCCTTCACGCTTGCACGCCGCTCCTTGCCGCCTGGAGACCAGCTGCCGTCGGCGTTCTGCCGATCGAGCAACGTGAGCGCACCTGACCGGTACCACGGTACGTCCCCGAGGTTCTCGATGCCTAGGAACAGACAAGCCTTCTCCAGGGCGTAGAGCGTGTAGTAGCCGGACGTGTGCGCTGCCGTCACGCCCGGTTCGAAGCTCTCGAGGAAGGCCCGACCCTCGCGCCGCAGCACCCTCATCGCCCGGAGTCGCGCAGCCATCGTCTTCTTCGCGAGCTCGCGATCCGCCGCGAGAACGGGCTTCAGCGCTTGCTCCGCCAACACCAGATTGGCGATTCCCATGAACACCCCGGTGGCGTAGCGGCCGGCAAGGTCCTTGGGCCTCGGGAAGTAGTTCCAGGAACCCTTGGGCGTCTGCGCGCGGATCATGCCCTCGAGCACGCGCCGCCAGACGGCAGGCGAGACCGCTGCCCCCGTCCGCGCGCCCGCCCAGAGTCCGAGGGCACCGAATTGGGAAGTCGAGAGATTCGAGATGTCGGTCTGGACCGTGCTCTGCGCGGACGCGCCGTTGGGATAGAGCGTGTACCCCCACCAGCCGCTGTGCTTGCGCTGGCACTCCGCCATCCGCCGCGTGACCTCTCGCACCACATCGGGGTGACTGCGGTCGGCCATCAATAGCATGACCGTGATACCGCCGGTGTAGACCCCGCTCAAGACGCGCTTGTGCCCCTTGCCGTCAGGGCCCATCAGATAGCGCAGGGCCTTCTTGACCGGCTCGCGCGTCGCCGGTGTGCCGGCGTGGCGCAAGGCGAGCGCGCAGAGAGCCGTCACGCCTGTTCGCCACGATCGCATGCCGGCCCTGTGCGGCATCCACGAGCCGCGCTTGCCCTGCGAATCGACAAGGAACACGACGGCACGATCGATGGCCGCGTGAATGCGCTTGCGCAGCGCTTCGTCGACACCGACGGCCTTCAGCCGCCGCTCGGTTTCGTCGTAGTCCGCAGAGACCGGCGCCGCATACGCGAGAACAAGCAGCCCGATGGCGATACGCATGCTTCTCCAAACGACGGCCAGGCACGTGCGGCCGAGGATATCCGGCGTGACCAGGCTGGGAACCGGCGCGGGTACACTCCATGGCGATCATGACCGGCCTCTACACACGTAAGGAGTTCGCGCTTCTCCCCGAGGGCTTTCCGGCCCAACTGGTCGAGGGGGCGCTCGTGTGCGAGCCCAGCCCGGCGTTCGGCCATCAACGGATCGCGCTCGAGTTGGCCGAGAGGCTGAAGTCGATCGTTGGCGCACGCCGCATGGGCATGGCGCCATTGGACATCCATGTGGACGAGTTCAACGTCTATCAGCCCGACGTGGTCGTGTGGCGTGAACCCCTTGACGACGACGTCGACTTCGAGGCGCTGCCTCCACCCCTCCTGGTCGTCGAGGTCCTGTCTCCTCCGACGCGCGGTCGCGACCGCAACGTCAAGCGCATCCGGCTCCTGGACAAGGGGGTCGAAGAGGTCTGGCTCGTCGATCGCGAGAACCGCACGATCGAGGTCTTCGATCGCGGGCGGTACGCCGACGTGCCGAGGCGTGCTACCGGGGACTTCCCCCATTGGCTCAAACGCACTGCCCGGCTTCGAGCTGACGCCCGAGGCGCTCTTCCGCGCCTGACAGCCGCGTAACAAACGGTTGGCCTCCGGCAGTCGCGGGTTTTCGCTTTCCCGCTCTCCTGCGAAGATCGCCGCTTCGCCGAGGAGATCGCCGTGGACAAGGACCAAGTCGTTCGCACGCTCAAGGAAATGGGCGACCTGCTGGAGATCGGGGACGCGAACACGTTCGAGATCATGGCGTACCGCAACGGCATGCGCCGCGTCGACGACTTCGAAGGCGACCTCGAGGAGGCCGTCCAGGCCGGCACGCTGACGAAGATCGACGGCATCGGCAAGGGCCTCGCCAAGGTGATTTCCGAGCTCGTCCGGGACGGACGCTCCGACGAGCACGAGGAGATCAAGGGGCGCTTCCCCCCCGGACTCCCGGAGATGCTCAAGCTGCGCGGCATCGGCCCCAAGAAGGTCAAGGTGCTCTGGACCGAGCTCGGCGTAGCGAACCTTGACGAGCTCGAGGCTGCGGCGCGCGAACAGAAGGTGAGCGCGCTGAAGGGCTTCGGCAAGAAGACCGAGGAGAACATCATCGGCTCCATCGAGTGGCGCCGGAACCGCAGCAAGACGGGCCGCAAGGTGGCGCCGTCCGCCGTCGTGACGAAGAGCGCGGCTGCAAAGAAGCCGGTCACCGGCAGCGGCCGACTGCTGCCGGGTACGTCGGGCTACTCCTACAAGGAGTGGAAGCCGGCGTTCTATCCCAAGGACGTGCCCGCAACGCGCTTCCTCCCCTACTACGCCCAGCACTTCGGAACGGTCGAGTTGAACAACAGCTTCTA
Source organism: Planctomycetota bacterium (assembly GCA_028281445.1). Lineage (GTDB taxonomy): Bacteria > Planctomycetota > PLA2 > PLA2 > JAEUHO01 > JANQJW01. The sequence goes on along the minus strand of JANQJW010000070.1, from coordinate 25,545 downwards.
TCGCTTCCCCACCAAGGCCGCGCTTGCCAAGTGGGGCGAACAGACGCCCGAGGGGTTCCTCTTCGCGGTGAAGGCCAACATGCGCATCACGCATCGGTTGCGCTTGAAGAACGTCGAGCAGGTAACCGCGGACTTCGTCGAGCGCTGCGAGACACTCGGGAACCGGCTCGGGCCGATCCTGTACCAGCTCCCGCCCAACCTCAAGCGGGACGACGCGCTGCTCGACGGCTTCCTGGCCTGCTTGCCCACGGGGTATCGCCACGCCATGGAGTTCCGCCACGAGACCTGGGTGGACGACGCGGTCTTCGCGAAGCTCGCCGACAAGAACGTGGCACTCGTCGTGCACGACGGCGACAAGGCCGCGCCGCCGCGCGAGACCACCGCGAGCTTCACGTACGTCCGGCTGCGCCAGGACGGCTACGACGATGCCGCGCTGGCGTCATGGGGTACGTGGTTCGCGGAGCTGATCGCCGACGAGCACGACGTATTCGCCTACCTCAAGCACAAGGCCAACACGTCCCCGCTGGACGTACTCGGGCGCTGGCCGACGCCCATCGCGGCGCCGAGGGGTCCGATGGCCGCGTCCGCGAAGAAGCGCCGCGCCGCCAAGAAGAAGCGCAAGGCCTAACAGCCCCCATGTTGCATGAACTGGCGTTGAAATCGCGCGGTCCTCGCTAGTCTTCGAACCCGATCTCTTTGCCGAGAACCGCTCGGCGATGCTCCCCAGCATCGCCTCGGAACCTCGGCTTCGACCTCGGGCCCGAATCCGGCGCGAGGACAGGTGTAGATCTGACGACCGCATCGCATTTGGACACAACGTGTCGAGCGGTCGCTGCTCGCGGTAAACACGCCGCGCGCTTCATGCTAAAGGGGGGCTAGACAAACACCTCCGGCTCTTCCGCCCCTGCGAAGAGCTCGCCGTAGGTGAACTCGCCCTCCCCCGCCTTCTGGTACGGGAGGTAGACGCTGGCCGCTTCGCCGTCGGCGTGCTCGAGCCGCACGCAGATCGCATCCGTCTGCTCCTCCTCGCCCGGCGGCACCGTGAAGACGTCGAAGCAGATGCCGACCGCGCGGATCGCGCCCTTCCCCGCGGCATCCCGAAAGCCCGCAAGCAACAGGTTGATCACGTCCTCGGCGCTTGGATGCTCGTCCTCGGTCTCGGCGCCGATGAGATTCCCCTCGCCGGCCTTATCGATGCTGGCGCCGAAGGGATAGAAGTCGCCGTCGGCGGCGAGCATCTCCTGGGCGAAGGGGATCATGGCGTTGAGGAGCTGGTCGAGATCGGGATGTGCCATCGTTTGCACACTGTACGGCGCGGCCTGCAGCGTCTGCGTCACCGGATTAGGATTCTCTCGATGAGCGCGTGGAGCATCGAGCGCATGGAACCCGACGACTGGCAGCGCGTGCGCGCGGTGCGGTTGCGCTCGCTGGCGGACGCGCCGGACGCGTTCGGAACGCAACTCGAAGAAGACGAGGCCCGGCCGCTCGGCGAGTGGCGCGAACGGCTCGCGAACCCCGTCGCGGTGACGTTCCTCGCGGTGCGCGCCGGCACCGACGTAGGCATCACCGTGAGCCTGCCCTGGCCGGGGCGCGAGGGCACGGTTGGTCTCTTCGCCATGTGGGTCGCACCGGAGGCACGCGGGCACGGCATCGGCGGCGGGCTCGTCGATGCGGTCGCGGCGTGGGCGCGAGACGGCGGATACGCACGCGTCGCGTTGGATGTGGCGGACGACAACGAACCTGCCGTCGCGCTCTACCGCAGCAAGGGCTTCGTACGCTCAGGCGCCACCGGCACGCTGCCACCGCCGCGGACGCACATCACGGAGCACGAGCGCGTGCTGGAGCTCGATTGAGCCACTCCATCGACGACTACAAGAAGAAGCGCGACTTCGGCAAGACGCCGGAGCCTTCACCGGGCGAAGCCGGCGCGCGAGGCGACGAACCGGTCTTCGTCGTACATCGCCATGATGCCTCGCGCCTCCACTACGACCTGCGCCTCGAGATGGAAGGCGTGCTGCGCTCGTGGGCCGTTCCGAAGGGCTTCTCCTACGACCCGGCCGACAAGCACCTCGCGATCCGCACGGAAGACCACCCGCTGGAGTACGAGCACTTCTCCGGCGTGATTCCGCCGGGCCAGTACGGCGCCGGCACGATGACCATCTGGGACCGAGGCGTCTACGAGGTCGTGCTGGCCGACAGCGGTCCCGAGGCGGTGGCAAGCGGCGAGCTCAAGGTGATCCTGCGCGGCCGCAAGCTGCGTGGGGAGTGGCACCTCGTGAAGACCAAACAGGGTCCGCGCGACTGGCTGCTGTTCAAGAGCAAGGATCGCTACGCAGGTACGCCACGGAGCTCCGCACTCGGCGTAGACCTCGAGGGCGCGACGCGGAGCGCCATGCCCGATGCGCTCGAACCCATGACGCCCGCTGGGACGACCGAGGCGTTCTCCGATCCCGACTGGCTTTTCGAGATGGGCTTCGCCGGACGCCGCGCCATGCTCGCCAAGGACGGTGAGGTCGTCACCGTGCGAGGCGTACGCGCTGCGGTGGCGGAGCTCCAGGAGGCCGCGCTGACCTTGCGTGCCGAGCGCGCGCTCCTCGACGGCGTACTGGTGATTCCCGACGACGCCGGCCGGCCGTCTCAGGCCCTCCTCGACGCGCGGCTCGCGGGCGAGAACGACCGTCCGCTCGTGTTCTACGCGTTCGATGCGCTCTACTTCGATGAGTTCGACCTGCGGCCGCTCCCGCTCGTCGATCGCAAGGCGGCGCTGCGCGCGATGCTGCCCCCCACCCCGGCACTGCTGTTCGTGGACCACGTGCCCGGCAGCGGCGAGGAGCTTGTGACCGCGGTCGAAGCCGCGGGCCTGCCCTCCGTCATCGCAAAGCGCGCGGACAGCCCGTACGTGGAGGGTGCATCCGATTCGTGGCGCGAGATTCCCGTCACGCCTGCCGAGGACGCGGCCGGCATGCGCGTCGGCGAGGCACTGACGAAGATCCGCCCGTCGCGCGACCGCTCGCGCGTCAAGTACACGAACCTCGAGAAGGTCTACTGGCCCGCGGAGGGCTTCACCAAGGGCGACCTGATTGCGTACTACGAGCGCGTTGCCGACCTGATCGTCCTCTACCTGCGCGACCGGCCGCTGCATATGAACCGCTACCCCGACGGCATCGAGGGCAAGAACTTCTATCAGAAGAACGTCCGCGACCTGATCCCCGAGTGGGTCGAGACCGTGCCCGTCAAGGAAGACGGCGAAGAGAGCGTGCAGTACATGATGTGCAACGAGCCGGACACCGTCCGGCTGCTCGCCAACCTCGGCAGTATCGACTTCCATCCGTGGATGTCGCGGCGAGGCTCGCTCGACGCGCCCGACTACGCGGTTATCGACCTCGATCCGAAGGAGGCGCCCTTCACGCACGTGATCGAGATCGCGCGCAAGACGGGCGAGATCCTCCACGAGGTCGGGCTTCGACCGCTGCTCAAGACATCCGGCGCCTCGGGGCTGCACATCCACATCCCGCTCGCCGAGGGCTACACGTACGAGCAGGCGCGGATGTTCTGCGAGGCGGTGGCGCGGGTCGTGGCGCGTGACCTCTCGGACATCGCGACCGTCGAGCGCGTGATCGGCAAGCGGGCCGGCAAGGTCTACGTCGACTTCGGCCAGAACCGGCGCGGGCAGACGATCGTGCCGCCCTATGTCGTCCGCCCGGTGCGCGGAGCGACGGTCTCGACGCCGCTGGCGTGGAGCGAGCTGGAAGAGGACCTGCATCCCTCCCAGTTCACGATCCAGACCGTGCCGCCGCGCATCGATGCGAAGGGCGATCTCTTCGAGCCGCTGCTCACCGATCGCCAGGATCTGATGGACGCGATCGATCGACTGCAGGCGATGATGTACGACTGACGCGAGCCGGGTACGTTGGCTTCATGGGTTTTCGTCTCAACTGGATCGCCTTCGAGGGCCTCTCACCCGAGCAGGTCCATGTGCGCCTCGGGCTCGTCCCGACGGGCGAGACGATGGAGATCCCCGAGGCGGAGTACTGCGGCGTAGCGCTGAACAACGGCTGGTACGTGGTGATCGAGGAGTCCCACGAGCGCCTGCCCGAGGTGTACAACGACCCCGCGCTGTCCGACGGCTGCGAGTGCGTCTACGGCTCCGTCAACGAGACGACGATGTTCTCCTTGGCAAGCGGCCACCGCAACGGATCCCTTCTGTGGGACATCGTCCACGACAGCAGCCTTGGCACGGTGCACCTCGACGCCACGAGCTACATGCCCGCGTGCTACGACCTCGTACGCACGCGCCTGGCCGCCGAGCAGGAACAAGCAGGCGGCGAGGACGCCGACGTCGACTATTTCTTCGACATCCCCGTCGAGGTCGCCCGGGAGGTGTGCGGGTTCCGCCACGACTACGATCCCGATGCCGAGGGCGACGAGCCGTTCGTCGTCCTCGAGTACGCGCCCCCGAAGGAACCGCCCAAGGCACCGGTCCGGACACGCCGGCGACCGCAGTTCGACGACACCTTCGAGCGGAGGGCAGTGCACACGACGTTCTTCGGCGCCCTGTTCACCTCGATCATCGAGGCCATGGAGGCACGCCGGCGGAAGCGCCAGTCCCGGAACCGACTCGAAGCCAGCCGCCGGCGGCGCAAACGCCGCAAGAGAGACGGCTACTAGAGCGCCGCCGCGAAACCCGCGACGGCGTCAGCGACCTCATCCATCACCTCGGCGTGCTCACGCCCTGAGCGCTTGAGCACGCGGAACGAGTGGTCGCCGCCTTCGACCACGTGGATCTTCGCCCCCACGAGCTTCTTCACCACGGGCTTGAGCAGCTTCAGGTCAGCAAGGGCGTCGCGCGTGCCTTGCACGTAGAGCTGCGGCACGTGGATGTCGGGCAGGTGATGCGCCCGTGTCGTGCCCGGCCGGCCCGCGGGGTACAACGGGTAGCCGAGGTAGGCCAGTCCATAGACACCCAGCGGCTCCTCGGCCTCGGCAACGGACGTGACGCGCCCGCCCATGGACTTACCGCCCGCGATCAGCGGCAACCCGCGGGTCGCCCGACGTGCGGCGGCTACGGCGCTGCGCACGGTCTCGATCAACACACGCGGGCTGTCCGGCGCGCGCTTGCCCGCCTCCATGTAGTGGAACTGGTAGCGGAACGTCGCGATCTTGCGGCTCGCCAAGCGCTCGGCCATCTCCTCCATGAACGGGTGCGCCATCCCCGCGCCGGCGCCGTGCGCCAGGACGTACAGCGCCGTAGCGCCGCGCGGGCGCTCGAGCAACGCGCTCACCTCACCGCGGGCCTCCGTCGCATTGAAGCGAAGCGTCTTGGCCATCAGGGCGCCTCCAAACGGCGGCGCGCTTCGTCGGCCCACGGGCTGTGCGGATCGAGGCCGAGGTAGGTCTGCCAGTGGCGCCGCGCGTCGGCGTCGCGGCCGAGCGTCGTCAGGAGGTCCGCGGTGTTGTAGTGCGGGTCGGCGTAGCCGGGCGCGAGCTCGAGCGCCCGCTCGAAGGCGCGCAGCGCTTCCTCGGGTTCCTCGAGGTCGGCGAGCGCGCTGCCGAGGTTGTTCCACGCCTCCGCGTAATCGGGCTCCAGGCTCACGGCTTCGCGGAAGGACGCTGCGGCCTGCGTCGTGCGCTCGAGGGCATAGAGCACGTTGCCCAGATTGAAGCAGGCCTCGGCCGTCGGGCCGTCGAGTGCAATCGTCCGGCCGTAGGCATCGGCTGCGTCCTCGAGGCGCTCTTCTTCCTCGGCGTGGATGCCACGCTCGAACCACGTCTCTTGTGGCGCCGCGCGTAGTGTGGCGATCGGCTCGTGCACCGCGTCGGGTGTGGCGTCCGCGTCGAGATCCAGACGCATCTGACCGGTCGTCTCCGCGAGGTCCCCCTCGTCGGTGCGGATCCCCAACGCGCCCCCCTCGAGCGCTTCGAGCTGCGTAATCGCGTTGTCGGCATCCGGCGCCCAGCGGCCGAGATTCTCGAGCGCCTTGCGGATGTGGCGGGGCGGTACACCCGCCTCGCGTAGCTGCCGCAGCGCACGGGCACTGGTGAGCTGGCGAAAGTCGAAGAAGGACAGCCGCCCCACCTTCTTGGCCGGTTCGATCAGCCCCTGGCGGCTCCACGCGCGGATCTTCGCCGGCGACACGTCCAGGATGCGACCAAGCTGCGTGGTGGTGTAGAGCTGCTCTTGCGTCATGCGTCCGTGATGAGCTCTCGAAAGACGGGAGCTCGCAGCATGCCCGTCGACGTCCGGTCGACGTAGCGTACTTTGCAGTACAAACCGGGAGCAACCCAGCGGCCCTCGAGATCACACGGAACGAGCGGCTCGTCGACGCGGTTCTCGTCCATCAGCCTGCGGACCTTGGCGCGGGTCTCTTGCGTGAGACCGGATCCCACCTTGCCCACGTAGCGCAGACCATCCTCCTCGTTCGTCGCGATGATCAAGCTCCTAAGGTCGCCTTCGTCATCCACGACGTAGCCTAGGATCGCGCACAGCACGTCCTGCATGTGCTTGATCTTCTGCCAGGCGCCGGTGCGCTCTCCGGGCTCGTAGCGGCTGTCGAGCCGTTTGGCGACCATTCCTTCGAGCTGCATCTGGCCGGTCGTCGCGAAGAACGCCTTGCCGTCGCCCACCAGCCCGTCGGAGAGAACGAGGCGCGGGTCGGAACAGGCACTCACGATCTCGGTGAGGAACTTGCGCCGCTCGGCCAGCGGCTCGTCCATGATCGACACGCCGCCGACGTACATGACGTCGAACGCAACGAAGCTCACGGGGGCGTGGTCGGCGGTCAGCATCGTCTCGAAGTGCGGTTTGCCGTCCCGCAGCACGACGAGCTCCCCGTCGAGCGCGATGCCGCCGGGCAGGTCACGCAGGAACGCGAGCTCGGTGTAGCGCGGCGTGAAGTCGGTCCAGCGCCGGCTGAGCAGGCGGTAGCCGGACGCTTCGATCAAGGCCTGGGCTCGGAACCCGTCCCACTTGATCTCGAAGAGGTGCTCGTCGGAGTCGAACGCACGGCCGGCACGCGCCAGCATCGGCGGGATGAAGTCCGGGAGGCGAGACGTGTGCGACACCGGCTACAAGGCCTCCGCGTCCGGCAGATCCGTGTTCGTCGGTAGGAGTCGAGTGACGCACGACATCGCATCGGGTTCGTGGGGCGAAGGTGCCGCAAAGCCATCTGCGACGACTCGTGGTCTGCCACTCGAGGAGCAGATGGCGCAGCGCCACCGAGCATCCACGAAACCGGCCGCGCCCACCTCGGTGCGTGAGCCCATCTATCCGGTCTTCTTGGCGGACTTCTTCGTCTTCCCCTTGGCGGAGGGCGCCATCTTGCGCTGTCCCGCCTGCGCCTCGGCGACGCTCTGCTTGAGCGCCTCCATGAGGTTGATGATCTTCGGCTCCTCGGCCTCGACGCTCTGGACGATCTCCTCGCCTTCGAGCTTCATCTCGATCAGCTTCTTGAGGTTGTTGGAGTAGTCGTCTTCGTAGCTGCCGAGATCGAACGCCTCGATCTTCGACGCCTCGATGAGGGTGTTCGTGAGCTTGAGCTCGTCGTCGGTCGTTTCTTCGTCGGTGAGCTGCGAGCGGAAGTCGTCGATCGACTTCACCTTCTGCTCGTAGCTGAGCAGCGTCATCGCGATCAGGCCGTCGATCGGACGCAGCATGACGAGCTGCTCCTTGCGGGAGATCACGATGCGTGCGATCGCGTTGACGCCGTTCTTCTCCATGCCCTTGGCGAGGAGTGCGTACGGGCGGTTGCCGGCGATGCCGTCCGGCAACAGGTAGTACGTGCGACCGGCGTGGTAGATCGGGTCGAGCTCGCCGGAGGGCACGAAGCCCTCGACACCGATCGCACGATCGGACTGCTTGCGGATCTTGGCCAGCTCGTCCGGGTCGATGATGACGTAGCCGTCCTTGGTGTACTCGTAGCCGCTGACGATCTCGTTCTGCTTGAGCTCGCCATGCTCCGGACAGACCTTCTTGTAGCGGACGCGCTGGTTGCACTCCTTGTGGAGCTGGTTCAACCGGATGGTCTCGGCACTGTTATTCGCGGTGAACGCCTTCACCGGCACGGAGACGAGGCCAAGCTGTACGTGGCCTCTCCAACTCGATCGGGGAGCCATGGTTCCCTCCATCCATCTGTCCGCGGTCTGCGGGGCCGCCGATGTTCTCATCGGTCGGCCTGCGACGCACCTTTGAAGGCCGAAAGAGCCCTATGAAGGTAAGGGCGAAGGTAGGCGAAGAGATCGCGGCCTTCGTGTCGTGCACGTGTGCAGGCCAGATCGCTTGATGGCTGAGGCCGGTAGTTGATGCTGGCGAGCGCGAAGCACGATCCACCAGCAAGCGGCAGCGCTCCTTGCTGCCCTTGCGCCAGCCGCCGCCGTGGATCCACACGAGCAGCGGCGGACGCTCGACGCCCTCAGGCAGATAGAAGTCGAGCGCCAGCTCCCGCTCCGGTGTCTTCGCAAGACCAGGTCGCGGCGCGCCGTCGCTCCTTCGGGCACCCGCGGCGCGCGGGCTCGCGGTTCGTGGCGCGCGCGGTGGAGACGAGCAGGGCGAATAGAAGGGAGAGGAGCCGAAGGGATCGCATGGAGAGCTCGAGCCCTCCGGTGAAGGAGACGGTGGCGCGTGTTTTCCCGGCCCCGGGACAACCGCGAGGCGTCGTCAGTTGGTAGGCTTACGCGCAATACGGACGGGAGCCGGATTGATGGGTGTGCTACGAATCAGTGCTTTGCTTGCGGTCGGCGTGCTGCTGTGCTTCGGCGTGCCGTCCTCTGCCGAAGACAATGCGCTCGCAACCGGACCGCACGCGTTCGACGACGGCATCGAGACCGCCCGCAAGGCGCTGGACGAAGGCAAGTGCGAGGAGGCGGTGAAGGCGCTCATGGCGCTGCTCGAGGCGCACAAGGAGAAGAACTACGCCAAGGGCCGGCGCATCGAGATCGAAGAGCTCATGCGCCACCTCGTATGCGGCTCGAAGTACAAGCTGCCGCGCGCCAAGGACGTGGTCAGCGGCAAGCTGCATAGCTGGTCGAGGAAGACCGGCAAGATCCGGATCACGTACACGCCGAAGACAGCGCAGGACTGGGAGAAGCGCGACGGCCTGCTCTACCTCCCCGCCCGCATCACCGGGCCGTTCACGCTGGAGATCAAGGGCAAGTCGTATCCCGCCGGTCAGAAGAATCCGCCGCGCGCCGTGCTCGGCGGCGACCAGCATCCCGAGACGAGCAAGGTGCAGCATTGGCGCGCCGACTTCGGCGTCCCGGCGAGGAGCCCGAAGTCGCCCTCCCCCATCCCGCCGTCCTTCATCTTCGACGACGGTGGCGAGGAGAAGGAGCTCAGCAAGAAGAAGAAGGCGCCCGGGAAGATCGGAAAGAAGTACAAGCTCGTCCTCAAGGCCACGAAGACGTCGGTGCAAGCCAAGGTCGGCAGCACGACGATCGGTACGAGCAAGAAAGCCAAGGGTGTCTACGGCTACCTCGGCTTCCACGCGTCCGGTTGGGAAGAGGTCAAGCTCACCGCGGTGATCGATCCCTCGTGGATCGAAGGCCAGGTCGACGAGATCCTCCTGACGCGGCTCGAGGAGTTCGACAGCGAGTACGACCCGACGCAGTACCTCCCTGACTGGCTCTCCGATCCCATCACCAAGGAGGCGTTCCAGCGCCGCGCCAAGGGTGTGAACCCCGTCGACAAGATCGACGAGAAGCACACGGACCTGCTGAACGACATCTGGAACGGCGTACGTCTCGAGGAGTACGACGAGGCCCTCGCGGCCATCGACAAGTTGCAGGCCGCCGGCGTCTCGGAGGCCGCATGCGAGTTCCTGCGAGCCGACGCGCGGCTCAAGATGATCGAGCCGGAGAAGGCGCTGGAGCACATCAAGCGCGCCATCGAGCTCGAGCCGAAGTACATGGAGGCCGTCGTTCTTCAGAGCGAGCTGCTGCGTCAGCTCGGCCGCTTCGACGAGGCCCTCGACAACTTCATCAAGCTCGCCGACGTGTACGCCGGCTCGCCGCGCGCCTACCGCGAAGCCGCGACCGCGCTGATGACGGCGGGCCGGCCGGAAGACGCCCGGCGCATCACGAAGCTGGCCGCCCGTAACGGCATCACGTCCTCGGATCTCGTGGAGCTCAACGCCGCGCTGGCCAAGGTCGAGCGCGGTCCGCGTTGGAAGAAGCGCTTCCAGCACAGGTCGCAGAACTACCACGTCATGTCGGACATCGACCAGACGACGTGCGTCGAAGCCTCGAACCTGCTGGAGGAGTCCTTCCAGGCCTATCGCAAGCGCTTCGCCTGGGTCGAGCGCGACACGACGCGACTCTTCCGGGTGTTCATCTTCAGCGGCCGTGCGGGCTTCAAGAGTTACATGATGGACATCCCGGAGTTCTTCAGCGAGCCGCCCGACATGGCGGCGGGCCTCTACACGCCGTTGCTGAAGCAGCTCCTGATTTGGACCCACGCCAACAAGAAGCAGGTGTTACACACGGTCCGCCACGAAGGCTGGCATCAATACCTCGACCGCGTGATGCCGGATCCGCCGACCTGGTACAACGAAGGCCTCGCCGAGTACCACGAGAACGCGATTCGCGTGGAGGGCAAACTCGAGTTCGGGCAGATGCATCGCAATCACATCCGGCTGCTGAAGGGCCGGGGCCTGATCAAGCTCGAGAAGCTCTTCTACATGCCGCCCCGGAAGTTCTACCGGGAGAACACCTTCCGCAACTACGGCCAGTCGTGGCTGACGGTGCACATGCTCCAGCACTCCAAGAAGGAGTATCTCGACATCTTCAAGGCCTACACCGAGGACCTCAAGAACGGCGGGAGCATCACCGTGACCCGGCGTCACTTCCCGCCCGAGCTCCTCACGAAGCTCGACAAGGCCCTGAAGAAGTACCTCGACTCGCTCTAGGGTCTGTACGAAAAGGGCTCCTACTGCGCCTGGCGATTCTCTCGCTGCGCCGGGCCCCGGCTCGCATCGGCCTCGCCGGGCTCGCAACGGAGCCTTTTCGTGCAGACCCTGATTCGTTCTCCGTTCGCCTGCCGAGACGATCGTCGTGAAGACTCCGTGAAGCCGAGCCGCCCGGGCACGCAGGCCCGTGGCAGCATGACTACATGAGTGAAGACCGATCTCTCTCGCGCCGCGAGGTCCTGGCCGGCACCGCTGCTGCCGCGGCACTCGCGGCCACGGGCATTGCGCATGGCGAGCAGCCCAAACCCGAGCAAGCCAGGCCCGAGGCGCCGAGACGCACGATCCCTGACATGCCGGCCGGGTTTGTCGGTCACGGGTCTCCGATGCTGGCCGTCAACGGAAAGAAGGGCTGCGACCTGACCAGCTGGGCCGCGCGCTACGAGAAGCCGGTCGCGGTGCTGTGTGTATCCGCCCACTTCGAGCGAGCTCCGATCACGATCGGCACCACGCAAACACGCCCGCTCGTCTACGACTTCCGCGGCTTCCCGAGGGCGCTCTACAAGATCAAGTACGCAGCACCGGGCGCCCCCAAGCTCGCGCGGCGCGTGCAGCAGGTCCTATCCCCCGTCGAAGCCGTGCACGTCGCACCACGGCGTGGGCACGACCACGGCACCTGGGTGCCGATGCGATGGATGTACCCGTACGCCGACGTGCCGCTGCTCTCGGTCTCCTTGCCCTGCCACGATCCGTCGCGGTTGTTCCGCATGGGCCGGGCGCTTGCCCCCTTGCGCAGCGAGGGTGTGTTCCTCCTGGGCAGCGGCAGCATGACCCACAACCTGCGACGGCTCGGACGCGAGGGCGTGGCCCCGCCGCAGTGGGCGCGCGAGTTCGACCTCTGGGCCAAGGAGACGCTCGAAGGCCATGACGTGGATGCCTTGCTCGATTGGAAGCGCAAGGCCCCGGCAGCGCGCACCAACCACCCCACCGTCGAGCACTTCGTACCGCTGCTCATCGCCGCCGGCGCGCGCCGTAGTAGCGACGTCGTGACGTTCCCGGTCACCGGCTTCGAGAGCGGCAGCATCTCGCGCCGCTGCGCCGCATTCCACACGCCGCCGAAGAAGAGCGCAGGCTAGCGCGACACCGCCACGGCGACCTCCGACTCGGCTCCTGCTCGAATGGAGAACGTGCTCCGGAAGGACTGCTCGTCCTTCGTGGTGACCACGAGCTCGTACGCGCCCGGCGGCAGCGGATACGGGAACGCCGTCCGGCCGCGCCACAGGCCTTCTCCCTTCCAGCGGCGGCCGTGCTTGCCGACGACATACACGGTGGCGCCCATGCTGTGCCGCCACGCCTCGGTCGCCGACTTCTCGTAGCGATCTTCCGTGTACGGCAGGAAACGCTCGTCATCGAACGTCGTGAAGAGGCTGCCGGCGGGCGCCGTGCGCAGGGTGATCTCCTGCTTTCGCCCGCCCTCGAGCACGACGAGATCGTCCGCGATGTGGATCGGGCTCGGCGCCCCGCGGAAGACCCGCAATCGCGCACGATAGCGCCCGGGCACCAGCCCCTCCATCGTGAACGTGCCATCGTCCTTGGTGTTGGCCAACGCCACCCAGTGCTCCTTGCCCTCGGGGAACAGCATGACGTACTGCTTCGACACCGGCGTGCCGCTGTTGTCCAGCAGGCGTCCTGCGATCTCCACGGTCGCAGAGAGAACGACCCGCACGTCGAGCGCCTCGCCCGCTTCCCGCACGACGACGGGCACCTCGGTCTTGAGCGACGCGGCACTTGCGGAGAGCGTGTACGTACCGGGCGGCACGTCTTCGATCCGGAACCGGCGCCCCAGGAGGATCGGCGCGTGCGTACGCTTCGGCTGCTTCAGGTAGAGCCAGTACTCCGTTACGGGCTTGCCTTCGGCGTCGACTACCGTGCCGGTCACGACGGCACCGGGCTGTGCGGTGGGCTCGACCTCGGGCAGCTCGAGAACCACCGGCTCGGTCCCGGCGATAACACCGTCGCCGCGGACCGTGTGGTGGTTGCCGTTCTTACGCGTCGTGTACCAGAAGCCGACGTACCAGGGACCGGGCGGCAGCCCACTGACGTGGAAGTAGCCCTGCGCGTCCGCGATCGCCCGCCCATGCCAGTGGGGCCCGAAGATCTGGGTCTGCTGTTCCTTGGCCATCGTCGCGACCTTGGGGGCGTAGAAGTCGACGTAGCCCGCGTGCCCAGCTCCTTCGGGATCGACCAGGCGCCCTGAGAACGTCACCGCCTTGGTGAGGGCGACCTCGATCTCTTCCCCGGACTCCGCCGCCGGGACACGGCTCGCCACGTAGCCGGCGTGGCTGGCGGTCACGTTGCGTCGCTGCCCGGGATAGACCAGGAGCCGCGTGCGCCCGTCCTCATCGGTGATCGAACCGGGGACGACGTTCTCCCACATGGCGATGGCCCCGGCCACGGGGTCGCCCTGCTCGTCCACGACACGCACGGACTGCCAGTTGTCCTTGCGCTCGAACTGGAGATCGAACGATGAGAGGTCAGAGCGGGAAGCGGAGGCATCCAGCGGCGCATGCGCGAACCCCAGGTCTCCGCGATGCGTCTGGATATGCGCCTTGTCAGGCGGGGCCGGCACGCCGACGCCCTTCAGATCGTAGCGCCCGTCCGCATCCGTGCGCGTGTAGAGCCCTTCCTGGACCACGGCAGAGGGAAGCCTCACGCGCCCCCCCTTCTGTAGGGCGCGCGCATAGCGCCAGGGCATCGCCTGTACGACCGCGTTCGCAACCGGCCGGCCTTCAGAGTCCGTGACGCGCCCGCGAACGTGAACGGCGCGCTGCAGCGTGATGACCACCGGGCCTTCCTTGTGACGGGGCGGACGACTCCCCCACACGAAGCCGATCCCCTCCTCGGTTTCCGCGCGCACGTGCCACACGGCGTTCTTGGGCCCCTCGCCCAGGCGCGCGCGTCCGCGTTCGTCGGACAGAACCTCTCCGAGGAACACGAGATCATCGGAGACGGGACCCGCCCCGACGTGGCGCACCGCCCACTCGGGTCCGTGGCTGATGTGCTGGCCGCCCGTCCAGGCCCGAACGCGCGCGCCCGGAACGGGCCGGCCGCGCTCGTCGTGTACGACGAAGACGAGATCCGTCGACGGGAACAGGTAGACCTCCCGCGGTTGCTCGGACGTGCCCGTCGTCTGCCCCAGGCTGCCGCGGCGGATACTCGTGATGGGCCGGTATCCAGGATGCTCCAAGCGCATCGCGAAGTGGAAGTCCAGCGCATGCGGCACAGGGCTTGGCATGGCCACGAGGCCTTGCGCGTCGGTGCGCCGCTGCACCGTCCACGTGCGCCCGTGCGTGAGCCGCCGCGTCTCGCAGCGGACACCTTCCAGCGGCTCGTCGGTCGTGCCGTCGAGTACGCGGAACGTGAACGTCGGGACACGAGGCAGCCGAAGCGTGATGGGATCTCGTGCAGTGGGCTGCACGACCTCGAACGCCGTCAGGCGGCCCGGCGCCACGGCCGCCACACGTACAGCGCCTTCCTCCGGACGCGCCAGGGCGAACGAGCCGTCGGAACCCGATCGTGCCGTCAGCGTCAGGGCATCGATTCGCGTCGTCGCGAGGGCGCCGACGCGAATCTCGGCGCCCTGCAGAGGTTCGCCGCGCTCATCCAAGACCCGGCCGGTGATCCGCAGCGCCGGATCGGACGGCACTGGTGCCACGGTTGCCGCCTCCTGCCGGGCGCCGCGCCCCTGAAGTCCGGCGCCGGCGGCGCCCGCCTCTTCCGTGGCCAGCAGGCCGGTGTCCGCCAGGTGCGACGTATCGCGGCTGCGATCGCGCAGCATCCAGAACAGCGCGCCTCCGACAAGGAGCACGAGCGCGGTCAACAGCACGGGTTTCGATTTGGCAGCCACGAGGGTCCCTCCGATCAGTGCCGGAAGACCCACCTCGCTGCCGCCGATCGCCATCGGGCTGAGCGCAAGCACCCAGGCGCGCCGGTCCCCGCCGTGCGTCTCGTCGAGCTTCGCTCGCAGCTGCGCGTGCGCGCGCTTGATCCACGTGCGCACCGTCTCGACGGGAACGCCGTCCTCCCGGGCAATGGCGCGCGGCGGCATGTTCTCGAAGTAGCGCCGCCAGACCGCACGCCGGTAGGGCTCAGCCAACGAGGTGACCGCATCGATCAGCCGCTTCTGCTCGGCCGCCTGGGCGGCGAGGTCGGCCGTCGGCCGGGACGGAGGCTTCGCGGGCGCCGCTTCCTCCCGGCGCACGCGGCGTGCCTCCTTCCGGCGACGCTCGCGGGCCACATTGCGCACGATGCCGTTGAGCCAGCCCTTCAGGTTGCCGCCGTGGCGCGGGCGGCGCGTCATGGCGACGACGAGCGCATCCTGCGTCACGTCGTCCGCGGCCGCCGCGTCCCCCACGAGACGACGCGCCAGGCGGCGCATGCCCTCCACGTTGGCCAGGAGCTGATCGACGGAGCGACGGGGCATTCGGGGATCCATGGTCTTCCATGGGTTCCATGGCCGTCCAGCGGGAAACCGGTTCAACAAAAGGGAACCCCGCGCGCTCGTATCGCGTCCCTAGCCCGTTCGCCGCATCGCGTCGAAAGAGGAGACAACACCGTGCAACGCCGCAATCAGCCAATGCCGTACCCCAACCGGGTACCGCGCTCCGCCACGAAGGCGGAGAAGGCGGCGTTGCGTCTCCCGTGATGGCCATCCCGGCCCGCTGACCGAACGCGACCTTCTTCTCCGCCGGGTCCCGGACTGCACCCGCGGTCCGTCCATGCGCACGCCCTCAGGCGACTGCGCCCGCACACCCGTCCGAACCGCGCATCCGCGCACCCGCGCATCTGCGTACCCAAAGACCCGCATCCCGGGGCTTCGCGTGAGAGGTCCGCCTCCGCCTGCTCCGGAAGAAGAACGAAACCATGGCTCGACGAAAGAAGAAGAAGACCGACCACGACAACGCACCGGAGCTGACGCCGTGGCTGCGCTTGCATCTGCATTGCCTGCGCCTCGGCACGATCGAGGCCTACCTCCACTGGTGTGAGAAGAACGGCTACGACGCCAGACTGGACAAGAGCGACGTCGTGCTGCGCCGGGAGCTCGAGGACTGGCGCCGTCGCACGGCGATCGAGGCCCTGAAGCGCTCGCGTCAGACGCGCGATCCGGCCTCCGTGCTCGCGGCCGTTGCACGCGGGCAGTTGGACACCCTCGATGCGCCTGCGGCCCTGCGCCCGGCCTGCAAGCGCATTGCCTTGGAGCTGCCGACGCGCGCCTCCTACCGCGAGAGCCTGGCCGAGATGCTGCTGTTCGTCGCACGCCGAACGGACTTCCTGTTGGAGCGCCGCCGGTTCGGGCTGCACGACTACCCGTATCTGGACGCCGTGATCCACCTGCACGCCCGTCGACGCCACTGGATCCGCTCCCTCGAGCGCTTCCGGCCGCGCACGCACAACCGCGCTCGCCAGTTCAGCGCGCTGGCGCGCCACCTCTTCACACGCTACGACGTGCCGACCTTCCTGGACGCGGCCTGGTTCCGGCGCGACGAGGCCGCGCCGCACATGCGCGACTGGTTCCTGCACATCGGACGTGGCGGCAACCTGCGCACGGCCTGCACGCCGGTCCCGGTCACGCGGCGCATCGCGCATCACTTCTGTCAGGCACCGCCGGACGTGACCATCGAAGGCGCGCTGCGCTGGGGCCAGATCCGCGCGCTCGGCGGCAGCCGCGCGCTCGCCCAGGCCGTACTGGGGACGACGGTCGGGGACTCGCTCGCCAACGACGCGTTCTGGACGTCGGTGCTGCGTTTCTTCGCGGCGCAGGAAGACCTCGATCCGGGCGAGGTCGGCCCGATCGTCGACTTCCTGCGGCACCAGAAGTTCGAGCCGATGGAGGTGTTCCACAACAACGGCCGCGTGGTGGAGCGGCCGCCGCCGCGGCCGCATCTCTCGATGCGCGACCGCACGCTGCCGGCGCTGCGCCTCCAGGTGGATCGCTGGCACCGCCAGCTTGCCAAGGAGACCGACCGCGCGGGCACGTGGCCGCCGTCTGGCATCAACCCGCTGTGGGACAAGACGGGCACCGCCGCGGGCGGCAACCTCAAGCTCTGGCGCATCGAGGAGCTGCGCAGCGGCGGGGCGCTGGCCTACGAGGGCCGGCTCCTGCGCCACTGCGTCGCTGCCTACGCGGCGGGCTGCGTCCGCGGGCGCTACTCGATCTGGTCGCTGTCGTTGGAGGTGGACGGCCTGCGCAAGCGCCTCCTGACGATCCAGGTCTCCAAGGGCCGGGCGATCATGGAGTGCAGCGGGCGCAACAACAGGCCGCCGACGGAGGCGGAGCGCCGCGTTGTCCTCCGCTGGGCGGCGCGCGAGGAGCTCCATGCCGGCGCGGCGCTGCGCCGGTGAGTTCGCGGAATCCGGAGACGGACGCTGCCGCAGCGTCCGGCGGACGTTCAATGAAGAGGCGGGCGCGCCGCGAGAACCGGATGCGGACGGAGCCCGCCTGCGAGAGGGAGTGCCATGAAGCAAGTCGTCGCCATCCTGCTCTTCGTGACCGTTGTCGCTGCGTTGCCCGCGGGCGTGCATGCCGACGACGACAAGGAGATGTCCCTGCGCATCTACGACGTCGGGGCCCTGACCCATGGGCGCGTGCAGTTCCACAGCCAGTTCCCCCCGACGCAGGACCCTCGCCGCCCCGGTGATGCACTGCTGCTCGTATCGTCGAACGAGGTCGAGTACTCGTTTCCCGTGGGCCAGATCGACGAGCTGATCGAGCTGATCAAGGGCTCGGTCGATCCGGCGTTCTGGGAGAGCGTCGAAGGCGCCGACATCTCGGCCCTCCCGCGCGGCCTGGTGGTGCGCGCCACCGATGGCGTGCATGCCCAGGTCGGCCGGACCCTCGCCGCGTTCGAGCGGCGGCTCTTCCGGATGGTCACCGTGGAGCTGCAGGCGGTGCAGCTGACCCCCGCACAACGCAGAACGCTGGCCGGCGACAGCAACACGAGCCGGCTCGATGCGGACAAGGTCGACGCACTCCTCGCAGCCGGCGTCGGAGGACCCGCATTGCGCCTCCTGGTCGAACACGGGTCTTCGGCGGAGGGCTTCGGCGGTGCGCAGCGCACATTCGTGCGCACACACGACGTGGACGTCGCGCAGAGCTCCCAGACCTCCGTGCCGATCATCGGCGTCGCGAACCCGGGCCTCGCTGCGGTCGTGCGTCCCACGTTGGGCCCCGCGCGTTCGAGCCGACTGCGCGTGTCCGTGCGCGCCTCCCTCTCCCATGGAAGCGGGTTCCGCACGAAAGCGTCCGTGACCGGCGACAGCGTGGAGCTGCCCAACCACGCGCTACTCGACATCTACGAGGACATTCTGCTCGAGCCCGGCCAGTGGGGCCTGCTCGGAGGCGTAACCGCAGCGGGGTCCAACGCGCAGTGGATGTTGCTGGCGCGCGCAACGCCGGTCGAACCCGCGGTGCCCGCGACGGCGTCGGCGCTGAAGACAGACGTAACCGGTGAAGCTGCAACCCTCGAGACCATGGAGGTTCGCTTCTTCAATGTGCGCTCGCTGAGCAAGCCGATCTTCGCGGCCCCGGGCACTGGCGCGTTCCTTCGGGACACGGCTTCCGCGCCGCTCGAACCCGAAGAGGTGGGTGAGCCGACCCCGCCGCTGCCGACCGAATGGCTCGTCGAGCTCGTGCGCGAGTCCACGGGCAATAGCTCACTGTGGGAAGACCCGGCCACCATCGAAGGGCGAAACGGCATGCTGATCGTCCGTCACGCGCCCAAGACCCTCGCGGGGATCGAAGGTCTGCTCCAGCGCGTCGCGCGCGAGATGCCCGCTGTACTCGAGGCGACGGTCTCAGCGATCGCCGTCGACGACTCCGTTGCACGGGCGCTCACCGCCGCGACCGCGGGTACGGGCGCTGTGCTTCCCGAAACGGCCCGGACCTTGCTCGACAAGGCGTTGGCCGACGGGACGGCAAGGTCCATCGGTCAGGCGCAGGTCGCCTCCATGGACGGGGCGCGAAACACGATCTGCAGCGGAAAGCACACCACGTATCTCCAGACGTACGCCGCGTCCATCGCGGAGTCCGCCGTACGGGCGCGTCCGGTTACGGCCCAGTACCTCGCGGGCTTCGAGGTCGAGATCGAAGCCCACAGACTCGCCGGGGATGCGGCGGCCCTGCTGCAGCTCCGGCTCATGCACACGACGGAAGAAGGACCGATGCGCAGCCAGAGCACGGCTCACGGCCCGATCGAGCTCCCCGCCCTGGCAACTGCGCGCGTGCGAACGACCGCAACCGTCCCCTTCGGCCAAACGGCCTGGGTGGCTTCGACGAAAGGCGAGGGCAGCACGGTCTTGTTCCTGGCCACGGTGAGGCGCCAGCGACGCTGAGCGGCCGCCGCAGCAACGCGCACTTGCCGTCAGCGCACGACTTTTGAAGACTAGGCCCCTGACCGGGAGGGCCTCTGCATGCGCTGGGCATCGTGCGCACTAGCCGCATTGTCGCTGCTGCTCGTGAACGTAGACACCGCGTGGGCGCGCGGCGGCGAGCGCAGTCCGCCTCCGCCCCCGCCGCCGGGAGCCCCCGGTGCGCCGCAACCGGCGCCGATGCCTGATACGACGAGTGCACTCGTGCCCGTGCCCGACGTCCGCGGCATGACCTACGACGAAGCGGCGCGCGCACTGTTTGCCGCGGGGCTCTCCTTGGGCGGTACGGAACGCGTCTCGATCGAGCAGCTCGAGACGGAGTTGGGCCGGACGTACGGCCCCGGCATCGTCGTGCAACAGTCGCCGCATCCGTCGGCCGGTGAGAAGCCGAGCTGGCTTGCGCGCGGCTCCGCGGTCTGGCTCCGCATGAGTGCGGGCGACGCACCGGCGCCCATCGCCCCGGTTCCGCCTGTCGTGCCCGTGCCCGTGCCCGTGCCTGGCGACTTGCCCCTCGCCACGAATCTGCCGCCGCCCCCGCCATCTCCGGGAAGTGTCTACGTGCCGCCGCAGCCCGGGCCGACGACGGTCCCCTACGTCCCGCCGGCCACGCAACCGCTCGATCCGACGCCCGAAGCCGCCCTGCTCCTCGGGGAACGCAGGGTCCGGCGCCGCGTGCGGCTCGCGTGCGAGCGCGGGCGCGGACAGTGGCACCTGCGCGCCAAGAGCGGCTGGGCCTGGTGGTTCGGCTCCGACAGCGGCGACTCCGGGGCGGTCGCCGGCGCGGACCTGGGCTACACGTTCGACGGGTGTGTCGGCGTCGACGTCTTCTATCGCTTCGCGGCGACGCGCAACGACAGAACGACCGGCGGCACGACGATCGAGGACGCGGGCGACTTCCACTTCCTGGGGCTCAAGGCGACCTACGAATCGCAGATCACGTCGACCGGCCCGTGGTTCTTCTGGGCGGGCCTCGGCGGCGGCTATCAGTGGTCTGCGCGCTTCATGAACAACGACACGGGCTTCGGCCTCCTTGGTGATGCCGGCATCGGGTATCTCGCCTCGCGGAACATCCGCATCCGCTTCGGCGTGCAGATCGAGGCTCTCTTGACGAGTGCCGGACGCAACGACCCGATCGACGACGGCACGAAGCGCTGGCTCACCAGCGTGGCGCCGACGCTGGGCGTGGAGTTCGACTTCTAGGCGCTTCGACAATTCTGTCGACTACCCGGTTTCCAGTTCGCGCAGTTGGTCACGCGGTATCCGGGACAAGCGTCGCAAGTCCGCGCTTCACGGGCTTTTCACCGCTCCAAGACATGCGCGGGCGCGGTATGAGTGCGCCCATGTCGTCGAGGAAACCGTATCGCGGAGAGCGCCGTGTCCTTACGTGGATGCTGTCCACGTTCGTGGCCTGCTGCATGTTCCTCGGAGCGAGCTGCGGCGGCGACGGCGCGGCCGTCCAGCCGCCCCCCGGCAATCCTCCGCTCTACGATGCGGACGGCAACATGGCGTCGCCCTCGACGGCGAACTCCAGCGAGCGACCGAACCTCGTCGTGATCCTCCTGGATACGCTCCGGCGGGATGCCGTGTCCTACCCAGGCGAGACAGGCGGCGTCATGCCGCACCTGGCGAGCATGGCGAAGAGCGGCGTTGCGTTCTCCAATGCCGTATCGCCCTCGTCATGGACGGTGCCCGCGGTTACAAGCATGCTCACAGGCCTCCAACCGCACGAGCACATGTGCACGGCGCCGAGTGCCGCCCCCCAGCTCAGTCCTTCGATCACGACGTATACAGAGGCCTTGCATGCAGGCCACGGCTACGAAACGGCCGTGTTCACCGGCGCCGCGTGGTTTCGCGAGAGTCCGTACTCGATTCTCCAGGGCTTTCAGCGCGGCTCCGTGGGCTTCGGTTTCGGGTTGCAGGGCACGGAACCGCAGCTCGGCCAGTGGGTGAAATCGCGCGATCCCAACCGCCCCTTCTTCCTGCTCCTCCACACCTTCGAGGCCCACGATCCCTACGGCCGCGAGAACCACCCCTACCCCGACACGGTGCGTAGCTGGCGCCGGCGGGGACTCGATGCGGCCGTAGCGGCATTCCCCGTCGGCGAGGTCCGGGAGCCGTGGGAGATGACCCGGGTCTTCTTCCTCGATCGCGTCGGGCGCGCGGCCCTCGAGCGACGCCATGGGCGCCGCCTGATCCAGGCCGTGACGGAGTACACGTGGCAGGGTCTCGAGAACGAGGTTCGCCCTGAGCTGACGGACGCGCTCCGCGAGGCGTACTACGAAGGCGCAACGTGGGTGGACTCGCTCGTGAAGGAGTCCATGGAGACTCTTGCTGATCTCGGGCTGCTGGAGAACACGCTCGTCGTCGTCACGTCGGATCACGGCGAGTCGTTCGGCGAGCACGGCATGATCGGCCACGGCCGGCAGCTCTACGACGAGCTCGTGCACATTCCCATGATCATGACCGGCCCGGCGCCGTTCGACACGCCTGCACTCGTCGAGGAGAGCGTCGGGCTCATGGACGTGATGCCGACGTTCTTCGACTGGGCCGGGCTGCCGGACCTGCCAGGGACACAGGGGCACTCCGTGCTCCCCTTGATGGCGAGCAAGCAGCCGGGCCGCCCGGTCATCTCGGAGGAACGGCTCACCCCAAGGAACACCGTTGCCGGCGTGGAGCGCATGCTGTCCTCCGTACGCGACCGTCGCTGGAAGTTCCTGATCGAGTACGACATAGCCTCCGGCGCGATCACCGAGTCCGTGTTCGACCTGGCCCTCGATCCCGATGAGCAGCAGAACCTGCTGCGAGGTGATCTGGAGGAGCCGCCACCCTGGAGCGATGCCTTCTGCAAGGCGGTCGACGGTGTCCGGGAACGCCTCTCGGTATACGCAGAACGAGACCGCAAGTACCGCGCGGCGACGGGCGACGAGGGATCGGCCGCATTCCAGGCGCGGTTGCCCGACTGCGACCTGCGGTCGGACTAGCGGGCCCCCAGGCAGGCGGCACGAGCCGCCTGTAGAGTGTCGCGCATGAACGAACGCGTCGAAGTACAGGTCGAAGGCAGTCCCCCGCCCAGGCGCCCGAGCGGCGGCGGAGGCGGCTTCCTGATGATGATCCCGGGCTTTTCCTTCATCGGACTGGGCGTCGCGGTCCTCGTCTGGCCAAAGATCCTTCAGGTGATGGTGGCCGGCGCCTTCATGCTAATGGGCCTCGGACTCGTGTTCGCGGCGCGCAAGGTCAACCGCGTGCGCAGCCGCTTTTCGGCGTTCGATGTCGAGATGAGATAGCTCTCAGTTCCACTTGGTCGCCTGCATGATGCGCGAACGATCCGCGGCCTGCGGCGCGGTCTTCGCATAGACGACGCGGCCGTCGAGCGAGATCAATCCGAGCGCCTCGTAGGCCGGCTCGACCGAGGGGAACTTGCGGCTCTGCAGGCAGACGTCCGCGATGACGGTGCAGATCGGCTGCCCGAGCCAGCGATCGACCGCGCGCATCAAGTCGATCGCATGGTGCGGCTGCCGCGTCGTCCCGAAGTTGCGCTGCAACATCCGCATCACATCGTCGAGCGAGCGCCGTCCGCCCGAGCGCTTGCGCAGCTCGACATCGATACGCAGTGCGATTGCGGCTCCGCCCCAGTACACGCGGTGGAACGTGTGGTAGCGGTACATGTCCTTGCTTTCGTCGGCGAGCGTGCGCGAACCGCCGCTCCGCCGACCGCGGCCGAAGCCTTCGTGGAGCTGCTGCCAGCCGCCCTGCTCCGTGAGGAAGCCCGCGCGCGCTCGAAGCACCTCCTGGTAGTAGGTGACGAAGCCCTCCTGCAGCCAGGAGTCCGTATCGTAGGTCCACGGCATGCCGAGGTGCGTCATCTCGTGGATCGCGATCCACTCCCCGGGGAGCTGCGAGTCCTGTGCGCGGGACGAGAGCAAGAGGTGAACGTGCCCCCCACCGGCGCGCATGGCCTGGCCGAACACGACACCGGGCTTGCCCGACGGCACGGGCTGGATGAGGGCCGTGACGTGCGGCATCGGGAACTTGCCGTAGAGATCGGCAACGGCGGAGACCGCCGCGCGGATCCACGTGCGGATGCCTTCGGGCGAGGCGCGCCGCGGCGCGTCGAGCACGGCGATGTCGACGACGGTGCCTGCGACGCGGATCTCGTCGACGGGGAAGCGACCGACGGCGATCAGCCCTTCGAGCCGAAGCGCAAAGCGATCGGGCAGGTAGCGGCCGGGCGTGTCGGGATCGGCCGGCCAGGGCACCGCCGCGCGGTAGCCCTGGGGCAATTCGAAGCTGAGGCCTACCTGCGCGTCGCCGGGCCAGAGCGCGGGCTTCAGGAACAGGGCACCCGGAGGCCCGATGATGTCCTTGCCAACGCGGTTGACCTTCTGCCGCCGTCCGCCGCCGCGCAGGCTGTCGATGGCCATTGAGTAGCGGATGCAGCCGCCTGAGCGCAGGCCGATGGGGTAGACGCCGTCCGGGCGGACTTCGACGCGCGTCGCGTTGGGGCCGCGGGTGTCGAAGCGCAGGCGCTGGAGCGGGATGCGTTCGCCCAGCGTGAGGCGACGCGGGGAGAAGTTCCGGAAGCAGATCTCGACCTGCATGGTCTGCAGACCCTCGTCGAAGCGGACCCGGTACTCCCAGCCGCGGGTCTGGGCCGCCGCCGGATCGGGCGCCGGCGCGAAGACGACGAACAGCACGAGGAGGAGCGGCAGGATACGCAACGAGCTAGAACTCCGGGAACCGCGTGAGCCACGCTTCGAACGGCTGGCCTTCCTTTGTGATGGTCGTGAGGACCTTGGCGTCGTCAGTATTCTGGAAATCGAGCGCGGGAAAGTAGAAGCGATCCTGTTTCTCGGACACGACCTCGAGGCGTTCGCCCATGAGCTCGAAGAAGCGCGGCCCCGGGAGGACGTATTGCTCGAGCCCGTCACCGTTTGCCACGGGAACGGCGTAGAACTGCGAGGCGTAGGCCAGGGCATCGACGTCCGGGAAGATCGAGAAGCTGCTGCCGTCGGGAAGCTGTACGCGCTCGACGGGTTCCGAGCGCTGGTAGCGCGCTGCCATGAGCGCGAGCTCTTCTTCGAGCGCGAGCGCGAAGTTCGTCTGATCGGTCTCGGCGGGCAGGAGCTCCTTGGTGACGATGAGGCTGAAGGCGGGGTTAGGCAGAGCGGCGTAGGTGCGGTCACTTTTCAACGAGCCCGCGAGCTCGGCGGCGTCGGTGCGCAGCTGCGCCAGGGCGTCGGCGCCCGCGGCCGGCTCCTGGAGTGCGTCGGACGCGATGACTTGATCGCCCGGCCCGTACGCCTCGCCGCCGCCCGCGGCGAGCAGCTCGCGTACGAGGGACTGCCCGAGCTGCCAGTCCGCGCGGCTGGCCATGAGATTGAGACGTACGCGCAGGCTGCGCGCTTTGAGGAGATCGGCGTCGAGCTGCAGGGTGCATCCGCGTACGGAGCCTTCACCGAAGAACCACGTGGCGGGTCCCTTGCGGCTGCGGGTCCAGGGCATCTGGGTAAAGATCGGTACCGGCGGTTTCCATGCCTCGACGAACGCGCGCAGCCGGCGCGCGCTCCAGCGGCCTTCCCGGAGGTGGAACTCGTAGGACATGGTCCCGGAAGGGTAGCTGCCCGGCGGGCCGGTACAATCCGCGGCCGGTCTGCCGCAGATCGCGGGGGCATAGCTCAGTTGGTAGAGCAGTGGCCTTTTAAGCCAACGGTCCCGGGTTCGAGTCCTGGTGCCCCTACTTCCCTTCCTGCACTTGCGTGCACGTAGGCGCCCGTAGATTCGGGGCTCGCGGTGGAAAGCCCCGCGTCACGCGCGACTCCCTCGTTGCGAGCAGATGCAGCCGAAGGCAACGCAGGGTCAGTGGACGGTGACAGTATCGGTGACAGTTTCCCGTCCGCAGCCAGCCTAGGCATCGGCAACCGCTCGACGGCGCCACGGGTGTCCATCAGCCGAAGATCCACGTAGTGCGCCATGGTCGTCTTCATCGAGGAGTGCCTCGCCAGTGCCTGAGCGACCCGCGGATGCTCGTTGTTGGCAGCACACCACGAGATGAAGCTCGTCCGCAAGGCGTGGAGATCCACTACGCGCCCCGCGTCGTCCACTTTCGGGATAGCTGCGCCCTCCAGTGACCTGCCCCCGATGAGTGTGCCACCTGGCAACTCACAAAGCGGCGCGTACCGCCACGTCTTTCGGTAGCCAAGCCTGCGGGGCTGGAGGCTTGTAG
>JANQJW010000114.1 GCA_028281445.1 Planctomycetota bacterium | reverse complement strand
GTCGACCAGCGAACCCGCATGCCGAGGTACTGGCGCGGGCGCACGCGCGGGAACGGCAGCGCCGAGGTCCTGGTCGCCCGCTGCGTGCCTGGAACGTGGAAGGACGCCCAGATCCGCGTCGACGTTCGTGGACGTTGGACGGCCGTGCGCCGGACCCTCTCGATCCCGCGGGTCGAGAAGCCCGGTGGGCGCGTCGACCTGGGCACGATCGAGGTGGGGCCCCCGCCCGCGAAATAGCCCGCAGCAATCGTCGCTTGATGGGGCAGACGTCCGAGCTACCGCTTCCACGGCCTTGCTGCGCATTCGCGCATCTTGGTATTTTCACGCCACCTCGATGTCGATGGGACCCCGCAATTCTGGAGCGTGACATGACGGAAAGCGCGCTCCCGCCCGATGCCCCGCTCGAAGGGGTCCTGCTGCGTGGTCGCTATCGCGTCGACTCCAAGCTCGGCCAGGGCGGCATGGCCACTGTGTACATGGCCACCGACGAGGAGCTCGGTCGCAAGGCCGTCGTGAAGGTGCCGCTGATGCGCCTCATGGACATGGAGGGCTTCCACGAGCGCTTCGAGCTCGAGATCAAGGGCATGACAGAGGTCGAGCACCCGCACGTCGTCTCGATCCTCGCCCGCGGCGAGCACGAGGGGCAGCCCTACTTCGTCATTCAGTACCTCAAGGGCGGCAGCCTCGAGGACCGGATCCTCGAGGCCACCGGCGGTCTCATGGCGCCCAAGGAGATCACGAAGTGGCTGCCCTTCGTGGCCGACGCGCTCGACTTCATCAACGGCCAGGGCATCGTCCACCGCGACGTCAAACCCGCGAACATCCTCTTCGACGCCGCGGGCAACGTGATGCTGTCAGACTTCGGCGTCGCCAAGGCCCTGGGCACGCAGCAGGACAACGAGCTCACCGCGGCGGGAAGCACCGTGGGCTCGCCCGAGTACATGGCGCCCGAGCAGAT
Source organism: Planctomycetota bacterium (assembly GCA_028281445.1). GTDB lineage: Bacteria > Planctomycetota > PLA2 > PLA2 > JAEUHO01 > JANQJW01. Next base: position 5,667 of record JANQJW010000114.1, on the reverse strand, counting down.
CACCAACGAGGTCGGGCCGGCCACCGATCAGTACGCGCTGGCCGTCAGCGTCTACGAGTGCCTCTCCGGCGAGCTGCCCTTCCAGGGCGAGAACGTCCTCGAGGTCCTGATGGCCAAGCGCCAGAAGCAGCCCCAGTCGCTGCACGAGCGCTGCGGCACACCGAAGGAGATCTCGGACGTCGTCAACCGCGCGCTCGCGCCGATTCCGCAAGCGCGGTTCGAGTCGTGCACCGCCTTCTCCGCCGCGTTCGAGCAGGCCGTCTGGGCACTGGACCCGACGCCGGCACCCGGGATGCGGACGCCGCGCAGTGCCGGCTACGTGACACCGGCCGGCGCCGAGGAGACACCCCTGACGCGGACGATGGGCGGATCGCCCGACTTCACCGCGCAGCTCCTGCTCGGCCACTACAAGGTCGGCGCCAAGCTCGGCCGCGGCGGCATGGGCACGGTCTATCTCGCCGTCGATACCGACCTTGGCAAGAACGTCGTCATCAAGGTGCCGCACTACCGCTTGTTGGCCGAGAAGGGCTTCGTCGCACGTTTCGAGCGCGAGGTAAAGCAACTCCTCAAGCTGGAGCACCCGAGTGTCGTTCGCGTGCTCGCTCGCGGCGAGCAACAAGGCATTCCCTTCTACGTGCTGCAGTACATGAAGGAAGGGTCGCTGCGCGATCGCATGAAGCGCGCGCCCGACGGCAAGATGGGGGCCGAGGACATCCTCGCGTGGTTCGAGTCGACGGCGCGTGCGCTCGACTTCCTGCACTCGCGGCATCTCATCCACCGGGACGTGAAGCCCGGCAACATCTTGTTCGACGAGCACGAGCACGCCTACCTCAGCGACTTCGGCATCGCCAAGGTGCACGACGAATCGGATCAGCACCTGACGACGACGAGCACCGGCGTCGGCTCACCGCGCTACATGGCGCCCGAGCAGACCGGCGAGAAGTTCGACGGGAACGCGGATCAGTACGCGCTGGCGACGACCGTGTTCGAGGCGCTGACCGGTCGCGTGCCGTTCGAGGACGGCACGGCGATGGAGATCATGCTCAAGAAGATGCAGGAGCAGCCCCCGTCGGTGGCCGATCTCGTCGACGGCGTTCCGGAGCCGGCCGCGGTGGCGATCAGCAAGGCGCTCGCGCCGAAATCCGACGATCGCTTCCCGACGTGCCGGGCGTTCTTCCTTGCCTTCAAGCGCGGGCTGCGCGGAGAGGTGCGCACGTCCTTGCTCGACCGGCCCACGCAGCTGGCCGAGTCGCCGCTCGAGACCCCGCCGCAGACCGGCGCGCCGCCGACGAAGGCGCCGCTCGAGCTCGAGCCCGAGTCGCCCGCACCCGCACCGAAGAAGAAGGCCGCCGCCAAGAAGCGCGCTGCGCCGCGACCGCCGCCCGAGCCGGAGCATGAGCCCGAGCCGAGCACGCGGCCCCGGGCCCGCGAGCAGGCCCCGGTCACAACCGCTGCGTCGCGCCTTGCCGGGCTCTGGCAGCCGACGTTCGTCCTCGCGTTCGTCGGCGTGTGGCTGCTGGCGCGCCTCTCGCCGTTCGCACGCTTCGCACTGCCGCACGACCTGCTCGCCGACGTGCCGCCCGACGTGATCATCGTGCTGTGGGCCTGCGTCCCGCCCGCGCTCATCATCGCCATCGGCCACGGCTGGCTGTTCCAGACGCGCGGCGTGACGCCCGCCTGGGCCTGGGTGCTCGCGACGCTGATCGGCGCCTCCGTGGCGGCCGTCGCGCTCTTGATGTACCCGCGCATGATGGACACGGGCCTGCGCATCCACCCGCTCGGCGTCATCTCGGCTGCGGTCACGGCTGCGGCGCTCGGCATCTGCCAGTGGCTCGCGTTGATCGAACGCTCGCTGAAGAAATGCCACCTCTGGTTCCTCCTGACGGTCGTCGGCGGGGCCGCCGCGGCTGCGCTGATCGAGTTCGTCGGCGGCGGCGGGGGAGAGCGTGACTTCGGCATTGTTGTCGCCGCCGCCCTCGTGATGGCCGCGTTCCAGCTCTATGCCCTGCGCCGGATGGCGCCGCGCGCCAAGGGGACCGCGTGACGACCGGCACGACGACCATCATCCAGGACCGCTTCGCCCTGAAGGAGCGGCTGTTCTCCGAGGGCAACCAGGCGGCGTACGTCGCGCGGGACAAGCGCCGCAACGAGGACGTCCTGCTGTTCCTCGTTCCGCCGTCGAGCAAGCTGGCCGAGAACGTCGACCGCGCCGTAAGGGCCGACATCGAGCGCGCCTTCGGCGTCGAGTCGCCGGCCTTGCTGCCGTTGCTCGACCTGTCCGAGGCAGGGGATTACCGCTTCCTCGTAATGCCCATGCCCCGCGGCAAGAACGCGTGGACGCGCATCACGAAGGAGAAGGCTGCGGGCAAGCGCATCGAGCCCGCGCAGGCGATGCGCGCAGCGGACGACCTCATCGCCGCCGCGCGTGCCGCAGAGGACCAGGGCACGATCCTCGGCTTCTCGCCCAAGCAGGTCTGGATCGACGCGGACGGCAACGCGCGCGTGCAGTACTACTGGCTCGAGCGCGTCTACCTCCACGACGACGAGTTCGGTCTGCCCGAGCAGGCCGGCATCAAGACGATGAGTGCCGAGGCCGGGTACTTCCAGGCGCCGGAGTTGAGCGCAGGGCGCAGCGGCGCTGCCGCACCGGCCGATCAGTTCTTCATCGGCGCGATCCTCTACGGCCTTCTCACCGGCGAGGTGCCCGGGGGCACGCTGGCACCGATCCGGCGCAGCCGCCACGACGTGCCCAAGCCGTTCGCCAAGGCCGTCGAGCGCGCACTGGCGCAGGATCCCGCGGCCCGGCATCCCGACTTCGAGAGCTTCCGAAAGGCGCTCTACAAGGAGCCTGCCAAGCTCGGTCATCTCATTCCACTGCTGCTCCTGCTGCTTGGACTCTGGGCGGGTTTCGCCTTGTTCCTCGGCGGCGCCGACATCGACGACTGGGCGTTCCCCGCCGAACAGGAAGCGCGCCGCGAAGCGGCATTCCGCGCGTCCTTGCCGACGGCCGAGCCGGTTCCCGTGCTGTCCGAAGACGACCGTGGCGGCTTGCGCGGCGTGTACGAGAGCGCGGCCACGGAACGCGGCCCGCCGGAGTACGAGCTGCGTCTCGGCGGGGACGGCTCGTTCTTGCTGACCGATCGTTCGCGCGATCAGGAACGGCGTGCGCAGGGCGTCTGGTGGCGAGAAGCCGGCGGCAACGCGCTCGTGCTCGTGCAGGTCGGCGCGCACGCGAAGAAGGGCACGCCCATCCAAGCGGAGCCCGTTGACGGCGTCATGGTGCTGCGCGTCGGCGAGGGCGAGGAGCGCAAGCTCGCCAAGGTCGGCTGGATCGGCAAGACGGGCGAGGCGCCCGCGCCCCTGATCCGGCTCGAAGAGCCGCTGGCCGGAGCCGTTACCGGCGAGAAGGACGTCACTGTCGTCGGCTACGTGACCGTGCCGGCGAAGGTCAACGTGGGAGACGAAGAGAACGTCTCCGTGATCAGCGGACGCTTCAAGACGGTCGTCAAGCTCGAGGCACCCGGGAAGGCCGAGATCGTGATCGAGGCGATTGCCGACGGCTTCACGAGCCGGCTGACGCGCACGGTCCTGTTCGACACGGCGGCGCCGAAGCTCGAAGCGGAAGCGAGGCTGGCCGAGAAGGACGGCATCTGGGTGCTGTCCGTCACGGGCACGTGCCAGGACGACGTCGGCGTCAAGGCCGTCAGCGTCAATGACGAGGTGATCGAGACCAGGCCGGACGGCAGCTTCACGTTCGAGCGCAAGGGCACGCCTGCGCTGGCGCACGCCTTCACCGAGGTCGTCGCGGTCGACGAGGCTGGACGCGCCACGCGCATGCTCGCGTGGCCGAGCGTCGAACCCACACGCAGCGCTGCCGTTGCGCCGCTGATCGAGAACGCGAAGGCCGCGCTGGGCGAGAACCGCACGGACGAGGCCGAAGACGTGCTGCGTGACATTCGCGATCGCGGCGGCCTGATCGAAGCGCTGCCGCCCGACGAGGTCGTCAAGCTCGCCTATGGCAAGCGTGCGCCGCGCATCACGATCGATCCGCCGCCGGAGTACTTCCAGAACGACGGGAAGAACACGGTCACCGTCTCCGGCAAGGTCGAGCTCTTCGCCGAAGGCGACAAGCTGCAGGTCGGCGGGGAGACCGTCGACGTGGTCGATGGTCGCTTCGAGGCGAAGGTGCCGGCCGAGCACATCGGTCGCAACGCCATCGCCGTCCAGGTGGACCGCAACGGCAAGGCGTTCTCCAAGACCGAGGCCATCGTCCGTCTCGCCGGGCGCGACGGCAAGGTGCCCGAGTGGACGAAGCGCGCCGTGCTCGAAGCGCAGCGCCGCACATCGGCGCTCTCCGGCTTGGAGATCGGCTTCGAAGACAAGCACGGCATGCGCTTCGTGCTGATTCCGCCGGGCAGCTTCTACCGCGAGTCGAGTGACGGCGAGCGTTTCGAGGTTCGCATCACGAAGCCCTACTACATGCAGGTGCGTGAGGTAAGCCGTGAGATCTACGAGCGACTCACGGGCGCCAGCCTGCCCAAGGCCTACAAGACCAAGAGCGGGCTGCTACTGCCGATCGACGGTCCGACCCGGCCCGCGACCGGCCTGACGCGCGGTGCCGTCGAGGCGTTCGCACGCCAGATCAGCGGCACGGAAGGCAAGTACCGCTTGCCGTCCGAAGCCGAATGGGAGTACGCGGCACGCGGCGGCGACGTGTCCCTGGTGAACTACTGGGACGACGATCTGAGCCAGATCGCGCAGTGGGCGAACTACGGCGACAAGTCGATCCTCAGTCGTATCAAGGGCTGGCCCGAGCGCCTGCGCCACGACCGCGACGACGGTTCGCCCGGTACGTGGCCCGTGGGCCGCGGCAAGGCGAACGCGTTCGGCCTGCGCGACATGCTGGGTAATGCATTCGAGTGGACCGCCGACTACTGGGCGGAGGACTACGACACCTACGAGCAGGACGATCCGCGCGGCCCGCCGGCCGGGACGGAGGCTGTCGTGCGCGGTGGTGCCTTCGTGAGTGCACCCAACGCCAAGGGTGTTTCGGCGCGCTTCAACATGCCGCTCGACGAGGCGCCGCGTGCGACGGGCTTCCGATTCGTGTTCGTACCGGAGGGCCGCTGATGGACCTCGACGGCGCGCTCACGGTGTTCGGTCTCACGGAAGACGCCACCCCGGTCGACGTCGGGGAGACGTACCGTCGTCTGCGCAAGCCGCTTCTCAAGGAGCTCAACAAGTTCGACGACGCGGAGCAGCCGCCGGATCTGGTCGAGCAGCTCGACAAGGTCGACACGGCCTACAAGATCCTCGTCGAGGAGATCAAGCCGCCTGCGCCGGAGCAGACGCAACGTACCGGCGGAACCGGCACGGGAACCGGCGCCAAGCGCACGACCGGGCGTGTGTCGTTCGCGAGGGGCGACGTGCTCGCCGGGCGCTACGAGCTCGAAGCCCTGATCGCACACCGGCCGGAAGGCGACACGTATCGCGTGAAGGACCAGGTCCGCGGGGTGCGTCTCGGGCTCAAGGTGATCGCGCCGCAGCTCATGGCGGATCCGCGGCGGCGCAAGACGGTGCTGCGCGGCCTGCTCGCCGCGAGCCGGATGAACCACCCGAACCTCGCGCGCGTGCTCGATATCCACCCGCTCCAGCAGACCTACGCCG
>JANQJW010000081.1 GCA_028281445.1 Planctomycetota bacterium | reverse complement strand
CGTCACCCTAGACTGTTGATGCGCCAGTAGCCTCTCGACCCTGGTCGTACTTCCCCGGATGTGTAGCAACCTCTTTGCGGGAATGGGCTGCTGGCGCATCTTCAATGTTTTTTGCAGTTGACGACCCTGCACAGTGGCGTAGCGTTTGATCACGCTACACATCCGGACGAAACGATTCGGGTTGAGAGGGAATGAGACTTCTTCTTGGCGCGGCTCAACCGCCCGGTTTCGAGAGAACCGTACTGTGCGTGCGCCGCATTGCGGCGGGCGAAGGAGGAATGCATGGGCCCCACTGTGTTGGCAAAGAACTTCACGTTCGCACTTGGAAGTACGAGCGACATCTTCCGGAGCGACTGGGTCGCGGTCGATCCGCAGTTCAAGAACTGGAACATCCACTACTTCTTGCAGACGCTCTCGCCGACGTCTCCCACGAACGGCGTAACGATCACGGTCGAGACGTCATTTGACACGGTTGAAGTCACGAGCTTCGGAGAGAGCTCCGTCAACTCGCTAGGCAATGGCAACATCACGCCGGCGCTTGAAATGGCCCGCTACGCACGGCTGAAGCTGAGCACGTCGGACAGCAACGGGCTGTTCGGGACGCTGAGCGTCTGGCTTCAGCCGAAGAGCGAGTAAGCCATGGCCGCTATCTGGAAACGGCCTGGCCTGCAGCCGGGCAATCTTGGCGTCATCGGTCAGGGAGTCGTACCTGGAAACCTACCTGGCCCGAGCATCGCCGGGCAGAACGTGACTCCAGCGATGCCGGGGTGGAACTGGGGCCGGAAGGGCGGCGGAGGTGGGTGAGGACCGTGGGGGTGCCCCCCGGGCGGGGAGGAAGAGCCCGACCGATTCATGTTCGCGTCGGGAGGAATCGGCGCGTCTGGCGGACTACAAGGCCTGTTCACCGGCCCGACACCGTTGGGCGGATTGGCCGATAGAGCATGGAAGAAACTACTCGATGAGTTTGATCGTTGGCTCAAGGAACTCGATGACGAATTGAAGGCGGACCTTGCGGAAGCCGCAGGGCCCCCCGTAAGGGGAGGGGAGCGATTCCCGGTCAATCCCTTCAATGAACTCGAAAACCAGATCATGGCCAAGCAGCGGCAGTTCAAGGATCCGCGAGCAAAAGAGGCCCTGTTCAACTACTTCCTAGTGGTGGGCTACCCCACCAAGGAGGAAACCGCAGACGTTGTCCTCTGTCAATGGGACGCCTACGATCTCCCCATGGTGATGTGGCGCCGCATGGTGCTAGAGCGGGACGCAGAGGACGAGGCGGCTGCGAAGCAGGGTGGTCGCAGCGAGGAGGAGCAAAGAGAAGTTGACGCAAAGCGCGCTGCCGAGGACCAGGCTCTTGACGAGGCGCGAAGGGAAATCGAACGGACCTTGCCCCGGTCCGATCCACGCCGCATATAGCCGGGGGCGTGCGTGGTGGTTCGGCGCGTGCCTTTTCGTCGTGCTCGGGACATGCGGATGCCGAGCAACGCTTCGCTCGCACGGCGAGGACCAGCGCGCTGGCGTGACCGTGCTGCACCCCAAACCAGGGACGACCGTCGCGGGGCTCAGAGTCTCGGTAGAGGTCCGCCTCGCGCCAGGCGCTGGCAATGCGCTTTTTGTCGACGGTCTTGGTGCGCAGCGCAAGGAAGACAGGGTCTTCTCGGTCGACCGCTTCTTCCCCACTGAGGGCTGGAAAGTGCTGCGCCTAGAGACGCAAGCCGGAGACCGCATCTTGGATGCGTGGTCTCTTGAATTCGAGCTAAGGGACACAGAGCGGCATGTCGCCCAGGCCAAAGAGCTATCCCTGGATTTGCGATCTAGGGACCCAGCCCGACGGGATTCAGCGCTGCACACCACGCTCGACGTAGGGGATGTACGGCTTGCTCCTGCTCTCCAGGCTCTGGCCATGTCCTCTGGGCAGTTTCGACAGAGGTTTGCAGCTCTCGTTGCCCTCGCGAAGATGGCGCTCGTCGATAGCGCAAGAGACTTGATTCGACTACTAAGTGATCCCTCCCTTGCGACAACAGCTGGTCGAGCGCTCCGGCGCATGACGGGCGCTATGCCGGTCGGGCGCCACGCGCCGCGGGGCGGCGCCGAAGTGGCCGCGCACCAGCAGGGCTGGCTTGAGTGGTTCGCGATGAACGAACCAGGTCTCCGGGCCCGGCTCGGGCAGTAGGGCGTCTCCCTAGAGTGGGCGGCCACGTGGCTCGAGCCGCGCTCTCCGTGAGGGTTCGCGCCTCCATCGCCAAGAATCGCAAGAGCGCGGTACTCCCTCTGGCGAGGGACGCCGCCGCACTTCTGCACGCTGGCCGCCGCAGCATCGACGCGCGGGCACCGGTCTTTCCCCGCATCCCGCTAGTGCCGACCCTCAAGCGCGACCTCAAGGCCGCGGGGATCGCCTTCGAGAACGACGAGGGCATCGTCGTCTTCCACAGCTTCCGCCACACGCTAAGCACTCAGCTCTCGCGGGTCGCAACTCCGGCACAGCACGCCGAGATGATGCGACACCAGGACCCGAGCCTGTCGCTCAAGGTCTACACGCGCCTGAGAGTTGACGACCTGCGCGACACGGTCGACCGCCTCGCCGGGCCGGAGGGTGACAGCGCGAGCGCCCGCTCTGGATAGACGACGCCGCAGGCCCTCGCCCTACTGTGCCCTCTAGTGTGCCCATTTAGGGCACACAAGCCGAGCCTGGTGCTTCAAACTGTAGCCAAGAGTCGCCCTTGGCTTTTGGGGCAGAGATCGGCGCAAAGGTTGATTTGTCGCCGCCTGGGGGCTAGTAATCAACCGCTGTTCGCGACGTGCCGAAGTGGCGGAACTGGCAGACGCGCTAGGTTCAGGTCCTAGTGGGCTTCATTGCCCTTGTGGGTTCGAGTCCCACCTTCGGCACCAACCATCCACCCATGTCTATGCTGGAGTCATGAGGGTCGTCGAGTGGTACCTGCTCTCTGCCTTGCTGATCGGGTGGCTCGTCTACTTCACAATCGATGTGATCAAGTCCGCGGACGACGACCGCCCGCCCAAGACCCTGGACGCCGCCTCGTGGGACCGCGTCGCGCAGGCCGACTGGCGAAAGATGTTCCCCGACGACGGAGACCAGCCGTCACTAGGTGGACACACCACCTGGTCGGAACTTGCCCGCGCCGTGGCCGAGGCCTTTCGGAAGGGCAAGGACGTACCAGAGGTCGAGCTCGAGGAAGAGCGCGTCCGCGCAATCATGGAGGCGGAGCGAGCAACGGCTCTCTCTGAGTCTGGTGATGGCGTCGAGCGGACGCTCGATCGCATCCTGCAAGCGGGCAGCGGTGCGGACCCCGAGGCGCGCTCGCTCATCCTGACCCTGCTCGTGCCGATCCACGACGAGTGGCTCGAGAAGGCGCGCGAGGGCATGGAGAAGATCGACGAACCCGGCACCACGAGGTCTGAGCGCGAAATGATGCGCGCGTGGGCCTCGTTCATTGACAGGCTGCCGGAGCCCACGAGAACGACGCGGCGAAACTACGCCCTCGTGCAGAAGATCCAAGAGGAAGAGCGCAAACGCTGGCGCAAGTAAGACACGCTTCAGACTCTCGCTTCACTCCTTGCGTACTCCTTAAGGCAAGACCGTTTCGCTCGAATCGTCCATCGCTTTCGACTTTCAGCGTCCGATAGCGAGCGTTGAAATCATAGAAGCGAGGAACGGCCAGGGAACAACGCGAGCACGGTCGTCTCTCACGACACGAACCCCTCGACATCGCGCGCCCGGATGCAGCCGCGCACGTCGAACCGGCGGACACCCGTCCGGAGGAGAGACCGATGCGTGCCAGGATGCTGCTCGTCCTACTGCTTGCCCTTGTTGCCCCCGCGTTCCTCTTCCCAGGGTGCGGCGCCGGCGGTGGAACGACGAACACGGACGCAACGGACAACGCGCCGGCTGATCCCAACGACGACCAGCCGCCCGGCGATCCGCAGCTCGAACAGGATTTCGCGCAGATCCTGCAACAGAACAACATCAACGCCGTCCAGCCGATTCCGCCCGCTCCACAGGCGCTAGTGACCCTCGGTCGCGCGCTGTTCTTCGACAAGATCCTGTCGGGCAACCGCAACATCTCCTGCTCCACCTGCCACGAGCCCACGGCCGGCACCGGCGATGCGCTTTCCGTCTCGATCGGCGAAGGCGGGACGGGTTCTGCGGCGAGCCGCCAGCTCGGGACCGGCGTGCTGATTCCCCGGAACGCACCACCCGTCTTCAACCGCGGTCTGCCAAGCGAACGGCGGATGTTCTGGGACAGCCGCGTGTCGCGTGCACCCAACGGCAACCTGAACACGCCCGAGCCCGCGCTCAACGGAGGCAATCCGACGGCGGCCGACATCGCGGCGCAGCTGGACACCGCGTTGGCCGCGCAAGCCATGTTCCCGGTGACCTCACGCGAGGAGATGCGCGGACAGGCCGGCGAGAACGAGATCGCCGACGCCGCCGACAACCTCGAGGTATGGGCCCTGCTCATGGAGCGCCTCGTCGGGACCAACAACGGCTCGGAAGGCGGCATCGAGGAGTACCGCGACCTCTTCCAGGCGGCGTTCCCCAACGTCGTCGACTTCGACGACTTCAACTTCGGTCATGCGGCCCGCGCTCTCGGTGCGTACCAAGCCACGGCCTTCCAGGCGCTCGACTCGCCGTTCGACCGCTACCTCGCCGGCGACACGAACGCGGTGAGCGACGACGCCAAGCGGGGCGCGCTCCTCTTCTACGGCCGCGCGAATTGTGACGCGTGCCACGAGGGTCCACTGATGTCGGACAACCAGCACCACGCGATCGCCGTTCCGCAGGTAGGGCCGGGCAAGGACTTCCCCGGCGAGGACACGGGGCGCGCGCTCGTCACGGGCGATCAGGACGACGTCTACCGCTTCCGCACGCCTTCGCTGCGCAACGTCGAGATCACCGGGCCGTGGATGCACGACGGCGCGTACGCGACGCTCGAGAACGCCATCCGGCACTACGACAACCCGACCCAGCGCTTGCAGAACTACAACGCGAACCAGCTCGCGCCGCTCGTTCGGGGCCTCGTGGATCTCGACCCGGGTCGCAACCAGGCTCGCGCGGACGCCCTCAGCGGCATCCTGCGGCCTGCGCCCAATCTCAACGGTCAGGACATCGACCTGATCGCCGCCTTCCTCCGGTCCCTGACGGATCCCGTATCAACCGACCTTTCCTCCGAGGTCCCCCCCCGTGTGCCCAGCGGGTTGCCCGTCGGCGACTGAAGCGCCGGTCCTCCGGCCTCACCGATTGCTCGGTGGGGTCGGCTGGGCCGGCTGCGGCACGTCGAGGTCAAGCGGCGGTAGATCGCCGGCGGGCGGCGCCTCCGGATCCAGCGGCCGAGGCGGGGCAGGTTGCGCCACGGGACGGGCTTCCCCGCACAACTCGTCCGGGTCTTCCCGGGGTTCCTTGGGTGCTGCCAGCGACGGCCTCCCGTTGTCGGAGCGGAGTGCGTCGCCGATCTCTTGACTCAAGGAGACGATCCCGTAGAGCACGGCCGCCGGCACGATCGCCACCGCCATGACACCCACCATGGTTGCCGTCTCGAGGCCCTTGGCGACGTGGTCGCCCGGTGTACGCATCGGGTTCTCCGGCCGGTACATGCGGCACGCCCCGAGCCACAACACGAAGTACGCTCCCGCCACCACCACCAATACGGCCCTGCCCATGCCTGCCTCCAAGAACTGACATGTCAGTCTATTTGCGTGGTGCGCTGGAGCAAGGAGGATTCGGGGCCGGACGCTACCGTTTCCGGATTCCGCCGAGCTCGAACGTCACCAGCGCGTCAACCAGGCGGTCGAAGTCCGGACGCGCGGCCTTTAAGAGGTAGCGCCGGGCGAGGCGCTCCACCATGCCCAGGACCATGTCCGAGGTCATCTCGACGTCGAGATCGCGTCGTACGACACCCGCGTCTACGAACAACTGCATCGTGCCCTGAATTCGTTCGTGCCATGCGGCAAAGTGCCGCTCCAGCTTCCGGCGAAAGCCCTTTTCGAGTCCGACCGCTTCCTCGAACAGGAGCTGCATCAGCTTGCGGTGCTTGTGGATGGTCCCCAGGACCGCGTGATAAGAGGCGCGCAGGATCTCTTCGGCGTCGGTCAGCGTACGGACCGCCGGCTCTTCCCCCATCGGGCGCACGTCGAGGAAGAGGCGGAGCGTCCGGTCCACGAGTGTGTCGAAGACGTCGTGCTTGGACTCGAAATGCAGGTAGAAGGTGCCGCGTGCTACGCCCGCTTGTTCGATGATGTCGGCGACGTGCGTGCCGTGGTAGCCGCCGCGTGAGAAGGCCTGGAGAGCCGATTGCAGGATCTGCTCGCGGCGCTCTGTGCGCTTGAGGTTGCGGCGTCCGCCCGTCTTCGCCATGCTGCCGCTATTCGATCGGTGCGGCCAGGGCCTCGTCCTCGGTGTCGTAGGCGTGTACTTCCGGCAGGACGCCGCTGACGGTGAGCGTGCGGCAGACCGTCTCGCCGAGACAGACCAGCATGAGCAGCTTGCCGGCCTCCTTGGCCGAGGTGTAGCTCGCGGCCACGATGCCGATGCCGGCGCTGTACATGTTCTCGAGGTTCTGGAGATTGAAGAGGATCCGCGACGGCGCCGTCTCGAGGTCGGTCTTGAACGTCTCGAGGAACTCGTAGCAGTTGTGGGCCTCGCCGAGCACGCCGGACATGCGGTAGATGACGGCGTCGGCTTCGGGCTTCTCGACCTTCTCGTAGGCGAAGGTATGCGCGTGGGTCACGGCGGTGGCTCCTGGGTGTCGGCGGACCATACCTTTGCCTTCGGGCCCCCACAAGGAGCGCATCGGAGGCATCTCACCTGTCGCGGAGAGGATACGGCAAGGGACCACGGAGAGCCGTTCCGAGCGGGAATTCGATGCCAGACTCGGGGAAACCGCGTTTCCACCTACAGGGCCTCATGACGATGCTGGGTCACATCCGACGAGTGCGCCGCGCCATCCTCGCGGCCGCGTTCCTCCTGCCTGCGCTCTTCCCGACGGCCACCTCTCGGGCCGAGGACAAGTCCGCCGCCTACCTGCGGCAACACAAGGCGGTCGTGCTCGCGGCACGACGCTACTTCGACGTCCGCGCCGAGTACTCCGAGGGGTTGCGCGCCTTCCGCCCGGAGCTGGAGCGCCTGGCTGCCGGCGGAGAGCGCGTGCTCGCCGAGCCGGACCGACTCGCGTGGCTCGTAGCGCAAGGTCGCACGTTTGAAGAGCCCTTCGCAGACAAGAAGCAGCGGTACCGTTTCACGAGCGTTCGCACCGGGCGCGCGGGACGCTTCCGCTGGTTCCGATCGCAGGAGTTCAGCTGCGCCTACTCCTTGCCTCGCAGCTACCCGACGGCGTCCAAGCTCGCGCGGTATCCGCGTCCGGAGCCTCTTCCGCTCGTCATCGCGCTCCACACCAAGGCCGATGCTGCGGCGAAGAAGCCCGCGGGCGTCGAAGTGCTTGCACGCAACTACCCCTACGCGACGCACAAGCCCCTGCACACGGACTGGCTCATGCTCGCGCCAATGGCGGGAGCGGGACGCTTCCTCGGCAAGAGCGGGATGGTGCGCCACGAGGTCCTTACCAACACGTTCCGCCACTTCTGGCGCACGTACCACGTGGACTTCTCGCGCGTGATTCTCGATGGCGGCCAGGCCGCCTTGGACGTTGCCGCATCGATGCCGATGTTCTTCGCGGGCATCGTCCTGCGCGACGGCGTGATCGACTCCGCCACGCGTGAGACCGGCGTGCGCAACTTCGCGCCGCTGCCGGCCTACGTCGTCGGAAACAAGAAGTTGGCTGAGCGTCTGCGCGCGCTGGGCCACCCGCGGGTCACGCTGGGCGATGGATCGGATCTGTGTACGTGGATGAGCGCCCAACGCCGGCGGTCCCCCATGCGGTACGGCTGGGACGCGGCAACACTGGACAAGCGCGGATCGTACTGGATCAACGTGAACGACATCGATCCGGCGGCGTCTCAGCACCGCTTCGACGTCGAGGTCGTGAACACGGAGAGCGCCCCCAACACGGTGCGCATCGAGGCGCAGGGCATCCGCTCCCTCTCGGTCTACCTCGACGACACGCTCGTCGACCTCGATGAGCCCGTGACCGTGCTCATCAACGGCCACGAGGCCTTCCGCGGCGTGCTCGCCGAGCCCGGACTCGGGCGCGACCTCAAGACGCTCTTCTACCGGGCGCCCTTTGAGACCCGAACGTCCATGTACTTCGGCTGGCTGCGCCCGGGGTGGATCGAGGACCTCCGCGTTCGCGCGCGCAAGTAGACTCACGCGGTCATGAACGGCCGGATCCACAGCATCAACGTGTCCGACGGCGGCGTGCCGAAGCTCGCAGTGGAGACTGCCGGTGTCAGCGTGCGGGGCGTCGAAGGCGACCGGCAGGCGCATCCGAAGTTCCACGGCGGCGAGACGCGCGCCGTCTCGCTGCTCGGCCTCGACGCGATCGAACGCTTGCAGGCGGAGGGACACCCGATCCAGGCGGGTACGACCGGGGAGAACCTGACGCTGGAAGGCGTCATATGGCCCGACGTCGGCCTCGGCAGTCGGATCTCGTTCGAGAACGGCGTGGCGCTCGAGGTGCTCTCCTACGCGCAGCCCTGTCCGGCCATCAAGGCGTCATTCAGGGAGGGCGACATCCTCCAGGTCTCCCACAAGCACAACCCGGGAGCGAGCCGCCTGTACGCCCGCGTGCTGCAGGAAGGTCGCGTGTCCGTGGGCGAGGCGTTCTCCGTGGAGCCGGGCGTCAGCTAGTGATGTCCAGATCCGGGATCCGGGGCGGCGGCAGCCCCTCCAGGGTGAGGCAGAGCGCCTCCCCAGCCGGGACGTCCGCGGGCTCGACGGTTACGCACTTGGGTGCGAGCCGGGCATTGGCAAACGCGGTCACGCCGACCGCTTCGAGTTCCGGCGCCTCTTCCGCTCCCACGACGAGCAGCTGGTCGTGTGGCGCGACAAACGCATCGCGGTGCGCGGCGATGGCCGAGATGGGCGTCCGGGGCGCCGCGTTGAGGATGCAGACGCCGGCGACGTGGCCGCTCATCGTGGACCCGTCCGCGCCCCGCGCGACCCCACGCGGCGGCTCGATCGACAGGATGGCAAGCCCCGGCGCCCCCTCCGGTGCATGGAGCTTCGTGTAATAGCCCAGCTCCCACAGCGGCACGAGCGGGAAGTCGCCATCGGGCACACGCGTCTCTCGCAAGCACACGACGACCGGCTCGTTTGCCTCGAGCCATGCGATGACCGCATCGCCGTTCTCGGCCAGGCCGCCTGCGAGGGTCCAGCTCACGAGCTTCACGGCCCCATCAAACCCCGACCTCCCGCAACGCGCGTGTACAACCGGAGCCCGTGAATCCGGCTCCCGACGAGTACCGACTCCGCCTCGACCGAAACCGCGCGGAGGAAGCGGCCGCGACGGCGCGGGCCAACCGGTACTCCCAGCTCCGGCTCGCCTGCTTCGTCCTGATCGTGGTCCTCCTGGTGCTCATCGCCGGATGGGACTGGACGCCGCACGCGTTCTGGCTGCCGCTGGGCGCGTTCGTCTACCTGGTCACCCTGCACGCACGTGCATCCAGTGCGCAACTCCGGGCGACACGGGCGATCCGTCTCTACGAGGCCGGTCTCGCGCGCCTGGATGGCTCGTGGCCCGGCCGGGGAACGCCGGGTGACGCGTGGCGCCCGGAGCATCACCTCTACGCCGACGATCTCGATCTCTTTGGGAAGGGATCGCTGTTCGAGCTGTTGTGCGTCGCGCGTTCGCGTGTCGGCGAACGCCGCCTCGCGGACTGGCTCCTCGCTCCCGCAGACCCTGCGGTCGCGCGTTCCCGCCAGGGGGCGGTGCGCGAGCTCGCGACGCGCCTCGACTTCCGCGAAGAGATCGCACTCGTGGAGGGCGAGGTCTCGAAGGCGGTGGAGCATGGCGCGGCTTCCACGTGGGGTTCGGCGCCCCCCCAGCTCACGTCGCTCATCCCGCCGCAGGCACATCTCGTCTCCGGTCTCGTGTCCGCCACGCTCCTCGTCGGCTGGCTCGCTGCGGGCTGGAACCCCGTCTGGATGCTGGCGGCCATGGCGGTGCAGCTCGCCCTGGCGACCCCGGTGCGCCCGCGCGTACAGGCCGTGCTCGAGGCGGCGGATCGGCCCGCGCGCGATCTCGACCTCATGGGGCGCCTGCTCGATCGAATCGAAGCCGCCTCCTTCGAGTCCGAGCACCTCGCTGCTCTGAAGGCACGCCTGACGATCGCGGGCCTGCCGCCGTCTGCGCGGATCCGGCGGCTGACGAAGCTCACGGACTACGCCGAGGCGCGTCTCAACCAGATCTTCCTGCCCATCAGCTGGTTGTTCTCCATCGGCACCCAGCTCGCTTTCGCCATCGAGCGCTGGCGCGCAGAGAACGGAGATCTCCTGCGGGAGTGGATCGACGTACTCGCAGAAATCGAGGCGCTCGCGAGCCTGGCCGGCTACGCCTACGAGCGCGCCGATCACACCTTGCCCGAGATCCTCGACGAGGGCGCACGGTTCGAGGGCACCGGCCTGCATCACCCCCTGCTGCCGCCGGGCAAGGCGGTGGCCAACGATGTGACGCTCGATGTGGCCGACGGAGCGACGCAGGCCTTCGTAGTGAGCGGCTCGAACATGTCCGGCAAGAGCACCCTGCTGCGCACGGTCGGCGTGAACACGCTGCTGGCCTTCGCCGGCGCGCCCGTTCCGGCAACCACATTGCGCATCGCGCCGCTGTCGATCGGCGCTTCGATTCGCGTCAATGACTCACTGCAGGAAGGCGCGTCGCGCTTCTACGCCGAGATCGAACGTCTCAAGGCCGTCGTCGACGCCAGTGAAACCAAGGCGCCGGCGCTGTTCCTGCTCGACGAGATCCTGCACGGGACGAACTCCCATGACCGCCGCATCGGCGCCGAGGCGGTCGTGCGCACGCTGCTCGAGAACGGTGCAATCGGTCTCGTGACGACCCATGACCTCGCGCTCGCCGAGATCGCCGAGCAGTCGGCGGGGCGACTTCGAAACGTCCACTTCGAAGACCACATGGAAGACGGCCGGATGGCCTTTGACTATCAGCTGAAGGACGGCGTCGTCACGCACAGCAATGCGCTGGCGCTCATGCGCGCGGTCGGGCTCGACGTCGGGGACGACTAGTCCGTCTCTGACAGCGCCGGCACACGTGCGTGCCGCGCTGGCCCACGACGAACTTCGCAATGGGGTGTCCGCAGCGCGGGCACGGCTCTCCCGCGCGCCCGTAGACACGGAACTCGTGCTGGTAGTCCCCCGGCTGACCTTCGGGCGTCCGGTAGAAGCCGTCGAAGCTCGAGCCCTGCCTACGAATCGCAGCACGCAGGATGTCGCGGATCGCGCGATGGAGTGCCTTGGCCTTCGGCGCGCTCACGGTGTCGGACGGACTCTCGGGATGGAGTCGAGCGCGGTGGAGCGCCTCGTCCACGTAGATGTTCCCCAGGCCCGCGAGAAACGTCTGATCCAGCAGCAGGGGTTTGAGCATGCGCGTTCGGTTCCGCAGGGCATCGCGCAACCACGCGACCGTGAACGCGCTGCCCAGAGGCTCAGGCCCGAGATGCGCCAGCGCGCCCGCGGGGTCCCCCACGTGGGTGAAGCGGCCGAACTTGCGCACGTCCAGGAAGTGCAACGCGTGATCGTCGTCCATGCGCAGCGCGACGCGCACGTACGGACCGGGCTTGGAGGCGTCCGGTTCGATCAGGAGGCGACCGCTCATGCGCAGGTGCACGAGCAGCGCGGACTCGTCTTCGAGGTGGAGGACCACGTACTTCGCTCGCCGGCGGACGCCGGTGATCTGCTTGCCGGTCGTCTTCCTGCGGAACGTGCGGATGCTGTCGCCGCCGAGCGTGCGCTCCCAGAACACGCGCGTTCCCGTGATTCGACGCCCGCTCACGTGCGGTTCGATGAGGCGTGCCGTGGTCTCGACCTCGGGCAGCTCGGGCATGTCAGGCTCCCAGCACGACGAAGCTCACGCCCATCAGGAGCAACGCGACGAGGACGATGACACGAAAGCGCTCCGGACGCATGCGATCGCCAAAGCGCGCACCGAGCCAGACGCCGAGCGGTACGAGGGGGAGAACCAGCAGAGCCGCCAGGACGACATCCCTGGGAGCATGTCGTTGCCAGCCAGGAGCACCAGGTGAAACGAGTTGGCGAACGCGAAAAGCCCTGGATCACCCCGCGGAACAGCATGGGTGCGTACTTCCGGCAATCCGCGTAGATCACGACCGGTGGGCCGCCGGTCCCGAAGGCACCGCCCAGCACGCCCCCAAGGAGTCCCGCGGGGTAGCCCCACCCGGTAGCGACGGGTTCCCGCTCCACCGGTCGGCTCCGCCTTCCCGCTGCGAGATTCCACCCGGCGTAGAGCACCAGCAGCGCGCCGAGCACACGCATGCATAGCTCGGCCGGCAGGTCCCGTAGCACCCAGACGCCCAACGGCAGGCCGAACGCGCCACCCGCGCAGAGCCGGGCGACGTCCGCCCAGTCGACGTGACGACGATAGCGCCACAGCAGGTAGAGGCAGACGAAGAGGCCGCACACCGCGACGGTGCCGACGGCGGCTTGCAAGGGCATCACGAGCGGCAGGACCGCCATGATCAGAAGACCGAAGCCGAACCCGATGACCCCCTGGGTGAACGCCGCAACGAAGACCGCCGCGCCGAGCACCACGTGTGCGACGGTCATGCGCCGGGTGGACCGCTGTGCATGGCCGGTCCCGGAGGTAGCGACCGGATGATCCCGGCCTCGACGTCCAGGAGTGCCTCCCAGCGCTCCTGCCAAGGCTCGCGCACGGGCTCCAACAGGCCGGCGAGTTCCAGGAAGGCCCGGTAGTGGCCGCGTTCGGAAACCGCGAGCGTCTCGTAGAAGGTGCGCAGCTCCGGTTCGGACGCGTGCTCCCCGAGCAGGATGAAGCGCTCGCAGGAGCGCACCTCGATGAGGGCACTGACGAGCAGCCGATCGAGCAGCTCGCTCCCGCCCATTCCTGTGCGCACCTGTGCTCGCAGCGCGCCTGCATAGGGATTGGCGTGGCTGCGCTCGTAGTGGCCGCCCCGCGCGCGTAGGAATCGCAGCACCTGCCGCAGGTGGAGCACCTCGTCGCGCGCGATGGAGGCCAGCGCGATGGCCCAGCGATCCGCCTGGGCTTCATTGCGCCCGCCGCCGCGCAGCTCGACCGGGTAGGGCCAGCGGTTGAGCAGTTCCAGTGCGTTGCTGGCGGCCTTGCGCTCCAGGTGCGCATGGCCGTTGAGCAGGGCCGGCGGGTCGGCGAGGGCCTGGGCCACCCACGCTACCGGGGTTTCCCAGCGCAGTGGGTTCTCGAAGGTCAGCGGCGTGGGCAGCGTCCGGTCCACGGGGCCAGCGTACCGGAACGGGCGTATCCCCGACCCTCTGGTACGGTTCCGCCGTCGCGAGCAAAGGTTCGCGCCCAGGTAGGACGAAAGGGAGGGTATGGCCAGGCGCGCGCCCCAACGACCCAAGCTCCCCTTCTGGCACCGCCACCGCCTTGCGTGGATCAACGCGCTCGGTTTCGCGCTCACCGTGTTCCTGGCGCTGTGGTTCGTGCTCGTCGCCTTCAACTCGTTGATGCCGGACTCCGAGCCGCTCGAGTTCCCGATCCCCGTCACGTACATCATCGTGCTCACGATCACGCAGCTGATGGTCGTCGGCCTCGGTGCCTACATCGTGATCGGCCTGATGTGGCGCGGCGTCGACTTCCATACGCACAAGCCGCGCCTGTACGTCTTCTTCTGGACGTGCGCCGGGCTCCTCTACTACCTCTGCCTCACCGTCACCTGGCTGAAGTTCGGCATGGCGAACCTGCCGAACGCCGCGCGTTGGGCGGAGGAGGTCTACTGGGGCTCGGCCCCCATCGGACTCGCGTGCTTCGCGTTGATGGCCTACGTCAACATCGAGATCCCCAGCGACGATCAGTACTGGGACGAAGAAGACAACGAGTACCACTACTACGACGAGGACGCCGAAGAAGAGTATGTCTGACGCGTTCGAGGCCGACGGGCCGCGCACGGTTGCCGAACGACTGGGCATCGGTCGTGCGCACCGGCACATCCTGCTCTGTGCGCAGCAGACCAAGGCGAAGTGCTCGACCTACGAAGAGAGCAGCGAGGTCTGGGCCTACCTCAAGAGCCGCGTCAAAGACGTGGGCATCGAGGGCACCGTGCACGCGGGCGAAGACAACACCGACGTGCCCTGCGTGCTCCGCAACAAGGTCGACTGCCTGCGCGTGTGCGCGAAGGGCCCGATCGCGGTGGTCTACCCCGAGGGCGTCTGGTACGGGGGCGTGACCGTCGACGTGATGGAGCGCATCATCCAGGAGCACCTGATCGGCGGCGAGCCGGTGGAGGAGCACGTGATCACCGTCGCGCCGTTGCATGGGGAGCGGGGCGACTGATCGTCGTCGCGGGGGCACACAAGGTGCCCCCCTACAGCAACGCGTGCCCGTACGGCCTTGGGCTGTAGGGACGGGCCTTGTGCCCGTCCGCGCATCACCGACGGCGAACGCCCTACAGCGTGAACGTGAAGTCCTCTACGAGCGCGCCGGGCATCCGGCCGCTGGCGGTCGAGCGGGCGAAGTAGGTCCCGGGATCGAGAATCAGCTCGCGGTCGGCGGTCAGGCCGACGAGATTCTCGCCGAGGATCCGGTAGATCGTCTCGTCGAACCGCATCACGTTGAGCGGTGCCTGGATCTCTCCGCCTTCGACGAGGAAGGTCGCAAACCGCGTCATGCCGGTCGTCCGGCACGCCGAGCGGTCCGAGTAGTTCAGGTAATGCACGTTGCCGATGTAGATGCCGTTCTCGAGCTGGCCGAGGATGTCCTCGGACCCGAGCGAGCCTGCCGAAAGATCGACCGATTCGGGGCTCTCCGATGAGGACGCGCCGTTGGTCGGCACGTCGTACTCCTTGGCAGAGCGCGGAGACACGAGGCAGTCCTTGTACTGCCCGCCATCGATCAGCGTCACGTGGTCGGGTCGCAGGAACCCGGCGCCCTGGAAGTTGGGTGCGATGCCCTCCTTCGTGTTCTCGGTGATCGTGACGCCGTCGGCCATGGAGGCCTCGCCGCTGATCATCTTGAGAAGCGGCGTCTGGCGCGTCTTGTGCGACTTCAGCCCGAAGCCGCCCCACGACAGCATGCCGACGATGTCGTAGACGGCGGCGGGCGTCAGGTACACGCGATACGGGCCGGGCTCGACCGTTGCGGGCTGGCGCGCCAGCGCCTCGAGCTGCTTCGCGGCGACATCGACTTTGCGCCCGAAGGCCGCGTCGTCCCACTCGAAGCCCGCGTAGGACGTCTTCACGGCCTTGTCCTTTTCGTGATAGAAGCTCCAGTCGAAGTTGTAGTTACTGGTGTCGTACCAGTTGCGCTGGCCCAACGAGTTGGCGAAGCCGGACGCGATCTCGCCGGAGGCGTACACACCCACGAGATCACGGCCCGCCGCCGCCTGGCGGATCGCGTCGAGCGCGACATCGGGCGCAGGTGCGGCGTTGCTGCCGCGGCGCTCGCTGCTCTGTACCTCGGTCGCATACAGCAGGTGCGGGTCCTCCGGCAAGAAGGGCAGCTTCTCCCGTAGCGATGCCACGAGCGTCGTCAGCCGCGCCTGGTCGGCACCGGTGTCTCCGGAGAGCGTCACGTAGCCCGCGGCATGGCGCATGCCGTCGATCAGGTCGACACCCAGCCCCCGCTGCGTCACGCTGCCGGCCTGGCGTACGTCGCCGTGGTTGAACCGGATGAACTCCGAGTCCTCCCCGTGGAACTGGGCCGTGTAGACCTCGTCACCCTGCAGGAGGGTCGTCAGGTGGTCGGCCAGTGCGTTGAAGTAGCTCTGCATGGCTACACCCCTCCGAATACGTCGACGTTCTCGAAGAGACACGTCGGGGACGCGTGTCCGACACGCACCATCTGGTTCGGTTCGCCCTTGCCGCAGTGCGGCGTCCCCATGACCTGGAGCGTGTCCTCGGTGCCGACCATCTTGAGGCTGCGCCAGAAGGTGCTGGATACGCCCCGGTAGTTATTCTTGCGCACGATGCTCGTGAGCTCGCCGTTCTCGATGAGACGGCCGTACTCGCAGCCGAACTGGAACTTGTTGCGCGAGTCGTCGATGGACCACGAGCAATTCGTGGCCATGAACACGCCCTTCTCCACGGCCCCGATCATGTCCTCGAAGCTCGACGTGCCGGGCTCGAGGTTGAGGTTGGCCATGCGGTCGATCGGCGGACGATTCCAGCTGCTGGCGCGCGAGTTGGCGACCCCGTTCATCTCGGCGCGCGCCTGCGAGGTCGCCCCGCCCAGCGGACGGAGCAGGATGCCGTCCTTGATGACGTACTCCTTCGTCGCCGGCTGTCCGTCGTCGTCGAATCCGTAGCTCGCGATCTGCTCGGGACGCGTCGGGTCGAACGTGATGTTCAACAGGTCCGAGCCGTAGCGGTAGCTGCCGAACATGTCCGGCGTCACGAAGCTGGTGCCGGCGTAGTTGCGCTCGTCTCCGAGGATGCGGTCCAGCTCGAGAGGATGTCCGATCGCCTCGTGGATCTGCAGGATCATCTGGTCCGGGGCGAGGACGAGATCCATGGTGCCGGTCGGGCAGTCAGGTGCGCTCAGAAGCTCGAGCGCTTCCTGGGCAAGGCGCGGCGCGTCGGAGTAGAACCCGACGTCGTCGAGAACCTCGAGGCCGCCCTGGCGTCCCATGCCGTATCCACCCAGGGTGCGGGTCTGGGTCTCGGCCCCTTCGTTCGCCGTGACCGACATCACCGGCACGATGTAGCTGAAGCGCTGGCGAATGCGCGCGCCCTGGTTGTTCACGTAGAGCGACTCGGCGCCCGTCCAGTTGACTGCCGCAGCCCAGTCGACGATGCGGTCATCGCTCTTGAGCCGGCTCGACTGCTCGCGCAGGCGATCGATCTTGGTGCCGAGATCCACGCTGGCCCACGGCGTCGTGATCGGGGTCTCGTACTCGCCCTGCGCCGTGCTGTGCGGCAGAGTTGCGAAGTCCGCGACGGACTTGCCGCTGCTGCGCTCGGCCCACGCGCGTGCGCGCTCGGCCGCCGCCTTCAGGCCGGCCGTGGTCAGGTCACTCGTCGCGGCGTAGCCGATTCCGCCCTGGTGGGCGACGGTGATCATGGCGCCCGCATCCGTCACTGTAGAGACGGGTTGCAGGACGTTCTGGCGGACCGTCAGGGACTCGCTCGTCTCGTCGAGGTACCGCAGCGAGCAGTAGTCGACGTCGGGCGCGATCTCGCGAAATCGCTCTTCTAAGCCTTCAATCACGGCAATTCCTCCGGGAAGCCAGCGAGGGTATCACCGTGGCGCCTACCTGTCGGCCTTCAACCGCAGTCCGGGGGACACGATGAGACGCTCGACGAGGTCGGTCAGCATCAGGAGTACCAGCGCCATGCCCATGGCGGGCAGCAGGCCTTCCAGCACGATCGCCATGTCGTCGCGGCGGATGCCCGTGAGGATCGGCTGTCCGTAGCCACCCGCGCCGATGATGGCTCCGATCGTCGCCGTGCCCACGGTGATGACGACGGCCGACTTGATGCCGGCGAAGATCGACGGCGCGGCCAACGGCAGCTCGATTCGCCGCAGCCGTTCCCACGCGCTGAGTCCCAGCACGTGCGCCGACTCCATGATCGGCTTCGCAATCGTCGTGATGCCGAGCTGCGTGTTGCGCACGACGGGTAGGAGGCCATAGAGCAACAGCGCGGTAATCGCGGCCTTCTCGTACAGCCCTACCACCGGCATCATGACGTAGAAGAGCCCGAGCGCCGGCACCGTCCAGATGAGACCGACGAAGCCAAGGATGGGCGGCGCGAGCCAGCGCACCTTCGCGGCGGCCACACCGAGGAGCAGCCCGAGCAGGATGATCGCTGTCAAGGCGATCGCGGTCATCAGTAGATGCTCTTTGGTGCGGCGCCAGACGCGCTCGGCACGCGTGGCGACGATCACCTCCACCGGCCGGACGCCGGTTGCGGCCTCGAGCAACTCGGCAGCCACCGCAAGCTCCGCGCGTCGTTCGATTTTCACCCCGGCGTTCATCCGGCGCATCAGGTCCGCGGAGATGCGGCCGGCGAGTTGCGAGAGTAGCGCGACGATGCCCTGCGCCTCGGTCTCGAGCGCAACGCGATAGAGCAGGACGGCCTGGTACGACGGGAAGTAGGCGAGATCATCCTCCAGCGTTCGCAGGCCGTAGTGCACGATCTCCGCGTCGGTGGAGTAGCAGTCCATCACGTCGACCTCGCCGGCTCCGAGGCCGCGATAGGCCATGTCGTGATCCATGCCGCGGGCGTCCTCGTGCGGCAGGTCGTAGCGGGTGCGCAAACCCGGCCAACCGTCCTCGCGCTGCATGAACTCGTTCGTGAAGCCGAGCTTGAGTCCAGCATGCTCGCGCAGATCACTGATCATCCGGATGCCGAGGCTCGCGGCCCGCTTCTCCTTCATGCCCAAGGCGTACGTGTTGTTGAAGCCCAGAGGCCCGATGACGCCGATGCCGCGGCTGCGGAGGTGCACCTTGGCGTCATTCCATGTCGCCAGGCGGGCGTCGGCCAGGAGCTCACGCAGCAGGGTTCCTGTGTACTCCGGGTACACGTCGATTTCGCCCGACTCCAGCGCGTCGAAGAGGATGCGGCTGCCGCCGAGCTGCTTCTTGTGCTCGACACGGTGTCCGTCGCTCTCCAGAAGGAGCTTGACCGTGTCTCCGAGAATCACGGACTCGGTGAACTTCTTGGACCCGACTCGCAGCGGCTCTTCGCCTCCGACAGCGGCTCCGCCACCGGCGAGCAACATGGCGAGGAGCAGCGCGCCGCGCATCACGACGCGTCCCAGGGCGCGCGCTGGGCGCGAACGAAGCGCGTCACGAACGGCGTAGCCGGTGCGTCCACGAAGTCCCGAAACGCGCCACGCTGCACGATGCGACCGGCGTCCATCAGCACGATCTCGTGGCCCAGAAAGGACGCTTCCGCGAGGTCGTGCGTCACGAGGACCACGGTCTTGCCGAGTCGCTCGAAGATCGCTCGGAGCTCCTCCTGAAGTTCGTGGCGCACCACCGGATCGAGCGCGGCGAACGGCTCGTCGAGCAGCAATACGTCCGGATCCAGCATGAGTCCGCGCATGAGCGCGAGACGCTGGCGCTGCCCCCCGGAGAGCTGCAGCGGGTAGCGGTCCAGCGCGTCGCCAGGAAACGAGGTGAGCGCGACAAGCGTCTCCAGGCGCTCACCGATGCGCTCCGGAGTCCAGCCTGCGTGGCGCGCGGCCAGCGTGACGTTGCGCCGCGCGGTCATGTGCGGGAACAGTCCGCCTTCCTGGATCACGTATCCGACCGTGCGCCGGACGGCCCGCTCGGTGTCGCGCCCGACGAGGACATCACCGACCATGACCTCGCCGTCACTAGGCCGGACCAGGCCGACGAGCAACCGCAGGACCGTCGACTTGCCGCAGCCGCTGGGGCCGATCAAGGCGGTCGTCCGCCCCGCGGTGACGTCCAGCGAAACGTCATCCAGGGCGACGGTGTCGCCGAACCGCTTCGTGACTCCGTGAAGTGCGAGCATCGATCAGCGCGCCGCCTCCAGCAGCTCGCTGATGCACTGCGCGTTGCCGAAGGCAAACATCGTGTCGCCCAGCTCGATCTCGGCTGTCGCGGCGGGTGGGATGGCGATGTCCTTCCCCGGCTTCTGGTGGGCCACGATCATGACGCCGCGGTCGTGGAGATCGGTCTGGTTCAGACGCTTGCCGATGTACGGCGACGCTTCCGTGATGGACACCGCCGTCAGGTCGAGCCGGTCGCCCTGCGCGGTGAACAGCTGCCAGAAGTCTTCGAGGCGCGGATGAGTCAGCAGCATGGCCATGCGGTGCGCGCCGGTCTCATACATGTTCACGATCCGGTTGGCGCCGGCGCGCTCCAGCTTCTCGATCGAATGGGAGTCCGTCGATCGGGACACGATCTGGATCCCCGTGTTGAGGATACGCCCCGAGAGCACGATGTAGAGGTTGTCTGCGTCGCTTGGGGTGACGGCGGCCAGGGCGCGGGCCCGCCGGATGCCGGCTTCCTCCAGCAGGGCATCACGGGTCGCGTCGCCGCGCAGGGCGATCACGCCCTCGGCCATGGCGTCCTTCACCGTCTGCTCGTCCCGGTCGATCACGACCACCGGCTGGCCCACGGCTTGGAGCTGCCCGCACAGGTTGGAGCCGACGCGGCCGTACCCACACACGACCACATGGTTCTCGATCGTCTCGAGCTGCTTGTTCATCCGCTTCCGCCTTCTGATCTCGCCGATGGGTGCCCGAAGCAGCAGCTCGGCGACGTACGCCACTCCGTAGAAGAAGATCCCGAGACCGCCGACGAGGTAGACGATCACGACGATGCGCCCGGCATCGCTCATCGGGTGCACTTCCATGAAACCGACCGTCGTCAGCGTGATGACGGCCATGTAGAGCGAGTCGAAGAAGTTCCAGCCTTCGACGATCATGAACGCAATCGATGCGGCCACCGGCAGCGCGATGAGAAGTGCGAGGATCCGCAGGGCCGACATCGCGGATAGCCTACCCCCACGGGTATGATGAGCCTCGAACGAGGAGGTCGCCATGGGTCGGATCGCGCGCAGTTGGAGATTGATGAAGGACTCGTGGGGCGTCCTGATGAAGGACAAGGAGCTGATGATCCTGCCCCTTGTCTCCGGCCTCCTGATCCTGCTCATCTGCGCCACGTTCGCCGCCCCCGTGTTCATCAAGGGCACGGAGTGGGCCGAGAGCCAGCCGGAGTGGACGTGGTACGTGGCCACGTTCGTGCTCTATGTGATCCTCTATACGATCACGTTTTTCTTCCAGGCGGCCGTCATCGCCGGCGCGAGCGAGCGAATGAACGGAGGCGACCCGACGCTGGGATCCGCGCTCGGCGCGGCCTCCAAGCGGCTGCCCGCACTGCTCCTCTGGGGCGTCGTGGCGGCCACGGTCGGCTTGATCATTCGAGCGATCGAAGAGCGGTCCGAGATCGCGGGCAAGATCGCGATGGCCATCGTGGGCGCGGCGTGGTCGCTCGCGACGTTCTTCATGGTCCCGGTGCTGGTGATGGAGAAGGAGTCCCTCGGCGGCTCGTTCAAGCGCTCGTGGGCCATCTTCAAGGAGACCTGGGGCGAGACCGTGGCGGGTTCACTGGGCCTGGGTCTGGTCGGGTTCCTCTTCACCCTGCCGGTGGCGCTGCTGGTCGGGCTTCTGCTGCAGGCGGGTCTCGTCGTTCCCGCCATCATTCTGGGCGTGCTCGGCCTGGCTGCGATCTCGTGCCTGTTCAGCGCGCTGCAGGGCGTCTACACGGCGGCGCTCTACCGCTACGCCTCGGTCGGCGAGGTTCCGATGGGCTTCGACGGCGAGCTGTTCAAGACAGCCTTCCGGCAGAAGAAGAAGCGCCGCTGATCGCTATAGATGGAATCCCCACTTCCCGTCCTTCTTGTGGAGCTTGAAGCCGCTGGGCCAGGTGGCCACGGTTCCGTCGGCGCTTAGCTTGGGCTCCTTGCCCACGCACTCCTTGAGGCGCGAGATCAGGGTCGCGCCATTCTTCTCGAGCCTCGCGACGAGCTTGGGCATCTGCTCGGCCGGCTTGTCCATCTTGTGCTGCTCGCCGTAATGGGCGGAGACGAAGCTCTTCCATTCACCGGCCTCGGCAAGCGAGAGCATGCTCTCGAGCGTCGCGACGGGTGAGAGGCCGTCGAGGCGCCGCCATCGGACGGCGTGTCGCCCCCACAGGAAGTCCCCAGAAACAGGACCGCGGCCATGTAGATAACGAACCGGGTTGTGCGCATCGCCTCAGCGTAGTTGCAACCCGGTGCACCGGCCGACAGAATCGCGCGCTTCATGATCCGTGTCCGCTCCCTCAGCAAGACGTACTACGTGCACAAGAAGGCCCCGGGCCTGATGGGATCTGTGCGCTCTCTTTTCGTGCGCAAGAAGACGCCCAAGGACGCCGTCAAGGCTGTCTCGCTCGACGTCGCCGAAGGCGAGATCCTCGGCCTCGTCGGACCCAACGGCGCCGGCAAGACGACGTTGGTCAAGATGCTCGCAGGCATCATTTTCCCCACATCAGGCGAGGCGTCCGTGCTCGGCCACACGCCCTGGGAGCGCGACAACGAATTCCGCCGTCAGATCGCTCTCATCATGGGGCAGAAGGCGCAGCTCTGGTGGGACCTGCCTGCGGCGGACTGCTTCCTGCTGCTCAAGGAGATCTACCGGATCCCGGACGAGAAGTACGCCGAGAACCTCGAGTACCTGAGCACCGTGCTGGACGTGAAGAAGGACCTGAACGTCCAGGTGCGCCGCCTCTCGCTCGGCGAGCGCATGAAGATGGAGTTGATCGCAGCGCTCCTGCACGAGCCGCGCGTCGTGTTCCTCGACGAGCCGACAATCGGCTTGGACCTCACCGCCCAGCGCGCCATCCGCGACTTCATCCTCGAGTACCGCGAGCGCCACAAGCCCGCGATGATCCTCACGAGCCATTACATGGAGGACATCGAGCGGCTCTGCAAGCGGATCGTGATCATCCAGGACGGCGCGTTCATCTACGACGGCCAGCTTGACGACGTCGTCAAGACCTACGCCAAGCGCAAGGTCATTACCGCGCACCTGCGCAAGCAGGACGGGTCGCTGCCGGAGCGTCGCGAGCTGGAGCGCTTCGGCGAGGTTCTGGAAGAGACCGATCTGCAGGTACGCCTGAGCGTGGAGCGGCCGCGCGTGGCAGAAGCCTCGGGATACCTGCTCGAGAACCTGCCCGTGGCGGACCTGGCCATCGACGAAACGGACGTCGGGACGATCATCGAGCAGATCTTCCAGGAACGCCGGGAGCAAGCGGAATGACGCCGCGCCTGTTCCTTCGTATCGCCGGCGTCGAGGCGCGGCGGCGCATGAGCTACCGCGCCGACTTCTGGCTCAACCTCGTCGTCGGCTTCGCTGCCAAGTTCGGTCTGCTTTACTTCGTCTGGACGGCCATGTTTCGAGAGAGCGGCGCCGCGACCATGGGCGGCTACACGCTCGACAGCATGCTCGTCTACTACGTGGCCGTCCTGCTGGTCTCCCAGATCATCATCGGGGCCGGTTTCGAGAGCGAGGTTGCAACGGACATCTACGAAGGCGGATTGAACCGCTACCTCGTGTTTCCGACGTCCTACTTCTGGTTCAAGTACGCCCAGCGGGTCGGCATGCTCCTGCCGGTCGTGCTCCAGTTCTTCGTGTTCGGCGGCCTCTTCGTGCTGTTCAGCGACGCAACCATCAGTCTATCCGGACTCGTGATGTGTGTCGTGGCCATCGCGGTCGGCCACCTGCTCTTCTTCACCATGTCGTTCCCGCTGCAGAACGTGGCGTTCTGGGCGGACAACGTGTGGAGTCTGCAAGTTGCCCTGCGCCTCACAACCAGCCTGCTCGGCGGGCTGATGTTTCCGGTCACGTTGTTCCCCGACTGGCTGCAGGCGGTCAATGCGTGGTTGCCCTTCCACGTGCTCTTCGGAGTCCCGGCCGAGGTTCTCGTCGGGAAGATCGGATTCGCCGAGTGGCTGCCCGCTGTCGCCTTGGGCATTGCCTGGATCATCGCCGTCGGCCTGCTCGACCGCGTCGTCTGGCGCCGCGGGAATCTCCAGTACAGCGGGATTGGGATATGACCCGCTACGCACGGCTCTACGCGTACTTCCTGCGGTTCTCCTTCAGCCGGGCGATGGAGTTCCGGCTCGACTTCTTCTTCCGCATCTTCATGGATGCACTGTGGTACGGCGTCAACCTGGCCTTCTTCTGGGTGCTCTACCGCCACTCGGGTCTGCTGGGCGGCTGGAACTTCGACCAGACGCTCATCTTCGCGGCCGGCGTCTTCGTCGCCGACGGCTTCCACATGACGGTGTTTGCCAACAATATGTGGATGTTCCCGATCCTCGTGAACAAGGGCGACCTCGACTACTACCTCGTGCGCCCGGTCTCCTCGCTGTTCTTCATCAGCCTGCGCGACTTCGCCGCGAACTCCTTCCTGAACCTGCTCATGGCCTTGGGCGTTCTGGCGTGGGCCTTGATCCGGTACCCCGAACCGGTGGGGCTCGATCGCATCGCGATCTACCTCGCGCTGATGGGCGTCGGCTTCTTCATCAACTACACCATCCACCTTCTGTTCCTCGTGCCCGTGTTCTGGATGCACAGCGGCGAGGGCCTGCGCGACATCTTCTTCACGCTGGGCAGCTACTCGAACCGTCCCGACGGCATCTACCGCGGCTGGATCCGGCGCTTCCTGACGACCATCCTCCCGTTCGCGATCATGGTCTCCTTCCCCACGCGCGTGCTCTTCGGTGGGAACGTGGGCGAGATCCTGCTGCACATGGGAATCGTCGCGGCCGTGGCGTTCGGGGTCCTGCTGCTGTTTTGGCGCCTCGGCCTGCGGGCCTATGGGTCTGCGTCCTCATGAGCCGGCAGGGCCCTCCACTACAGCCCAAGCGAGTCCGGTCACCGGTTGCCGTAGGGTGGCACCTTGTGTGCCCCCGCGCCGACCGTGGTCGCGGAGGGGCACAAGGCCTCTCCCTACAGCCCAAGGCCGATCGCAGGTTCAATGTGCGGCGTGAGCAACAACCAGATCCTCGACCGCAACCAGCTCGACCTCGCTCTGGGTGCGGAGCGCTACCTGCTGTTCAAGCACTCCAGCCGCTGCCCCATCAGCTTCCACGCACAGCGCGAGTACGAGGCATTCGTCGAGGCGCATCCGAACGTCCCCACGGGCTGGATCGACGTCGTCAAGCAGCGCGACTGGTCGCGCTGGGCCGCGGAGGTCCTGGGCGTTACCCACGAGTCCCCCCAGGCGATCTGGATTCGCGACGGCCACGCCGCCTGGCACGCCAGCCACGGCGGCATCACGGCCAAGGAGCTCGACAGGGTGACGGACTAGCGCAACGCGCGTGCCACGTCGCGCGCCGCATACGTCAGGATCATGTCCGCGCCGGCGCGCTTGATCGCCAGGAGGCTCTCCATCATCACGGCCGGGCCGTCGATCCAGCCCTTGTCGCCGGCGGCTCGGATCATCGCGTACTCGCCGCTGACCTGGTACGCCGCGACGGGGATATCGACGGAGCCGGCGACGTCCGCGATCACGTCGAGGTAGGGCAACGCCGGCTTGACCATGACGATGTCTGCGCCCTCGCGCACGTCGAGCTCGACCTCGCGCAGCGCCTCGCGGCGATTGGCGGGGTCCATCTGGTAGGTCTTCTTGTCGCCCATCTTGGGAGCAGAATCGAGCGCGTCGCGGAAGGGACCGTAGAGCGCGGAGGCGTACTTCACGGCATAGGAGAGGATGCCCACGTCGCCGTGCCCGGCCTCGTCGAGCGCGTCACGGATGAAGGCCACGCGGCCGTCCATCATGTCGGACGGTGCCACGATGTCGGCACCGGCCTCGGCCTGCGCGACCGCCATGGCCGCAAGGATCGGGAGCGTCTCGTCGTTGAGGATCTGGTCGTCCTTGACCAGGCCGTCGTGTCCGTCGCTCGAATAGGGATCCATGGCGACGTCCGTGATCACGATCATGTCCGGCACGGCCAGCTTGAGGCGGCGGATCGCGCGCTGGAGCAGCCCGTCGGCGCGGCTGGACTCCGTGGCCGTGGCGTCCTTCAGGTTGTCGTCCAGGCGCGGAAAGAGGGCGATCGCCGGGATGCCGAGCTCGAAAGCCGTGCGCGCCTCGTCGACGAGCACGTCCGGGCTGTAGCGCTCGCAGTCGGGCATGCTCGGGACCGGCTGGCGGTCGCCCTCGCCATCCACGACGAACGCGGGCCAGATCAGGTCGCTCGTCGTCAGCGTCGTCTCGCGCACGAGCCGGCGCAGCGCGTCACTTCGACGGTTGCGGCGGGGACGGTCGGCAGGCGGCAGCGGATCCACGGGCGCAACACTCTACTCGCTCGGCGAGAGAAGCGGCGTCCGGCCCCAGAGCCAGGCCGCGCCGAACACCCCGGCGCTGTCGCCGAGGGCATGCTTGCGGATGGGCGTGAGCAGGCGTTCGCTGAACAGGACGCGATTCACGGCTTCGAGGCCCCGATCGTAGAGGTGCGGGTTGTTCGCCATCCCGCCGCCCAGCACGATGACGTCGGGATCCAGGATGTGGATCACGCGCGCGATCGCCTCGCCGAAGAACCCGAGATACCGCTCGAGCGCTGCCTGGGCTTGCGCCTCCCCTTTGTCCGCACGCGCCAGGATCTCCGGCGCCCGCAGCTCCGTGCCGGCGATGCGCTGGTAGTCGCGTTCGAACCCCGGGCCGGAAAGGCGCGTCTCGACGCAGCCGTGCTGGCCGCAGTAGCACGCCGGCGCCGGCACCGACGGATCCGGATCGCCGATCGGGCTGTGCCCCCACTCGCCCGCGATCCCGTGCACGCCCACCCGCGCTTCGCCGTCGATCACCACGCCCCCGCCCGTGCCGGTTCCGAGAATCACACCGAAGACGACGCGCGCGTCTTGCGCAGCACCGGCGATGGCCTCGGCGACCGCGAAGCAGTTCGCGTCGTTCGCTACGCGGATCTCCTGACCGAGACGGGCTTCCAGATCCTCGCGCAGCGGCTTGCCGTTCAGCCCGGTGGTGTTGCTGTTCTTGACCCTGCCGGTTTCCGCCGAGATGCAGCCGGGGATGCCCACGCCCACGGTGGCGTCGGCGCCGGCGGGACGCAGTTCGTCGACCAGCGCCGCGAGCCGGTCGAGCACGGCGTCGTAGCCCTCGACAGCGGGCGTCGGCACCCGCTCGCGTGCACGGACGCGCCCGTCGCCATCCAGCAGCACGCCCTCGATCTTGGTCCCGCCCAGGTCGACTCCGATGCGCATGGCCGTTGGCCCTCCGACTCGCGTCCAGCGTAGGTTCCGACCCGCTGCCGTTGCTAGATTCACCCCTCCCGTGAACCGGAGGCCGACGTGCGCGCGACCATCTCCTTCCCTCTGATCTGCCTGCTGTTGCTGTTCGGGGCACTCCCGGCAACGGGTGACGAGCGCGGCCCCACGCCGATGACGCTTCCGGAGTCGCTCGCGGTGACGGACGACGGCGACTTGATCCTGTCGTGGCGCGGAGATCTGTGGCTGAACGACGATGCTACCGGTGCGCGTCGACTCACCTTCCACCCCGCCGAAGACAGACGCCCCTACGTCTCCCCCGACGGCAAGTCGCTGGCTTTCACGAGCAATCGCACCGGGACCGAGCAGGTGTACGTGATGCCGATCCAGGGCGGGGTGCCGCGCCGGATCACGCAGCACTCGGAGGGCGCTCGTGCGTACGGGTGGTTTCCCGACGGCAAGTCCCTGCTCGTCCGCTCGCGCCGCGACCACCACTGGCGCCGATCGGACCGGCTCTTCCGAAAGCCGCTCGACATCGATGCCGCTCCCGAGCTGCTGTTCGACAGCGAGTGCGGCTGGGGCGCCATCTCCAGTGACGGCACGAAGATCGCGTTCACGCGCGGCGGTCGCCCGTGGTGGCGCAAGGGCTATCGCGGCCCCGCGCACTCCCAGCTCTGGCTCTACGATCTGGAAGACAAGGCGTTCGCAAAGCTCACAAGCGGCGAGCACAACGAGCTCTGGCCCCTGTGGGGCCGCACTGCGGATGAGCTTCTCTACGTCAGCGACGAAGACGGAACGCACAACCTCTGGTCCCGAAACGTCTCGACCGGAAAGAAGAAGCAACTGACGACGGTTCGCGAGGACGGGGTCAACTACCCGGCGGTCTCGCCGAACGGAGAGCACGTCGCGTTCCGCCGCCTGGAGCACGTCTACCGTTTCAGCTTCGAGGTCTCCCTGGGGCCCACGCCCCGAACGCCCGTCTATGCCGGCGACTCCACCATCGATCCGACGCGGCGCTCCACGCTTCGGCGCGCCAGCGCCGTTGCCTTCGCCGACGACGCGCGGGAGATTGCATTCATCGCGGGCGGCGACCTCTGGGTCATGGACACGGAGCTCAAGGAACCGCGCCGCATCACGAACACGCCGGAGGAGGAGCGTGACCCTGTCTTCAGCCCCGACTTCCAAGCCATCTACTTCGTGAGCGACGCGACCGGCAAGACCGACGTCTGGCAGGCGAGCCGGTCCGACGCCAAGAAGCACTGGTGGCAGAACGATACCTTCAAGGTGAAGCGGCTCACGAACGACGCGGCGGTCGAGTCCTCGTTGCGCATCACGCCGGACGGCAAGCACCTGGCGTTCGTGAAGGGCAACGGCGACGTCCACATGATGACGACCGACGGCAAGGATCCGCGCCGCGTCGTCTCGTCATTCGCGGCGCCTCCGTTCACCTTCTCGCCCGACAGCCGCTGGATCGCCTACAGCAAGCCGGACGACTTCTTCAACTGGGACATCTGGATCCAGCCCATCGACGGATCGCAAGAACCGGTCAACGTCTCCGTGCACCCGGACAACGACTTCAACCCGGCCTGGTCCCCGGACGGCAAGGTCCTCGCGTTCACCGGCCGGCGCTGGACGGAGGAGACCGACATCTGCTTCGTGTGGCTGCGCAAGGAAGACGACGAGACCGAGAAGCGGGACCGCACGCTCGAGAAGGCCCTCAAGAAGATGGAAGGGCGCAAGAAGGACAAGAAGAAGAAGAAAGGGAAGAAGGACAAGGAGGAAGAGAAGCCGTCCGGCAAGGCGGACCCTGCAACGAAGGACGAGCCCGCGCAGAAGGCAACGCACGATCCGTTCGCGGGCGTCTGGAAGGGCACGCTCCAGGGCGGAGACCCCTTGCCGGAAGACGGCGTGGATCTGACGGTCGAGATCAAGAAGGCCGACGACGGCTACGCCGGGACCGTAGGCGTGGCCGGTCAGTTCTCCGGCCCGATCGAGTCGCTGACCTACTCGAAGGACACCGGTGCCTTTGCGTTCGCCTTCACCTCGCCCCTTGGACCGTTGGCCGGCGAGGGCACCGTCAGCGGCAACACCATGCAGGGGACATGGGAGATCGAAGGCACGATGGAGGGGACGTTCGAGGCATCGCGCGCCGAAGCCGCCCCGACCAAGGCGGGAGGGGACGACAAGCCGAAGGAGAAGGAGGAGGAGGAAGAGACCAAGCCTGTCGAGGTCGACCTCGAGGACATCGCCGATCGCGTGAAGCGGGTCTCGATTGCGGACGCCAGCGAGTCCGGCCTGATGTGGTCTCCTGATTCGAAGAAGCTGGCGTTCCGTGCCAGCATCAAGGGCGCACGCGGCCTCTACACGGTCGAGTTTCCGGAGCCCAAGGAACCGAAGCTCCTGACCAAGGTCAACGGGAGCGGCGGGCGCTGGCTGAAGACCGGCAACCAGATCGCCTGGCTCGTCGGCGGCGTGCCTGCGACGCTCAGCGCGAATGGCAAGGCGACGTCGCACGGGTTCTCCATCCGCCACGAGGTGCACCTGCCCGCCTTGCACGCGGCCGCCTTCGACAAGGCCTGGCGCACCATGCGGGATCGCTTCTACGACGCGAACCTCAACGGCCGCGACTGGGATGCCGTGCGCGAGAAGTACCAGGACATGGCGGCCGCCGCACTGACGCCGCTGGAGCTCCAGACCGTCGTGAACTACATGCTCGGCGAGCTCAACGGATCCCATCTCGGCTTCCGGGCCAGCGGAGCAGGCTGGCGCAATCCCGGCTGGCGTGACGTTACAGGGCATCTCGGCGTTCGGTGGGATCCCGACTTCGAAGGCCCGGGCCTGCGCGTCGGTGCGGTGATCGACGGCGCGCCGGCGCACGAGGAACGCCATCGCATCCATCCCCGCGAGATCGTGCTGTCCATCGACGGACTTCCGGTCGGACCCGAAACGCACATCGACCGCCTGTTGACTGGAGACCCGGCCCGGCACGTAGACGTGCGGGTGCAGGACACCGAGGGTGAGGTGCGCACCCTGCGCATGCAGCCCACCAGCTACCCGGCGGTGCGCCGGCGTCTCTACGACCACTGGATCGAGGCCAACCGCGCCAAGGTCGACGAGCTCTCCAAGGGGCGTCTCGGGTACCTGCACGTGCGCGGCATGAACTGGTCGAGCTTCCTGCGGTTCGAGGCCGAGCTCTACAAGGTCGGACACGGCAAGGACGCGCTCCTCATCGATGTGCGCGACAACGGCGGCGGCTTCACGACGGACCATCTGCTGACGTGTCTCACGCAACCGCGCCACGCCATCACGGTGCCGCGCGGCGGCGGACCGGGCTATCCGCAGGACCGGATGGTCTACGCGCCGTGGCACAAGCCGGTCGTCGTCCTGTGCAACCAGAACAGCTTCAGCAACGCCGAGATCTTCGCGCACGCCATCAAGAACCTCGGTCGCGGTCCGATCGTGGGCGTACAGACCGCAGGCGGCGTCATCAGCACCGGCGGCACCAACGTCATGGGCCTCGGTTCGCTGCGGCTGCCGTTCCGCGGGTGGTACCTGGCGTCAACGGGCGCGGACATGGAGCTGGGCGGGTGCATGCCCGACCACGTCATCTGGCCCCGGCCCGAGGATCACGCAACCGGGCACGACCGGCAGCTCGAGAAGGCGGTCGAGGTCGGACTCGCGGAGATCAACGCGTACGCCAAGCGTCCGCAGCCCAAGCTCGTGCCGCGTTCGCAGCGTTGAGCCTCTACACGAAGTCGACATACTCCTCGAGCGCCTTGCGGCGGATGCGCGGAACCCGCGCATCGTCGGCCGGGTAGCCCACGACCAGGAGGAGGAACGGCCGCTCGTTCTCGGGCCGGCCGAGCACCTCCCGCAAGAACCCCATCGGGCTCGGGGTGTGCGTCAGCGTCGCCAAGCCGGCGTGATGCAGTGCCGTGATCAGCACGCCGCACGCGAGGCCCACGGACTCGTCCACGTAGTAGTGCTTGTGCCGCTCGCCGTCCGGTCCGACCCCGTACCGCTCCCCCATCACGACGATCAGCGTCGCGGTCTCGAGGAACGGCTTGCTCTCGTCGGTCCCGAGCGGGGCAAGGGCCTCGAGCCAGTCATCGGGCGCGCGATGCTGGTAGAACGCGCGCTCTTCCTTCTCCGCGGCCTCGCGGATCCGACGCTTCGTCTCGGGATCCTCGACCACGACGAACCGCCAGGGTTGTTGGTTGGCGCCACTGGGCGCGGAGCCGGCGGCGCGCAAGCAGTCCTCGAGGACGGCGCGCAGCACCGGGCGATCGGCGTAGTCCCGGACGGTGCGGCGCCGGCGGACTTCCTCGTAGAACGCACGCGCGCGCGCGGCCATCTCCTCTTCCGGGTAGCTGCGGTACTCGGCCAGGGACTCGAACACGGCTTCGCTCACGAGAGGCTCCTTCGCCCGGCGGCGGGCGCTGCGACCGTAGCCGGAAACTCGGATGGGAGCGGATCTTGCGTCAGGTCGCTATCATCTCCCGGCCGTGGACCTGAGCCAGACCCAGCACCTGATCACCCAGGCCCTCAAGGGCGCCGAAGAGGATGTCGGCGAGTTGCTCGAGCACATCCGGCCCCGGCTGGTGCTCTGGGCGGCCAGCCGCCTCTCGTCGGGCCTCGGGGCGAAGGTCGAGCCCGAGGACGTAGCTCAGGAGACCCTGCTCCAGGTCCACAAGTACCTCGACACGTTCCGGGGCACGGACGAACGGGCCTTCCTGGCCTGGGTGTTCCACATCGCCGAGAACCGGATCCGGGACCTCGCCGACTGGCACGGCGCCAAGAAGCGCCAGCCCATCGTCCCGCTCAGCTTCAGTCAGACCTCGCCGTCGACCGCTGCATCCCGCCGCGAGCGCGTCCAGCAGGTGGTGGATGCGCTCCAACACCTCAACGAGGACCAGCGCGAGGTCGTGCGCCTCCTGCGCTTCGAGGGCCGCACCACGAAGGAGATCGCCGAGCTGAAGGACTGCTCAGAGAACGCCGTCCGCATCCGCTACTTCCGGGCCATGAAAGCCCTCCGCAAGGCCATGAATGGCCCCGAGGAGGCCGCATGAAATGCCCGTCCCCCAATCCCGCTCAGGTGGATGCATGACCGAGGACCGGAAAGAGAACGCGCTCGCGGAGTGCTTGGAAGAGTTCCACACCCGCAGAGCACGGGGGGAAGTCCCCGACATGGCCGCCTTCGAGGGCCGGCTCGGGGAGTGGTACGACGAGTTCAAGGAGCTCATCCTCGCCGAGACCTTCATCGACGAGGCGATGACGCCCCCGACCAACGAGCCCTTGCCGCTCGCGTTCGGCGCCTACACGTTGCTCCACGAGATCGGGCGCGGTGCCGCCGGTGTCGTGTACGAGGCCGTGCACCGGAAGCTGGGCCGCAAGGTGGCGCTGAAGGTCCTGCGGACCGGCATCGATACCGATGACACCGCGCGCAAGCGCTTCGAGCGCGAGGCCCAGGCCCTCGCCCAGGTGCGCCACGACCACATCGTCGAGATCTATGAGTTCGGCGACGTGGCCGGCAGCCCCTACTACGCGATGGAGCTTGTCGAAGGGCCGACGCTCATCGACCTCGTGAAGCGCGGCGACCTCCCCGAACCCAAGGTGCTGTGCGAGAGCCTGGCGGGCGTTACCGACGCGCTGCACACGCTGCACGAGAACGGCATCGTCCACCGAGACGTCAAGCCCTCGAACATCATGGTGCGCCCCGACGGCCGCTACGTGCTCGCCGACTTCGGCCTGGCGCGCACGGCCCTGGCCCAGACGATGACCAAGACGGGCGACGCGCTGGGCACCCCGCTCTACATGAGCCCCGAGCAGATGCTCGGCAACCGTGACGCGGTCGACCGGCGTACCGACGTCTACGGGGTCGGCGCCACGCTGTACCAGCTCCTCACCGGCAGGCCGCCGTTCAAGACGGACAACCTGCACGCGCTGATGCGCATGATCCTGACGCAACGACCGGACGCGCCGAGGGCCGTCCAGCCGGAGCTGCCCGGCGGTTGCAGCTCGATCGCTGCGAAGTGCCTTGAGAAGGAACCGGGCGATCGCTACGTCACGGCAGAAGAGCTGGGGCAGGACCTGCGGGCGTTCGCCGCGGGCGAGCGGGTCTCGGGCAAGCCGCTGACGCGCGTCCAGCGAGGCGCCCGCTGGGTGAAGCGCCACCGGGCGCTGTCTGCGGCAGCGCTGGTGCTTGTCGCGGTCGGTGCCTGGTTCGTGACGCGGCCGCCCGAGCCCGGGCGCTTGAGCCTCGAAGCCTGGCCTGGCATCCCGGCGGAAGTTCAGGTCAACGACGGACCCTTCCGGGACATGCCCCTGGTGAACCACGCCTTGATCCCTGACGAGGACCATCTGGTCGTCGTACGACCCAAGTCGTCCACCGCGTTCACCGCGTTCCGCAAGATCTATCGTCTCGATCCTGACGAGAAGGTACGCCAGCATGCACCCCTGCCCCCCGCCGACGAGAGCGATCCCGCGGTGATGGATGCGTACCTCAAGGAGATCAAGGTCGCATCGCTCGGCCGCTACGAGCCGCCCCCCACCACGCGCTCGGGCGGCAGCGGCACGTCGCTGGACCTCAGTCTGCCGCGGGGCACCGTGCGGCCGTCGGACCTGACCGAGTGGCTCGTCGTCATCGACGAGGAGTTCGACTTCCCCGACGGCGGCTGGATCGAGTTCCGCCTCGACGGCAAGGTGTTGGACAGCCAGCGCTTCCCCGAGCCGAACACCTTCGTGAACAGGGGCACGATCTCCGCGAAGGTCCGGGACGCGCTCAAGCCCGGGGACCGCGTGACCTGGGGCTTCCGCGCCAAGGACGGCAGGAAGCTGATCAAGTCCACGACGTTCCTCGTGAACGACGTGGACCTCGACCAGAAGTTCGCCGAGATCGACGAGCGGCTGCTGATCGAGAACAAGCAGACCCGGGACGTCATCCGGGCACAGCTTCGCGCCACGATGCTTCTGTCCTACGACCTCGCGACCGCGGCCTACCGGGAGACGGAGGCGGCGCTTGCTGCGGGCAGCGACTCG
The DNA here is from genome assembly GCA_028281445.1 of Planctomycetota bacterium. Classification (GTDB taxonomy): domain Bacteria; phylum Planctomycetota; class PLA2; order PLA2; family JAEUHO01; genus JANQJW01. The sequence goes on along the minus strand of JANQJW010000081.1, from coordinate 18,649 downwards.
CTCTACCTGTTGAGCCTGCAGCAGCAGGCCCTCGAGAAGATCTTTCCCAAGCGCGAGCGCGACGACGCCACCTTGTGGAACCGCTTCATGGATCGCTGGACGGATCAGCCGCTCGACGCGCGCGAAGCGTTCGTGAAGCGCAGGCGGCAACGCTGATTCCACGCACGCGAAAAAGCGCTCGCACGGATCGCTCGACGCCACCATCATGCCCGGTCCCGATGACCGGATCGACCTGCTACGTCCTGGGGATCAACGCCTACGACCATGACGTCAGTGCGTGCCTTCTGCGCGATGGCGAGGTCGTGGCGGCCATCAACAAGGAACGGCTGACGCGACTCAAGCACGACACGGGCTTCTACGCCGACCCCGTCGCGTATTGCCTGCTAGCGGCCGGCATCACGCTCGACGACGTCGAGGTCGTTGTCCGCAACTCCTACCTGCTGCCCGTCGCAGAGCTCGAGCGTAGGTTCCTGAGCTATGCCGGTTCGTTCCTGATGGCACCGTCCGATCGCGATCAGGCGTTGCGCTCGCGGCTCTTCGGCGCAGGCCCCCCCAAGGTCATCGACATCTCGCATCACCTGGCGCACGCCTACAGCGCGTTCGCGTGTTCGCCGTTCGAGTCGGGTGCGGTGATGGTGGTCGACGGTGTGGGCAGCCACCGGGAAGACGTGCTCGAGCCCGTACCCGCCGACAGCGAGACCGATTCCCTTTCGCGCGAGTCCGAGTCGTATTACGCCTTCGAAGGCAAGTCGTTGCGCACGATCCAGAAGGCGTGGATGCCTCCCACGAAGGGCCTCGTCAACGAGGAGTTCTTCTTCATGCCCGGGCTCGGCGCGCTCTACAGCCGGGTGTCGTCCTACATCTTCGGGCACTGGAATCGCTGCGGCGAGGTGATGGGCCTGGCGCCCTTCGGATCGCTGGATATGGCACCGCTGATGGAGCTACGCGGCGACGAGCTCCACATCGAGGAGTGGCCGGCTTCGTTTCGCCATCCGTACCTCGGCTACAGCGACCGGGCTTGGCACGACAGCCCGCACAAGGGGCATTGGGAGGACCTGGCGCGACGCATCCAGGAGGACACCGAGAACGTCCTCATCGGGCGTGCCCGTCGTCTGCATGAACGCACGGGTGCGAAGCAGCTCGTCATGGCGGGTGGTGTGGCGCTCAACTGCGTCGCGAACGGCCGCGTCGTCGACGAGACGCCGTTCGAAGACGTCTTCATCCAGCCTGCGGCCGGCGATGACGGCATCGCGCTGGGATGCGCGCTCTACGGACATCTCGAAGTGCTCGGCAACGACCGCGGCTGGGTGATGACCCATCCGTACCTCGGGATCACGTACGAGGAGGGTCGTGTCGAGCAAGCCGTCCGTGCGCCTGCCGCGCGTATGACCGCATCGCGGTCGCGGTCGACGAACGCGTGTGAAGACGCGGCCGAGCTGCTGGCAGCGGGACAGGTCATCGCCTGGGTCCAGGGAGGCAGCGAGTTCGGGCCCCGCGCGCTGGGCAATCGGAGCATCCTCGCGGACCCGCGCGGCGCGAAGATGAAGGACCACGTGAACGAGCGCGTGAAGCACAGGCAGGGCTTCCGTCCGTTCGCGCCCGCGGTGCTCGCGGAGCGGGCCGCGGAGTACTTCGAGGGACACACGCATTCCCCGTTCATGCTCCTCGCGCAAGGCGTCAAGCCGGAGATGCGGGAGCGGATTCCGGCCGTCACACATGTGGACGGCACAGCGCGCGTCCAGACCGTCCACAAGGAGACGAACCCGCGCTTCTACGAGCTGATCCGGGCCTTCGAGCGGCGCACGGGCGTGCCTGTCGTCCTCAACACCTCGTTCAACGACCGCGGGGAGCCCATCGTGGAGACGCCCGGCGACGCCGTCCGAGCGTTCCTCTCCACCGAGCTCGACGCGCTGGTGATCCACGACTGGGTGCTCAAGAAGCGCGCCATTCACAAGACGGCGCGCCCCCTCCTCAAGCGCTGGATGCGCTTCCGTCAGGCGTTGAAGTCGGCTGCCATTCGGGAGGCAGCGGCGAAGAGCATTCTGGAGGGGTGAGCGGAACACCTCACCCAGCACTCGTTCCCGATCTCGTGCTCAGCACCCAGTACCCGGCAGTCGGGTGCTGGGTTCGAGAACGGGTTCTGAGTACTGGGTCTGGGGGGATGACATGAAAAGACCGGGCCCCCCCCGCATGTGGAGACCCGGTCGGGTAGAACGTCCGGGGTTCGCTCCGCTCCTCGGAAGCATCGCTCGCCCACTGGCGTACTGATCATCAACAACGTCGCTCGATGCCGTTTGTTGCACTCGCAACCACGGCTTCGCTGCTTCGGGTCCTCCGTCCCCGTATGCTCCAGTCCCAGACCGGGTGTCGAATGCGCCGACCTGTCCTTCCCATCCTTGCCGTTCTGCTGCTGTTCGGGCACGGACGCCTCGCCGGCGCCGAAGAAGGCCCGTTCGACGCCGCGTGGCGAGCCCGCACTGCGCAGCTCGTCGTGGACCTCGAAGCCCTGGCCAAGCGCGCCCAGAAGAGCAAGCTGTATCGCAGTCGAGACGAAGTGTGCGAGCGCATCCTGCGCTTCGATCCCGACCACGAGGCGGCGCGCAAGTGGCTGAAGTACAAGCGGGACAAGCAGGGACGCTGGGCCCGCAAGGGCCGCTACAAGCCGCCACGCAACTTCGGGAAGGCTGGCCGGACGACGTTTCGCGACCGCGCTCGCGCCCTGGGGGACTCGTTCGCCCAGGACGCGTTCGCGCTGCTCGCGCGCCACGAAGGCAGCGTCGCATCGGACACGCGGGCGCGGGCGATCCGAGATGTCCTCGCCGTCGCCCCCCACCGCAACGACGCCCGGACTGCCAACCGGGAAGTCCAGACGGCGGAAGGCACCTGGATGCTTGAGGAGAGCGTGCGCGGGCGCGAAGGCCGCCGTGGGCTCGCGACGGCCGCCCAGCATGCACTCGATGCCGTGAAGGAGCCGCGCCGCGTGCGGCCCACCGAGAACGAGAACAAGGTCCGTATCGGGTGGACCGGCATCCTGCAGGGCTCGCGCGTGCGCATGCTGGGGACGAACCCGCGCGACGAGCTGGAGCGCTGCCACCGGACGGCCGAGGCCGTCTTCGGCTTGATGGACACGGTGTTCGGAGAGCCGCCGGCGCGGGTCAACGGTCTCACGATCTTCGTCCTCATGACCGACGACGAGCGAAAGACCCTGCTCGCCAACCACCCAAAGGCGACCGATGCCTATCGCAAGGTATCCGGTCGCCGCGCCTCGAGCTGGTTTCCCAAGACGAACGTCGCCTGGATCAAGGCCGGGGTCACCGGCCGCCTCGAATGGAGCACGCGCCAGCCGCTCGCCACGCTCTTGCGCCGCACGTACGGCGTGACCGCCAAGCACGGATGGGCGTTCGAGGGATTCGGCCTCTACCTCAGCTATCTCCTGACGGGCTCACGCGGCACGTTCTTCGTTCGGCCTACCGGATACAACGACGGCGCGAAGCCGAAGACAGGACAGCTCTGGGAGCGCTTGCGTGCCGAGGGGGCGAGCTGGCGCGACGAAGCACGGGCGATGTTCGCGGCCAACCAGGGCCCGAACGTACACCTCCTCTTCGGCAAGGGCACGAACGCGATGACGATGGAGGAGCTGCTCTACGCCTACGTGCTCGCGGCCTACATCCTCGAGGGCCATCCCGGCAAGGCAACAGCCATCCTCAAGGCAATCGGGAAGGACAAGAAGCGTCCCGCGGAGGTCTTCGGGCGCGTCCTGGGCGTCGACCTCGAGGGCCTCGACCTCCGGCTACGCCGTTGGCTCGCCGAGACGCGGTGAGGACGGCGAGTACTCAGCCCACAGTCGCTCGAACTCCTTGCGATACGGGCCCGTCAGCCGGGGCTCGGTGGTCACCAGGAGGTTCTCGTTGTTGCCGCGCGAGGCCGAGCGCGTCCAGTTGAAGCTGCCCGTAACGAGGCGCACGCCGTCGAAGACGGCGAACTTGTGGTGCATGTGGTTGGGCGATCGGTCGGTGGCGATCGGAATCCCCTCGCGCTCGAACAGGGCGGCGTCCGAGCCGCGGTCCCCCGACTTGTCGTCGTCGGTGATCACACGTACCGAGACACCGCGACGCGCCGCGGACAGGATCCCTTCGGAGATCCGGTCGTCCGTGATGGTGAACACGCAGATGTCGGCCGTGCGTCGCGCTCGTCTGAGCTCCTCCACGACAGCTCCGAGGCAGTCTTCGCCCGGACTGAAGTGCGCTTCGAACTCGGCAGGTGCGTCCGGGGTGCCGCCAGCATGGTGGATGAGAAGCCCGACTACGTCTTCGAGCCAGTCGAGCACCTCCTTTGCGCGCGGGGCATCCAGCGTCTCGCGAGCGATCTCGTACGCGCGGGAGCGCAGCAGCGCGATCTCCCGCGGCGTCGGCGCGCGCTCCTGGATCAACGCACGGAGCGCCTTGCGCTCGCCGCGGGTGACCTGCCGATCGTCGATGCTGCTCTGCAGCGCCTCTTCCAGCTCTTCGAAGTGCATGGCGGCATTGTGCCTACAATCCGGCGATGCACCGCCGGCTGCCCCTGCTCCTGCTCGTCTTCGTAGCCACGCCAACGGCTGTTGGCAAAGAGCCGAGCAAGCCGTTCTTCGTCAATCCCACGAGCTGGTTGGTCATTGGGCCCGTCGATGGGCGCGCACGCCGTCCCTTCAACCCCGACGCCGTCTTCGAACGCTACCTTCTCGACCGGCGCTCCGGCGTGCCGCACGAAGGAGACACCATCGAGGGCGAGCGTGGCAAGCCCCTCGCCTGGAAGCGAGTCACCGCCGACGACAAGGGGACGATCGGCGGCGGCGTGGCGTGGGCGTACACGCGCGTGGTCACCGAGAAGAAGAGGATCGTGCTCGCGCGCCTGCTCAACGGATCGCGCCTGTACGTGAACGGGACGCCCTCCGTCGGCGCCATCTACGGAACGGGATTCCAAGCCACGCCGGTCGTCCTCGAGAAGGGTGCAAACGACATCTTCGTACGCGGTGTACGCGGGCGATTCCGGCTCACCCTCGAGCCCGTGCCCGGTCCTCTCTTCTTCGCCCCGCGTCCGCTCCATCTGCCCGACCTCGTGGCGGGAGAACCGATTGACGCCATCGGCGGCGTGTGGATCGTGAACGCGCAGACCACGCCTGCCAAGGGCCTCCGCCTGGGGGTCCACAAGTCGGACCTGATCGCGTCCGCCGTGCTCGAGCTCGACGAGACCATTCCGCCGCTCGGCGCGGTCCAGGTCGCGCTTCCGATTCGCGGGCCGCCCGGCACCACCGTGCCGGCCGATGCCAAGCATGTGGACTTCGTGTTCCGGCTCGAAGGCGCGCCGACCTCGCGCATGCTGCGCCTCGCCGTTCGCCGACCGCACGAGTCGATCCTCCACACCTTCGTCTCGCGCATCGACGACTCGGTCCAGGTCTACGGCGTACGGCGTCCCGTATCCGGCAAGGAGCCCGTGCCGAAGACCGGGCTGATCCTCAGCCTGCACGGTGCAAGCGTCCCGCCGCGGGCGCAGGCCGACGCGTACTCCTCCAAACCCGACTTCTGGATCGTGTGCCCCACCAACCGCGGGCGGTACGGCTTCGATTGGCAGGACTGGGGCCGGCAGGACGCCTACGAAGTCCTGGCCGATGCCCTGGAACGGTCCGGCGTGGACCGCCGGCGCGTCCACCTCACCGGCCACTCCATGGGCGGCCACGGAACCTGGCATCTCGCGGCCAACGACCCCGACGGCTTCGCCTCGATCGCCCCCAGCGCGGGGTGGATCAGCTTCGACACCTACGGCAAGCGGCCCAAAACCACGTTGAGCCCGCTTTGGCACGCCGCGGATGCGGCGTCGCGCACGCGCCGGTTGATTGACAACCTTGTGCAGCTGCCGACCTACATCGTGCACGGCACGAAGGACGACAACGTGCCTGTCGATCAGGCGCGTGAAATGGAGAAGCTGCTGACCGTAGGCGGTGCGAATCTCCAGGTGCACTACGCGAAGGACAAGGGCCACTGGTGGAACGGGCCGGCCGCCAAGGGCGCGGACTGCGTGGATTGGCCCGGCATCTTCGAGATGTTCCGCAAGCACGAGATCGCGGACGCGCCGCTCGACCTCGACTTCACCACAGTGGATCCCGGCGTGGACGCTCGGCACCACTGGATCGAGGTCCAGCGGCCGAAGACCTATGGCCAACCCTCACGCGTAGAGGCCAGGACGCTCAAGGAGGCGCGGGCCGTCGAGATCAAGACCCGCAACGTCAAGGTCTTGAGCGTCCAGCATCCGCTTGGATACACGCTCTTGGCGGTCGATGGAAAGCAGATCACCGTCCCGGCCGGCGAGCGGGTTCACCTCGTGATGGACGCCGGCCTCGCGTCGTGGGTGCCTTTCGAAGCGCCGCCGGCCGGCTACAAGACGCCGACGCAGTCGGGGCCGTTCAAGCGTGCATTCGACCGGGGCTTCGTCATGGTGTACGGCACGAAGGGCAACGAGGCAGAGACGCGGGAGCTCCTCGAGCGCGCGCGGCACGACGCCAACGCCTGGATCTACCGGGCGGCCGGCCAGGCCCGCGTGCTCACCGACGAGGCCTACCTCGGCAACCCCGATCGCTGGCGCGGCCGCAACGTCATCCTCTACGGCAACGTCGACACCAATGCTGCGTTCGGCATCATCCGCAAGAACAAGGCCGCACCGCATGCAGCCCGGGGCACGCTGCGTTTGGCCGGGCGCTCGTGGATCGGCGAAGACCTCTGCGCGATGTATATCTACCCGCAGGCCGATGACCCCGACGGGCTCGTCGGCGTCTTTGCCGACACGGGCGTGGCGGGAACACGCCTCGGCCTCGCGACGATTCCGTTCGTCTCCGGCGCGGGCTACCCCGACTACGTGGTGTTCGACGCGAAGGTGCTTCGGAAGGGCGACGTCGGCGTGCTGGCGGCCGGGTGGTTCGACGCGGCGTGGAACGTCCAGAAGGGCGGCTTCCTCAAGAAGTGAGGACGTCGGCGATCTCGGGCAAGAGCCCGCCGGCCGTCCCACGCAGCGACCAGCCGACGGCCTCGCTCACGAACGTCGGCTCGGGGTTGACCTCGATGGTCAACCGACCGTTCTGCGCGGCCCAGACGACAGGCTCGGCGATGTAGGGAAACACGGCGGTTGTGCCTGCGATCACGACGAGGTCGGGCGGATCGTCGTAGAACGCCGCCTGCATGCGCGCGACCTTTGCTGGCGGGAGCATCTCCCCGAACAGCACGGCGTCCGGCCGCAGCGTGCCGCCACAGCTCTCGCATGCCGGCGCCGCGTCGAGCTCTCGAAGCGCTGCGGGGGTGAGCCTGCCGGTCGCGTCGCAGGTCATGCAGCGCGTGTCCAGCACGTCTCCATGGATGTCGATGACATTCCGACTGCCGGCCGCACGATGCAACCCGTCCACGTTCTGGGTAAGGAGCACGAAGCGAGGCAGCGCGTCCTCGATACGCGCCAGCGCCTCATGGCCCGGGTTCGGCCGGGCGGCGACAGAGCGGCGCGCCAGCTCCGCGACAACGTGCCAGGTGCGATCCGGGTCACGCCGCAGCGTCGGACCGCTGAGCGCATCGACGGTCCGGTCCCCCTCGGCGGGGTCGTCGTAGAGACCGCCCTTGCCGCGGTAGGTCTGAATCCCCGACTCGGCAGACACACCGGCGCCCGTGATCGCGCCCATGGTGCGGACACCGCGCAGCGCCTCTCGGAGGTCATCGGGCAGCATGGGCTCAGTAACCCGCCCCGAGATCGACGCGGTTCTCGACCGTGTCACCGGCCGCGGCGGCGTTGAGCAGCGCCGCCACACCGCGTCCGCGCAGCGCCTCGGTCTCCACCGTCTGGCCGCCGCGATGCGGGCTCATCACGACGTTGTCGAGCTCGTGGAACGGAGCCTCGGCAGGTTGTGTGCGTGTTCGGTCCTCTTCGGTCTTCGGGTAGCGGTACCAGACGTCGAGACCGGCACCGGCAAGGTGGCGGTCCCGGAGCGCTGTGTAGAGCGCCTGTTCGTTCACGAGCGCTCCGCGGCCGACGTTGACGAGCACGGCGCCCGCCGGAAGACGGTCGATCTCGGCCTTGCCCAGCAGGCCGGTGGTGGCCGGGGTCAGGGGAAGAGAGAGCACGAGCGCCTGCGCCAGCGGCAGCAGATCCTCTAGCATGCCCGGCCCGTAGAGCTCGATGCCTTGATCGAACTCCGGCTCCAGCGTCCGGCGGCGCACCGCCTTGACCCGCATGCCCAGCGCTTTGAGGGCGTGCGCCACACGGCGCCCGATCGCGCCGTAGCCGAGGATCACGGCGGTGCGGCCCGCCAATGTGACCGCGCGGGGCTCCGCGTAGCGCGCCGACCAATCGCCGCCGCGTAGCGCCGTATCCAGGCGCACAACGTCCTTCGCCGCGGCCAGGAGCAGCGTGACGGCCAACTCCGCCGTCGGCGCCGCATTGTGGTGCAGGTTGTGCACCGCGACCTTCGGATAGCCGCTCATCAGCGTCCGGGTCGACTCGGGCAGCCCCGCGTAGGGAATCAGAAGGCGGTTCAGGCGCGGGCATGCATCGACCTGTTCCCGCGTCGGGACGCCGCGCACCAGCACCTCGGCATCGGCCCCCGCGTCGAGCGACTCGTCGGTCCGGAGCGTCACGCCGTCGTCGAGCGCTTCCCGCAGGTGCTGCAGGAACGCGTCGTCTTCCTTCGTCGGGATCCAGGCCGTCAGCGCCATGGGCGCAGCCTACGTCGCCGCGTCACCCTTCCGGCCGCCCTTCGCCGGCTTCGCCGTGCCTTCCTTGGCGTCGTCCGCCATCTTCTTGGCAACGGCTTCGTCGACCAGCTTGCCGAAGAACTCGGGCATCTCGACACCACCGATGTCGCGCATCATGTGGAGCATCGGGGGCAGCGACCCGGCCATGCTCGACAGGAAGTTTGCCGTCGAGCTGGAGCCGTCCTTTCCGTTCGCCCCGTCCCACACCACGATCTTGTCGAACTTGATGTTGGCGATCGCCTTGGCGGCGTTCTCCGAGAGACGCTCGAGCTGCTCCAGCATCAACATTTGGAAGGCGGCCTGCGGCGTCTCGCAAGCCCGAACGATCTCGCCGAAGCCCTGACCCTTCTTGGCCAGGATCTCGTACTGACCGCGCGCCTCGGCTTCGAGCTTGGCGAAGATCGCCTTCGCTTCACCCTCGGCCTCGATGCGCACCTTCTCGGCTTCCGCTTCCGCGTCGACCATGACGCGTGCCTTCTGCGCAACGGCGGGCGCCACGAGGTCGGCCATCTTCTCCTGCTCGACCTTGGCGGCCTCCGCCTTGGCTGCAACGGCCTGGGCGTCGTACTGGGCCTTGAGCACCTCGGCCTCGGCGACGCGCTTGCGGGTCTCACCGAGCTGATACGCCTCGGCGCGCTCGACCTGCAGGGTTGCTTCGGCCTTGGCGATGACCGCCTTGGCCTCGTTCTCACCCTTGACGGCGAGCGAGTCGGCGTCGGCCACCTTGATGCGCTTCTCCCGGTCCGCGTCGGCGATCTGCGCATCGCGCTCGAACGCCGCCTTCTGCTCACCGACCTTCGTATCGCGATCGAGGTCCGCGACCTGGACCAGCCGGTCCTTGTCGGCGGCCTTCGTGCCGATGTCGCGCTCCTTGTGGGCGACGGCGACCTCGACCTCCTTCGTCCGGTCCGCTTGGGCGACGCCGACCGCCCCCTTCTTCTCCTGCTCCGCCACGTCGATCTCGGCCTGCTGGATCGCCGTCGCAGCCGCCTTGCGGCCGATGGCTTCGATGTAGCCCGACTCATCCGTGATGTCCGTGATGTTCACGTTGATGAGCACGAGACCGATCTTCTTGAGCTCCGGCTCGAGCGAGGCCTGGATCCGTTCCAGGAACGAGTCGCGGTCGCGGTTGATCTCCTCGATCTGCATGGATGCGATCACCTGGCGGAGCTGGCCGAAGATGATGTCGCGCGCCTGCGACTGGACGTCTTGTTCGCGCAGGCCCAGGAGGCGGATCGCGGCGTTCTGCATGACCGCCGGTTCGGTGCCGATTGCGACGGTGAAGATCGACGGCACGTTGACGCGGATGTTCTCGATGGACAGCGCACCGCGCAGAGGGATCTCGATCTGGATGGGTTCGAGGTCGAGGTAGTCGTAGTCTTGGATCAAAGGCCAGATGAAGGCACCACCGCCGTGCACGCACCGCGACGCCCCCCCGCCGCCGACCTTTCCGTAGACGACGAGAATCTTGTTGGACGGGCAGCGCTTGTAGCGCTTGATCAGCAGCAGGACGAAGCTGAGGCCGATCAGGGCGCCGATGATGATCAAGATCATCTTCGGTTCGAGGTCGACGCCGAGGATTGTCAGCAGTTGCAGCACCTGGTTCTCCTCCTGGAAGGTTCGTAGGTTCGACGCACGCGGTCAGGCCGCGGTCACTCGAACTGTCTCGTTCGGCAGGACTTCGAGGATCTCGACGACCTGTCCGGTGTCGATCGAATCGCCGTCCGTGATCGCGGCCAGCTCGACTGTTCGTTTCTGGATCTCGACGGTCACCTTGCCCCGTCCCTCGCCGTTCGCGGGGATGCGGAGGTAGACCGATGCCTTGCGACCCACCGCGTTCGCCAGCACGACGCTGCCGGACGAGCCCAGCTGATGCAGCGCACGCATCAGGTACGCGACGAGCACCATAGCGACGAGGCCTGCCAGGACCGCAAGCGAGATGTGGTTGAACTGCGACAGTGCCGCGTCCTCGAGCGAGAGCCCGGTCAGACCGAACACCGCGAGGAATGCGACGAGTGCCTTGAAGCTCAGTACACCGAAGAAGACGTTGCCGGCCGTTCCGTGGGCCGGATCCCCGGCATCGAGGCCGGAGTCCACGTCGATATCGGCTCCGCCGGCATCGAGGTCCGCATCGCCCAGCCCCATGATCTGCAGGACGAGCTGGACGACGAGCAGGACCGATCCGATCCAGGCACACCAGTAGAAGACGCTATGCATCGCGGGACCTCCAGCCCAACGGTAGTGCCGAGCACGAATCAACTCGCGTGCCGAGGCTGCGAGAGCCGTCTCCCGTCCCCCGCGAGACCCCCGTTAGCGCACCCTACCCGCCGCTGGCTTGGAGATTGTGCCGCTCCCGCCTCACGCGCGCAAGGCCGCGGGCTCCAGCCCCACTGTCCTCGGATCCTGAACGATTCGTGCAGCGTCGAACGAATCGTGCAAGCGCGGAAAATGCCCCGCAACAGCGGGTTCCGTCAAAAAACGGTCACTTCTTGCCGGGTGCGATCACGCGCAGCGCGCCACGCACCGCGTCACGCACAAGGGCTTCCTCGTGTTCACGGAGCGTCTCCAGGACCGGTACCGCCTTCACGGCGCGCGGTCCGAGCCGGCCCAGTGCGCTGGCTGCCTGGTACAGCGCGTTCTTGTCCGTCGAGGCCAGGGCTTCAATCAGCAGATCCACGGTCGACTCCGTGTTGCGCTCGAGCTCCCAGAGCTTCATGGCCGCGTGCACGCGAACAACGGCGCTGGGATGACGGGTTGCTTCTTCGATGACCGGAACGGCCGGATCGCCGATCAGACGCAACGACCACAGCAAGAGCGATGCCCGTTCGCCTCGATCAGTGGCCAATGCGTCCTTGAGCACGGGAATCGCGATCGCATCGAGTGAGCCCAGCGCAGTGGAGGCCTGTGTGCGCACGAGCGCGTGTTCGTCGTCCAGCAGGCCGAGCAGCGCTTCGAGCGCCGGCGCGGCCGCCGTGCCCGCGCGACCAATAGCCATGGCCGCGTACATGCGCACCTCGGAGGACTCGTCGTCCAGTCGCCGTGTCAGGGCGGCCACGATCTTGGGGCGGGCCTCTTCCGGCAGGCGCTCCTGAATCTCGATCTGGGCGATCCCGTACGTTGCCGCGCCGCGCACCAGCCTGTTCTCGTCCTCGAGGGCCCGGACGAACACGGGCAACAGGTCGAGGTGTCGCGCGGAACGGCGCGCCAGGGTGCGCACCGCGGGCTCACGCACGGTTGCCTCGGGATCCAGCGCCGCGTCTCGCAAGGCGGGCACCATCGTTTCGAAGCCCTCTCCTACGTAGGCGGCTCCCTGCGCGGCGGCGCGCCGGACCCAGGGGTTGTCCGCCCCGAGCAGCGGCACGAGCGCGGTCGCGAGCTCCTTGCCCGCAGGGCCGTAGCGGGCGACAGCCATCGCGCCGGTCCAGTTCACAGCCCAGTCGGGGTGCGCGAGCGCGGCGTGGATGACGTCGCGCGGCTGCTTGCGGTCCCGATCGATGACGGCATCCACCCACTGGCGCGTACGCGCCTCGGCAGTCAGCAGATCCGTGCCCCCGGTCATGAGTCCCCGGACCCGCGGGGCCAGTGACGTCAGGGGCTCTGCCGCTACGTCCGCTTTCGTGGGACCGCCATCGCCGCTCGCTCCACCGGAGGGCTGATCGCGTCTCGATAGAAGGAAGACGGCACTGATCGTCCCCACGAGGACGATGAGAGCGATGGCTGCGACGGGCGGGCGGCTTCTCACGCGTCGGATCCGCTCGCCGGTACGGCGCGGCCCTCGGCCCACGTTCGCAGCGCCGTGATCTCCTCCCGGCGGGTAACCGACAATGGCTGCGTCGCCTCCACTTCGGCGAGAATCGTGGCGGTCGTGAGGTCCTCCTCTTGCGCGAACGCGGCGTAGAGCCCGGCCACGATGGCCTGCTCGATCTCCGCTCCGCTGAAGCCATCCGTCGCTTGGGCCAGCGCGTCGAGATCGAACCTTGCCGGATCGCGATCGCGCGCGGCGAGATGCACGCGGAAGATGGCCTGACGCTCGCCGGGATCTGGGAGGTCGACGAAGAAGATCTCGTCGAAGCGGCCCTTGCGCATCAGCTCGGGAGGGAGCTGCGTCACGTCGTTGCAGGTCGCGACGAGGAAGACCGGCGCGGTTCGGTCCTGGAGCCACGTGAGCAGGCGCCCGAAGATGCGCTGGGACAAGCCGCCGTCGCTGTCCGCACTGCGGCCGTAGGCGAACGCCTTCTCGATCTCGTCGATCATCAGGATGCAGGGCGCCATGTGCTCGGCGGCGTCCAGAGCCCGCTCGAGGTTCTTGTCCGATTCCCCGATGTACTTGTCGTAGATCCGCCCGGCCTCGAGCCGCAGCAGAGGCATGTCCCAGTCGGCGGCGGCGGCCTTGGCCGCCAGGCTCTTTCCGCACCCCTGGACGCCGAGCAGGATCACCCCCTTGGGCGCCGGCAGACCGAAGGCGCGCGCCTTGTCCGTCAGGGCGTCTCGCCGCACGGCGAGCCAGCTCTTCAGCGCGTCGAGTCCTCCGATGTCCTCCGGCCCGACGTCTACGGGCACGTACTCGAGGACACCGCCTTCCTCGAGCACCTCCTTCTTGATGCGGATGACCTGCTCGACGTCGTCTTCGCTGAGCTTGAGGTCATCGGCAACGGCGCGGCACAACGCACGCTCCGCTTCCAGGTGGCTCAGGCCCTTGAGGCTGTCGATCAGTCGCACGAACGACGTAGAGCTCATGTCGATCTCTACGTCCTGCCCGTGCGAGAAGTCGTGCACGACGCGCCACGCGAGCCGCTTCAGCTCCTCGTCGGTCGGCATTGGCAGCCGCAACGACGCGCAGTGATGGTCCAGCGCCTTGGGGATCTCGATGTCGGCGCCCGCCATGACAAGCGTGCGTCGGTCCGCCCGGAAGTACGCCGCGATGTCCAAGAGCCGCCGGACAAGCTCGGCCTGTTGGAGGTGCGTATGAATGTCCTTGAAGAAGAACAGCGCTTCGCTGGACTTCGCCTTGGCTTCCTGGAGGGCGTCGTCGAGAGTGCGGCCGCGCGTGCTGGCGACAAGCATGCCCGAGCGTCGCATCCCGCGCGTGGAGCTCCAGATGAGCAGGGGCAGGTCCTCTTCCCGGGCCACCTTGTCGAGCAGGGCCTCAACGCGTGCCTCGTCAGCCGAGTGGATCGCCACGAACGGGTACCGGGAGCGGATGAGGAGCTGCAGCTCCTTCCGGGCGTCGATCATGGCCGCGTCCTTCTCCCGTGCCGAACCCGGACCCTACCAAGGCCTCTGGCGTTGATAGTCTGGTCGCCCGCATGCGAAGCGCGATCACATTTCTGCTCGCCTTCGCGCTGCTGGCCGGGCCGGCCGCGGGCGACGAGAAGGCCCCGCCGCGGAAGCCGCTGGCCCTGCGCGTTGCCAGCTTCAATGCGTGGTTGATCCCGCTCGTGTCCCAGGACATGAACGCACGCCGCGACAAGCTCGCCGGCTGCGTCCGCCCGCTGGCCCTCGACGTCCTTTGTCTCCAGGAGATCTGGACGCCGCAGGACCAGCGCCGGATCGCGACGGCTCTGAAGCCCCAACTCCCGCACGCCGTGCCCGGCAAGGGCGGGCTGATGATGGTCTCGCGCTACCCCGTCGTCTCCTCGCGATTCATCAAGTTCCCGCTCTACGAGGGTCTCAACTTCAGCGAGCGCATTGCAGGCAAGGGACTCCTCGAGGCCGTCGTCGAGACGCCGGCGGGCAGGATGCGTGTCATCACGAGTCATCTGGCACTCGCTTTCGGCCCAGACAATCCGCGCACGAAACAGCTGCACTTCTTCCTGCGTCACCTTGCTGACCTCCGTGACCGGCCGCTTGTCGTCCCCGCAGACCTCAACACGTGGCCGGTCGAGAAGGGCCGGCTCACCGCCGACTACCAGGCGTTGCTCGAGCCCGGCCTGATCGATGCCAACCCACCCGTCCTCGGACACGACCGCGTCTGGCGTCCCGGCAAGCCCACGCGGCTTGGCTGGCCCCGGCCCGACAAGAAGATCACGGGTTGGTTCCCGGATCACATCCTCTTCCGCTCGGGCGCGAGCGGCACACTCACGCTGCGCAAGTTCGCGATGGCCCTGGACACCAAGGAGACCGCGATCTCGGATCACAACCTGCTCTACGCGGATTTCGTCCTGACCCCGGCGCCCACTCGGAAGAAGAGCAAGAAGTGACGACCCACGAAGATCTCGCGCTACATCGCTTTCGCCGGATCGTCTTCTTCACCGGTGCGGGTCTTTCTGCGGAGTGCGGACTCCCTACCTACCGCGGCAAGGGTGGCATCTGGGGGTCGTACGACTGGCAGGACTACGCCTGCCAACGCGCGTTCGATCGCGACCCGGAGAAGGTCTGGGAATTCCACGACGAGCGCCGACGCCGTATGGGCGCCGTGGAACCCTCGCAAGCCCATCGCATCATCGCCGAGGTACAGCGTCGGGTGGCGGGCACGAAGATCGTCACACAGAACATCGACGGTTTGCATCAGAGGGCGGGCGCGACCGACGTCAGTGAGCTCCACGGCAGCGTGTGGCGCATCCGCTGCGACTGCCCGCCGCGCGCGGTCGAGAACCGGGAGGTGCCGATCGGCGCTCGGCGCTGTCCGGCGTGCGGTACGTGGCGGCGTCCGGACATCGTCTGGTTCGAGGACCCGATGCAGCCCGCCCCCATCGAGGCGGCGATCGCGGCCATCTCGGAGTGCGACCTGCTGATCTCGATCGGGACGTCCGGGGTCGTGTTCCCCGCGGCGGACCTGCCGCGGCTCGCCGTCCAGCGCGGCGCGCTCTGCGTAGAGGTGAACCCGGAGGAGACCCCGGTCAGCGACTGGTACAGCGTGCACGTGCGCGGCCCGGCGTCGGCCTCGCTGGCCGGCTTCTGGCCGGAGCTGGACGCTGCGCGCGAGTCGGCGGCGGGCGCGGGTGACTGAAACCTCCACAGAGTCGCAGAGACGCAGAGCGCGTCCCTTCAGACGCTGCCGGCTCCTCTTCTTGTGGGCTGCAATCTAGAGAACCGCGGCGCGTCGTGGCGGCGCGTTCCTGGACTCTGTGCCTCTGCGGAGTCCCAGCAGAGCGCCGCCGTAGTCCAGATCGGCTACTCGTCAAGGAAGCGGTGCGCAATGCCCGAGAGCATCCGAGCACCGATCGGCAGCGCGCCCTCGTCGATGTCGAAATACGGCGAGTGGTGCGGGTGCACCTTGCCCTCGGCCTCGTTGCGCGATCCGACGAAGAAGTAGCAGCCCGGGACGCGTGCCAGCACCTCGGCGAAGTCCTCCCCACCCATCGTGCGCTCGGAGACGATGTTCTTCTCGCCGACGACCTCGCGCGCCACCTCGCGCACGAGCTCCGCCATCTCGGGATCGTTGATCGTCGGTCGCATCAAGCGCTCGATCTCGACCGACGCCTTGCAGCCGAAGGCCTCGGCGGTGCGTTCAGCGACGCGTGCGATGTGATTCGGCAGAGAAGCCCATACCTCCTCGTCGAAGCTGCGGGCCGTCCCGCGTAGCTCGACCTCCTCCGGCACGATGTTGAACGCCTCGCCTCCGTGGATCGCACCGATCGTGACGACCGCCGCTTCGAGCGGGCTCACATTGCGCGCCACGACCTGCTGCAGGGCTGTGACGATGTGCGCCGACGCCAAGACCGGATCGCGTGTCTCATGCGGCATCGCGCCGTGGCCGCCCGTTCCGGTGACGCGGACCGTGAACTCGTCCACCGAGGCCATGAAGGGGCCATCGACCACGGCCACCTTGCCGACATCGAGGTGGTTCCATACGTGCAGGCCGAAGGCCGCATCGACCTTGGGGTCTTCGAGCACCCCGTCATCGATCATCGCGTCCGCACCGTTGCCGCCCTCTTCCGCGGGTTGGAACATGAACTTGATCGTTCCCTTGGCAGGCTGCTCGCGGTGAAGCATGCGCGCGACGCCCAGGGCGATCGCGGTGTGCCCGTCGTGCCCGCACGCGTGCATGACGTTCGGCGTGCCGGAGGCGTAGTCCACCTCGTTGAGCTCCTGCAGCGGCAGCGCGTCCATGTCGGCCCGCAGCAGCACGCAGCGCCCAGGCTCCGAACCCTCGAGCGTCGTCACGACGCCGGTTCGCCCGACGCCCTCCGTCGGCGTGTACCCGATCTCGCGAAGGCGTCCAGCGACGATGCCCGCCGTGCGGTGTTCCTCGTACTTCAGCTCCGGGTGGCGGTGGAGGTCTCGACGGGTATCCCGCATCTCCTCCGTGTCGGTCGTGGTCGGCTGCGGGCGTACGGGCATGGACTACCTCCGGAAGCTGGGAGCATAGCGACACGGGCGGCGCGCGGCAGGCACGTAGAGCGGATGACGCGGTTGGCCGGCCTTGGTCACACCGAGGCAATGCACCGCCGGAAGCGTGGCCAGCACGGCGTCCACGGCGGCGGCACGTCCCTGGAGCGTCCCTGCGTTGCCCCAGCCCGCGAGCACGAAGTCCGCGGCCTGGACGGTCTCACGGATGTGGCGGTCGTTACGGGGGCCCACCGGATCCGCGACGCGGCGTAGATCGCGCGGATGTGCGCTGCGCCAGGCGAAGAGGTTGACGACTTCCAGGACGCCGAAGCCCCAGTGCCGCGCGAAGCCCAGGCAGCGCCGCAGGGTGGGATCGTCCTGCGTCTCGTCCGCGGCACTGGGGTTGAGAAGGACGAAGGCGGCCCGCCCCCCGGCGGGATCCCAGGAGCGTCCGAGCCGGTAGCGGTAGGACCGGCTGCGGTCGAAGCGGGCCGAGCGAGCGACGGGGCGCGTATCCATCTGCCTGAGAATACGGCATTTACATCCTCGACAAGGGAAGCGAGACCAACGCGTCCCGGCGGGGTATCAGGGGGCCGAGGAGGATCCCCATGTCGATCCGTATCCAGCGCTTCGCCCCGTTCCTGCTGGCTGTGTTCGTGACCGCGCTCTGGACCACCCCCGTGTGGGCCGAGGGCCGTTCGCCCGAAGAGGACGCGGAGGCGACCGCCGCGCGCATCGTGGCCGGTCTCAAGGACAAGAGCAACGATGTGCGCTTCAAGGCTGCGCAGGACGCCGCCGACTGTCCGCACGAGTCCCTCCTCAAGCCGCTCCTCCGGCTCCTCGCCGATCCGGAGCCGATGATCCGGCAGGCGGCCACCAAGGCACTCGGCACCCGCGAGACGAAGAGCGACAAGAAGAAGGCCGCGGCCGGGCTCAACCCGCGCTTGCGGCGTCTGAGCAAGAAGCCCGAGGACCAGGACGAGCTGCTCATCGTCGTCGCTGCGCTCGACAAGCTGGCACAGCCCTCGTCGATCAAGCCGCTCCTCGCGGACATCGAGCCGGGCACGGAGACCGACGTCGCCCAGGCTCGCCTCAACGCTGTCGCGGCCGTCCCTCACAGGGACGCGGTCGACCGATTGATCCAGTACCTCGCCAAGGGCCGCAAGCGGAGCCACCACAACGGGGCCGCAAGCAAGGCGCTGCAGTACGCCACCGGTCAACGTTTCGGTCGGGATCCGGACCGCTGGCGCGCCTGGTGGCGGGACCACGAGAAGACGTTCGACTTCGACGCGATGGCGCGCGAGCGTGAAGAGGCCGCCGCCAAGGCCAAGGAGAAGGCCGAGAAAAAGAAAGAGCGCCAGCGCAAGAAGCGTGAGGGCAAGAAGAACAAGGGTGGCGGGAAGAAGAAAGACGAAGGCGCCTAGCCCGCATGTTGCATGAACTGACGTTGAAATCGCGCGGTCCTCGCTGGTCTTCGAACCCGACCTCTTTGTCGAGAACCGCTCGGCGATGCTCAATGGCATCGCCTCGGAACCTCGGCTTCGACCTCGGGCCCGAATCCGGCGCGAGGACACACTGTCGATCTCGCGAGCACCGTGGATTCGATCGCAGCACGT
>JANQJW010000074.1 GCA_028281445.1 Planctomycetota bacterium | reverse complement strand
CGCGCTTGTCGGCCTCGCGGGCGAACTGGTGATTCGTCACGCGGTCGAAGTTCTTGCCATTGCCACCGCCCCCGTGGAGCGCGAGCACGAGCGGCGCCGGCTTCTTCTTGTCGTGGCCCTTGGGCAAGACGAGGTGGTACGTGCGCTGGCGCCCCTGGTGCTGGAAGGCGTGCGAGCTCTGCGGGTCGGCATCCGCACTACCCACGAGCACGAGCACGAGAACGGGCGCAAGTCTCAACATCGCCCCCTTCTACCGCAGCCATGCGCCGGGGTTTCGGCGCGGCCCCGCAAAGCCGCGTATCGTCAGGTGGTACGCTACGGAGGTGGGAGTGTTCATGCGCGGGGCCCTGAGATCTCTTGCCGGCTGGTTGCTGCTGCTCGGGCTGCTGCTCGCGCCCTCGCTGACCCACGCCGAGCCCGCCGGCGTCGTGATCACGGTGCTTTCCAAGAGCGGCGAAGCGCTGGTGGGCGTTCGTGTAAGCGCCATCGCAATGCCGACGGGGAAGCCGGAGTGGGAAACCACCCACCGCCTCGCGTCGTGCCGGACGGACGCCCAGGGCCAGGCCGTCCTCGGCGGCCTCGACCCGCAGAGCCCCTGCGCGCTCGTTGCGACCCCGCCCGACAACCGCTGGCGCGAGTTTGCCGACTTCTGCAAGCTCGGCTGGGTCCCCAAAGCCACGAGCATCACACTCTCGACTGCACGCTGCATGCGCGGCACCGTGCGCGACCCTCACAAGCGTGCCGTTCCCTTCGCCTACGTGCAGGCCGAGGTCGGGCCGTGGAAGAGCGGGACCTATACCGACAAGGAAGGCGGCTTTGTCTTCCACAACGCCCCGCCGGGCACGGCGCGCCTATACGCCGAGGTCCACGAGAAGTCCGGGCCGAGCGTGCTGAGCGACTATGTGAACGCACCCACCGATGCGCGCAACGCAACGCTCGTGCTGCGCTCCTCGCCGGACAAGCCCAAGGCCTACATGACGATCCGGGTCTACACCCCGGCCGGCCGGCCGGTGATGTACGGCAGCGCCAGTTGGAGCGGTCGCAAGGAAGTGATTCGCGGCATGGGCAGCTCGGTCTCCTACACGACTAGCGGTGGAACGGTGCACGCAGGCGCGGCGCGCACGGATGATTTCGACATGCCGCTGAAGTTCGAGGTGGTCGGTGCGCGCTCCGAGTTCGGCGAGTGGCTCGGCTTCGCCGCTACCCGCGGTGGACCGTTCGGTCCCGGGCCGCGTGCAGGCAAGCTCACCCTCGAAGCAGGTCTCCCGCTGACCGGATTCGTCTACGGCCCGGACGAGCTGCCGCTTGCCGGGATCCGCGTGGCCGCGAAGCCGAAGGTAAGGCTCTCGAGCGGACGCATGCCGCAACTCGGTGACCTCACCACCGACGCGCACGGCGAGGGCGTCACGGCGGCCGACGGCTCGTTCCGGATCGAGGGACTGGAGAAGCGAGACTACGAGATCGAGCCGGTTCCGACGCGCACCTACGTCGGCGGCCGCGGCATCGAGGCCAAGGGCGGTGCGACGGACGTCAAGATCCACATGCACCCATCGGTGAACCCGTACCTCACGATCGTGGACGAGGCCGGCAAGCCCATGGCGAACGTCGTCATCCACGTGAAACCCGTGAAGTCGAACCCGTTCTTCCGCTTCGCGGAAGGCCACCTCGAGATCCAGACCGGACGCGACGGGCGTGCCCGCCTGACCGGACTCGACCCCAAAGAAGCACACGAGCTCACCGTCTTCCCTCCCACGGAGCGCTCCGATCTGCTTCCGCGCAAGTTCCGCAAGTGGAAGCCCAAGGAAGCGACGATCATCTTGGAAGGCGCGAAGGGCATCTCCGGCACGGTCACCGACCAGGACGGTGAGCCGGTGCCCAACGCGCGGCTCACGTGGCAGTACCTCGGCAAGGGCTCGGAGAAGCCCGGCAAGCGCCGCAAGGGCAAGACGAAACCCGACGGGACGTTCGCACTCGAGAACCTGCGACCCGGCAACTACAAGATCCTGGTCAAGCCTCCCAAGGGCGTAGACGGCCAGGCAGCCAAAGCCAACCCGAAGGAGATCGCCTCGGGCACGGCGCGCATCCGCCTGCAGCTCGACATGGCGGACACGCTGCGGCTGCGCCTGCGCGCTTACACGCGGAAGATCGGCAAGCCGGACATCATGCTGATCGCCGAGGGCGAGACGGGCAGCGGCCCCAGCTCCGTGAAGAAGAAGGTCGACAAGGAAGGCGCGGTCGTGTTCGACAAGCTGCGCTGGGACGTTTCGTACACCGTCTACATGGGCGGCTTGAAGAACGAAAAGCTCGTGTTCGAGAAGGGCTTGAAGCCACAGGATCGCAAGCTCGAGATGAAACTTCTGAGCGCCCAGACGTTGACGGGATCGATCGAGTGCCCCAAGGGCACGTCGAAGAAGAAGGTGCGCGTCATCTATCCCGGCTTCGAGATCAAGGGCAAGATCAAGGGCGGTACCAAGTTCGAGGTGTCCGGCCTGCCGCCCGCACCTTGGACGGTGCGCATCACGGGCAAGAAGGGCAAGGTCGAGTACACCGGCGAGACGATTGCCAAGACCACGGACGGGATCGTCGTGAAGCTGGAGCCCAAACCCTGACCGTCGCGAGACATCGGCGTGACCGTCTGACCGGGTCGTGACCTCCGTCGCTCTTCATGGGACGTGGAGGGCGTCATGGAGAGAAGCCGGCTCGACATCCTGCTGACTGTGGTGATCGCCGTGACCGCGCTGGTCGCGTGCCGAAGCACCTGCTGTCCCACCTACAGCGGTTGCTGCGAGCGGCCGATCGTCATGAAGGTCGACGAGGGCACCGTCGTAGAACCACAACCGAAGCAGGCGACATGGCTCGACAAGCGGGTCCGAGGACTTCGCTGGGACGAGGTAAGCCTCGACCAGGCAGCCACGTACCTCACGACGATCACCGGCAAGAGCATCATCATCTCGCCTACGACGCGCGCCGGAAAGCTCCACGAGATCTCCCTGACGCTCGACTTGGATGACGTCGCCGTGCGCGACGTGCTCGGCCTCATCACCGAGCCGTACGGACTGCGGTGGGACGAACGCGAGAACGCCGTGTGGATTCGTACCGTCGTCGCCGTACCCGGCGAGAAGCGCCTGCGCTACCACGACCTCAGGGACCTCGCGCAAGTACCGTCGATGGACCCCGAGAAGCCGGAAGAAGTCATCTTGAACCCTGCCCAGCTACAGGCCGTCGTCGACGGTCTCAAGCGTGAGGTCTACCCGGACTACTGGGACACCAAGGATGGCGGCGTGATCGAGCGGCGCAACGCCATCCTGATCGTGCGCGCACCCAACATCGTCCAGAGCGCGATCGAAGAGTACCTGACGAGGATCCGGAAGGGTGCACGTCCGGAGGCCGACAAGAAGCTCGGCAAGGCGGGCAAGCCGCCGAAGCCGAAGACGTGGCGCCCGGTGAAGACGCAGGACCCGCCGAGTTGGCTGGAGGCGAAGCGCGTCAAGGGCCTCAAGTGGGAGGACGTCGACCTGCGGGGCGCGGTCGCGTACTTGCGCACCATCACGGGTAGGAACTTCTATATCACGCCCAAGGTGGTGGAAGCCGGGCTGCATGAGACGAAGCTGACGCTCGCGCTCGACGACGTTCCCGTTTCCAGTGTGCTGGGGCTGATCACCGAGCCGGACGACATGCGTTGGGCAGAGCAGGACGGCGTCGTGAAGATCATGACGGCGGACGAGCACGCGGGCGGCATGCGCCTGCGCTACTACGACATCAAGGACCTCGTCATGGAGCCGCCGGCGAAGCAGGCCAAACCGGGCATGCCCCAGCCGGCACCGATCGCGGCGACGAAGACTGAATCAAACCTCGTGAGTCGCATCCGACGCGAGGTCCAACCCAAGTTCTGGTCCGAGGCGAAGAAGGCCGCGATCGAGGCGCGCAACGGCATCCTGATCGTGCGGGCCCCCACCAGGGTGCACAAAGGCATCGAGGCGCTCCTCAACGAGCTGCGGCGGGGTGCGGGCCTGCGCGCCAAGGCCGAAGCGACGCAGATCAACCTCGCGATCAGCAACACGACGGTGGCCGACACGATCAAGACCCTGCAGATCATGACCGGCCTGAACCTCGTGATCGACCCGCGGTTCCCGGACGCCGGCAAGCAGGAGATCACCGGGCTCAAGCTCAAGGACACCTCGCTCTGGACGGCGCTGCAAATGGTCGCGTCGGCCGCAGGCGAGCACATGGGCTGGGAAGCGCGGGGGAACGTCCTGCTGCTGACGCGCACGGACTTCACCCAGGTGAAGTGACCCGACGAAGGCGCTATGATTGCATCCGATGACGCAGGCTGTTCTCTGTCCCGGCTGCCAGAAGCGGTTCTCGCTCCCCGAGAACCCGCCGAAGGTCTTCACCTGCACCCAGTGCCAGACGCCGATGGACCTGACGGCCTTCGGCGGCGGCGAACCGCCGCCCCCGTCGCCCGCCCCCTCGGGAGGCGCTCCGCGCGCGGGTGGAAGTGGAGCACGCCGCCGGCGTCCGCCGCCCCGCGGCGCCCCGCCGCCTGAGCACGGTCGCCCCCGCCAGGGCAACCCGGCCGCGGTCTGGGGCGTGATCGGCATCGTCGTGCTGTTGGGCTTCGTGATCATCGTCTCCAACAAGGGACCGGACATCGACGACGAGCCCGCACCGCGCAAGAGGGCGGCCGTCAAGCCGGCGCCCCTGCCCGTCGAAGAGGTAGGCGACGTCGCGCCGCCGCGCGTGCCCTACAAGAAGCGCAAGGAGCGCAGCCGCACGCGCAAGGGCAAGCCGCGCATCAGCAACGTCAAGCTGCAGCGCTTCGAGTGGCCCGAGGAGCTCGATGCGGCGACGAAGACGCAGATCGAAGACTCGATCATGCAGATGTACCGCGGCGGGCGCGACGGCGTGGAAGCCGGCGAGTGGCTCGTGAACAAGGGCCATATCGTCGCCGGACGGCTGATCAGCGAGTTCAAGGCCATCAAGGAGAGCCCGGGCTTCGACAACCGCGAAGGCGCGTCGATGGCGAGCGTGATCGACGGCACGCTGCGCCGCATCGACGGCTTCATCGAGCGCGAGTGGAAGGAAACGGCGAAGATCCGCGCCTGGGGCATCTACGCGGCGCCGAGCTTCATCGAGCGCACGGCCAAGCGCTGGACCTGGTGGTGGAAGCACGACGAGTGGAAGACCAACCCCCAGAAGCCCTGGGATCCCCACGAGGAGATCGAGGGCATGGAGGACGGCTACAAGCGGCCCGGGAAGAAGCGGAAGCCGCGGGGCTACGACAAGCCGGCCGGGTCGGGCTAGCGCCAACCCCCATTCGCTGCGGGCAGCCCATTTTCGCGTGAATTCAACGCCCGTTGGGCGTTTCATGGGGCTGGGCAAGACGGCTACATGAAGGGCGGCGGTGCGTCGCAGGGCGGCGGCGCAGGAGGCGCGTGATGATTCGTTCGTGGGGAAGGACCGTTCCGGTCCTGGCGGCCCTGCTTCTGGCCGCGGCATGTGGCGGCTCGACCGCCAACAACGAGAACGGCGACGGTGACAACAACAATGACGGAGGCCCGGTAGCGACGGCCAACTTCACCGAGACCTTCCAGGACGATCTCGCCCAGGACAACGAGGCGACGGAGGCCGATTGGGGCGCCACGGAAGCGGGGATCCTGCAGAGCCTCCCGACCACGAGCCGCAGGGTCTACTGCATGGGGTACCAGGAGACCTGGGACGGCGTGACCAACGGCCTCGGACAGTACGCCCGGTCGCCGGATCCGCTCAATGGCGAGGACTACGACGACATCATCGATCCGGACGTGTCGCCCGCCACGAGCTTCGGCCGGCGCGTCCAGGTGCTGGTACCCGATACCAAGATTGGAGCCGCCGGCACGATCACGGGCCTCGCATGGGGCCCCCATATGAACGCCACCTTCGCGGCGACCTACGACAACGTGAAGCTCCGGCTCGGGTACCTCGAACCGAGCTTCGGCCATTCGCTGCGAAGCCATGCGGGCAACAACTTCGAGAGCGCGCCCACGCTCGTCTATGACGGCGCGTACACGGTTCTGCAGAATGCCAACGTCGGCAACACGCCGGACCAACCGGCGACATCCCACGTGGGCGGCTACGCCCAGAACCCCGGTTGCACGACCACGCCCGGCGGCTGGAACAAGTCGCTCTTCGACTACACGGGCTTCTACGACTGGCCCGCGCTGACGACAACGTTCGACTGGTCGCCCGGCGACTTCACCGTGGACAACGATCGCATCCTGATCATCGACATGAGCGCCGTGGAGGGGTCCACCTTCCAGTTCATGCGCAACTGGTTCGCCGTGACCTTCCCGTGCTCCGGAATCCTGATCGCCGGCTACCCGCTGAAGCGGCTCGACACGACCTACGAAGCCGACAGCGCCAACCCGGCGAACAACTTCCCGGCAGGCGTCCTCAACCCGACGCCCACCGTGATGGACACCTGCATCACGATCACGCGTCAGGTGAGCATCGCGCAATCAATCTGGCGCAAGGGCGAGTACGGCGACGACACGGACTACATGGACCCAGTGATCCTGCCTGCGACACAGCAGGGCAATGCACGGATCATCGTCGAGTTCCAGGGAGCCGATCTCGTGAGCCCGCAGGGCAACCTGGTCATGTCCCAGCCGTTCACGGAGTGGATCAGCGACATCGACGAGTGCGACGGCATGAAGAACATCCGCTTCCGGATCCAGCTGATCCCGGACCCCGCAAGCGGCGACGCGGCGCGGGTGGACAGCATCCGCATCCCGATGGCGGACAGCAACCCGGACAACTAGACGGTCGTCTCGAATCGGCATCCACGCAGCCAAGCCGGAGGCCAGGGGCAGAATCTGCGCTAGGGTCCCTCCATGAAGGATCCGGTGCTGACCCGAGGCCCTCTGCACCTGAACCCCACCCGGCATGAGGCTCGCGTCGACGGACGGGATCTCGAACTCAGCCGTGCCGAGTTTCGGGTCCTTTACACACTCGCGAGCACGCCGGATCGAGCCGTCGAGCGCAGCGGCGGGCCTGGCGCACGAGATCTCGAACCACGTCATGCTTGTTACCGGGCTCACCTACATCGCGAAGCGCAGCAACGATCCGACGGAGTGGCGCAGGGCGCTCCTCAAGATCGAGGACCGATGCGAGGACATAGCGGAGACGCTGCGCACGTTCATGGCATTCTCCAGCCGCAGGGAGGACGACCTGACGATGTCGTTCTCCGCCGCCGAGATGCTCGCGCAGGCAACGCGCCTCTTGCGCCCCCTCGCGCTCGACGCCGGGGCATCGATCGAGACGAACGACGTCGAGGACGCGCCACTTCAAGGCGACGAGCGGATGGCGCTGCAGGCTGTGGTGAACCTGGGCTCGAACGCGATTCGCGCCTCTTGCCAAGACACCGGTCGCGTCCGCATCCGCGGCATGCGACTCGATGAGGACACGTACCGCATCGACGTCGAGGACAACGGTCCGGGCATTCCCGAACCCCTGCGTCACCGGCTGTTCCGTCCCTTCGTTTCGGGCAACCCGGGCAAGGGCGGGCGCGGCATGGGCCTCTTCGTCGTGCGCCAGACCGTGCGCTGCCTCGGCGGGTTGATTCGCGCGGAGTCGTCGACGAGCGGCACGACGTTCTCGGTCGAGTTGCCGCTGATCGGCGCGCCATCCGGCGCACAAGGAGGGTGTTGAGCATGGCCCAGGAACGAGTACTCGTTGTCGAAGACGAACCCGGCGTGCTCGAGATGACGCTGCAAGTGCTCGAGGCCATGCCTGAGCGTTTCCAGCTCAGCGGCGTACGCACCGCGAAGGAGGCGATCGATCGGCTCGATCGCGATCGACCCCACGTCGTCCTGCTCGACCTCAACCTCGGCAGGCGCTTCGACGGACTGGACATCTGTCGGACGATTCGCGAAAACCCTCGCCTTCGCCACACAGCCGTCATCGTCCTGACGGGCGAGCTCATGGATGCTGCCGAGTCGATGCTGCTGGACGCCGGCGCCGATGACTACGTAAGCAAGGCGCACTTCACGCCGCGCCTCCTCGAGAGTCGCTTGAGAGCCGTTCTGCGCCGAACACTGAAAGAGGAAACGAGGAAGATCACGCACGGGCCCCTACAGCTCGATCCCGCGCGGCGGGAGGCCGTTGTGGACGATCGCGATATTCGACTCACACCGACCGAGTTCGATCTCCTGTACAAGCTGGCAAGCACTCCCGACAAGGCTCTAACACGACGGGAGCTGCTCGACCGCGGCAGCGGGGCATCCGCGATCGAACGCACAGTCGACGTGCACGTGCTCTCGATCCGACGAAAACTCGGTCGACACGACGGGCTCGTCGAAACCGTGTTCGGTGTCGGCTACCGCGTCGGCACGAGCAAGGCCTCCCCCGCCTCGTAGGTGCAGGAGGCCTAGTCCTTTACAAGGAGTGCGGCAACGAACACGCAGACCGAGCCCGCGACCTGGGCGTAGAGCCCCAGTCCCGGCGTGATGATCCGCGAGAACCAGTCCATGACGGGCAGCACCTGGAACGCGCACGCGAGGATGGCGAGAAGAACGGCCGCGCCCTTCAGCTTGGGTCCGCCGCCCGTACGCAGGTCCAGCACGAGTACGAGCAACGCTGCAACTCCGATCAGTACGAGCGGCGCAACCGTCCCGGGGAAGTCCGTCGCATGGATCTCCGTGACGAACACCTCGTTCGGTGCATTGCCCGGCGTTTGGTGGGTCTTGTAGACGGTGAAGTAGCCGACCGCCACCATGACCAGCGCGCCGATCGCCAAGAGCCGCGGCATCGACACTACTTGGCCATCCAGGCGGCCGCGAACGCGCAGAGGGCGCCCGCTACCTGCACATAGAAGCCGAGCCCGGCATCCACGGCTTCGCGCGAGAAGTCCGCGATGGGCACGATCTGGAACGCCACGGCGAGGCCCGCCACGATCAACGCGATCTTGCGGTGTTTCTGCTTCGCGAGGGTCTTGAGGTTCGGCAGGAAGACGAAGATCGTGGACACGAGGATCAGCAGCGTCGAGATGTGCGCTTCCAGGATCTCGGCGCCGTAGGTGGGGATGCCGCTCGTGCGTCCACCAAAGATGATGACCGTCTTCCAGACGAAGGCGTAGCCGAGCAACGCCCCCGCGAGCGCTCCGAACCCGAGCTTCTTGCTGATGTGCACCGAGTCCTCCCTTCGGCGTGGCCCCGTGCGAGACGAATTTGATACCGTTCCGCGATGCTCAACCTACTTCGTATGTGGCTCGTCACCGCAGGAATCGTCGTCTTGATCGCCACCGGCGCGGCCGTCGCCGACGACGAGGCGGAACAGGAAGAGAAGATCGAGAAGGCGAAGGACGTCATGACGTCCCCGATCTTCAGCGGCCTGAGATTCCGGTCGATCGGCCCGGCGTTCATGGCCGGCCGCATCGGCGACCTCGCCGTCGATCCGGCAGACCCCAACCACTACTACGTCGCGGCCTGCTCCGGCGGCGTGTGGAAGACTGTCAACAACGGCACGACCTACAAGCCTGTGTTCGACGGCGAGGGCAGCTACTCCATCGGCTGCCTGCGCATGGATCCCAACAACAGCAACGTC
The DNA here is from genome assembly GCA_028281445.1 of Planctomycetota bacterium. Taxonomy (GTDB): domain Bacteria; phylum Planctomycetota; class PLA2; order PLA2; family JAEUHO01; genus JANQJW01. Next base: position 61,172 of record JANQJW010000074.1, on the reverse strand, counting down.
GTCTGGGTTGGGACCGGTGAGAACAACGCCCAGCGCAGCGTGTCGTTCGGCGACGGCGTCTACAGGACGCTCGACGGCGGCAAGAGCTGGAAGAACATGGGCCTCGAGGAGTCCGAGCACATCGGGATGATCCAGGTCGATCCGCGCGACTCGAACGTCGTGTATGTGGCGGCGCAAGGCCCGCTGTGGAAGTCCGGCGGCGATCGCGGTCTGTACAAGACGACCGACGGCGGCAAGAACTGGGATCGAATCTTGCACGTCAGCGACGACACCGGCGTCAACGAGGTGCACTTCGACCCGCGCGACCCCGACGTGCTGTACGCGTCGTCGTGGCAGCGGCGCCGGCGTGTGTGGACGTTGATCGACGGCGGCCCGGAGTCAACGGTCTACAAGTCCACTGACGCGGGCAGGAACTGGCGGAAGATCGAGAAGGGACTGCCCAAGGTGGACAAGGGCCGCATCGGTCTCGCGATCTCTCCGGCAGATCCGGATGTCGTCTATGCCGTCGTCGAGGCCCAGATGGGCAAGAGCGGGTTCTTCAAGTCGACGGACCGGGGCGAGTCGTGGACGAAGCCGGGCGGCTACAAGCCGCCGGGTGCCCAGTACTACAACGAGATCGTCGCCGACCCGGTCAAGGTCGACCGCGTCTATGCGCTCCAGACGTTCATGCACGTGACCGAGGACGGCGGGAAGACGTTCCAGCGTGCGCCGCGGAAGAACCGCCACGTCGACGACCATGCGCTCTGGATCAACCCGAAGAACAACAAGCACATGATCGTGGGCTGCGACGGCGGGGTGTACGACACCTACGACCTGGGCGCAAACTGGCACTTCAAGACCAACCTGCCGGTGACACAGTTCTATCGTGTCAGCGTCGACAACTCGGAGCCGTTCTACTTCATCTACGGCGGCACGCAGGACAACAACACGCAGGGCGGGCCCTCACGCACCACGGATCGCGCGGGCATCACGAACGAGGACTGGTTCATCACGGTCGGGGGCGACGGCTACGAGACGAAGGTCGATCCCACAGACCCCAACACCGTCTACAGCCAGTGGCAGTACGGCGGCCTCGTGCGCCACGACCGTCGTAGCGGAGAGCGGCTGGACATCAAGCCGCGCGAGGCACCCGGCGAAGAAGCACTGCGCTGGAACTGGGACAGCCCGTTGATCCTGAGTCCGCACGACCCCAAGCGACTGTACTTCGCGGCGAACAAGCTGTTCCGCACCGATGACCGTGGCGACAGTTGGCGCAGCGTGAGCGGCGACTTGACGCGCCAGCTCGATCGCAACGCGCTGCAGGTCATGGGCGTGATCCAGAGCGCGGACGCAGTCGCGAAGAACGACTCGACCTCTCTCTACGGCAACATCGTCTCGCTTGACGAGTCGCCGTTGGTGGAGAACCTGCTCTACGTCGGCACCGACGACGGCTTGATCCAGGTCACGGAAGACGGCGGCGAGAGCTGGCGCAAGATCGAGTCCCTGTCGGGTGTGCCAGAGATGACGTACGTGAGCTGCCTTACGGCATCGCTATCGGATCCCAATACCGTGTTCGCGGCCTTCGACAACCACAAGAACGGCGACTTCAAGCCGTATCTCTTCCGCAGTAGCGACCGGGGCCGCACCTGGACCTCGATCGCAAGCAACCTGCCCGAACGCGACGTGGTGCTCTCCGTGCTGCAGGACCATGTGGAGCCCGACCTGCTGTTCGTAGGCACCGAGTTCGGCGTTTACTTCTCGATCGACGCCGGAGAGCGCTGGGTACGCCTCAAGAGTGGCGTGCCGACGATCTCCGTGCGCGACATGGCGATCCAGAAGCGCGAGAACGACCTCGTGCTTGGCACGTTCGGGCGCGGCTTCTACGTCCTCGACGACTATTCGCCCCTGCGACTCGTCACGCGCAACCGCCTGGAGGAGCTCGACATGCTCTTCCCCGTGAAGGACGCGTGGCGCTACGTCGAGCGCAGCCGGTTGGGCGGGCGCAACGGCAAGGGCTGGCAGGGCGCGAGCTACTACGCAGCGCCCAACCCGCCGTATGGCGCCGTCTTCACGTACTACCTCCACGAGAAGCTGATGTCGCGCAAGGAAGTCCGGCGCAAGCGCGAGAAGGAGGCGCGCAAGAAGGGAGAGACGGCGCCGTATCCGACGGTCGACGACCTGCGCCTGGAGGAGACCGAGAAGAACCCGCAGGTGTTGCTCGTCGTCCGTGACGACACGGGCGCGGTCGTGCAGCGAGTTCCGGGCAAGCGCACGAAGGGCTTCCACCGGATCGCATGGAACCTGCGCTACCCCGCCGCGAACCCGACGCGCCTCAGCGCGCCGAAGAACCGGCCGCCGTGGCAGCCGGACATCGTTGGGCCGCTGGCGTTGCCGGGCACGTACACCGTCGAGCTGGTCAAGGTCGTCGACGGAGCAATCGAGAAGCTCGCCGGACCGGAGTCCTTCGACGTCGTCCCGCTCGAGCTCGCGACCTTCCCCGCGAAGGACAAGGCTGCGGCGCTGGCGTTCCACAAGCGCGCCGCGCATCTCAAGCGCGCTGTACTCGGTACGAGCCGCGTCCTGGGCGAGGCGCAGACACGGGTCGACCATCTGCGGCGCGCCTTCCGGGAAACCCCGGCGGCGGAGCCGGCGATGCTCGCGGAGATCGAGGACCTCCAGAAGGAGGTGACCGCGCTCAAGACCGCGCTGGACGGCGACGCGGTGCTCCGAAAGCACGACTTCCCTGTACCGCGCAGCATCCGGCAGCGCGTAAACGAGGTCACCAACAACCAGTGGTACGTGACGTCGGCGCCGACGCAGACGCAGAAGCAACAGCTCGGCTACGCCGAGGCGGGCTTCAGCGAGGTCCTGGCACGCCTGCGAAAGCTGATCGGCTCTCGACTGGCGGCCGTGGAAGCAGCGCTGGAAGCAGCGGGCGCGCCGTGGACGCCCGGGCGCCTTCCGAACTGGGAAGCGAAGTAGCACCCCACGGTCCGGTAGGATCCGACCAGCATGAGCTCGGAGCCGCCTGCCATCGACACGATCGCCGCCCGCGTCGGGCGGCTCGGCATGGCAGCACTGCAGCGCGCCTGGACAGCGGCGCGCAAGCGCCTGGGGGATCTCGGGCTGGCACTCGAGATCTACGCGAACGACGTCTGGACTCTCGTGCGCACGCGCCGCGAACAGCGGGGCCACGAGCACGATGACGCGGCCTGCGGTGCGATCGTGCCCGGACTCGCGCTGGAGGACCTCTACCTCGCGCGAGGCTGCGAACACGGCAGCGAGCGTGGCTGGACGCACCTGGACAACGAGTACCGGTCGCGTCTGACCGGACTTGCTCTGCGCCGCGGCGCGAAGGGCGTGGATCCGGAAGACGTCACGTCGGGTCTGCTTGCAGATCTCGCGCTGCCACCCACGCGCGGCGGCGCCCGCACGCGCCTGGGTACGTTCGGCGGCGTCGGTTCGCTGTGGGCGTGGCTGGCCGTGGCCCTGGTGCGGCGGCTGCAACGGGAGACGCAGAAGCGACGCGCGGCCACGGGCGACCTGTTCGAGGGCGACCTGGGCGTGCCGGCCGAGGGCGAAGCGTCCACGGACGACGCGGAGAGCGCCGCAGCGCTCGAGGCAGCGCTCCGCCAGGGCTGGGCCGCACTCGCCCCCGAAGAGCGCTGCGCCATCGTCTGGAAGCATCGCGATGGGCTCAAGCAGCGCCGGATCGGTGCGCTGCTCGGCGCCGCCGAGTACCAGGTGAGTCGCTGGATCACGCGCGGCATCGGCAAGCTGCGCGAGGCCGTCGGACGGGACCTAGAGGCCGAGCCGGCACCGGAGCCCGGCGCCGCGCGCCATGCGCTTTTCGGCGCGGCCGTGGCACGGTTGCTTGCAAGTTCCGGGGTCGAGGAGGTCCACCCCTCGGAGGCCCGACCGTGACCACCGACCGCGACATGGATGCCCTCTTCGACCGCCTCGAACGCGAGGCAGGCGGCGGTGCACCCGGCGGTTGCCTCGACAACGACACGATCGCCGGCTGGGTCGAGGGGCGCCTGCCGGAAGACGAGCTAGTGGCAGCGCGGGCTCACGCGCTGGCGTGCCCCGCGTGCCGCGAGCTCGTCGGCGCGACAGCAGAGCTCGAGGCGCAAGCCACCGCGACGCGGCCGAAGCGGACCGGGCGCCGGCTCGCGATCGCCGCGGCGGTGCTGGTCGCGGTCGGCGGCGCCGTCTGGTTCCTGTCGTCGCCGAACCGCGCAACGGACGAGAGCCTCCAGCGCGCCGCCGAGCGCCTGGCCGAGGCCTCGCCGGAGCTGTTCACCGACTTCCGCCCGCTCTACGCAACGGAGAGGGACGAACGCCGGCCGTTCGTGGAACGCGGGGGCCTACGCGTTCGCGAGCCGAAGGGCACGATCCTCGATCCCGCACCGGCCTTTGCCTGGGCGCCCGTTGCGGGCGCAACGGTCTACCGCGTTCGCGTCCGCGACCAGGAAGGCCGCGTCGTGTTCGAAACCGAGGCGAGCGCACCGCGACTGGCCTACCCGCGCGCGCTCGTCGATCCCCTGCCCCAGGGTGCTCGGTTCGTAGTCGCCGTCGAGGCCGAGGCGCCGTCCGGCGCCGTGCGCGGATCCGAGGCCTTCCGCACGCTCGAACCCGCAGCCGTCGAACGCTACCGCCGCGGCCTGGACGTGATCCGGCGCACCGTGACGGAACCGGAACGATCGGTCATGAGCACGCACTGGGCGCTGCGCAACGGCCTCTTCGCGGAAGCCCTGCGACTGCTGCCGGAGGACCGGGGCGACGAGGGCCCCGCGTTCGAGACGCGCCAGTGGCTACGCAACCGGCTGGGGGATGACGAGTGAGACGTGCGCTCTGCCTCGCGCTGTTGCTTCTACTCGCCGGCGCACCGTGCTCGTTCGCAGAGCCGCCCAAGGCCGAGCCTCGGATCGCCAATGCAGCCGACGCCGTGCTGGCCGCGTGGCGAAGCGGGGACGAAGACGCCATGCGTGGTCTCGCGAACACGGCGGCACCCGACCGCATGCGCGTCGTGATGATGACCGCTTTTCGCGCCAAGGATGCCGCCGAACGCCGCGCTGCGCTCGAGCGCTACGCGGACGCGACAACCGATGCCTCGGTCGCGACCGTAGCGCGCGCATGGGCGACCGCCGATGCGGACACCCTGCAAGAGGAGATCGCCCTGTATCAGCGCACGAGCAGGCCCGCCAGCGCGCCCCTGCACGGCCACCCGCACGGCCCGCCTCCCCTGGAGGACTTCACGTCGCTGCCCGCACTCGAGCCGCCCTCCATCCATGCCGCCGTGATCCGAGTGATGTACGCCCGGGCGCTCGCAGCCGCCGGCCGTCGCGACGAGTCGTTCGAGACCACCGCGGCCCTGCTGCGCTACGCGGACGAGATGGGCTGGCCGACGCTGGCGCACCAGGCGCACGTCGTGGACGGCGAGACATGGCAGGGCATGGGACGCCGCAGCGAGTCCGCCGATGCCTACTGGCGCGCAGCGGACGCGGCGGCCCAGGCGCAGAACCCGCTCCTGGAGAGCCGTGCACTGCAGTTCGTGATAATCATGCTCGGTCGCCTCGGCCGCCTGCCCGACCGCTACGCCGCGCTGATGCGGATGCAGGAGCTCGCCCCACAGGACGGAACGATTCGGACGTCCCTGCACATCCAGCTGTGGCTCGCCGCGGCGGAGCTCGACCTCGGTGTGCTCGACGAGGCCGAGACGCGCCTGGCGAGCATCCTCGAGCGCGCCAAGGCACAGGGTCTCGCCGATCCGGCGCGCAAGGCACGCGTCCTCCAGGTCAGCGTCTATGCCGCGCAGGGCCGGATGGATCGTGCGGTGAGCCAAGCACAACACATCCTCGACGACCCAAGCTTCCAGGACGACAGCCTCGATCGCCGTCGTGCGTTGGCGACGATCGCCGCGACGTATCACCGACTCGGCCTGCGTGAACGCGCTCTGGAGCTCTGCCGAGCCGTGATCGCCGAGGGTGAACAGGAGGCCACGCCCGCGGCCACGACATTCGGGTCCGTCCTCGTCCGCACCGCCGCCCTGCTACGCGAGCTGGGCCGCGACGAGGAAGCGCACCGGGAGCTGGAGCGTGCGCTGGCCCTCTACAGGCAGCACAAGCGCATGACACGGGTGCGCCACGCACTCGGCGAGCTCGCCACGCTGCATCTGGGCGCAGGCCGGCTGAAGGCGGCGCGGAAGGTGGCCGCCGAGCACGCCGTACTAGCCGAAGACGGCGGTTCGCGCGCCCGTTCACGCGCCCTGGGTCTTCAGGGCACAATCGCCCTCGCGTCCGGGCATGCAGAACTCGCGGTCGCGTCATACGAGTCGGCCCTTCGGCTTGCGGCCGGTTCCGACCCCAGGCCTTCCGACGATGCATGGCTCATGGCCGGCCTCGGCCGCGCTCAGCTGGTGCTTGGAAAGCACGCTGATGCAGCGACGACGCTCAAGCGCGCGACCGTGCTGCTGCTGGGGATGGCCGGCGGACTCGGCGATCGGCACGCGTTCACGCTGCGAGATCGCGCACGCAACGTGGCCATGGACGGGTTCCGGGCCGTCGTGGCACAAGGCGACAAGGCCGCGTCAGATGCCTGGTGGTTCCGCGAGGCCGGGCAGGCGCTGCTCCTCGCGCAGACGATCCGGAACACGCACTCGGGCGCGCGCGGCGCCGCCGCGCCCCGGGATCGCTGGAACGAAGCGCACGCGCTGCGCGCTCTTGCCAGAGCCCAGACGCGTCTCGTGCTGCTGCAGGCCACCGCGAAGACCACGCCGGCGAAGCTCGCGGAAGCGCGGAAGACGCTGGACGCTGCGCACGCCGCCTACGAGCGCGTGGCGTCGGCCGTCGACGCAAAGACGCGCACGGGATCATCGGTACGCGTGGCGCCCGTCGAGCTGCGTTCGTTCCAGGAGCGTCTCGGCGAGAGCGATGCGGCGCTGGCGTACGTGGTCGGCAAGGACGCGGTTCACGGCATCGCCGTTCGTCGCGACGCGGCGCGCATCGTGTCTCTCGGCGCGGCGCCAGAGCTGCGCGAACAGGTCGAGGGATGGCGCGAGTTGGCATCCACGCCGGATGGACCGGCCGCAGTGCTCGGACGACGTCTCCATGAGCGACTGCTGGAGCCATTCGAGAGCCAGTTGCGTGACGCGAAACGACTCGTGGTCCTGCCCGAGGCCGAGCTGGCCTACGTTCCCTTCGGCGCATTGGTCGAAAGGGTCGGCGACGACGGCACGGCGAGGCGGTACGTGCTGGATCGGTTCGAGGTCGCCTACGCGCCGTCAGGCAGTGTGCTGCACGCGCTCGATGTGCGCACGACGGCGCGGGCCAAGGGCCACGGCCTGCTTGCGCTCGGCGACCCTGCCTACCCGAAGACATCCGTCGACAAGGACGACCCACCGCTGGTGGCAATGCGCGATGCATTGTCGCGACTGCAGCCGCTGGCGGCGAGTGGCGACGAGGTGCGCGCCATCGCCGCCCTCTACCCCGAAACCCGCCGGCGAGCCCTGCTCAGGCAAGACGCGACACTAGAGGGCTGGCGGAGCGCGCTGGCAAAGGGCGGGTCGGATCCGTGGCGCGCGGTGCACCTGGCCTGCCACGGCTTGGTGGATCCCGCGCGTCCCAGGCTGAGCGGGCTCGTGTTCGGCGGCGGCGGCATCCTCAACGTCGAGCAAATCCACCGCGCGCACATCCCGGCCGACCTCGTGGTGCTCTCGGCGTGCAACACGGTCGGCGGCGCGCTCTCGCGGGGCGAGGGCGTCATCGGGCTCGCCCGCGGCTTCTTCCAGGCGGGGGCCGCGCGCGTCGCGATGTCGACCTGGCGCGTGGCGGATGCGCCTACAGCGAAGCTGATGACGGCGTTTCACCGTGCCTGGGTGAAGGGCGCGCCCGCGGCTTCCGCACTCCGCGCTGCGCGGCTGGCGCTGCGTGGCGAGGATGCCTACGCCCACCCGTACTACTGGGCACCGTTCGTCCTCTGGGGCGCGCACTAGCGGTTTCGTTTCGCACGACCCTCCCCGCTCGGTTGCACTGCGGCGCATGGATCCGGCGACCCAAGGCCTCCTCGGCGCAGTAACCGCGCAGGCGATCTTGCCGGCGCGTGGGGGCAAGCATGTCTGGTTCGCGGGCCTCGGTGCGGGCATGTTGCCGGATGCGGACGTAATCCTGCAGCCGCTCTCCGATCCGGCGCTGCCGTGGGAGCTCCACCGCCACTTCACACACGCCTACGTGATGGCACCGGTCATGGGCCTCCTGGCGGCGGGGATCCTCTTCGCGTTGCCCGGCTTCCGGCGCGCGTGGAAGCTCGTCATTCCCGCGGCGATCATCGGCGCGCTGACGCATGCGCCCTTGGATCTGTGTACGAGCTACGGCACGAAGGTGTACTGGCCGTTCTCGATGGAGAACGCGACGCTCGACCTCTTCCCGATCATCGACCCGCTGTTCACGCTGTTCCTACTGACGTGCCTGATCGTCGCCGCGCGGCGGCGCAGCCGCACCCCGGCCGTCGTCGCACTCGTCTTCGTCGCGGTCTACGCCGGAACAGCACTGGTGCAGCGCGACGCCGCGCTCGACGCGCAGCAGAAGATCGCCGCGAGCCGCGGCCATGAACCCGTACGCGGACGCGTCATGCCGATGCCTGCCAGCCTTCTGGCCTGGCGCTCGCTCTACGAGGTGGACGGCACGATGGTGGCGGACACCGTGCGTCCGGTGCCGTTGGGTGCGACGCGTGTCGCCGAGGGCGCGAGTCTGCCCATCGTGACACTCGAGGACTTCGTGGCCGATACGACGGACCCGGAGCGAGTCACCTCGATCTTCGAGCGTTTCGCGTTGTTCGCCGACGGTTGGACGGCGTACGTGCGGGGTGACACGTCCCTCGTCGGCGACATGCGCTTCGGCATCGACGGCCGCTTCTCTCCGCCGTGGGCGCAGCGGCTCGGGCGCGCACCGGACGAGCCACCGATTCAATGGGTGCAGCTCGGTTTCGGCGACGCGGACATGAGTGGACTGCTCGCGATCATCCTGGGTACGTCCGAGGAGCTTCGTCCGCTCGACCCGTGATCAGGCACTCCACGGATCGATGGCGAACGGCTCACGCTGCGCGCCTTCCGGGAACCGTCCATGCTCGAAGAAGTGCACGATGCCGGGTGCCACGTCCTCGAAGCGCGTGTACATCTCGTCGTGATCGAGGCGCACGTACATGGCGTCATCATGCGGCTGCCCCGTTGCCTCGGGTGCGAGCGGGACGTCGCGCTCCTTCACGAGCCAACGCGCCAGACGTGTCGCGCGGTTCTCGATCAGGAGACCGATCCGGCAGTCTTCCGGGTCGAGCGGGGGATACGGTGCCGCGGCGAACTCGCGTGCGAGCCGCCCGAAGCGGATGCGCGCAACGAGCCAGAAGCTGCGCACGAAGGTCCGCGCCAGCGCCTCCTGGAACGGACTGCGGTCGTAGACAACATGCGTGAGGTTGGGCAACGGGTGGTCGCGCAGGCAGAGGTTCAAGGTCCAGCCGCCGACGATGTAGCAGAACACCGAGAGACGGTCCGCTTCCGCGAGCCGTTCATCCTCGATGTACTGCCTCAGCGCAGCGACCGTTGCGTCGAGGCCCGCGCGCCGGTGGTAGCGCGGTGCGTGGACCTCGAAGGGCTGGGTCTTCGCCCATGCACGAATCCTCGCCCGCGCGCGGCGGCCGCCCCCGAACCCCGGCAGGATCAGGAGTGCGTTCCTCACGCGGGCTCGCCCGCCGAGCCGTTGGCGCGCCGGACGTGCGCGACGGCGTCGGCGGGGACATCCGTGTAGAAGGGCACGACCTCCCCTTCCGTCAGGGTCCCCTCCGTGAACATCGTGCCGCGCAGGAAGTCCCGCAGCGGCTGCCAGTACTCGTAGCCCATCACGACGATCGGGAAGTCGGGCACCTTGCCCGTCTGGATGAGAGTCCCCGTCTCGAAGATCTCGTCGAGCGTGCCGAGTCCTCCGGGCAGGCAGACGAACGCACTCGAGTACTTGAGCAGCATCACCTTGCGAACGAAGAAGTAGTCGAACTCGATCTCGTGATCGAGGTACGGGTTGGACGCCTGCTCTTGCGGCAGAACGATCGTGCAGCCGACCGAGACGCCGCCCGCATCGCGCGCCCCCCGGTTCGCCGCCTCCATGACACCGGGCCCGCCGCCCGTGATGACGGCGTAGCCGGCTTCCGCGAACGCGCGTCCGGTGTCGCGCGCGAGCTGGTAGTAGCGGTGGTCTTCCTCGAATCGTGCAGAGCCGAACACGGTCACCGCAGGCCCCAGGTCGAACAGCGCACGGCACCCGGTCACGAACTCGCCGAAGACGTGCACGGCACGGTCGAAATCGACCAACAGGTCGTCCGAACCACGGAGGAGGTCTCGTTCCTTCATGCGCGTCATCTTGCTACGCGGGCCGAGGCGAGGGCAACGGGTAGGCAGGCTACGATGCGTGGCCGAAGGAGGCGGGGTGGCCAGCGTCTATGATCTGAAGCCGCGGTTCCAGCAGTTGCTGCGCCCGCTCTGCCGCGGGCTTGCCCGGCGAGGCGTCACCGCGAACCAGGTCACCATCGTGGCTGTGCTGCTCTCCCTGGCAATCGGCACGGCGATCGCCCTCTGGCCAACGCACCGGTGGCCTCTGTTGCTCGTGCCCATCGGCCTGTTGGTCCGCATGGCGCTCAACGCCATCGACGGCATGCTGGCGCGCGAGCACGACATGCAGAGTGCGCTCGGCGGCATGCTCAACGAGATCGGCGACGTCGTCTCCGACGCGGCCCTCTATCTGCCGCTCGCGCTCGTACCCGGCATCCCCTGGCTCCTGGTCGTAGGGCTCGTCGTGCTGGCGGTCATCAGCGAGATGGCCGGCGTGGTCGGCGTCGCCATCGGCGGTTCGCGCCGCTACGACGGTCCGATGGGCAAGAGCGACCGGGCGTTCTGGCTGGGTCTCATGACGCTGCTGCTCGGCACGGGTCTCGTGCCGTTCGGTCCGTGGATCCCGTGGGTGTTGGGCGCGATCAACCTCCTGCTCGTCGTGACGATCGCGAACCGCGCGCGTCGCGCGGTCGCCGAGGCGTCCTGATGTTCTCGGGCTGGCCGCATCCGCACCTGCTTTGGGCCATGGGCGGGATCCTCGGGATCCTCGTGCTCGCGACGGTCATCGTGTCGGTGCTGGCGAAGCGGAACCCGGAACGCGACCTCTCGGAGCTCAAGTCGCGCGTCAAGAGCTGGTGGGTGATGGCGACGGTCTTCGCCGTGGCCATGAGCCTGAGCCGTACGGTCTCGCTCGGGTTCTTCGCCTTCCTCAGCTTCCTGGCCTTGAAGGAGTACCTCTCGGTCATCCCCACCCGGCGTGCCGACCGGCGCGTGCTGTTCTGGGTCTACCTGGCCGTCCCGGTGCAGTACCTCTGGGCGGGCTACTCGTGGTACGAGATGTTCATCATCTTCATCCCCGTGTACGCGTTCCTCTTCGTGCCCGTCCGCATGCTGCTGATCGGAGAGACGAAGGGCTACCTCACCGCGGTCGGCACCCTGCACTGGGGTCTGATGACGACGGTGTTCAGCCTGAGCCACCTCGCCTACATGCTCGTGCTGCCGCGGACCGAGGCTGCGCCTGTCGGCGGGCCGGGGCTGGCGCTCTACCTCGTCGTGTTGACGCAGCTCAACGACGTCGCGCAGTACGTCTGGGGCAAGTCCTTCGGAAAGCACAAGGTGGCGCCCACCGTGAGTCCCGGGAAGACGGCCGAGGGCCTCCTCGGCGGCGTCCTCACCACGATGGGGCTCGCCGTACTGCTCGCGCCTCTCCTCACGCCGCTCGAGCCGCTGGAGGCGTTGACCGCGGGCTTCATCATCGGCGTCGCCGGGTTCTTCGGGGATCTCTCGATCTCGGCGATCAAGCGCGATCTGGGCCGCAAGGACTCGAGCGACCTGATTCCGGGCCACGGCGGCATCCTCGACCGGATCGACTCGATCAGCTACACGGCGCCGCTCTTCTTCCACTTCATGTGGTGGTTGCACTACTAGCACCATGCCCGACACCGCTCCCAGCCGTTGGCCGCGCTACCTGTTCTTCCTGCTCGTGGTGAAGCCGCTGCTGCTCGTCGTCATCGGCTTGAACGTGCGCCATCGGTCGCGGCTGCCTGCGCAAGGACCCGCAATCCTCGCCGCCAACCACAACAGCCACCTCGACACGCTCGCGCTGATGTGCCTGATGCCGCTGCGGCTGTTGCCGAAGCTCCGACCCGTTGCCGCCGCGGACTACTTCATGAACAACCGGCTCCTCGCCTGGTTCGCCACGCGGATCATCGGCGTGATCCCGATCGAACGCGACGGCGGAGCCCGCACGATGGCGGCGCAATTTGCGAAATTTGACGCAGCCCTGGAGCGAGGCGAGATCCTCATCCTCTTCCCCGAGGGCTCCCGCGGCGAGCCGGAGCGCGTTGCCGAGTTCAAGAGCGGCATCGGACTGATTGCCGCACGCCAGCCGTCGGTGCCGGTGTTCCCGATCCTGCTCCACGGGTTCGGGAAGTCCTTGCCCAAGGGCGAAGGGCTGCTTGTGCCCTTCTTCTGCGACGTGTTCGTGGACGAGCCGATGCAGGGATACGAAGACCGCAAGGCGTTCACGGAGGACTTCGAGTTGCGCATGGCTGCGCTCGCCGCCGAGGCCGATTTCCCGTCCTGGGAGTGACGCCCTGTGGACTCACCGCGTTAGTCGGGCAAGCCCCAGAGCACCCACGCCCCCCAATAGTACGGATGCGCCCACTCCGGCTTGCTTCGGACGTGTTCCTGGGCTGCCCGGAGCGCCTGCGTGGCGCTTAGTCCCTCCTTCTCGCCCTTGGGGTTCCACAACTCGTAGAACTTCACCATGAGCGCCTGCGTCGCCCGATCGTCCACCTTCCACAACGAACAAAGGACGCGCGGCGCCCCCGCGAGCATGAACGAATGCGCAAGCCCCAGGACGCCATCGGTCTTGTAGACGCGTCCCCGGGACGTCTCGCACGCCGAGAGAACGGCGAGATCAGCCGGAATTCGCATGGCGTAGACCTCGAGACAGGTAAGGAAGCCGTCGTCTTCCCCTCCGGGCGTGACTGCCAACGAAGACCGCATGGGGTTCCTTGCATCGACGAGTCCGTGGCACGCGAAATGGACGGCTCGCCACCGCGCGGACGCCGCGAGCGTACTTCGTAGCCGTGCTTCGGTCGCTTGATCCCCTAGCAGCGTGACGTCCGCGACAGCGCGTACTTCTACGGCGGTAGCGGGGAGGGGAGTAAGACGCTCAGACCGCTTGGCGTACGCCTCTTGTGCTCGCTTGTCGACGAGAGCGCGGTAGTTGGGGGCCCCAAGTCCGAGTACTCGAGCACCAGGCTTGGAGTGCTCCTCGCGGAGGAGGCCATGGATCGTCGCAGATGGAACGTAGGCTATCTCCTTGCCCTGGAGCAGTAGGGCGAGTGGAACGTAGGAGAGGGTCCCCGCGGGTGAGAGGAGGACGCGGCGTACGTCTCCGGCCAGTTTCAAGGGATCGATGATCATCCGACGCATTGCGTCAACATGCTTCGGATCGATGTGGCGAGATCCTGAGAGCAACGCATCGACAATGCCCGCGATCTCCAGTGAGGGTCCGAGCCTCACCATCCGTGCAGCCTTCCGGCGCAGGACGACTGCGTACATCTCAGCCGTTGTCGAGGCGAAGTAGACCAGAGCCTCGGCTTTGCCAAGCCGCCCCTGGATGGTCTCGACCGAGTCCGGCTCCGGAAGAAGAAAGGCCGCGGCAGACTTGGCCTCTCTCTGTATGCGCCGAACAGCGTCCTCCACCGCCTGCGCCCGCGTCTTCATCTCGGCGCGATGCTGCCGTGCCGCACGGAGATCTTTCACCCTGCGCGCCTGCGCCAGCGCGCGACGCGAGGCCAAGTGCGCAGCGCGCGCGGAGTGCAGGGCCTCGAGCAGAGGCTTGCGCAGCGCTGCTGCCTCAACAGCGCGATAAGCGCTGCCGGCCCTCAGGGAAGCAGCACGCCCCTGTTCGCAGAAGAAGACCATGTCTTCGACGCTCTGCTCAGCGTACGCGGCGGCGAGACCGACATCGAAGCACCCCGAAAGCGCATCGCGAGCGCCCGCGCCCTCGGCCTCCCCCAAGCGGGCGCCGATGTGCGAGACGATTTCAACGCCCTTGCGAGCATGGTCGATTGGGGCGCCTGGCTCGCCCCGCCTGAGGCGCACGTTCGCCTGTGCCCAATGGAAAAGAGCTCGTGTATCAGGGCTCTCGCTGTCACGCGCCGCCTCGGCCCTCTAGATGAGCCGCTGCGCTTCATCGAGATCTCCGAGTTGGAGGGTCGCGATCGCCAGACGCACCGTCATTCGCGCCGCGTCCTGTAACCGTCCTGCTTCCCGGGACAGGCGGCTCGACTTCCGGTACACGAGAGCGGCAGACGCGAAGTCACCTTCCTTCTCGTGGACACGGGCGAGCCCGGAGAGGGACGCTGCGGCTCCGCCGTTGTCGCCGAGAGCCACCGATAGGGCAATCGCCTTTCGGAAGGCCTCACGCGCAGATTCGAACTCACCAAGCACCGTGAAGGACGTCGCCATGTTCGAGTACGCGCGCGAAATCGCATGGCGCTCTCCAAGGGCCTCGACCTCGGTGAGCTGTCGCCTGTACAACTCGACGGCCCGGCGGTGCTCTCCGAGCGCAGCGAACAGCAACCCGAGGTTCCCGGTGGCCCGCGCGGCCCCGCTGCGATCGCCCATCTCCGCGTGCAAGGCAAGTGCCTCCTCGAGGTGCGCCTGCGCTTGCGGATAGAGCCCGAGACGCCAATGCGCGATGCCCAGATTGGAGAGAAGCACGCCCAGGTCGGCCTTGTCTCGCGTTCCTGCGCGCATCGCCTGCAGCGAATCGTCGAGTCGACGTAGCCCTACACGGTAGCGGCCCGCGATCAGGTGCACGGCCCCGACGGTGTTGAGCGCCTGCGAGAGGCGTTCATCGTCACGGTCCTTCTTGGCGATCTCGGCAGCCTCTCGCGCGAACTTCAGCGCATCATCGAGGCGAGCGATCCGCATGTAGACCAACGCGATCTGATTCAAGTGCGCGCCCACGCCACGTCGATCACCCGCCTCGCGTCGAATACTGAGCGCTTCTTCGTAGTTGGTCAGCGCCTCTGGGTAGCGCCCGAGAGCGGCGTGCATGTTGCCTAGATTGCCAAGCGAGATCGCCATTCCCGTCCGGTCGTCCACCGGCCTGAGAACCGCAAGCGCATTGCGCTGCACGCGGATCGCTTCCTCGTACCGGCCAAGACGGCCCAGAAGCATGCTCACGTTGTTGAGCGCCGCACCGTATCTGCGCGGCACGTGTAGCTGACGTACCTGTTCTGCGCACGCGCGGTGGAGACGGAGCGCTTGCGACCAGTCGAACTGCTCCGCTGCGCCGGCTGCGGCATGGAGCGCGGCCACCGATCGCTCCGTCCACCCCATCCCCGCTGCGGCGTGCGCAGCCTGCTCGAGGATCGGCACCCCTCTCCGTGGCTTCTCCAAGCGTGCAAGCGCCAGTCCTTGCGCATGGAGCAGCCGCACGGCGCCTACGGTGCTGACTTCCGACCCCGACTCTGTTGTGACGTACGCCTCCGCGATCTCGACCACGGTCTCCCACCTCTTCTTGGGCAACGATCGCTCCAACTTGCGCAGAGCCTTTTCGAGCGCCGGGTCCTTGGGTGCGCCTCACCTGTTGCCGATGTAGCGGACGAGCGAGTCGCGGATAGGCACTCGCACGAGCGCGCCGAAGGCCGAGGCGGCATCGAACTTCCCTTGCCGGCAGAGGTGGTGCGCAACCATCCACGGGTCCGGTGCGTCCGCCCCAGCGAGTTCCCCGAGCACCCCGTTGCGCTTCGCTCGATACGCCCGCAGGACCTTGCGGGCCTGATCCGAGGCCGAGGCAACCGGCGACGCCTTCTCTCCTGACATGGCGGCCCCGGGCAATACCAGCAGGGCAAGGATCGAAATCAAGGGGCGCATGGGTGCACGGTACAGCGAGAACCCCGCTTTGGCATTTCAGGCGATCACGAGACCGTCCCGGCCGAGGCCTATGGTGTGCGCGTGACGGACGACGCCCCGGCCCGCAGCAGCTTCAAACGCCGGCTGCACACGATCATCTTCGAGGCCGACACGCCGGCCGGGAAGGTGTTCGACATCGCGTTGCTGATCTCGATCGTCGCGAGCGTTGTCGCCGTGTGCCTGGAGAGCGTCGAGGAGTACCGCGCGCAGTACGGTCGTGAGCTGATCTTCATCGAGTGGATCTTCACAGTCGGCTTCACGGCGGAGTACGCGCTGCGGCTCTACTGCGTCGACAAGCCCATGCGCTACGCGCGCAGCTTCTACGGCGTGGTCGATCTGCTCTCCATCCTGCCGACGTACCTGAGCTTGATGTTCGCGGGAACCCAGTCGCTGCTCGTGATTCGTGCGCTGCGGCTCCTGCGGATCTTCCGCATCTTCAAGGCGGCGCAGTTCCTGGCGGAGTCCCAGCTCCTGGCCATGGCGATCTCGGCGAGCAAGCGCAAGATCATGGTCTTCCTGGGCGTCGTCACGACGCTCATCATCATTCTCGGCACGATGATGTACCTCGTCGAGGGCGGGCAGGGCGGCGGCTTCACGAGCATCCCGACGAGCATCTACTGGGCCATCGTCACGATGACGACGGTCGGCTATGGAGACATCGCGCCCGTGACCGTGCTCGGCAAGTTCCTGGCGGCCGTTGCCATGATCACCGGCTACTCGGTCATCGCCGTTCCGACGGGCATCGTGAGCGTCGAGATGGCGCGTGCGGCACAGAAGACCGGGTTCGAGGTCTCCACGCAGGCGTGCCCCTCGTGCAGCCTCGAAGGGCACGACACCGACGCGCTTCACTGCAAGTACTGCGGCGCGGCCATGCACCCGCCGCAAGAGGGCTAGCCGTTCCTCCAACGCATGTGCTTGACGACTTCGGGCACGAGGAATGCCGGGGCGGCCGCAAGCACGATCCACAGCCAGTCGATGGCGGCGAGGGGAACCGTGTAGAGCGCCTCTTGCAGGAACGGCACGTAGACCGCACACACCTGGAGCCCGATGCTGGCGCCGACCGCCAACAGGAGCCAGGGATTCGAGAAGAAACCGATGACGCGAATCGGCGCCCGGGGAGAGCGGCAGTTCAAGACGTTGAACTTCTCGGTGACGATCAGGCTCGTGAAGGCGACCGTCTGGGCCACGACGGCACCGCGCTCGCCGGCGTCGCGGTACACGTAGTAGAGAAGCAAGGTGACGCCGCCGATCCACGCCCCCATCGTCAGAACGAAGGCGACGCCGCCGCGGCTGAGGATCGGCGCCGCCGGATCGCGTGGGGGGCGACGCATGATGTCCTTGCCCGCCGGCTCGGCCCCCAGAGCCAGCGCGGTGATGCTGTCGGTCACAAGGTTGATCCACAGGATCTGGACCGGCAGCAGGATCAACGGTCCACCCATGAGGATGTTCACGAAGATCGCGATGACCTCCCCGGTGTTCGACGAGAGCAGATAGCGAACGAACTTCCGGATGTTGCCGAACTCGCGACGTCCCTCCTCGACGGCGTTCACGATGGACGCGTAGTTGTCGTCCATGAGGATCATGTCCGACGCGCCCTGCGCCACGTCCGTGCCGCGAATCCCCATGGCGATGCCGATGTCGGCCTTCTTGAGTGCGGGAGCGTCGTTGACACCGTCGCCGGTCATCGCCACGATCGCGCCGCGTGCCTGAAGCAGGTTTACGATGCGCAGCTTGTGAGCCGGAGTCGTACGCGCGAAGACGATTCGATCCGAGAGCGCCGCGAGGAGCGCGTCATCGTCCATCGTCTCCAGGTCGTGCCCCGTGAGCGCGCGCTCGGCTTCGAGCCCCACCTTGCGGCCGACAGCCAACGCAGTCGCCGGTGCGTCGCCTGTGATCATGATCGTGCGAATGCCGGCGCCTTGAGCCAACGCCACGGCGCTTCGCACTTCAGGCCGCGGCGGATCGATCATCGCGACGATGCCGAGCAGGGTCAGGTCGCGCTCGACCTCCTCGGCATCGAGGGTGCACTCCCCCGGTACCTCGCGGCGCGCGAGCGCCAGCGTGCGTAACCCGTGGGCCGCCATCGCCTCGTAGACCGCCTCGGCGTCCGTGCGGTCCTCATCGGTCATGGGCCGTGAGCCGGAACCCTCCATGACGTGGGACGCGCGCTCGAGAACCACCTCGGGCGCGCCTTTCACGTGGGCGATACACCCAGCCACCCCCTGCATGAGCACGGTCATGCGCTTGCGCGTCGAGTCGAACGAGAACTCGACCAGCTCCTGCTCGCCCTCGGGTTCGGGCAACCAGGCCTTGTACGCCGCGACGACCAGGGCGCCCTCGGTCGGCTCGCCAACGAGGTTCCACCCGTCGTCTCCCTGCACCACGGCAGCGTGATTGCAGCGCAGCCCGGTCTCGAGCAGCGCAACGAGATCGGGGTAGTCGACCGCCTTGATGCGCGCGCCTGCGCGTTCGAGATGGCCGGCGGGGTCGTACCCGACGCCGGTTGCCTCGAAGGTGTTGGCGCGCGTCCAGATGCGCTGCACGGTCATCTCGCTGCGTGTGAGCGTGCCGGTCTTATCGGTGCAGATGACGGTCGCGGCCCCAAGCGCCTCCGCGGCAGGCAGCCGGCGCAAGAGCGCCTTGCGCTTGACCATCGCACGCACGCCGAGCGCCAGCGTGATGGTTACAACCGCCGGCAGTCCTTCCGGCACGAACGCAACTGCGAGCGAAACGGCAGTGAAGAACATGTCGAGCGCTTCACGACCTGCCAGCAGGCCGACGACGGCAACGAGCACCGAGACGCCGAGTGCGAGCAGGCCCAAGCGTCTCCCGAGAGTGCCCAGCTTGCGCTGGAGCGGCGTCAGCTCGCGGCCGACGCTCTGCGTCATATCGGCAATCCGGCCGAACTCCGTGCTCATGCCGGTCTCGACGACGACGCCCTTCGCGCGACCGTTGCTGATCGTCGTGCCCATCCACGCCATGCTCCGCCGCTCGGGAAGCAGCGCGTCCGGCTCGACCGCTTCGACCGCCTTGGCTACGGAGTCGGACTCGCCCGTGAGAGATGCTTCGTCGGCGCGCAGGCCGAGCACGTCGACCAGGCGCACGTCCGCCGGCACGCGGTCGCCGACGGCGACCGCCACGACATCTCCAGGCACGAGGGTAGCCGCGTCGATGATCTGCATCCTGCCGTCACGCAGCACGTTGGCACGCGGCGCAAGCATGCGTTGCAGGGCAGCCAGAGCGCGCTCGGCGCGCCACTCCTGCGTAAAGCCGAGCAACCCGTTGACGACCACGATGGCGAGGATCGTGATCGCGTCCGCGGTGTGGCCGATCCCCCACGAAATGCCGGCGGCCGCGAAGAGGACGAGGATCAGCACGTCCACGAACTGGCGACCGAGAACCCGCCACCACGGCGTCGTTCGCTGCACCTCGAGCTCGTTGCGGCCGTGCCGCTGAAGACGGGCAGCCGCCTCCTTTCCATGTAGCCCGGTACCGATGTCCACGCCGACGCGGGACGCCACGTCGGCGGGCGCGAACGCGTGCCAGTCAGTCGTCGGCGGCAACACCATGGGGCGCGCATCCTAGAAGGGATGCGCGCCCCGGGAAGGCATGCGGCAATTCGCGCAGCTACTTGCGCACGAAGAGGGTGATCGACGTGGTCGTCCCGGCCGTGCTGCAGAGCGCGATCAACGAGCCGTCGTCCGTGACGGCCCCTTCGATCGGTGTGTCGCCGTCGATGCTCATCTGGATCCGGCCGTCGCTTGCCGTCTCGTAGGTAATGGTGTCCGTGAACGGACCGGTGACGATGTGGTTCGCGAGCCGCTGCGCGACCTTGGTGCCGCTACCGGCCCCGTCGAGGGTCGCGACGCCCTGCACGGCGGTGAAGCCGCCGGCCCGGCGCAGGCCCACGACGTGATACTCGCCGGCGACCGTGGCGTCGGAGACCGCCGTGCTCTGCCGGATGTAGAGACTGAGAACGCCGCGGTTGTTCACCGTGACACCGCCGCCCACGAGGATGCAGCGGCCACCGACGGCGGCGCCGCCGATCAAGAGCTCGCCGCCCTCCAACACCGACACGTCGTGTGCCAGCGTGAAGTTCGCCGGTGCGGGCGTCGCCGTGGAGCCTACGCCGTTCGTGTTGAGGGCCGCGAGGCCGTAGGTGATGACACCCGTCCCGCTGTCGAAGGTCGCAGGGCCCGTCCGCGTGATGTGGGAATCCGCGGCCTGATTGCGCATCCACATCATGTGGTAGTACGCGCCGCCAATGTCGCCAGGCGCCGTCAGCGGGCGTTTGACCATCGCGAAGATCGTCGCACCCTGCGGCACGGCCGTCGTGGCAGCGACGCCGATCGTCCCGTCCGGCGACAGACCCCCGTGGGCGAAGGGAGTCCCCGCATCGGACCAGACGAAGCTCCCACCACCAAAGACGTCGTAGGCGAGATTGAAGAGAGGGACGTCCTGGATCGCGCCTTCGACGTTGGCAAGGAGGTCGTTCGTCGCAACGCCGAGTCCGTCGAAGAGCGTGAGCCCGGCGAACGTGCGCATGCCCGTCGTCCCGTCGATCTCGTGGGAGGAGACGTGGTAATAGGCCCCGGTGACGTCGTCCGTGGAGTCGACGAGGCGTGGGGTTGCGGGCGCGCCGGCATCGTTCTGGGCAGCGCCGCCATCGCCGCCGCCGCATCCGACGGCGAACAGGCAGATCAGGGTCAGGGTCAGGATCGCACTACGCATGGGAGTTCCTCTCGTGCGCCAAGGACGTGGCGCTGCGAGAGGAACTCCCGGTGGACCCGAGTCGTGGACAGCAATCCTAGGGGGCGACGATCCGGAACACTTCGCCGTTGCCCCCCGGCGCGCTCACCGTGCTCCCCAGCACGTAGAGCTCGCCGCCCTCGTCGATGCCGAACCCCAGCAACACGCGGCCGAAGCTCTGGTTGCCGGGCTGGATCTGCAGATCGCGCCGCATCCAGGCGGTAGGCCCGTCGATGTCGGCGGCGAACATCTGGCCGTCGGCGTCGCCGAAGCTCGTGCTCCAGTCGCCGAAGACGTACTTGCCGACGAGCTCCGGCACGCTCTGACCGCGGTAGACGTGTCCGCCGACGATGGCCAGGCCGACATCGTGTCCGTAGACGAGCGCGGGATCGAGCAGCGGCTCGCCGTCGGGCCCGGTCGCCGGGCAGTTCGCGAGCGGCGTGTCGGGGTTGAGGGGATCGAAGCAATCGAAGCCCTCACGCGTGACCCAGCCGTAGTTGCCGCCCTTGACGATGACATCGACCTCCTCCCAGAGGTTCTGACCGACGTCGGCGCAGATGAGCTGGTTCGTGCCGCCCTGCATGTCGTCGAACGAGAAGCGGTACGGGTTGCGCAGGCCGTAGGCCCAGATCTCGTCCGCCCCGGCAACGCCGACGAACGGGTTGTCCTGCGGCACGACGTACTGCTGGCCCATGGGCGGCGCCGTGTCGACGTCGATGCGCAGGATCGCGCCGAAGAGCGTGTTCTTGTCCTGTCCGTGGCCGATCGGGCCGTGGGACGGCGGGTTGTCCGCGAGACCGTCGTGGGCGCCGCCTCCGTCGCCTAGCGCAATGTAGAGATAGCCGTCGGGACCGAACGCGATGTGGCCGCCGTCGTGGTTGAACTGCGGCTGGTCGAGCGTGAAGATCACGCGCTCGGACTGCGGATCCGCGACGTTATTCGTCGTGGGATCGCCCTGGACCATGAACTCGGACACGACCGAGGTGTGGCAACCGCGCGTCGTGCCGAAGCACGGCTCGCCCTGCACGCCTACGCGCGGCGCGCTGTACCGGACGAAGAAGCGCCCGTTGGTGGCGAAGTCGGGATGGAAGGCGAGGCCGAGGAGCCCGCGCTCGTCGAAGAAGCCGTCCAGCGTGACGAGCACGCCCAGGCCCTGGAGATCGAGGAAGGGCTGGGCCAGGAGCTGGTTGATCGCATTGAGGACCCAGATCTGACCGGTCTGGGAAACGACGAACTTGCGACCCGATCCGTCACCCGCGTGCGTGAGCATCACCGGGGAGGGAATCCCCATCGCGAGCGGCTGCAGCGCGATGTCGATGTCGTCGGCCGTGGGTGTCGGCGGCGGCGGATCGCCCTCTACGTCGGTGTTCGGCGTGGTTGCACCCCCACACGTCGGGAGGATCAGGAGAAGTAGAGCGGCGCACAGAGAGAGGTTGAGCACGCGGCACCAGGTCCGCGCGGAATCAGAGAGCATGGGGAGTGGTGTCCTCGAATCCCTCCCGCCTCACGAGGTCGGGCCCAAGAATGCCTCAACCTCGCGACGCGGGGATTCCGTTCGCCCAATCTGTTTAGTCGTCTGAATGACTCGTCCGGACAGACGTGTTGTCGAACGCGCGCGCAAGGGCCGCCCGGATCTCTTCCGGCCCCTCGGTCGCTGTCGGCGCTCCGCCATAGCGCGATGCAACGAGGGCCTCGAGCGTCCGGGCCGTGCGCTCGGCCAGTTCCGCATCGATCCCGGCAGCGACCAGCCGCTCCCTGAGATCGGGCGCGATCACCGCCGCGGACGTGATCCCGAGGCGCGCAGCCAGGAAGGCCGCGAGATCCCCATCGGGCGTCGCGGGAACCGGAACGTCGGTGGGCGCAACGGACGCGGCGGGCGCCGGCTCACGTTTCGCGGGCTCCGGACGCGGTCGGCGTCGCAGGAAGAACCCGATGAGGATCCCTGCCCCCAGCGCAAGAACGACCCACGTTGCGATCGACTGGGGCCTGGAGACAACCTCCTGCGGTTTCGCGGGCTCCACCGGCGCGGGCACTGACGATCCGCTCACCTTGATGGGAATCGGCGCCGTCCAGGTCGTCATCAACTGCCCGTTCCGCAGCATCACCAGGTCGAAGGGCGGTACGCGCTCGACGTCGGCACGGGTCGCCGCGACTTCGTACACGACGGTGCGTGTGTCGCCGTCAACGCGCTCGCTTCGCCCGTAGACATGGAACCCCGCGTCGTCCGCGAACGCCGGGGCGCCGAACGTCTCGAGGTTCCCCTTGCCCGTGATCGTCAGCGTCACGCGGAAGATCTCCCCCACCTCGACCGCCGCCCTGTCCGCCTCGCTGCGGATCTCGAAGTCGCCGACGGCGCCGGAGAAGTTCTTGGGGCCCTCGGGCAGTCGCCGGATCTCGACGGTGGACGGCGCGGCCGCGACCGCCGCGTCGCGTCGATCCAGAGCAACACGTCCACCGACGAAGTCCTCCTCGAAGCGTGTCGCGTGCGCAAAGCGCAAGCTCGCTGGAAACGCGACCGTGCCCGGGTAGTCACTCTGGCAGGTCCATGCAAGCTCCACAACTCCGTATGTTCGTCCGCTGCGCGTGACGTCCTCTACGGCGGCGGCCTCGACGACGTCGTCGTTGAGCGCCAGGCGCGTCCCGCCTGCGGCGTCCTTCCGGACGAGCGTCAGCGTGCCTGTCTCTCGAAGCCACGGAGCCGAGATCTGCACGGGCAGATCCATCTCCTGGCGGAACAGCGACACGCCGTGCTGGGAGAAGAACGCGCGGTCGTAGCCGATGCGCACCCGCAGGGGAAACACCTCGCGCGCGTACACCGCTCGATCCGGCACCACGACTTCCACGAACGCCCGGTCCTCGGGCTTGATCTCTTCACCGAACGCCGTAGGCGCCAGCAGCACGAGCAGCACGGGCAGGACGCGCATCACCAGTCCCGCTCCACCCGGTCCTTGGCCGTGGCGCGCTGTGCGCGCCGGAGCTTGATCTTCTCGGCATCGCGCCGGACGAGCACGTCGAACAGGCCGAGAACCTCACCGGCGGGGAGGTCCTTCTCTTCCAAGGGAGAGTCGGGCGGGGGCTTCGCCTCGTCGCCATCCGTAGGCGCCGGAGGCTGCGGCGGTTTCTGCTTCCCGTCTCTGCGCTTCTCGCGCAGCGCCGCGAGCTTGAAGAGCGCGCGCTCGACGTTTCGACGGGCGGCGGGCCAGTCGTCGCGGCTCTTCGCGGCCCAGCGCCAATAGGCCAGCGCGTCCTCGGCGTTCTTGAGCGCACTCTTGTAGGCCTCGTTGTCGCCCGCCTCGGCGGCCGGCTCGAACATCTCGCACCGCGCGAACGCGACGTTGCCACGAAGGAAGGCACGCAGCGCCTCGAACCGGTCACCGCCCGCCCGCGCCGCAGCTTCGGCCCGGCGCTCGGCTTCGGCATGGTCACCGGCAACAAGCGCAGCGCGCGCCGCCGCGTACTCGAGCTCGGCCTCGCTGTGCCCGCAACCGGCAAGACACAGTGCCAGGAGAGTGCATGCGACGACTCTCACGGGCGCCTCCGCGATCCCAGCGCCACGTGTACGAGCCAGAGCAGGAACGCCGCCGCGAGCGGCCATTGGTATCCGTTCTCCTTCCGCGCGCTCTCGCGTCGCGATAGCGCAGCACGCGCCATCGGCAGGATCCGATCGTCGTAGAGATCGACGAGGGTCGATGCATCGTCCGCGCGCACGAACGTGCCGTCCGCGGCCTCGGCAATGCGCGTAAGCCCTTCCGCGTCGAGCGCGGAGATCACGTCGTTGCCCGCTGCGTCCCGCAGGAAGCCGGCGCCCGGTACGTTGATCTTGCTTCCGCGCACGGACGCGTAGCCGACGGCGTGCACAACGACGCCGGCTGCCTTGGCGCGGCGGGCAGCGTCGAGCCCCCGCCCCGCGAGATCCTCCCCGTCCGTCAAGAGAAGGATCCCGCCGAAGTCACTGCGCCGGCCGGCGAGCGCCGCCGTCGCCGTATCGAGTGCGGCCGCGAGGTCGGTACCGCCGCGTGTAACGTCCGTGGGGTGCGCGAGATCGGCGAGCGCGGCGAACGATGCCGTATCCGAGGTCAACGGAGAGACGAGCCGTGCCTCGCCCGCGAAGACGACGAGTCCGAGCCGGTCGCCCGCGGCGCGTTCGGCCAAGGCGCGGATCTCGCGTTGTGCGCGTCCGAGGCGGTCCGGCGTGAGATCGCCCGCGAGCATGGAACGGGAGATGTCGAGACAGACGACGAGATCGACACCGCGCCAGTCGACCTCGCTTGCGGCGGTATCGACCGCCGGGCCGAGCACCGCGAAGAGCGCCAGGAGGAGTGCCGTGGCGAACAGTACGCGGCGTGCGCGACGGATGTGCGGCGTGCGGTTGGGCGCGAGGTCTTCGAGGCGCGGGCCAACGGCCGCGCGCAGCCGGCGCGCATGGAGGCGCTCGCACGCTGCAAGGATCAACCACACCAGGGGCGCCAGCAGCAGCAACGGCCAGGCCCCCTGCTCGAGGAAGACGGCGCCCATCATGGCGACACCGCCAGGGCCGTCGCGCCGAGGAAGCGTCCGGCGATCAACAGACCGAGGCCGAGAAGCAGGAACGCGAGGAATCGATCGGCGAAGATGAAGCGAGGTTCCTCGACCGGAGCCTTCTCCATCGCGTCGATCCGCGCGTACACGGCCTCCAGCGCGCCGGCGTCGCGTGCTTCGTGAAAGGTCCCCCCTGTGCGCGTCGCAATCCGCTGCAGCGGACGCACGTCGAGTCGGACGCGCTCGCCCTTCGGTGTGGTGCGCTCGAGACCGACCGCGATCGCGGAGACGCGCACACCCAGCTGTTCGCACAGTTGCGCAGCGTGCGCCGGCGCGATCTCGCGCGACGCGCCTTGGATCGCGACGTTCTCCTCGCCATCCGTCAACAGGATCACGACGCGCGAGCGCTGCGGCGCGCTGTTGAGGACCTGGGCCGCGCGCGCAACGGCAGCGCCGAACCCCGTGGCATCTTCGGGCCCGTCGCCCGGAACCGTCTCCACGGCCGCAAGGATCTGCGCAAGCGCGTCGTGATCGCGCGTGAGCGGACACCGCAGGTCCGGGTAGCGCGCAAACGTGATGAGACCGATGCGATCGTCGGGCCGGCCGCGGATGAAGTCCGTGGCCGCGTCGCGCGCTACGGCAAGCCGTGTACGTTCCGGATCGAGGTCTGTGGCGGTCATCGACGACGACGTGTCGATGCAGAGCAGGATGTCGATGCCGGCGCTCTCCACGGGCAACGGCTCCTTCTCGGCCGGGCGCGCCAGGGCAACGATCACGAGCACGAGGCCGAGCAGTTGCAGTGCGACGGGAAGGAAGAGCACGCGCACGCGCAACGAAGACGGCAGGTCGTGCGCGCCCGGGGCAAAGCGCAGGGCCGGCGGCGCGCGGCGAAGTGCGAAGACCAGCGCCACCGGCAGCAGCGCTGCCAACCAGAGCAGGCCCGGATCGCGGAACACGTAGGCGGTCATGCCTCGACCCCTGTAAGGAGCGAATCCCGCATTCTCCGGAAGGCGTCGGGCGACGGGACATGCTGGGCAAACTTCACCTGATCGCACGCCGCGAGGGCATCGGTGATGCGTGCGTCGTCGAGTACCGCTGTCACCTCTTCCGTAGTGCGCAGCGGCGCGGGGACACCGTAGTGCGCTGCGACATGGCGCCGCAGCGCGTCGGCCAGCTCATCCCATCCCTCGGCCGACCGCAGCGCAGCGAGGGGATCGTCGTCTGCGAGCGTGCGCGGCGCGCGGCGACGTCCGGCAAGTGCGAACGCCACGATGCCGACGACGAACGCAAGGAACCACCATGGCGGCCTGCGCTCGGTGAGCCCATCGGGCAGCTCGGGTGGCCCCGGCGTTGCGGGGTCGAGGGAAGGACGCACGCGCACGACGAACGGCCGCGTGGCCGTGATCTTGAGGTCGCCGCCCGCCAGCGGCTTGCCCGCGAAGGGAATCGCGGGCAACGCTACGTCCTTCAGGCCGAAAGCGTAGACCCGGAACGTGCGCGTCTCCTCGACGCGCAGCGTGTCTTCGCGACGCGTGGTCGCAATCGGACGCACGGTGAGCGGGCTCAACATCGCGTCGTCCCACGGAGACGGATCGAGTGCCTTGCTCCAGGTGCGTACGACGGCGATCGCAAGGCCTTCTCCGGGCGCGACGGTGTCCTTCGCCAGCTTGACGCGGACGCGCAGATCCGTCGCTTCGATCGGTCCGGTGGCCTCCGCGCAGGCAGAGAGCAACAGCGCGAACGCGGCCACGGCGAAGCGGCTCATCGCTTCATCCCCCGCATCTCGCGCATCCGGAAGAACTCGAGAATCGGGCGGGCGATGGCCTCCGGGTCGCGGGCCGCCGGTACGCGTACGTCCATGCAGTCGACCTGGGCCCTGCGCAGGTCGCGCTCCGTCCGACGGTGCCAGGCGGCCACACGCTCCAGGTAGCGCGCGCGCACACGCCCGCTGCTCGTATCGATCACGCGCGCTGTGCCGGTCTCGGGATCGGCCACGCGTACGAGGCCCCGCGGGGGCAGCGCGAGCTCGGGTGTCAGCAAACGCACGGCAACCACATCGTGCCGCCGGCCGCAGACGGTCAACGCGCGCTGCCAGCCGTCGGCAAGAAAGTCGGACAGAAGGAACACGACGGCGTGCCGGCGCATGCCGCGCGCCACGCGCTCGAGCGCCGGGGCCATGTCCGTCTCGGCGCTCGCGGCGGGCAGCGCCAGCGCGTCGCGCACGATGCGCAGGGCATGCGAGGTTCCCTTGCGCGGCGCGACGTAGGCGTCCACACCGTCGCTGAACGCTACGAGACCCGCCTTGTCCCCGTTTCGCACGGCGGAGAAGGCAAGGCAGGCGAGGACGCGCGCAGCGACCTGCCGTGCGGACCAGAATCCGAAACCGCCGTTCATCGAGGCGGAGAGGTCGAGCACGAAGAGGACGGTCAGCTCGCGCTCGTCGACATACGTCTTGACGAACGGTCGGCCGACACGCGCGGTGACGTTCCAGTCGACGGCGCGGGGATCGTCGCCGTCTTCGTACTCACGGACGGAGTCGAACTCGATGCCGGAACCGCGAAAGACCGACAAGTAGCCGCCCGCCATGACCCCCGTGACGAGACGACGCGTCTGGAGGTCGATGCGCTTGACCTCCGCCAGGACCTCGGCGAGCCCGGGATCGGTCATCTGCATCAGGGCACGGGCACGTTGTCGAAGACGTCCTGGATCACGTTCTCCGCGCTCAAGCCTTCGGCTTCCGCTTCGTAGGTCGGGATCACGCGGTGCCGCAACACGTTCATGCCGACGGTCTTGATGTCGTGAGGCGTTACGTAGCCGCGGGCCTCGAGCATGGCGTGCGCTCGGGCCACGCGTACGAGCGCGATGGACGCACGCGGCGAAGCGCCGTAGAGGATCAACGGCTTCAACGCGCCCAGACCGGCGGCCTCCGGTTCGCGTGTTGCGAACACGAGGTCTACCACGTACTTCATGATCTTCTCGTCGAGGTAGATGGAGTCGAGCAGCTCGCGCGCGCCGAGCACCTGCTCGGGCGTCGCCACGGCTCGCACTGCCGGCTTGCCGGAGGTGCCGGCCATCCGGTCGATGATCTGCGGCTCTTCTTCGCGCGTCGGATAGCCGACGACGACCTTCTGCATGAAGCGGTCGATCTGCGCCTCGGGCAGCGGGTACGTGCCCTCGAGCTCGACCGGGTTCTGCGTGGCGAGTACGAGAAACGGCGCGGGCAACGGACGCGTATCACCGGCCAGCGTCACCTGGCGTTCCTCCATCGCTTCCAGGAGCGCGGATTGGACCTTGGCGGGGGCGCGGTTGATCTCGTCGGCCAGCACGAAGTTGGCGAAGACCGGTCCCTGACGGATCGACCACTCGCCGGACTTCGGGTTGTAGACCTGCGTGCCGAGCAGATCGGATGGCAGCAGGTCCGGCGTGAACTGGATGCGCCGGTACGTGCCGCCGAACGCACTGGCAACGCACTCGACGGCAAGCGACTTCGCGAGGCCCGGCAGCCCCTCGAGCAGCACGTGGCCGTCGGAGAGCAGGCCCATCAGGAGAGAATCGACAAGCGCGCGCTGACCGACGATGACGCCTTCGACCTCGCGAATCACATCACGCAGGAAGCCGCTCTCCCGCTCGATGCGGGCGGTGATCGCCTTGACATCCGTCATCTACTTGCCGGTGAGGCCGATGTCGGGAGCCAGCAGCCCGGGGTCGATCTTCGCGAGGGCTTCGGTGAGCTTCTTCGCCGGTCCGTCCTCTGGCGACTTCTCGAGCCGCGCGAGCAGCATCTGCGCCGTCTCCCCGGGCGTCGTACCGATCCCGTCGCGACTGCCCGCCGAGCCGGGGCTGCGCGCGAACGAGGCGAGGATCTCGTCGAGGGCCTTCGCGTCGTCGTCCTGCTGGTAGTAGATGCGCGCGCGGGCCGCGTGCGCAAGTGCGATCGTGTGATCCGCGCCGGCCTTGTGCCCGGCGTAGGCAGCGACGGCCTTCTCGTAGTGCTCGATGGCGCGCTGGTAGGCCTCGAGCGCCGGTTCGTTTCGCCGCATGCGACGCCACGTATCGCCGGCGACGATCGACGCGATGGCGGCAAACGCCTGGAGCCGCGCCGGGTCGTCGTACTTCTTGAGGATGCGGCCGTACGCGGCTTCCAGCCCCTTGGGGCCGTAGCGTCGGAGCATGCGCTGCCTCAGGCGCTGGTGCAGCGCCTCGGAGTCGCGGAACCGCTCGAGGCCGTCATAGAGCACGCCGGTCGCCTTGTGCCGTGCGCCGAGCCACAACAGCAGCTCGTAGTGCCAGACGACCTGCTGGTCCGTACCCAGCGGGTGCTTGCGCAGGACGGCATACGCCGCGTGCACGTCGGCGAGCCACTCCGGCGGCCACTCTTCGTTAGCCCGCACGGCCTTCTTGATGGCCTTCCAGCGCGACTCGGCGAACACGGTCACGAGCGCCATGGAGTCCCACCCGCTCTCGCCGGGCGGCAGCTCCTTCATCGCCGCATCCGCGCGCTTGTAGCCCGCCTCGAGATCGCCGGTGTAGTAGGCGGCGAGCGCCAGAACACAGTTCACGCGCCAGCCCTTCGCGCCGAGCTTCTCGGCTTCGAGACCGGCCTTCTTCGCTTCCACGTAGAGGTGACGCGCGACGCGCTTCCCGAAGTTGGGATTCGTTGCGTAGGTGCGCGGCGCCTCCAGCGCGAGCTTGAGATTGGCCTCGGCGTACTTGAGCCGCGGCTCGGGATCGTCGGGCTTCTCGTAGGCGGCGCGCGCGTGCGCTTCGGCGCGCGAGCTCAGCGTGTGGCCGTCGGGCTTGGGCGCGGGGTAGGAACCGGTTGCCGCCGCCTCGGCCCAAGCCTTGGGATCCACGGCCTTGGACTTCGCGCCGAGGCCCTTGTGCACCCCCGCGAGCCACTTGGCGAGTGCAGAGCCCTCGCCGAGGCGCTTCAGGGTCGCGATCAGGGCATCGCGCTCCTTCGCGTCCATGGGTGACTGCAGCGCTTCCGAGATCAACTCGGTCGCGGCGGGCGCCTTCGTCTTCGCCAGAGCCTCGCGCGCGGTCTTGCTCGCGTCGACGTCGAGACCGAAGACGGCAAGACGCAGCAGGTCGAGCTGCGCGGCGTCGGGATTCTGCGACGCGGCCTCGAGCAGCCGCTTGCGCAGCGCGGCGTCGCCTTTCTTGTAGGCCTCCTCTACCGCAAGCCGGTCCTCGATGTGACGGCTTGCTACGCGCTCGGCCAACGGGCGGTCACCACGGATGATCGGCGGCTTGGGCGGCGGCACCTTGGAGGGGCCGTCGTAGATGGCGTCGAAAACGCCGGCGGTGTCGTTGACGTAATAGACGTCGTAGACCTCCTTGCCGTCGAGGTCCACCATGATGTGGCGCGGCGCAACGCGCTGTCCGTCGAGGAACTTCTCGTAGAGCACCGGCTCGATGCTGATGTGCTCACCGCAGGTCACGCTGCCGAAGCGCGGGCACAGGATGCGGTTGCCCTTGTCGTCGTAGTCGCGCGGGTTGTGCCGGTAGACGGACGCGATGACGCACACGTACGGCTTGTAGATCTCGGCGATCGCGGCCTCGCGATAGCGCACGCCCGCGTAGTGCTCGCTGGCGATCTCGCCGTCCATGTTGATGCAGCACAGGATCGGCTTGCCGGTCTCCTTGGAGACCGCGACGGCGTCCTCCCACGTGCGCTGGAACTGGATCAGGACGGGCTTGGCCCAGTCCTCGGCCGTCGGCGCGGGCCACATGCCCTCGCGCCCGACGCCTTCACTCTGGCGCGTACCGAAGGTCGGACGTTCCTTCTTCGGCTCGGACTTGGGCTCGTCTTTCTTCTCGTCCTCCGCAAAGACGGGCGCGAGGAAGGCGAGCGCGACGGCGAGGCAGATGAGGAGATGGCGCATCGCGACCATGGCGGGCCTCCGGGGACGGCCCGAAATCGTACCCGCGCGGGCCGCTGCGGTCCGCCTGGGGCCGTCGCGCCCGGGATACGGCGGCAACCCGCTTTCCGGCCTCAGCCCGCGAAGCTGCCCGGCGCCGCGCCGGCCTGCTTGAGCGCCTGGCCGAGTCGCTTGAGCGCGCGAACGTAGCGCTGGCTGGCCGTGTTCGTCTCGATGCCTAGCGCCTCCGCCGCCTCGACGTTCGTCAGCTCCTCGAAGTGACGCAGGACGAGCACCTCGCGGTCCAGCGGGTTCATCTCGTCGAGCGCTTCCATGAGCTGCACCCGGAACTCGTCTGCCGCCACAGCCAAGCTGGGCGTCACGCCCGAGGCCATCAAGTGATCGACCAGCGCGACCGCCGTCGCCTGGGGCCCGGTCGGCGCGTCGCGTACGTCACGGCGCGCATCGCGCTTCTGCGCACCGACGTGATGGCGGCGCAGCTTGAGGAGGCGCTGGGCGGTAATGAATCGGATCCACACGAAGAACGGCATGCGCGGGTTCTCGAGATAGTCGCCGACGCGGCCGGCGATCTCGACGTACGCATCCTGCAGGACATCCGATGCACCGATCCGCGCCTTCAAGGCCGGATCCATGCGCAGGTCGATCATCCGCAGGAGGCGTCCGCGGTGCTTCTCGAAGAGCTCACCGAGACGCGCATCGCGCACATCGTGCTCTTCACGCGCCGCCTCGAGCGCTGCGAGATCCTCATCAGGGGGACGGTCTGATTCCACGTGGCCTCCAGGGTAGCCCGCGCCGCTCTGCGCCGCTCGATGGCCAAACGGCCCGAGAGTGTCGTCGCCGCGCCGATCAATACGACGTTCTTCAAGATGTACTGTCCCTCGAGCGTCCACCCGAACGGGAAGGACGTCCAGACGAGCTCGGGACACGCCGCGAGCGGCATGAACGTGCCCGGCATGTGCGCGAAGAAGAGCAGAAGGGTCAGGCGCGGAAAGCGGTTGAGGATCAAGCCGATCCCGACCGCGCACTCCCAGAGCCCGAGCACGGGCAGGAACCACGCCGGGTCGAGGATCCACTCTACGGTTCGGATGACCAAGGCCTCGGCCGGCGACATGCCGGGCACGAGCTTCAGGGCGCCGAACCAGAGGAAGACGATGCCCAGGCCGACGCGCAGGATCTCGATGCCGCGCTCGGCGAGCCACTCGGTGACCCTCCATTCGATTCGTTGGAGTGCGTGTCGCATGACGTCCCTCAATCCCCGACGGGTAGCCCACTCGGGACCCGTTCCGGTATCAGGTGCGTGAGACTCCGCGAGCGAGGATCGGTGAGGCTCTTCAAGAAGGCGATGAGGTCCGCGACCTCCCCGTCCTCGAGGTCGCGGGGCGCGAGCTCGTTGGCCGCGGCGATCCGGTCCCGTAGCGACTGCTGCCGCTGCACGAAGTCGTCCCGGGCGAGGAAGCCGGCCAGTCGCGTGCCGGTCAGCCACGCATGGCGCATTGCGTCGCCCTCTGCCTGGAGCTCCACCACGCGATCCAGCGCCGGGAGCAGCGTCTTCGGCAGGGTGTAGCGCACGAGCGCGGCGACCGGGTCGAGGTGGTGGCGCACGACGGCCTCGAGAGAGTCGTAGGCCCCGCTATGGCCCCACGGGCCGGTCAGCTCGACGTTGCGGAGCGAGGGCGTGCGGAACTTGTAGCGGTCCTTGGCCCGCCACGTCACGCGGCCGCGCCCGAAGTCCTCGAGGAAGGCCTGCGTGCCCGTCGCGTTCCAGTAGGTCGCGTCCTTGCCGTCCGCCTTGCCCGGGCCGATCTGCGGCATGGCGATGGCGTGGAAGTCGTGGTCCGTCTGCAACGGACCGCTGTGGCAGTCGCTGCATCCGGCGCGGCCGTAGAAGAGCTGCATGCCGCGCTGCGCGGGCGCAGGGAGCTTCGCTTCCCCGCGCAGGTGTTGATCGAACGGGCTCTGATCGGCACGAAAGGCCGTGGCCTCGAAGGCGGCAATTGCGTTGGCGGCCATCACGTAGGTGATGTCTTGCGGCGCCTTGACTGCCTCGGGGTAGGCAGCGCGGAAGAGCGCAACGTAGCCGGGCACCGACTGCAGGCGCCTAGCGAGCAGATCCCAGACGCCGCCCGGACCCGCGGCGTTGTTGAGCGACCGCGCGTCGGCGACATCGTTCTCGCCCTTCTGACCCGCCATCTCGGCCGGCGAGGTGACAGGGAACATCGCTTGCGCAGCCAGCACGTTGTCGAGGCCCGTCGGCAACTTCCACTTCGCCGGCGAGATGAAGCCGCCTTCGTAGTAGCCCTTGGGGTCGATCTCGACGCGGCCGTCGTGGAACATCCGCGTGTACTCGCGGGTGCCGAGGTTGAAGAGCGCGGGCGCGTTGCGCGGAATCCGCTCGTGAACGGCATCGTGGAGCGTCTTGCCGTTGCGGCGCGCGGTGCCGAGACCGTGTCCCCCTTCGCCGAAGGCCAATGCGACGGCGTCGGCGGAGGCCAGCTCCGGGTGGTGGCACGTGGCGCATGAGATGTTGCGGTTGCCGCTCAGGATCTTGTCGAAGAACAACATGCGACCGAGCTCGACCTTGTCGGCCGACGGCCGGCCGTCGTCGTAGAAGTCCCGGTCCACGATGGGAGCCGGCAGCACGGACTCGGCGAAGATGCCGGTCTGGATCGCGGCGAAGGAAACAGCGAAGAAGACGAGGACGGAGAGCGCGCGCATCGTGGACTCCACAGGGTTGTGGCGCGGCGACCCCGTGGGGCCGCCGCACCGGAGGAGGGGGCGTTACTCGAGGCCTGCGCGCTTGGGCAGCATCACGAAGAGCGGCACGTGCGCGTTGAGGCCGAAGTCACCGGGCAGACCGCCGTAGGTCTTGCCATCGCTGTGGTAGTTGATGGCCAGGAGCGAGGTGAGCCAGCGGCCGGAGAGCTGGAGGCCGGGCTTGAACGAGTGCTTGAACGTCGCGTTGCCCTTGGCATCGGCACGGAACACGCTCTCGGAGCCGTCGCGGGCGCCGAGCGGCAGGTCCAGGATGCCGGAGAATGGCGTTGTGGGCGGCAGTGCCATGAAGGCGTGCCACATGGTGTAGACGCCGTTCGGAACGAGGTGCGTGAACTCGAGGTCGAGCGTCCCCACGCCGTTCTCGAACGTGTACGTCCCCGTGCCGCGCTGCTTGAGCCACGTACCGAGCGTCATGCCGAGCGCCTCGCCCTTGGCATGCGGGCCGAGGGCCTTGTCGTCGAACGGGTTGTGCTTGACCGGCACGGCGGTCTTGAAGAGCGGCGCGTTCATGTCGTTGTCGCCCTTGGTGACACGCCAGACCTTGCCGGAGCCGGGCTCGCGCTCGATGAAGACGTCCTGCTCGGGCAGGTCGGCGTCGAGATGCGTGATGAAGGCCACCTCGAAGGCGATCTTCTCGGCCACGGCTTCAGAGCGCTCGACCGGATTGCCGCTCTCGGCCGTCTCGTCGCAGCCGGCGAACAGGAGCGCAGCCAAGGCAATGACGGCGCTCAGGAGGGTGTTCTTGGAGTACATCGGTGTGGTTCCCTGCGGTGGGGTCCTCGCCCCGCCGCGCCGGCCGGGCACCGGGCCGGCGCCTCGCCAACGCGACGAGGGCTCCCGATGGATGCGGAACTGCCGGTGCGGGCGCGCAGTGACAGGGCTTTTGGTCGTCCACACCTGGTCGGGGGGCACGATCTCGGTAGTACGTAGCCTCATGTCGGATCTCCTTCTCGAGGGCGGTACGCCCTCTAGAGGGAGAGACACGAAAGGGAGCCGGCGCGCGAAGGGACAGCGCGAGTCGTGCGCCTACATCTCCGCGTCGAGCAGAAGCTCTTCGACCCGCACCTTCTGTTCCGGGTCCTGGCTCAGATCGACGCGCCCTACGTCTTCTGCGTGGAGCGTCTCGCCATCGGCCGTCGTCTCTGTCACGACCACGGGACGGACGAGATCGCCTGTCTGCGCCTCGACGCGCGCGATGCGGTTGTTGTTCATCCGTACCCGGCTCCCGATCGGGAAGATGCCGTTGGACGAGATGAAACGGCGCAGCAACGACTGCTCGAAGTGCCCCTCCATCGACATCATGATGCGGTACGCGCGGGTCGGCGACATGCGCGGCTTGTAGGGACGCACCGCCGTGAGCGCCTCGTAGACATCGCACAGCTTCACGATCATCGTCGCGGTGGACTGGCGAGAGCAGCGGATGGACTCCGGATAGCCGCCGCCGCCGTGGTTCTGGTGGTGAGAGAAGGCAACGGCAACGGCAAGCGGATCGGCCGACGGATTGCTGAGCAGGATCTGACCGCCGTAGATGGTGTGGCGACTCATCTCCGCGCGCTCTTCGTCCGTGAGGCGCCCGGCCGCGTGCAGCACCTCGAAGGGCACCCAGGACTTGCCGATGTCGTGCATCAAGGCCGCGAGGCCGATGCGATGCAAGAGCACGGGGTCGTTGGTCATCTGCCGAGCGAACTGCAGCGCGAGGAAGCTGACCCGGATCGAGTGCCCGAAGGTGAACGCGTCGTAGCGCTCGTAGCGCGACAGGCTCATCAACGGCTTCGGATCGGTTGCGAGCTGCTTGAGGATCGACTCGACGAAGCCGCTCGCTTCGTTGGTATCGAGGTTCTTTCCCTTGCACGCCGTGATCGTCGCGTTCTGCAGCGTGAAGACGAGATCCTGGTAGAGCTGGCTGTTGAGGTCGAGCGTCATCTCCACGTCGATGGCCTTGCCCGCGCCCTTGACCTGCTCTTCGTCGAGCTTGCCTTCGCCCCACCGACCGGCGGCGTCTTCGTACGGGGGCAAGAAGAGGATCGTCTCGCAGCCGTCTTTCTGCAGCAGGAGGTTCGCGTCGGGGAACTGCTCCGCTCCCTTGCAGTCCGTGCTCATGAACGTAACCAGCGTCCGCAGGTCGTCGCGCGACGTCTTCGGATCGAAGCCGATGCCGCCGGACTCGAGGCGCGAGAGCGGCTCCAGCAAGCGCCGCGCGGAGAGCGTGGCGCCGAGCAAGGGCCGCTCCTCGAAGAAGAGGAACCCATCCGCCGCCCCGAGCTCGACGCGACCGCCGCCACTCTCCTCGCAGAGGTGTTTGAAGCCCTCGGCGAGGTTGTCCAGCGCGGACTCGATGCGCGGGTGCCCCGCGGAGTAGATCCGGCTGTTGGTCATCGCAACGACCAGCTCGTCAACGAACGCGCCCGGGCCTCTGGGCTTGTGCCGGCGCTCTTCCTCGCTGAGATGTTGCTCGCACATGGCTCGTCCTCACGCTGCCTTGTACTGCTTGCGCATCGACCGGGCGAGACGCCGCACGGCGGCGGGCTCCAGCGAGCGAAGCTTGAAGAGATTGAACTGCGTCAGCTCCTGCAGCATGAACCAGCTGTTGGCCGACGGATAGTCGATGAGGCTCTCGATCGACGCCATGCGCGTCGGAGATCTCGGCTCCGCATCCTTCGTACCGCGGATGTGACGGCACAGGACGTCGGAGATCGCGTTGTGGAGACGCGAGCCCTTCGTGCGGCCGAGGTGTAGATCCAGCAACCCGCGCAAGTAGTCGATCGTGAAGTACCGCGCGTCGTGGATGCGCCGCACGAGGAACGCTTCCGGCTGGTCCAGGTCGATCTTGCGCAAGAACGCCGCCAGGGCCTGCGCGATGCTGGCACCGTGCCACTCGACCAGGAGACGCGCCAGTGCGACACGATCCGGGTCGGGTTGGAGCAGCAGGTCCCGTGCGGTGTCCTTGGAGAGTTGCCCGCCCTCCGCGAGCAGCGGCCCCATGGCGCGCAGCATGCGGTCGTTGCCGATACGACGGCAAACGATGTTCAGCTCTTCGATGTCCTGCGACCGGCGCGGGTTCAGCGAGTCCAGGTAGAGCGTGAAGTACTGCGGGAACGCCTTGACGACCCAGTCGATCTTGAACACCCCGGACGCGCGCAGGAGGTTCGTTCGATTGGTGCGGCGCAGGAAGTCCAGTACGGGCGTGCGGGCGCCGATCGTCACGCGCGCGTCGTCCTTCTTCTGGGCCCGATCCTGCAAGTAGGCCCGCAGCACCGCGAGCACCTCGTCGCCCGGCTTCTTCAGCACCTTGTCGAGCGTGGGATACAGGCCTTCGAGACGCACCGTGTCGCCGGTTCGCACGAGGTAGTGCAACAGTACCGCTGCCTCTTCGCCCTGCACCTCGGCGTGGGACAGGGAGAGATCGATGCTGCACTCTTCCGGCAGCGCCGCCCACTCCTCGAGGAACGCATCGATGTCCTCGTCGATCTTCTCGTCCCCGGCGTGCCCGACCTTGCGCTTGGCGGGCGCCGCCTCGGGGATCGCGTCGTCCACGGCCCAGTCGGTCTCTTCGGGTCCGGTACGCGTGAAGTGCGAACGGCTGACGCTGTAGAGCAAGGTGCTCAACGTCATGTCGTTGGTGATCTCGGAAAGCGTATCCTGCTGCTGCTCGGCATCGACGCGCTCCTCGAGAGCGCTCAGGACATCGCGCACTGCTGCGACCAGCGTCTCGCGGTCCTTCATCGCATCGGCCGGCATCAGCTTGATGATGCGATTCATGAGGTCCGCAGCGGAGTAGGTCGTGCCTTCGGCCTCTTCGTCGGAGAGCGCCTCCAACCGCGCGAGCGGCGCCGTGACGTCCTCGCTTTCCAGCAGCACCTCGACCAAGTTCCGCTTGTCATCCTCGGCGGCACCCGTGCTGGCGTGCCCGCCGCTGTACTCCAACTCGTCCGCGGAGACGCCGAAGCGTCCCTCGAAGCGCCGGTCGATCATCACGAGACCGTCGTAGCGATCGGGCCAGAGCGCGTCGAAGTCGGTCGGGCCGTCGCGACGCAGATAGATCGACAAGAGCTGCTTCGTGAACGCGAGCAACGCCTCTTCATCGAGGCTCGCCATGAACTCGAGACCGGCGAGCGACGCTCGATCCAGGCGGGCTTCGAGCCACGCCAGGCTCGAGCCATCGGGGATCTCGGTCTCCTCGCCGTCGAGCACGAGCTGGCCGCTGCGGAAGAGCACGGCCACACCCTCGCTGCGGGGGCTGAGCGCGTTGCCCGAGCTCTCCAGGGAGCGCGCATGGGCGTCGAGGATCTGCGCGAGGTTCTCGCGAACGCGTACGTTGGTCTCGGGATAGATCGAGAGCGCCTTCGTGAAGTCCGCCCAGGCCTCGGCGAGCTCGTGCCGCGGGCGCTCCTCTGCGACGTCCTCTTCGAGGAGCTCGCCGGGCAGATCGGGTGCCAGCTCGTCAGCGCTCATCAACCACTTCCCCGGGTCCCGCGCGAGGACCGCACCTCCCCATCGGCAAGACCCGGGCCCCGGTTGGAGGCCTTTGAGCCGGTTGTGGGCTACCGATCAGGATGCGAACGGGAGCGCGGAGCGGCGCCGCGCGCCGGCCCCAGCGATCAGAGCTTCCCGATGAGGCTGTTCTGCTTCAGGAGGCGGTCGTTGACGATGCGCTCGACCTCGTCGGGCGGCAGGCGGCTCCCCCCTTCGCGCGGCGATCCGCCGATGGTGTTGCTGCCACCCCAGCCCGGAGCGTCCTCGGGGCGCCCTTCGGCCTCGTTGAAGAGGCGGTAGAGATCGCTGACCGGAAAGCGCACGAACGGCGACATCTTGCCCACAACGTAGGTCCAGGTGCCGTCCCCGTTGTCGCGGACCGAGATGAACGCGCGGATGCCGGCGGCAAACATGGCGGTGCGGGCATGCATCCCGTGCTCGACGATGAGCTCCCAGCCGGGTCCGCCGCCGATGTGCTCGTAGCGGGCGTCGATCTCGGCATCACCGCCCATGCCCATCATGAACTGTCCGATGCGCTCTCCGACCGCGTCGATGATCGCCTCCATCCCGGCGGCA
The DNA here is from genome assembly GCA_028281445.1 of Planctomycetota bacterium. Classification (GTDB taxonomy): domain Bacteria; phylum Planctomycetota; class PLA2; order PLA2; family JAEUHO01; genus JANQJW01. Next base: position 22,187 of record JANQJW010000074.1, on the reverse strand, counting down.
TCCATCTTCGGGATGTCGCCGGCGGCGCGCGCGTCCGTGTAGGGATCGAAGATCCAGGCCAGCCGGCGCATCTCCGGCGTATCGGGCTTCGACGGATACGCGCCGGCCGTAGCGTCGAGGATGTCCTCCGCGATCAGGAGACGGGCAATCGGGTGCTCGTACTTCAGGTCCGCAAGCATCTCGTGATTGCGGAGGGTCCAGACGGCAAGGCACGTGTCCTGGTCGGGATCGTTCACGAACAGATGGGCGTGAGGCTTGCCGTCCTTCTGGAAGGTATCGAAGAGCCCCATCGTGACCGCCATGAAGACCTGCATGCAGGTGCTGCGGGTGGAGAGGCGATCGACCTTCACGTGGTGATCGAAATTGACGTGCGGGCCGACGCGCGAGAACTCCGGCGGCCCCATGACGTAGCCGTCAAGCGCGACCGAAAACGGCGGGTTCTCGTTGCAGAACGCCTCCCACGTTTTCGAGACGCGCGGTTCGACGTGCAACTCGATCACGGTTCCTCCTCGCCTCCAGACCGGCTTGTCGGCCCACGGTACCAAATCGCCCTTGTGCCGCGGTGTCCGCCTCCCTAGCTTGTTCGAAGTGAGCGACGAAACGACCAAACCGTGCAAGTACTGCGGCAAGAAGCTGCCCGTCGAGGCCGTGTTCTGCGTGGCGTGCGGGAAGGGCCAGAAGGATGACGCGGGCGAGGAGTCCCGCTCGTTCGCGCTGGCAGACGACGACGCCCCCGCCGCAACGCCGCCTCCGCCGCCCACCCCGGCGCCGCCTTCGGCCACTGGCGAGGACTCGATCGAGACCATCGAGCTCGAGGACGACCCGGCCGAAGCCAGGCCCAAAGAAGAAGAGGCACCGCCGCCCGACGGCGAGGCGCCCGAAGTCGGTGATCGCACCGTGCGCATGCCGCTGTCCGACGTCGTACAGGCCTGGGCCGAGGACGGTCCCGAGGTACCGACGACGCCGGACGCCGAGGCGCCCAAGGTGCCGCTCACGTCGAATCCGAAATTCGTGATCGCCGTCCTGGTGCTGGCGGCGATCGCCGTGGGCATCATGCTCATGGTGCTCTGACGTGGCTCCCGGGTCCTTGCGCTCTTGCGCGCAAGGTCTTGAGGACATTCCCGCGTAGTTCTCCGCGGTCGATGATCGGAAAAAGGCAACACCACGGTGAGAGGCCTCGTAGTTCTCATCACTCCGTGAATTCGCAGCGCCGCGGCACACACGTTGCACTCCGGCCCATCCCCTCAACTGAGATTGGAGGATTCGGATGGGCCTCATTCGACGAGCCACCGTTGTGGCGTTCTGTCTTCTCCTGGCCGCCTGCGGCGGCGAAGCACCGGCCACAGACGTCCAACCGGCGCAGACAGCAGGCACCCCCAACGCCAGCAGCGGCGCGCCCCGGTTCTGCGGTGTGCAGTGCATCGCGACCGCAGGCGGAGCCGCCGTGCGGCTCGACTGGGAGCCTGCGGAGGACGATGAGACGCCCCAGAGCGGCATCCGTTACGAGGTCTTCGTCGCGGACGAACCGGAGAACTTCGATCCGAACGCACCGCTGCTGACGACGGCTCCGGGCGCTACATCGATCATCCTCAGCGGTGGCGACTCGCCGCTTGTCGCGATGGACCAGGAGGCCTACTACGCGGTGCGCGCGATCGACGCGGAGGGCAACAGCGACAGCAATCAGGTATTCGCCCGAGCACGGCCCGTGGCACCGAGCCGGGTAGCGTTCGTCGACGACACGGCAGCGGGCGCCCCGTCGCTGGGCGACCCCGCGGCGCCGTATCCCACGATCCAGGCCGCGATCGACGCTGTCGAGACGCTGGCCAACGGCGGCATCGTCCTGGTCTCGGCCGAAGCCGGTGACGGCACGACCTACGGCGAGAGCATCACGATCGCGCAGCAGGGCACGTCGAACATGGGCCTCTACGGCGGGTTCCCGCGCTTCACGCCCGGCACCGAGGGCGCCGCGCTCCTGGCCACGCGAGACAAGGAGCAGTACCGCACCCGCCTGTCGCAGCAGCCCGCTGCACCGTGCCTCCGGGTCGCGAACGACTTCGTGGACACGGACATCGACGGGTTCACCTTCGTGGACTGGAACGGCACGCCCTACATCTCGGCGGAGGACTGCGACGTGCTGGTCAGCGGTTGCCTGCTCCGCGACGGGGGCGGCATCGAGACCGACAGCTCGAGCGGGTTCATCTTCAGCCAGCTCTTGATGGTGGTGGGCAACGTGTTCACCGACAGCGGACCCTACGGCGTGCGTGTAGGCGGCGCCTACGACGCAGTCCTCATCGGGAACAACTACATCGGCGATCGCGACCGCGGCATCGAGGCCGCGAGCATGCACGGATCCGGGCTGGCCGTGGCAGACACCCCATTCGGCCTGAACCTCCTCGTCGAGTGCAACACGATCGAGTTCGGCGAGCGCGCGATGCACCTCGACTTCTATCCGCACGATCGTCAGAACGGAGGGCGGCTCAGCATCGACATCCAGAGCAACGAATGCCGAAACCAAGGCGATCGCGCGATCACGATGGAGGGTCTGGCGGACATCGGCGAAGACGGCGCCGTCCGGCTCCGCATCGCGCAGAACCTCGTCTATGGAAACGGTGATGCGGGCATCACGGTCGAGAGCACGACCGTCCAGCACGCCGGAGTCGGCTTCGACTACGCGATAACGGACAACCGCGTCGTCCTGGGCGACACGACCAACATCCAGGTCGAACTCACCGCGGTTGCAGGCGAGGAGACACGTCTCGCCGTCGAAGACAACCTTCTGATGCACGGCAACTACGAGAGCATCCAGATCACGGATGCCGGGGAGCCGGAGCAGGAAGAGGCGGACGGGGCGAATGTCCACGTCGGCGTCAAGGGCAACCTCGTCATGGCGGGGACCGAGGAGATCCTCATCGAGCTCGGCGCGCCGCCCGGCGGCCTGACGGACATCGTCGTCACCGAAAACACCGTCGTGAACGGAGTGGACAGCGCGCTGAAGATCCGCGCCATGGAGCCGTGGGCGGAGTCCGGCACCGGCAACGGCAACGGGCCGAGCGGCCTGATCTGCACCAACGTCTTCAACAACGACCTGCGCTCCTCGCGCAACGAGTACCTCGACCTCGAAGACCGAAGGGACGTGGACGATCACCAGCTGCGCATCGTCTACGTCGGAAACAACCTGATGGGCGCAGGCGAGACCGGGGCTGACGACGAGGGCCGCGTAGGCGGCGTCGACATCGAGAACCTCGCCCCCTACGGCCTCTACCTCTTCCAGCGCAACTTCATCGGCATGGCCGGCACCAACACGGGCGACAGCGGGTTCCGCATTGGTCACAGCGAGGAGGACAACCTCGGCGGCGACCCCAACTACATCCGCATCGAGAACAACGTCGTCGGCATGTTCTCCGGCCACGGCATCCAGTCCGTCCGGCGGGCGCCGGGCGTCTGGGTGACCAACAACACGGTCGTCTTCAATGCCAAGGGCGGCGACAACTGGGACTTCGGGCAAGAGCCCAACGATCGAGACCGCCGCAGTGCCGTCGGCTCGATCGACGCGTGGCCGAACCCGCTGATCGAGAACTCGATCCTGGCCTACACGGGCGGCCCCGACCTGCTGCCCAACGTGCAGGCGGTCTACTCGCTCGTGCGCACCCAGGACCCGGCGATCGATTTCGGCAACGTGGGCGGTGAGCCGCTCTTCTCGCTGGGATCGGGCCCGGAGCTGCTGTCGCTCTTCCCCCTCGACCTCACGCTCGTGGGCAACAGCTTCGCGCTCGCAAGCCAGTCCCCGGCAGTCGACGCGGGCCGTCCGGCGGCGCGCTTCAACGACCCGGACGGATCGCGCAACGACATGGGCGCCTACGGCGGGCCCGGCGCGGGCACGGTCGGGACGTTGGACGGAGACACGGCGTTGCCGCTCGTCTTCATGGGCAGCTACCCCTTCCTGCACCACGAGACGGGGGCTCCCTTCTGGAGCCCGGAGGACCCGATCACACTGGTCTTCAACCAGGCGATCGACCCGGCCACGATCGCGGGCAACGTAGTCTTCCGCATCGCCGGGCAGGAGATCGCCGGCACGCTGGAACCCGCACTCGGGAACAAGGGCATCCGGTTCACACTCGACATCCCGGGCACGCCCGGCGGACTCAACGGCAGCCACATCGACGCGATCCTCTCGACCGGGCTCACGAGCGCATCCGGTGAAGCGCTGCGCCACCCGGTCACGTTCCGCTTCTCGTTCGATCCCGGTGCGGCGGGCGACGAAGGCGAAGCGAACGACGACGGGGACGGTGTCTTCGGCCCGGGCGACATCGCGGCGGCCCGGCCGATCGTGACTCCGCACTTCCGCATCGCCGGCGCGATCACGGCCATCGGTGCCGATGACCTGGACGTCTTCGAAGTCTCCGCGACGGCCGGGCAGCGCATCACCTGCACGGCCTTGCGCCGGCGCATCGGCGGTGAGGGCGCCGTCGCGCTGGAGCTCTACGACGCCGCGGGAAACGTCGTTGCGGGTAGCAACTACGACGACGACGGCGACAACGGCGAGTGGGACGGCTCGTTCGGCTTCACGGACGCCAACGGAGAGGCGGGCGATCCGTTCCTCACGTACGTCGCGAACACGACCGGCACCTTCTACATCGTCGTCCGAGACGGACGCTGGTCTGCGGCCAGTGACTTCGGCGGCGACTACGAGCTGCAAGGGACGGTGGACTAATGGGCAACAGAAGGAAGACAAGGAACCAGCGGCTTTCGGAGCGGAGTGGAATCATGAGACACACCCAGCGCGTACTTGCCGGTCTCCTAGTCGTGATCGCCGGCGTCTATCTCGTCCTCGTCCTTGGCGGCTGCGGCGGCGGCGATGAGGCCATGCCGCCGGCCCCGGGCGAGGTACCGACACCGCCCACGCCGATCGCTAGTGCGGCCCCCATCTTCAGCGGCATCCAGTGCATCGCCACGGCCGGCGGCCCGTACGTCCGCATCGGCTGGCGCGGAGCGGTCGACGACGAAACGCCCGTCGCTTCCATCGTGTACCGCGTCTTCGCGGGCGCGACCCCCGCGAGCATCGACTGGACCAACGCAATCGCCGAGACCACGGCCGGCGCGACATCGATCCTCCTGAGCAACAGCGACAGTGCACTGATCGCAATCGGCGCGCGCGTATGGCTCGGCGTCCGAGCCTTCGACACAGAAGGCAACGTCGACCCGAACGAGGTCGCCGTGTCGGTCATCCCCGTCGCGCCGTCGAGCGTCGCGTACGTGGACCAAGGAGCGCCCAGTCCCGATGGCGTCGTCGGAGACAGCACAGCGCCGTTCCAGTTCATCCAGGATGCCGTCGCCGCGCTGGACGACATCAGCGGCGGCGTGATCCTCGTGTCCGCCGAGCCCGCAGGGACGCGGTACGAGGAGCGCATCGACATCACGGAGCCCTCGACTCTCAACATCGGGCTTTACGGCGGGTTCCCGCGCTTCGACGCCCTGGCTCCCGGGGCCACGGGTGCCGAAATCCTGCTGACGCGCAACATCACGGCCTTCCAGACCATGATCGCGCCGAACGGCCCGGCGGACCAGGTCGTCCGTGTCGTCAACCAGCGCACCCCGACGTTTTTCGACGGCTTCTGGTTCGTGGACGGTTTCCCCACCGATCCGACGATCCGCGCGGCCGGTGTCGACCTGCAGGTCACCTGCTGCGACGTGACCGTCAACGGTTTCCAGGTCGAGGCGTACACGAACGGCGAGGCGCTCGCATCGGACTCGGTGTTCGTCGGAAACGCGTTCCACGCGCCCGAGGAGTTCCACATCAACCTCGAAGGCGCGATGAACAGCGTGCGCGTCGAGAACAACGTCTTCGACCGCAGTCCCGATGGCGCCGACTGCGTCACCGGGGACTTGTGGGTGCCGCCCACGGGGCTCCTGTTGCTGGCCAACCACAACGTCGCCGAAAACACCGACTCCTTCGTGGACGTCGGATTCTCACCGGCCGACAAGGACACCGGCGGCGTGTTGACCATCTACATCGAGGACAACGAGTGCCGCGGGCTGCTTGGTAGGGCCGTGGCGCTCTGGGACCTCGCGCAGGTCGGTCCGAACGGGTCCGTCCAGACCTGGATTCGCTACAACCTCTTCAACGGCACGAACGACGAGACCATTCGCGTCCAGGAGTGGGAAGACACGGGCGGCGGCTCGCCGTTCACGGGTGTCGAGACGACGCTCGTCATCTCTGACAACGCGGTTCTCAACACGGACGACCACGCCTACCGGCTCAACGTCGGCGTGTCGGCGCTCGAGACCAGCACGGTGACGGTGGCGGGCAACTGGTTCAGCAGCGTTGCGGGGCAACCGCTGCGGCTCCACAGCATCCAACCGGACACGGTGGATGCGAACCTGAGCGACCAGGGGACGATGATCGCAAACCTCCATGGGAACGTGATCTCGGACGGCACCGAGGACTTCAACGTCGAGTACGGCGTCACTCACGGTGGGTTTACGCAGATCACCGTTCAGGAGAACACGGTGCTCGGCTCGAGCGAACAGGGCCTCAACCTGGATCTCAACAGCCACATCGGCTTCTCGGACACGATGTGGCCGTCGCCCGACGGCTTCGTGTGCCTCAACATCTTCAACAACCACTTCGCGTCCGCCGGCAGCGAGGCCTTCGAGTTCGACGACCGCCGCAACGAAGACGATGGAGACTTCACGCAGACCCGCTCCCTGGCAGCCGTCTACGTAGGCAACAACGTCTTCGGGCCGACCACGGACGGGGACGAGACCGTGGGCATCCAGCACCGCCTCATGGGCTCGCATGGCCTCGTGTTCATGCAGCGCAACGTCATCGGCTTCGGGGGTGACGACGACGCGGACGGACTCCGTTTCGAGGTCCCGCCGTCCGCGATCCCGTACGGCCTGCGATACGAGAACAACGCGATCACTGCGTGCGGAGGCTCCGGGATCGCACTGGACATCGAGGGCGGCCGGCCGTTCTTCGTGAACAACACCATGGCGTGGAACTCGAGCTCGAACTCGAGCCGCGCCAACATCGCCGTTCGCGACGATCACCACTGGCCGAACGCAGTGTTCCTCAACTGCATCGGAGCGTTCGGCGGCGTCGCAGACGTCGAGGCAGACTCGTTCATCGCGTTCGACTACTCCCTCATTCGCGATGGGACCTCGGAGACCGGCCCCGCGCCTGCTACCGGTGATCCGTTCTTCGCGAAGAACATCCGTGACCTTCCCGCCTGGCCCTTCGAGGTGGCGTCACTCGGTGACCTGTTCCGCCTCGCGCCGCTTTCGCCGTGCGTCGACGCCGGCGACCCGGAGTCGTTCTTCGACGATCCGGACGGCACGCGCAACGACATGGGAGCCCACGGCGGTCCGGGTGCGGGCTCGTTGGGCATCCTGCCGGCGGGGACGCCGCTCCCCTTCGTCTTCGTCGGCGAGTATCCGCTGGCCACGCTGGAGAGCGGGGCCCAGCTCGTCGATCACGACTCGGCCCTGACGTTCGTGTTCAACCGGCGCGTCGATCTCACGACTGCGGCGGGCGCGATCACGGTGCGCAACGCAGGGAACCCGGTGTCCGGCGCCTTTGCGAGCGCGTTCGACGGCAAGGGCGTGACCTTCACGCCGGACGCGACGCTGGTCCTCGATCCGCAGGATCGTCGGGTCGAAGTGGCCATCAGTACGTCGCTCCTGAGCGAAAGCGGCGAATCGCTGCGCTCGCGCGCACGTGTCCGCTTGGCGGTCCGGAGCGCGTCGGTCGAAGCCGAGGCCGAGCCGAACAACGACCCGGCATCGGCAACGCCCATCACCGGCCCGTCGTTCCTCTTCGGCGGCGTGATCTTCGACAACAGCGACGTCGACATCTATCGATTCGACGCGACGGCGGGGCAGGAGATGGCGTTCAGCCTCTTCCGCATCCGCGAAGGCATGAGCGGCGCGCTCCGGCTGATGATCGTGGACGAGAACGGGCCGATCGCGCAGAGCGCGTACGGCGACGACGATCGGGAGGGAACCTTCGGTTCTGCGGATCCCGACAACCACGACGACGCGAGCGATCCGTTCGTGCGCGCGACCGCCCTGACGACGGGCACGCACTACCTCGTCGTCATGCAAGGCAGCGGGGCGACGCCGGCGCCGACGCCGGCGCTCTACAGCGTGCAGGGAGTCATCTGGGAATGAACCGCTCGCTCTTCACCACGGTGGTGGCCGCCGTCCTTCTGGGCGGCGGCGCCTGGTTCCTCTTCTCGGATCGAGCCGAGCGTCTGGCGGGCACGCCGGAGCAGGACACGCGCTCTCCGCTCGAGGCCGCCCCGGAGAGCGACGGCCTCCTGCGCGCGGAGGCAGAACCCCGGCGCACCCCGACCAAGCGCGAGACCGCACGACTGACGCAGGAGGACCGCGCCGTCTTCAACCGGCAGCTCGCCGCCTACGCGCAGGCCGTAGACGCGGGGCTCACGGCCGAGGCGCGCGATCGCAAGCGGAAGAGCGACTGGACGAAGGACGAGAAACAGGGGGCGGAACAGGACGAGGCGATGCGACGCGAGGCGCTCGCAGCCGCACGCGAGCCTCTGGCCCGCACCCTGCGCACCCACCAGGCGCTGGCCGCCGACCTCCTGGGCGAGATCGACCGGCAGAAGACTGACGAGGTCGCGCTCCGCATGGCGCGCATGCTGCGCTACGTCGACGATCCGGCCCTAACGCCCGAGTTGCAGCGACGCGCAACGAGCGGCGCGCGTCCAGTCGACCGGCAGGTCGGTCTGATCGCGCTCGAAAGCCGCCCCTACAGCGCGTGGCAGGCACCGCTCACGCGTGCCTTCGAGAGCGACGCGAGCAGTGGGGTCCGCGACACAGCGGCGGACATCCTCAGCCGGCAGATCGCCGACCCCCGCTACGTCGCAGATCACAAGCACATGCGGGCCACGGCCGTCAAGGCACTGGGCTCGGGCGATTCGCAGCAGCGCATTCGGGGACTGCGCGTGCTCATGACCGACTGGACGCCGCAGGCCTTCGCCCTGCGCGGCAGGGTCGAGACGATCCACCACGCCGATCCGTCGGTGAAGGTGCAAGAGCAAGCGGGGCTCGTGCTCCGCATCTGGGACCAGCGGCGGTCCAAGGACGCACAACGCCCGAACGGCGGCCGCCGCAACTGATTCGGGCCCTGGGGCCCGCTGGGAGGCGCCGCCCTCACATCCGGGAAGTGTTCGGGCCGGATCCCCGGATCTGGCGCTAGGCTTGGGTCATGCCCATGCGAACACGTGCCCCGCAGGGCCTGGTGCGTTTCCTCGTTGTCTTCACCCTCCTCGCCGCCGCGGGCGGGTTGCCGTCCGAGGCCGCGCCGGAAGAACCTGCGCCCGCCGCACCCGCCCCGGTCATCCAGGTCCGCTCGCACGACCGCGCCCGCGCGCTCGAGCATGAGCTCGTCAGCGCGCTACGACGTGTCGAGCCCGCGAGCGTCACGATTGTCGGACGCCAGCCGCTCGCGGCCGCCCGCAGTGCCGGCCGCCCCGCGCCGCTCGTCATGGAGGGCGCCGGCTCCGGCGTGCTCGTTCGGTGGAACGGCACGTGGGTGCTCACGAACGCCCACGTCGTCGCGCAGACCGGGACCGCGCGCAGCGGCCGGCTGGAGGCGATCACCTCGGACGGGAAGGCGCACTCGATCGCGGTGCGCGCAAGTGATCGCAGCGTCGATCTCGCCATCGCCCGGTTCTCCGGGTCGCCGAACGGACTGCAGCCGGTCCGCGTCCCCACGAAGCCGAGGTTGGAAGCCGGCACGTGGGTCAGCTCCGCCGGCAACCCGTTCCTGCTCTCGCTAGAGGGACGGCCGGCGGCGACGGTGGGTGTGATCTCAGCCATGCGTCCCGCACGCCATGGCGGCTACGTGCGCGTACCCACCGTGCAACACGACGCCGAGATCAACCCCGGCAACTCCGGCGGTCCGCTGTGGAGCCTGGGCGGCGAGCTGCTGGGCATCAATGGCAGCATCGCAACGCGTGCCATGAGCGGTGGCGTCGGCCCGTCGTACACCGGTGCTTCCTTCGCCGTCCCCGTCGACGCGATTCGAAACTTCCTCACGCGCACGCTCGGACCGGATCGGGAGAGCGCGCCGACGACGCGGGCCGCGCCGAGCGCACTGACCGATCTCGAAGCGGAGTACCGTCGCGCCATCCAGCGTGTGATTCCCTCCGCCGCCGTGTGCGTGCCGTACGGCGTCACCGGACGCCGCGCCGGCTTCTCGTCGGGTGTGGTCGTCCATCCGAGCGGCCTCGTCTTGTCGGATGGCGACGCTGGCCTCGTCTGGCAGCGGGAGTACGCCGACGGGAAGCCGCGCGTCGGACGCACGTGGCGCACGGACGTGAGTGTCCGCATCTGGCATCCGCCGTCCCGACTGTGGCGAACGTACAGGGGCCGCGTCGTCTACCGCGACCGTGATGTCGACACGAGCCTCGTCCAGCTCACCGAGCTCCCGGTCGGCGGGTTGACGAGCTTCGTCCCGCCCGGGCGCAGCGACAACCTGCAACCGGGCTCGATCACCCTGGCCGTCGGCAGTGCCTTCGACGAAGCCGATCCCGAGCCGCCGTCCTTGACGGCGGGCGTCGTGAGCGCCGTCGATGGCGGACGGGACGGGTTCGTGTACACGAGTGCAGGCGTCAACCGCGGTGTGAACGGCGGACCGATGGTCGATCTCAGCGGCCGGCTCGTCGGCACGATCAGCACGTACGTCGATCCGGCCTCGGACGAACCCTACGGCTTCCTCGGCAAGGCGGTGCCGATCGATCGCATCCTCGGTGCACTGCAGAAGGTGCCGGCGGCACGCCCGCTTCTCGAAAACCGGCAGATGGGCCGCCATACGGCGAAGGGCGGCGGTGCGCTGGAAGAGGTTCTGCACAACGCCGGCCGCCGGATCCGTCCGTCCCTCGTCTCGATCGAGGCGCAGCGGGCGCGCGCGATCAGCCAGAGCGTTCCGCTCGAAGGCAAGACGGTCAAGCTCACACGGTACGAGGGCGCGTTCAGCGGCCTCGTAGCAGGCGACGACCTCGTCGTCACCAGCCTCTACAACCTCGCCAATCTCTCCGAACGCGTGGAGACGCTCTGGAAGGTGCCGGACGGAGCACGGCTGCGCGAGGGACTCGAAGATGTTGGCCGGATCCACGTCTGGGACCCGAAGGGCAATCGCATCGAAGCCACGCTCGTCGGTCACGACCTGCGCTGGGGCTTCGCGCTGCTGCGCACGAAGCGCAAGCTCGCGGGTGTTGCGCGGCCGCAGGCGGCGCCGGAGTCCGCCGCGGAACGCGGGCGCTTCCTCATCACGGCCGGTGACCCGTTCGGACAACGCCGTCCCATCGACCCGCTCGTCACGATGGGCATCCTCTCGAAGGAGCATCCCGAGACGGCGCCCTCGCCGTGGCGCGGCATGTGGCAGACCGACGCGGGTGCGCTCGACGGCAACGTCGGCGGCGCCGCGGTGGATCTCGAAGGCCGCATCGTGGGCATGCTCACCGTCTGGGATCCCGCGAAGCACGGCCGCAACAGCGGCATCGGGTTCGTAATCCCGTGGTCGAAGATCCAGGCGTCGGTGCCGGAACTGCTGGCAGGCCGCGCGCCGGTGCGCGGGCTGATGGGCGTGTGGTTCGGGCGCGGTGCCGTTCCGGTGATCGATCGCGTGAACGAGACCAGCGCGGCGTCGCGTGCGGGTGTTCAGCCCGGTGACGTCATTCGCGCGGTGGACGACCAGCCGACGCCGACCGTTCTCGAGGTGCTCCAGATCGTGCACCAGCGCATGGCGGGCGAGACGGTGCGCATCTCGGTCGAGCGAGCGGGCCGGGTCCAGACGCTCACACTCGTCCTGGGCGAACGGCCGCAGGACTGAGCGTTCACCTGTTGCTGTAGGGGGCACCCTGTGTGCCCCCGCGAAGGCGAGGGCAAGGAGCGATGACGGATGCTCCCCGCCGCGAGTGATGGTGTTCGTGCTCACGTGGTGGTGGTGATGGTGGTGGTCGTGGTCGTGACGGCTCGGCGCCGTGCGCCTCGACTCCGTCGAGAAGGCCGCTTGCCGGCGCTCACGCCGTAACCCGCTGAGCTCCCTGCGGCGTCCGCCCCCTGCTTCACCACCACCACCACGACCACAACCACGACCACGGGGCCACCAGACACGATCACCTCGAAAGACGGGCAATGCGGTCAGGAGTTGCTGTAGGGGGGCACCTTGTGTGCCCCCGCGAACACCGAGGAGCGCGGAGGGGCACAAGGCCCGGCCCTACAGCCCAAGGCCTCGGGCCATTCGCCCTCGAACGCCCGTGTTTGCCTGCTCGCGTTCCTCGGGCTACTCGCCCTCGAACGCGACGAGACTCGTCACCGGGACGCCGAGGTCCTCGATCCGCTTCGCGCCGCCGAGATCGGGCAAGTCGACCGCGAACGCGGCCCCCACAACCTCGGCGTCGGCGCGCCGCAGCAGCTTGACGGCCGCTTCCGCCGTCCCGCCCGTGGCGATCAGGTCGTCGACCAGGAGGACCCGGTCGCCTTCGTCAACGGCGTCGATGTGGATCTCCACCGCATCTTCCCCGTACTCGAGCTCGTACTCCTCGATGAGGGTCTGATGCGGGAGCTTCCCGCGCTTGCGCACAGGGGCGAAACCGATGGAGAGCTGGTGCGCGACCGCACCGCCGAGGATGAAGCCGCGCGCCTCGATGCCCGCGACCTTGTCGATCTTCTGCCCCGCCCACGGCTGCACCAGGAGATCGACCGCCGCGCGGAACGCACGCGCGTCCTTCAACAAGGTCGTCACGTCGCGGAACTGGATGCCCGCCTTGGGGTAGTCCGGAATCGTACGGATCGCGTCGCGGATGAGGTCCATGGCTCGTAAGAAGGACCGGTGCCCGCCCCGAGTCAAGGTGTTTTGACGCGGCGGGCATGTCATGGGCACGGCTAGAATCGAGGTGTGAGTGAAGGGGGACTGCAGCAGGGACAGCGGGCGACGTCGCGCCGCGGCCGAAGAACGCTCACGATCATCCTTGCCGTGGGGTTGATCGGGGTCGCCGCAAGCATCGGTCTTTCGCAGGTCCTCTACACGCTCGAGAGCCGTGCCATCCACGCCACGGTCGAGAGCGACGTCGGAGAACGTCACCTGCTGCTGCAAGAGCGACTGCAGCGCTCGTGGGAGCTACTGGACTCCATCGCGGCTCTCTTCGAGGTCACGGAGGACGCCGTCGATGCAGAAGCGTTCCGCGCGTTCTGCGATCCGATCCTCGGACAGAACCCCTACATCTCGGCCGTCGGCTGGGATCCCATCGTGACGCGCGCGGAGCGCGCGGCTTATGAAGCGGCGGCGCGACGAGACAGCCCTGCTGACTACGAGATCACCGAGCGCGATCCCGGCGGAGGGCTGCGCCGAGCGGTGGATCGCGACGAGTATGTTCCGGTCCGCTTCATCGCGCCCTACGCCTCCAACGAAGACGCCCACGGCTACGACATCGGCTCGGAGGCGCGACGGCTGGCGGCCATCGAACGCGCGCGCCGCACCGGCCACCCCACGATCACCGAGAGGATCCGACTCGTCCAGGAGCAAGGCGGTCAGTTCGGCTACCTGGCCCTGCGTCCGCGGTACCGCGCGGACGCGCCCATCGACACCGAGTCGGAGCGCCGGCGCCACTGCCTTGGCTTCGTGGTCGGCGTGTTTCGCGTCGGCGAGATCCTCGAGACGTCGCTTGCGCACTTCAAGGCCGCGGCCATCGACGTCTACCTGTTCGACACGAGCGCTCGCGAAGGCGAGCAGCTGCTGCACGGACTCCGCACAGGACCGGCGCCGGCGGTACCTGCGACGCTACGCGTGGCGGATTTGCGCTCCGCATCCGGGTACTTCTACGAGGAGACACTCGAGCAGGGCGGACGCGAGTGGACGATGGCCTTCGTACCGACGGACACCTATGTCGCGGAGCTTCGAACCTGGGCACCGGTCCTCGCGCTGCTGGCCGGCCTGCTCATCACAGGCCTCCTGGCAGCGTACATCGCCGTGGTCACGGACCGCGCCGCGCGCATCCGCGACGCCGCCGAAGAAGAACGCCTGCTTGCCCGACGGCTCGAACAGTCGCAGAAGCTCGAGAGCCTCGGCATGCTCGCCGGCGGAATCGCCCACGACTTCAACAACCTGCTCGTCGGCATCCTCGGGGGCACCGACCTCGCACTCCACAAGCTGCCGGCCGATCATCCGAGCACGCCGCACCTGGAAACAGTGAAACGCTCGGCGGAGCAGGCGGCGGCGCTTACGCGCGAGATGCTGGCCTACGCGGGCAAGGGCAGCATCGAGGTCCAGACCCTGCGGGCTTCAACGCTCGTGACGGAGATGGCGCAGCTGCTCGAGAGCTCGGTCTCGAAGAACGCGACGCTGCGCTACGCCTTCAGCATCGAGCCGGCCTGGATCCGCGGCGACGCGACGCAACTGCGACAGGTGGTCATGAACCTGATCACGAACGCGTCGGATGCGCTCGGAGAGGAAACCGGCCGGATCTCACTGCGAACCGGAACCGTCGATGCGGACGCCGGCTACCTCGCGGAGACCATTCTCAGCGACGACCTCCTGCCGGGGCCGTATAGCTACATCGAGGTTGCGGACACCGGCGCGGGCATGGATGACGCCACGCGCGACCGCATGTTCGAGCCGTTCTTCACCACGAAGTTCCAGGGGCGTGGTCTTGGACTTGCCGCGACCCTCGGCATCGTCCGGGGACACGGCGGAACCCTCCGCGTCGACGCGGTTGCGGGTCGCGGGACGACCGTCCGTGTCCTGCTGCCGCAGTCGCTGGCACCGGCGGCGACGGAAGCCGCTTCCGATCGGCCCGACGCGTGGCACGGGCATGGCTCGGTGCTCGTCATCGACGACGACGAACGGGTTCGAACCGTGGCATCGGCAATGCTGCGCGACCTGGGCTTCAAAGTGCTCACCGGCAGCGACGGTGCGGAAGGCATCGAGGTGTTTCGTGCGCACCGCGACACGATCGACATCGTGCTGATGGACATGACGATGCCGGGTCTCAGCGGCGTCGAGACGTTTCAGCGCATTCGTTGCCTCGCTCCGGACGCGCGGGTCGTGTTCTCGAGCGGCTACAACGAAGAAGAGCTGGAGGCTTCGCTGGACTCGGAGGAGGTCACAGGGTTCCTGCGCAAGCCGTACACCGCGGAGGACTTGCGGTCTCGGCTGCAGGCCGCGCTGGCCCCAGGCCGGCCGGTTGCCTGACCGTTGCGGCGGGAGGGCGCAGCCGGTAGACCAGGCCGCATGGCACTCGTGCGCCGCACCGCTGCACTACCGCTCTTCGTAGCGATCTTCGCCCTCGCCGCCGACGCGCGGGAGAGCCGGCGCCCGCACATCGAGGTACGGGGGATCTACGGCGGCGAGCCCGCGGTCCTCATGAAGCAGGACAAGGGACTCGCGAAGGCCGGTGTCAACGCGATCTGGATCGGCGAGCGCGGCATCACAAAGGAGCGCGTTGCGCGTCTCAAGGCACACGGCGCGCGGATCTTCGCCGAGTTCAACACCGTGCACCGCGCGGAATACCTGAAGAAGCACCCGGACGCCGCACCGGTCGGCCCCGACGGCAAGCGCGCGGAGGCGCCGCATGGCTGGCAGGGCATCTGCCCGACACACGAGGCGTATCGCAAGTGGCGGATGGGTGCGTTTCGCACGCTGCTGCGAGACCACGAGATCGACGGCGTGTGGCTCGACTACCACCACGCGCACGCGAGCTGGGAGCGAGCCGAGCCGGCGCTGCCCGACACGTGCTTCTGTCCCCGCTGCCGGCAGCAGTTCCTACGTCACACCAACGGTTCCGGTCGTGCAACGCCCGATGATCCCGAGTGGATCCGCTGGCGCTGCGAGGTCTTCACCGACTGGGTGCGTGAGTTTCGCGAGATCCTCGACGAGACGCGGCCGCTCGCTCTTCTCGGGACGTTTCACTGCCCATGGAGCGACACGGAACGAGACGGCGCGCTTCGGAACAAGCTCGCGATCGACCTGAAGGCGCAGATGCGCTACCTCGATGTCTTCAGCCCGATGCCGTACCACGCACGCTTCGGCCACGCGCAGGATCCGGCATGGATCTCGAAGCAGACGACGTGGCTGAGCAAGCACCTCGGCATCACGGGGGAGCCGGGCGATCCGGTACGCATCTGGCCCATCGTCCAGATCACGGACTGGGGGGAACCGGTACCGGTCGAACAGATCGAGGCGGTGCTCGACCACGGCACGCGCCCGCCCGCCCGCGGCGTGATGGTCTTCCGCTGGGGGCCGTTGCGGAAGAAGCCGCAGAAGCGCGAGGCCCTTACGCGCTTCTACCGGGCCATCAAACCGTAGCGCCCTCGAGCGGCTCCAGCGCGCCGAGCGTGGTCGGCACGAGCTCGGACACGGTCGGGTGGATGTGCATCGCGCGCTGGATCACCGTGTAGGGCGCGTCGGCATACATCACGTCGAGCACGGCGTGGATGACCTCGTCGCCGCCGACGCCGAGGATCGTCGCGCCGAGGATGCGTCTCGTGTCCGCATCGACGAGAAACCGCATGAACCCGTGCGTCTCGCTCATCTCCTTGGCCCGTCCGACGTGCTTCATCTCGCGATGTCCCACGAGCACCTTGCGTCCGGAGGCCCTGGCCTCGGCGTCGTTCATGCCCACCCGTGCGAACGGCGGGTCGGTATAGAGCGCATAGCAGAGAACGCGGTCGCTCACGGCGCGCGGGTCGTCGTCGAGCAGATTGGCGGCCACGATCTCGAAGTCGTTGTAGGAGGTGTGCGTGAAGGCGCCGCGGCCGTTGACGTCCCCGAGCGCGTAGATGCCCGGCACGTTGGTCTGCAAGTGGTCGTCCACGGGGACGTAGCCGCGCTCGTCCACCTCGATGCCGGCGTGCTCGAGCCCGAGGTCGTCTGTGTTCGGCGAGCGGCCGACCGCCAGCAGGAGATGCGAGCCGGTCGCCTCGTGACCTTCCCCGTCGCAGTCGAGGCCGACGCCCACGTCGTCGCCGTGGCGCTTCAGGGCAATGCACTCAGACCCCGTGTGCACGGTGATGCCTTCGTCTTCGAGGATCGCCTGGACCGCGGCGCTGACGGCTTCGTCCTCGCGCGCGATGATCCGGGGGGAGCGCTCGACGATCGTGACCTCGCTGCCGAAGCGCCGGTACATCTGGCCGAACTCGAGTCCGATGTAGCTGCCGCCGACGACGATCAGGTGCCGCGGCAGGAAGTCGACGTCCATCATGTCGGTGTTGGTCCAGAACGGCACGTCGTCGATGCCGTCGAGCGGCGGCACGTAGGGCCGCGTGCCGACGTTGATGAAGATCTGCGGGGCCTCCAAGAGGTCGTCGCCCACGCGCACGCGATTCGCTGCTTCGAACCGGGCATGGCCGTCGAAGACCGTGGCGCCATCGAGCCCGCGCATCCAACCCTCTACGCCCTCGGTCGAGGCGCGCACGATGTCGTCCTTGCGCGCCTTGACGCGCTTCATGTCCATCCGCGGCGGAGCGTCGAGCACGACGCCGAACTCCGCGGCGCGCTGTGCAAAGCGCGCGGCGCGCGCGCTGGCGACGAGAGTCTTCGTCGGGATGCATCCGTAGTTGACGCACGTCCCGCCAAAGCGGCTGCGCTCGATGACGGCGACCCTGCGCCCGGCCGACGCCAACCGCGCGGCCAGTGAGGGGCCCGCCTGCCCCGTACCGATGATGATCGCGTCGAAGGCGGTCGTCATGCCCGTTCCCTTTCCGCATCCAGCGCCGTGAAGTCGAAGCGCTCGGGATCGAGCTCGTAGCAGTCACACACCGCCGCGATCGCGTCGGCAAGCTGGTGGAACTGCTCGAGGGTGATGATCCCCGGCTCGATGAACCGCTCGGCGAACCAAGTGCTCCGGAGGAACCAGTCGCGCCCTTCCGGGATGCGGCTGAGTCGCAGGTACTGCAGCTCGTAGACCTGCTGGACCATCGGGAAGTACACCCCACCGCGCGTCGCGCCCGGCAGCTCGCAGAACACATTGTTACGGACGTAGGTGTCCATGGCGTCCGCGTCGAGGAGCCGATGCGCGAAGAGGTTCGCCTGGTAGTCCTCGATGCGGATCATCATCCCCTTGAGGAGCGCGTTGCCGAGGGAGCCCGATTTCGCCGCGTAGTGCGCGGCTTCCTCGGCTGTTGCCGCGCGCACGGGGTCCGGTGCCGAATCGTGGACCTCGTCAAAGAGAGCCACGAGCGCCGCTTCCTTCTCCGCACGCTCTTCCTTACGCGCGTCCGGAACGTGCACCCACCCGGACTCTGCAACCAGGTGTCCCCACTCGTGCGCGGTGCGCGCCGCGAGCATCCACCGTTCGTACGGCGGCGTCTCCTGCCAGATGCGATTCTCGTTCTCACCGGGACCGATGCTGTACGCCACGAGCTTGCGCTCGCGATGCACGTAACTGAGCCCCTCTTCCGTCATGTGCGGCGAGGGATCGACGAGTTCCTGCGGGTCGCGCGCGCAGGCGAGGAAGCGCGCCGTCTGCTCCCCCACCGCTTCCAGGTCGGACCGGATGGCGACCTCGGCGTCCGCACTTGCCTCAGCAAGCGCTTCGTCGAGCGCTGCCCGTTCGTCGGGCATCTCGCAGTCCCACAAGATGCGCCCCTCGGCGCCCGTGACGAGCAACGGAGGCCGCGCCTCGACGAGCCAGTCGCCGACTCGGGTGCCGCGCGTGCGCGAAGGCGCCACGTGCGCCCCGCGATGGCGCTCGAACACATTCTGCGCAGCGCGTCCCCAGGAGGACTGGAGCGCGGCCAGCGGCTCCTGCAGCGACGCGGGGAAGACAAGCCCGAGATCGGGAATCCGAACGGCACCGGGAATCGCGAGCGCGGCGGGACGCAGCGTCTCGTGATGCAGTTGCCGCACGGCGGGCATCGCGTCGACGAGTGCCTGGTAGCCGGCGAGGTCGGGCCGCGTCGTGCGCCGGCAGCCGTCGCAGAACTGCTCGACCTCTTCGTCACTGAGTGTCAGGAAGTAGGCCAGGTTCGCGATGAGGCTGGGGACGATCTGCTGGAGGATGCCCATGCGCTCGACATGGAAGAACTGGAAGGCGGCGAACTCGGGCGTCGTGGTCGCCGGCTCGAAGTCCGACGCGTAGAGCAGCCACGAGCTCTTGTTGAAGGGTTGGAAGTACGGCCGGACCCGATCGGGTTCCGTGACGATGCACACGTGCTGCAGGCGTGGGGGGTACCAGTGGTGCGGCGCCGCCGCAGACAAGGCGCTCGCGCGCTCCCAGTAGGTCGCGAAGGCCTGGTCGAACTGTTCGGCCCAGGCCTCCCCGGCGGCCCCCTGCTCGAGCAGGGTGGCCCGGAAGGCGGGGGTCATCCCCGCGGACGTCAGCCCTTCGATGGGCACGACGAACATCCCGTCCCAGGCGAAACAATAGGCGTCCAGCGGGGTGCTCACCGCGGCAGTCTTACACGGCCGCTCGCTGCCGTCAGGACCCTGTTCATGGCCTTGGGGGGTGCCCGTTTAGATCGCGTGAACAAGCCTTTCGGCCGTGGGCCCCGGGGCCGATAGCGGTTCCGGGAGTCCTCTTGTCCACAGCCGACCGTCGCCGAGCCAGCCGCGTTGCCGTCGAGGTACCGGCTGCCATCGTGTCCCGATCCGGCCCGCTCATGGCCGAGCTGCGGGACGTGAGCGTGACCGGCGTGAAGGTCTTCCTGCGGGCGGAGGACCTCGATCTGCCGAGCCCGCCGGATCTCCTCGAGGCCGCGATGGCCGTCAAGTCGGCGCTGCCGGATACGTTCACGGTGCGGCTGGGGTACGAAGACGACAGCGAGATCGAGCGCCTCGCCACGATGGCGCGACTCGTCCTGCCCTCCTACGAGCCTGGATGCATCGAGCTGGGCTGCATGTTCACGGAGGCGCTGACGCCGGACGAGGTCACCGAACTGTGCGGCTCCTCGCCGACCCTGGGCCAGTCCGACCGGCGCTCGGTCCCGCGCGTCGAGCACGCCTCGCCTGACGCCCAGGACGAGCCGGAAGACGCATTTGCGGCCGATCAGCCGGAAGCCGAGGGCTCTCCGGAGGAGGCGGACGCGGCACCGGCAGCTCCCGCTGCGAAGCCCGCCCGCAAGCGGGATCCGAAGGGCAAGACCCACCGTGTCTTCCTGACGTCGGAGGGCGAGGAAACGCAGCTGCTCTGCCACACGGTCGCCATCGACCTCCAGGGCCTGCATGTACGCGCCAAGGACACGGCCGTGGGCGCGGAAGACGCGGCCGAGGCCGCGCTGCTGTTCGCGCGGCGCTACGGCACCGACGTGTTCATCAAGATCATGGACGGCGTGAAGCACCTCTGGTCGGGCCCTGCCGAGGTCCTCGGCATGGAGATCCTCTTCGACCGCCCCGGCGACCTGCTCCTCACCGTCGCCTTCGGCCGCGGGCTGCGCCCGGCGGAAATCGAGCGCCTGAAGGTCGCCTAGGGCGACAGCACGATCGGGCCTTTCGTCACAGTCTCTGATTTTGACGAATCGACAAAGTCTGACGAAGCGTCATAATCTCACGATGGTGATCGGGACCCGCAAGGAACGGCAGATCCAGGAGCGCGAGCGCCTGATCCTCGACGTCGCCAGCCGCATGCTGGACGAGCGCGGCTACCTGGCGATGAACATGGACGCCATCGCCGCCGCGACGGAGTACTCCAAGGGCACGATCTACAACCACTTCTCCTCGAAGGAGGAGGTGGTGATGGCCCTGGCCACCCAGACGGCGGCCACACGCGTCGACCTGTTCCGGCGCGCCGCGACGTTCCAGGGCCGGTCGCGCGAGCGCATGACGGCGATCGGCGTGGCGATCGATCTCTTCGCGGACCTCTACCCCCAACACTTCCGGGCCGAGCACATCGTCCTGGCCGAGGGAATCCGCGACAAGACGTCCGAGAAGCGCCAGCACGAGCTGATGGCGTGCGAGCAGTCGTGCGTCGAGACGGTCGCCGGCATCGCCCGCGATGGCGTGGCCGCGGGCGAGTTGAAACTCCCCGAGGGCATGAGCGTCGAAGGGCTGGTGTTCGGCCTCTGGGCCGTCAGCTACGGCGGTATCACGATCATCGCCACAAAGCCCGACCTCGAGCAGGTCGGCATGAAGGAGCCGCGCCACCTGCTCCGGACGAATCAGCAAGCCATCCTGGACGCCCACAATTGGGCGCCCCTGAGTACCGAGTGGGACTACGACGCCACCCGCCAGCGGGTGATGCAGGAGACCTTCCCCGATGAAGCCCGACGCGCGAACCGGCTCTAGCACCTCCCAGAGCCCTTTTTTTGGTCTGTTCGTGACGATCCGTCAATTCATGACGAAGCGCCACATGGCGTACGGCCTCCTCGCGGCCATCGGCGCCGCGGTCCTGCTCGCCGCCCGGGCCTTCCCGACGTCAACGCCCTCCGCGGCAGCGCCCGAGGCCGCCCCCAGTGCAGCGCCGCTGCCCGTCGCGGCGGCCCACCCGGAGCCGGCGGACGGCTACCTGCGTGTCCGCAGCTTCACGGGTGACGTTCGTCCCCGTCGCGCGAGCGTGCTGGGCTTCGAACGCGCCGGGCGGATCCTGCGTCTCGACGTCGATGCCGGCGACACCGTGACGGCCGAGGCGATCCTCGGCGTGATCGACGTCGACAAGGTGCGATCGCTTCGAGACGGCGTGGCCGCCGGACGCATCGAGGCCGCCGCGATCCTCGCGGAGCTCCGTGCCGGGCCGCGCGCCGAGGTGATCGCAGCGGCGCGTCAGAACGTGGCCGACCTCGATGCGCGCGCCGGGCTTCTGGACTCCAAGCTACGCCGTCGCGCGCGCCTCCTGGCCGACGGCACGCTCTCGCGCGAAGAGCACGACGAGATCGAGACCGCGCTTGCGTCGACCCGCGCGAAGCTCGCCGGCGCCAAGGAGAAGCTGGGCGAGCTCGAAGCCGGCACGCGCAAGGAGCGGATCGAAGCCCAGACCGCGCGCGTAGCACGGCTCGATGCCGACATCGCGCGGCTCGAGCTCGAGATCGCCGACGGCACCCTGAAGGCGCCGTTCGCCGGTCGTGTGCTGAAGCGCCACGTCGACGAAGGCCGCGTGGTCCAGGCGGGTGCACCGATCCTCACGCTGGTCGAAGACGCCGTGCTCGAAGCGTGGGTCGGCGTACCGCCTTCCGTCGCGCTCGCGTTGCAACCCGGCTCCACGCACACCGTGCGCGTCGGCGAGGGCCGCTTC
>JANQJW010000033.1 GCA_028281445.1 Planctomycetota bacterium | reverse complement strand
ACACGCTGCAGGCCACTGCGCTCGCCCACGAGGCGTACCTGCGCCTGGCCGACCAGCGCGACATCGGCGACTTCGACCGCGGCCGCGTGCTGGCGCTCGCTGCGCGCATGATCCGCCGCGTGCTCGTCGACCATGCACGCACGCGTGATCGCGCCAAGCGTGGCGGCGGCAAGCGCCCGGTCACGCTCGTGGACGCCCTCGCGATGACCGGCGGCGCGACGATCGACCTGCTCGACCTCCACGCCGCGCTCGATCGGCTCGCCGCGCTGGACGAGCGTCAGGCGAAGGTGGTCGAGCTGCGCTTCTTCGGCGGCTTGAGCATCGCAGACACCGCGGAGGTACTCGGCGTCTCGGCCCGCACGGTCGACAGCGAGTGGCGCGCGGCCCGTGCCTGGCTACGACGGGAGCTGAGCTAGCGCCTCGTCGGCCAGCGGGATCAGCGGGTGGTCTTCGTCGTAGGCCTCGACCACGCCGCGTCGCGCTCCTTCGAGGACGCTGCGCGCCCCGTCGCGCTCGAGCTCGGCGAGGCAGAGCCCGTAGTAGAGCTGAGCCGCGTGCTTGCGGCGCCCGACGGAGTGCTCGGCACCCTCGGCCAGGATGGGCTCGGCCTCGGTCGCGCGCCCGGTCTTGCGCAGGAGCTCGCCGAGCGTCGTGGTGGCTTGCGCGGCGTACGGGTGCTTCGGGCCGAAGCATGTCGTCAGGATCTCGCGTGACCGACGCAGCATCGGCTCGGCTTCCTCCGTGCGGTCTGTCTCGGAGAGCAGGCGCGCGAGCTGCGAGAAGACGAGCGAAGTGAGAGGATGGTCTGCGCCTTGCGCCTCGCTCTGTCGCTCGATGCACTCGCGGTACGCGGCCTCGGCTTCCTCCAGCTTGCTGTTGGCGTGGAGCACCGTCGCGAAGTTGCTCTGGACGGCCAGCATGTTGTGGTGCCCCGGGTGGACGCTCTCGCGCATGCGCTGAATCGCTGTGCGCAGGACCTCTTCGGCTTCTTCGTACTGCTCGTTGTTGCCGAGCAGGGAGCCGAGCGTGCCGCGCGCCGTCGCCGTCTGCGGGTCGTCCGTGCCGCGCGTTCGCACCATGGCGTCCACGACCGCGCGCTGGTTGGCGATCGCCTCCTCCTTCTTGCCGACGCCGCGCAGCACCAGCGACATCTGCCCCGTTGACATGATCGTTTCGGGGTCGTCCGGACCGAGGAACTCGCGGCGCAGCTCGATCAAGCGCCGCTGCAGCGGCTCGGCGTCGGCGTGGCGGCCCTGCTCGCACATGACGATCGCCGTCCAACCCAACGCATTGAGCGAATCGACATGACCCGGGCCTAGCGCCCGCGTGCACAGATCCCGCGCGAGCTCGAGCTGCTCGAGCGAGCGGTCGTACTGGCCGAGACCCCGGTAGCTCAGGCCCAGTGTCATGCGGATGGGTCCTTCGATTTCGGGCTGCGATCGAAACGCGTCGCCGATCCGCTCCGCCGCGCGATCCAGTACGTCGACGACCTTGACGTCGTGTCCCTGCTCGCCGGGCTGTGCCGATGCCAGCATCTCCTGGAGGAACGTGTTGATGGCCTTGGCCTTGTCCGCCTCCCGACGTGCAGCACGCCGCTCCTCTTCGGCTTCGCGCCGAAGCCGCATCGATCGGACGAGGCCGATGGACGTCCCGACGAGACCCAACACCAGCGCGGCGTATGCCGGCACGGCCTGGCCCAGGAAGGCAAAGACCGGCCCGGTGAGGGCCACGCCGATTGCGATGGCGAGCGTTCGGTTGCGACGCAGCCACTTGCCGAAGCGGTCCCACAGGCCTGCGGGCCGCGCGAGGATCGGTGTCCCCTCCAGCGACCGGCGGATGTCGGCCGCGAAATCCACAATGGAGGCGTAGCGACGCGTGCGTTCCTTCTCGAGCGCGGTCTGGAAGATCGTCTCGAGGTCGCCGCGTAACGAAGCATCGACGTCGCCGAGCGGCTTCGGTTCGACCTCGCGGATCACGCGCAACGCCTCCAGCGGGTTGGAGGCGCTCACCTCGTAGGGCACCGTGCCGCTCAGCAGCTCGTAGCCGATGACGCCGAGGGAGTAGACGTCGGCGCGCGCATCCACCTCGCCTGGAACGGCAAGCGCCTGCTCCGGGCTCATGTACTGCACGGTGCCGAGCAGCAGACCCGTCTGCGTCAGGCCCAGCGTGGACTGGTTGGCGTCCACCGCCAGCGCGATGCCGAAATCGAGGATCTTCGGCTTGCCGTCTGCGCTCACGAGGATGTTCGCGGGCTTGAGGTCGCGGTGCACGATGCCGCGGCCGTGTGCGTGCGCGACGGCGGCGCACACCTCCAGCAGCAGCGCCAGCTTGCCCTGGCGATCGAGCGCGCACTCTGTCAGGGGCCGGCCGGACACGAGCTCCATGGCGAAGTAGGGACGCTCGCCGAGGTCCTGCGACGTGCGTCCGGCTTCGTAGATGCGTGCGATGCCGGGGTGCTCCAGCCGGCCGAGGAACTCGACCTCGTTCTCGAAGCGCCGGAGCGACTCGGGGGTGACGACGCCGGCGCGTACGACCTTCAGGGCTACCAGCCGCTTGGGGCTGGCCTGCTCCGCCCGGTAGACGGTGCCCATGCCGCCCTCGCCGATCGGGCCGAGGATGCGATACGGTCCGATGGTCTCGGGGTGCATCCCGCGCACGTAGGCGTCAGCCCCCTCTTCGAGGAAGCCCTCGGCGCGCTCGTCGTGGGCAAGCAGCGACTCGACCTCGGCGCGTAGTGCCGCATCGCCTGCGCAGGCGTCGTCGAGAAACGCCGGACGCTCGCCGGGTGCGAGCGTGCCAGCGCGCAGGAACAGGTCCTTCGCCTCCTGGTGTCGCGTGCGCTCCATTCCGCAGAACCTACCGTGCACCACCGCTCGTGGCTCGCGTCCTGCTCTCACTCTGGTACACCTCCCGTTCCATCACGCCCGGGAGGTGCCATGAGCCAGCCGTCGATCGTCTACACGCTCACCGATGAGGCGCCCGCCCTGGCGACCCACTCGCTGCTTCCGATCATCGAGGCGTACGCGGCCGCGGCCGGCGTGGGCGTCGAGCTGGCCGACATTTCGCTGGCGGGACGCATCCTCGCCGTTTTCCCCGAGCGCCTGACAGAGGAACAGCGCGTGCCCGACGCGCTCGCGGAGCTGGGGCAGGCCTGCCTCACGCCCGAGGTCAACATCATCAAGCTGCCCAACATCAGCGCGTCGATTCCGCAGATGAAAGCAGCCATTGCCGAGCTCCAGTCGAAGGGCTACGACCTGCCCGACTACCCCGAGGAGCCGTCGTCCGACGAGGAGCGCGAGATCAAGGCGCGCTACGACCAGGTGAAGGGCAGCGCGGTCAACCCGGTGCTGCGCCAGGGCAACTCCGACCGGCGCGCACCGCGCGCCGTCAAGGAGTACGCGCGCAACAACCCGCACCGGTTGCGCGCGTGGACCGACGACTCGCCCACGCACGTCTCGACGATGGACAGCGGCGACTTCCGCCACAACGAGAAGTCGATCACGCTCGCGGCGCCCACGACCGCGCGCATCGAGCACGTCGCCGAGGACGGCACCGTCACCGTGCTCAAGGACGGGCTCGCGTTGCTCGAGGGCGAGGTGCTCGACGCCACGTTCATGAGCAAGGACGCGCTGGTGTCGTTCCTGGAGGCGCAGGTCGCCGACGCGCGCGAGCAGGGCATCCTGTTCTCGCTCCACATGAAGGCCACGATGATGAAGGTCTCCGACCCGATCATCTTCGGCCACGGTGTGCGCGCGTACTTCCGCGACGTCTTCGAGAAGCACGGCGCGACGTTCGACGAGCTTGGCGTCGACGCGAAGAACGGCTTCGGCGACGTGGTCAACAAGATCAAGAACTTGTCCGACGACAAACGCGCCGAGATCGAGGCCGACGTCCAGGCGGTCTATGCGAAGGGCCCGGGCGTGGCGATGGTCAACAGCGACCTCGGCATCACGAACCTGCACGTGCCGAGCGACATCATCATCGACGCATCGATGCCGCCCATGATCCGCGACGGCGGTCAGATGTGGAACGCCGACGGCGCGCTGCAGGCCTGCAAGGCCGTGATTCCGGACAGCAGTTACGCCGGCATCTACCAGGCTGCGGTTGCGGACTGCCAGGCCAACGGACCGTACGATCCCGCAACGATGGGGAGCGTGCCCAATGTCGGCCTGATGGCGCAGAAGGCCGAGGAGTACGGCTCGCACGACAAGACCTTCGAGGTCGCAGCGACCGGGACGATGCGCATCGTCGATGCCGAGGGCAACGAGCTGCTCTCGCACGAGGTGGCGGCGGGCGACGTCTGGCGCGCGTGCCAGGTGAAGGACGAGCCGATTCGCGACTGGGTCAAGCTCGCCGTCTCGCGCTCGCGCGCCACCGGCGCGCCCGCGGTGTTCTGGCTGAACGAGCAGCGGGCCCATGACGCCCAGCTCATCGCGAAGGTCAACGAGTACCTGAAGGAGCACGACACCGACGGCCTCACCATCGAGATCCTCGCGCCGGTCGATGCCATGCGCTACTCGCTCGAGCGCATCCGCAAGGGCGAGGACACGATCTCCGTCACAGGCAACGTCCTGCGCGACTACCTCACCGATCTCTTCCCGATCCTCGAGCTGGGCACGAGCGCGAAGATGCTTTCCATCGTCCCGCTGCTGGCCGGCGGGGGGCTGTTCGAGACGGGCGCCGGCGGCTCGGCGCCCAAGCACGTGCAGCAGTTCACCCAGGAAGGCCACTTGCGCTGGGACTCGCTTGGGGAGTTCCTCGCGCTCGCAGTGTCGCTGGAGCATCTCGCCGAACGCTTCGACAACCCGGGGGCGCGCATCCTGGGTGCTGCCCTCGACGACGCGACGACGAAGCTGCTTGCCGAGCGCAAGTCGCCGCTGCGCAAGGTGCACGAGCGCGACAATCGCGGCAGTCACTACTGGCTTGCGCGCTTCTGGGCCGATGCGCTCGCTGCACAGACCGACGACGCCGCGCTTGCCGAACGCTTCAAGCCGGTCGCCGCGGCGCTTGCCGACGCCGAGGCGAAGATCGACGAGGAGCTCATGGGCGCCCAAGGCCCTGCTCAGGATCTCGGTGGCTACTACAAGCCCGAGAAGGCGAAGGTCGACGCGGCCATGCGTCCGAGCGCGACGCTCAACGCCATCATCGAGAGCGTCGGTGAGGGTGCGGGCGTCGCCTAACCGCTCGTGATGCTTGTCGTCTGATCGCCCTCGATCGCGACGTCGAAGAACGTGTCCGTGCTGCCGTCGTCATACGTGACGGAGATGTCGTGCACGCCCTCCGCGAGCTCGACCTCCGCGGCCGACCCGGGACCGACAGCCATGGGCTCATCGCCCTCGAGCACGACGGCCTCGCCCGACTCGTTGACCAGGGCGAAGATGCCCTTGTGGTGGTGGTGATGGTGGTGGCCGTGGCCGTGGTGATGGTGGTGGCACGCACCGGTTGCGAACATCAGGGCCACGCCGAATGCCGTCATGGCCATTCCCGATGTAACGGCGCCCCATGCGGTAGACCGCGTCATGTCGTCTCCTCCATGCGCTGGGGGCCGGAAACCGCAGCGGCCCCGTTCTACCAGGGCGCCACCGTCGGTGTCACGCATCGAGGAAGGCACGGCCGCGCGGCGAGAGGCGGTAGCCGACCTTCAGACTCTCTGTCAGGCCCAGGGCTTTGAGCTTGCGCACGTTGGCCTTGAACCACTTCGTCTCGTACCCAAGCTCCGCCGCGAGATCGGGCGCGCGCACGGCCGGGTTTCGCGCAATGGTGCGCAGCGCGCGCGCCGTCCACGCTCCCTGACGGCTGAAGTGGTCGAAGCGCTCGAGCTTGACCTCGATGGCCGCGCGTTCCTCGGGCGTGATGCGTGTGTTGTTGCGGAGCGCGATACGCGGATCTTCGCCGGCGTAGCGGAGCGCCACCCGGTAGACGGCGCCTTCCCGGTTCTTCAACTCGGCGAGGAGGCTCTTGCGGTCCGGCGAGCCGGCGCGGCGCGCGTCGGCTTCGGTGATCGAGGTCATCGTGACCCGGTCCACGGCGTCGATGGCGAGGACGCCGACGGCGGTCTTGAGCGTGCCGCCGGCCTTGACTGTCGGTCGCCTCTGGCGGCGGAACTGGAGCGTGATCTCGCCTCGCACGATGCCGTCGAGAAGGGCGCGTCGGATGAGCACGTCTGCGAACGTACCAGGGCAGATCGAGGGCAGCGCGCTACGCCAGGGCGGGTCGGCTCTCTGCGCTGGGCCTCGACGGACTCGACCAGGCGCAGCCCGGGTGGGAGTCCACCGTCGCCCTCCCCGAGAACTGGGACGTCGTCGAGCCGGATCCGGTACGCTAACCCCGGGTCCTTCGGTCGCGGAGATTCGCCGTGGTTCGTTTCTTTGCTTTCCTGCTCGGCTTCCTACTCGTCGCTCACTACGTCGTCCTCGGGACGGGCGACATCGGATCGGGTGACATCGGCGCGCAGTGGCGAGACACGTGCATGGCGTTCTGGGGCAAGCTCGGCTTCAACGAGATGTGGCAGCTACGCATGACGCGCGGCATGCCTGCGGTGCTCGTGGGCGGCATCATGGCGATTTGGGCCGTCTGGCCCCGCAAAAAGTAGGCTCGGCTTCCTGGGTGCTCGGCGGCACTGCGCCGAGCGCTTCGCTCTCGTCCTTGCGTGGACTACCACGCGTCGTCCTCGTCGGCTTTTTGGCGCCGTCGCTCCAGGAACCCGCGCCGGGGACGCACGCATGACGGTGACGCCCGGCGCGCTACCGCGCGTCAAGCTTCGTGACGTCGACCTCGTAGAGGTAGGCGCCCCACAGCAAGCGCACGGCGATCGCCCACCGGCCCGGCGCGAGCTCCCCGGCGGCGAGGTGATACGTAGCGACCTCCATACCGGGCGTGTCATTGGGCATCTCGATACGCGCCCGCAGCACGCCTTCGTCGTTGATCAGGATCAGATGCCCGCCGCGCGTCGTCGCGGCGATCAGGCGTTCCCGGCCTTCGGGCTCGAGTAGTGCCAGCGCTTCCGCGCGACTCTTCGGGCGCACGCGCCAGGACGCGTTGCCGCCCTCGTCCAGTCGCGAGATGACCGGCAGGTCGCCGTCGTGGATCAAGCCACTCGCCGCGATTGCGGGCTTGCCTTCCGCATCCGGAAACAGCAAGGCGAGGTCCGTCCAGTAGCCGCGCTGGCGTTCGATCTTGTGCACGCGTGTGCTTCCGCGATCGTGACGGTAGAGCTCGAGGTCCCCGCCGACCTCCAGCAGGGTGCCTGGCAGCGCCGGATGGCTATGCACCTCGTACGTGACATGGCGCCTTGGCATCCGCCACAGCTCGCTCCCCGTCCCGTCCAGCGCAACGGTGCCCGTGTCACCCCCGTTGGCGACGGCGACGCCGTAGGGGCCCTTTGCGTCGTAGAGGATCGCAAAGTCCTCGAGATTGAGCTCGGGCGTCCGGTAGCTCCACAGTCGCCTTCGTTCCGCGTCGAGACCGACGATCGTGTCCGGGTAGACGCCGGGTCCTTCGTCGTCGATCGACGCGATGAGCCGGCGCCCGCCATCGATCTCGAGCATCTGCAGGGCGAACGTCGCCTTCGAGACAGGCTGCTCGTCGTGATTCGAGAGGTCGCCGTTCACGACGTGCCAGCGCTGGGGCAGTCCGAAGACCGGGTCGTCGTCCGTCCAGCCGTAGACGAACCGCGGCCGGCCGTCGAACCAGGTCGTGAAGCTCGTCAGATCGACGCGCCGGTGCTTCTGCTCGGGAAGCGCGGTCGCTTCGCTGAGAAGCCCCCGCACAAGCTGCTCCGCCGTGAACTCGGGCTCGAACCACACAACGGGCTCGTCCTCCATCTTCCCCACGGACGGTTGCGAGGGCTCGAGCTCCACCTCCAGCGTGCGTTTCATCCGCTCGGCGTAGTGGCCGAAGATGCGGTCGCGTTCGAGGAAGAGGACCACGGCCGCGACGGCGCCGAACGCGGCAGCGATGCGGATCAGCTTTTGGCTCACGCGTGCATTCTAGGTAGCGCACAGGGCGCGCCGTTCGAACGTATGCTGGAAGGATGCGCGGGAAGCACTGGGTGGCCGTCGGCTTGATCCTCGTGCTCGGTCTTGGCGCGTTCCTGTGGCCCACGGAACCGTCGTCGGACCATGACCTCGCCGACACGGACGACATGGCGGTGCGCGAGCCCAACACCTTGCTGCGTGACGAGCCCGTGCTCGAGGGCGGCGCGAAGCCCGCACCCAAGCCGGTGCCGGACGAAGAGCCGTCTGCCGACGCACCCGAGCCGCCGGCCAAGCAAGTGGTTCGCGATGCGTACGACGGCAGCGTCGTGTCGGGGGTACAGATCGGGAGGCTCGACACAGATGGAAAGAGAGGCCGGCCGCGGGTGTTCTACTTCGCGGAGCCGTCGGATGAGTGGATGGCGCTCGGGAAAGGCGAGGACGGCACCTACTGGGTCTGCCGGCGGATGCGTCTCTCCCTTCGCGTGCTCGCGTCCGGTGGCACCTTCGACATCACCAAGGTGAAGCCCTCGTTCCGGCCGCTGGACACACGGGCGTGGAGTGCAAGGCGACCCCAGGGCCTACCGAAGGACTGGCGCCGACGCATCAACTACGCGTTCCATCGAGGACAGGCAACGCAGACGGCCGTGCCGTACGTCGCGGAGATTCCGCGCGTGAGGGGGCTGCTCGTTTCTGCGAAGGCCGAGGGCTTCCTCTCGGCCTGGACCCAGGTGGACGACATCGCCGATCCCACTCACGAAGTGCGCGTCGACCTCACGCTCCGCAGCGGGCCGGTCATCAGCGGCAAGGTGCTCGACGAAGTCGGCAAGCCCGTCCCGCGGGGAACGAAGCTGCTCGTGCGTGTCAGCGTGCCCTACCCGGACGACGAGACTGACAGCACGGGGTTGATGGTCGGCGTCGGTTGGGACGCCATCGGGGCGGGCGGCAAGGACGACGCGCACATCCGCTTCGAGAAGGAGATCGAGCCGGACGGAGCCGGTGCCTTCGACCTCCATCTGCCCGTCGAAGGACAGCTGCTGCTGCGCGCGACCCGTACAGGCTACGAATCCGTCAAGACGCGCTTCGGTATGGTCAACCGAGATCGGTCAGGCCTCGACATCACGATGGCGAAGCTGCGCGGCAAGTACCGCACGCACACGCTGCTTGCGCACGACGGCAAGCTGTTGCGCAAGGGGTTGCCCATCGCGCTCTGGAAGAAGGAAGGCACCGCGATCACGGACATCATCAACGTCGAGGTCGGCACCTCCGGGATGATCCCCACAGCAAAGCTCGAGCGCGGCATGCAGTACTACGTGAAGGACCTGACCCGGGGGAAGCCGATGGACTGGGGCTTCCTCGGCAAGTTCACGTGGGAGGAGCAGCAGACCGTCGTGCTTGCGCCCGCGCACTAGACATGGAGGTCGAGGGCCGCGACTACATTCCGTTCGTGCTCGGCCTGCCGTCGTTCGCGGCAACCCTCGCCGAGAGCACGTGCATCTCGGGAACCCGCTGTCTAGACGTGCTCGACGAGGCGAACGCCGGCTTCTTCCAGCTCGTCAACCGGGGCAATGCGTTGGCCTATGGCGAGGCGGCGATGCCCGATTGGGTGCAGCTGGACTGCGCGACGCTGCCGACGTCCATGGTGGGCTTTGCGCTGGCCCGCGACGACGTACCGGGGGACCTCCTGGCGCAGCTCGACGCGGGTGACGAAGCGTTGGTGCCCGTGGCCGAGTTCTGCGCGGCCTACACGGCCGAGCCGGGCACCGTCGTGGGCTTTTCGATGTTCAGCCTGATACCGGGCATGCGACTCGGCGCGCGCAGCAAGGCGCTCGCGCTCCAGTGCATGGGGGCGAAGAAGCAGATCGGCGTCACGCGCAGCGAGGGGCCGGAACGTCGTTCCCAGGAGCTCTTCGGGCCGTTGCGCGTGCTCGCAGACCGTCCGAGCGTCCATCCCAACCCGGACACGATCGTCTACGAGATCGACGTACCGCCGCCGGACGTGTTGGAGCGGATCGTCAGGACGGGAAGCGCGTAGGGGGCGCGGGCGGACCACTCGCTGCGCTCGGGTCGCCCGTACATCGCCGGTTCTCCATGCGGCTACCGCTCGGCCAACGACGATGTAGGGGCGACCCGAGGCCCGGAGGGCCGAGTGGTCGGCCCGCGGTGTCGAGGCGTCACACCCGCTGCACCAACGCGTCGCAGAAGAGCTCGTCGTCGTCGGTGTACCAGGCGCTGATGCCGAGGCCCGTGCCTTCGAGCAAGCGCTCGAATGACTCACGCGTGTACTTGCAGCTCAACTCCGTGCGGATCTCGTCGCCGGCGTCGAGCTCGATCGTCATGTCGATGGCATGAATGCGCGCTCGCGTGGGGGTACGCGCACGCACGCGGATGTCGATCCACTCGTTCTCGGCATCCCAGAACGCCCGGTGCTGGAACGCGCGTACGTCGAAGTCGGCGTCGAACATCGCGTTCACGACGTTGAGGCTGTTGAGGTTGAACTCTGCCGTGACGCCATCCCGGTCGTTGTAGGCCGCTTCGAGGCGTGCGGGATCCTTCACGAGGTCGAGGCCCACGAGGAAGCCGTCGCCCGGCTCCATCTGCTTGGCGACCTTGCCCAGGAACCCGGGTACTGCGTCGGGGTGCAGATTCCCGATCGTCCCGGCGAGGAAAAGAACCAGCCGGTTCCCCCCGGGACCCAGACGGTCGACGTCGCGCTCGAAGTCACCCCGGATGCCGCGGACCTCGAGGCCCGGGTAGAGCTCGCGCAACGCGATGATCGACTCCGAGAGCATCTGCTCGTTGATGTCGAGGAACGTGCAGGAGTCCATCCGGCCGGCGCGCTGCATGGCGTCGAGCAGGAGCCGGATCTTCGTGCCGACGCCGGACCCGAGCTCGGCGAGCGCCAGCGGCTTCACGCGCCCGATGAGGTCGGTGGCACACGCCGCGAGGATGCTCTCCTCGGTTCGCGTCTGGTAGTACTCGGGCAGGCGCGTGATCGTGTCGAAGAGCGCAGCGCCGTGGTCGTCGTACAGGTACTTCGACGGGATCTCCGGTAGCGGCTTCGACAGCGCGCGCCGTAGCTCTTCGATTCGTTCGGTTTCGAGCATGGCCATGAGGGCCGGATCCTAGCAGGTCGGCAGCGCCCCATTCGAAGCGTCCGGCGTGGCCTCCAAACGCGTAGAATCCGGGCCATGACTGGACGCGAACGTGGAATTCTCATCGGCTTGGCCATCGTCTTGGCGGGGGCCGTCGGCTTCATCGCAATGAGCAGCAAGTCGGACGACGCCGGCCCCGGGCCGGCGCCGGCACCGGAAGGCTGGGATCTGAGCCGTCTGCCGAACCTCGGAAAGCCGCTGCGGGAGTACAAGACCGAGGGCGGGGTGTCCGTGCAGGTTCTGCGCGAAGGGCGCGGTGACCCCGTGAAGAAGGGGCAGGCGATGGACATCTCCTACGCCGGCTACTCGGTGCGCAGCGGTGCCATGTTCGAGCGCAACGTGCGCAAGAGCTTCGTGATCGAACGCGGCGGCGTGATCAAGGGGTGGATCGAGGGCCTTGCGGGAATCAAGAAGCGCGAACTTCGCCGCTTGCTGATTCCGGCTGCGATGGCCTACGGCAATCGCCGCACGGGCAAGATCGCGGCCAACTCCGATCTCGTCTTCGATGTGGAGTGGGTCCAGCTCGAGATCGACGATCTCAAGGTCGGCACGGGCAAGGAGGCCAAGCTCGGGTCGAAGGTGCTCTGCCACTACAAGGGCACGCTCGAGAACGGTGTGGAGTTCGACTCCAGCTACAAGCGCGGCAACCCGATCGAGTTCCAGCTCCGCAAGGGCGGGTTGATCGAGGGCTGGATCCGCGGCATCCCCGGCATGAAGGTCGGCGGCGTGCGCAAGCTCTGGGTGCCGTGGCACCTCGCCTACGGCGACCGCGGTCAGGGCCAGAAGATCGGCCCGTATGCCAACCTCGAGTTCGTCGTGGAGCTGCTGGACGTCAACTGATCGACGGGTGCTACGGCGCCGTCGGCCAGAGACACCCGTAACTGGGTGCGGTCGTAC
>JANQJW010000013.1 GCA_028281445.1 Planctomycetota bacterium | reverse complement strand
CATGGGTGCCCGTGTTGCACGCCGTCCGGTCCCGACGGTGCACAGTGGCTAGGAGGTCACCGCCGGAAGAGCCGGGGGTGAAAAGGGTGCCGGTGACGGAAGCCACCGGCACCCTTGGGAAGACAGTCCACAGGTTGACCGGGTACTGCGAACTGCATGCGGTAGGCGGCGCTCGGCGGCTACATGCCGTCGGGCGTGGCGAGTCCGACCTTCTCGAGCTCGGCGCGCGCAATCGCAGCCGTGATGGGGAAGTAGCCGTCCTTGGCGACGACTTCCTGGCCCTTGAAGCTGAAGATCAGCTTGAGGAACTCGGCGCGGAGCGGCTCCAGCTGGCTACCGGGCGCATAGTTCACCGTGAGCCAGAGGAAGCGTGCGAGCGGATAGCGGCCCGAGTAGGCGTTGGCCGGCTCGGCGGGGACCAGGTTGCCCGCACTCTTTCCGAGCGGGATCGCGCGCACGTCGGCCGTCTTGTAGCCGATGCCGCTGTAGCCGATGCCGCCGAGGTCGTTCGAGACGCTGGTCACGACCGCCGAGCTGCCGGGCTGCTCCTTGACGGAGTCCTTGTAGTCGCCCTTGAAGAGCGCGTGCTTCTTGAAGTAGCCGTACGTGCCCGAGGCCGAGTTGCGGCCGTAGAGCGTGATCGGACGGTTCGCCCAGGCGCCGGTGAGCCCAACGTCGCCCCAGGTCTTGATGTCCTTGGCAAAGCCGCCCTTACGGGTCTTCGAGAAGATCGCGTCGACCTGCTGCAGGGTCAGGCCCTTGATCGGGTTGTCCTTGTGGACGTAGACGGCGAGCATGTCGATGCTCGTGCGGAGCTGGGTGGCCTTGTAGCCGAACTTGGCTACGAACTTGTCCATCTCCTTGCTCTTCATCTTTCGGCTCATGGGGCCGAACGCCGCGGTGCCTTCGATCAGCGCGGGCGGGGCGGTCGAGCTGCCCTTGCCCTCGATCTCGATGGAGACTCGCGGGTAGTACCGCTTGAACTGCTCGGCCCAGAACGTCATGAGGTTGTTCATGGTGTCCGAGCCGACGCTCTTGATGCTGCCGGACACACCCTGACCCGGCGCGTACTTCGGCAGGTTGGTGTCGACCTTGACACCATCGGCAGCGACGAAGCCGCCTGTCATGAGAATGACGACGGCAGCCGTCGTGAGAACCTTCTTGATCATCTTCTCTCGCTCCTCAGTAGGCATTTCGGCGAGGTCTGTCCCCGGCGACGCCGGAAGTGAAGCAGGGAGGAATGAACCGTTGATAGGACGCCAGTGATTAATCGATGAAGATCGAAGTCCTGATTTCAGGGACACTTACGTTCGACCGAGTGTGCTAGGGTCCTGCGCGATGAGGGCGCGCTGGTTTGTTCGCGGGGACCTGGACGGCTTCTTCGGCCTGGCGCTGGACAACCTCATCCAGCTCCTGTTGATCGTTGCCCTGTGCAAGGGGCTCCTGGGCTTCCCGGACGATCTCCTCTACGCACGCATCCTGCCCGCCGTGGGTTTGAGCATCCTCATCGGGAACCTCTTCTACTCATGGCAAGGCATGCAGCTGGCACGCCGCCAGGGCAGGGCCGATGTGTGCGCGCTGCCCTACGGCATCAACACCGTCAGCCTGATCGTCTTCGTCTTCCTGGTCATGCTGCCGGTGAAGATCGACGTGCTCGAGCGGACGGGCGACGCGGCGCTTGCCGCCGAAACCGCGTGGAAGGCCGGGCTCGTCGCCTGCCTGGGTTCCGGTCTGGTCGAGCTGCTCGGTGCCTTCGTCGTCGACCGGTTGCGCCGGCACGTGCCGCGCGCCGCCTTGTTGAGCACGCTTGCAGGCATCGCGCTCACCTTCATCTCACTCGACTTCCTGTTCCGCACGTACGCCCACCCGGTCATCGGGCTCTCGACGTTCGCGATCGTGTGTCTCGTGTACTTCGGGAAGGTGCGCTTCAAGGGCGGCATCCCCGGCGGCGCGGTGGCTGTGGCGCTCGGTACCGCGCTGTGCTGGATGACCGGCCTGGCGCACGGCTCGGCACCAACCGAGTCGGTCGGCCTGCACATGCCGACGCCGGCCGTAGGATCGCTGTTCGGTTCACTCGCCTATCTCGACGACTACTTCTCGATCATCTTCGCGATGGGCCTGTTCAACCTGCTCGGCTCGCTTCAGAACCTGGACAGCGCCGAGGCTGCCGGTGATCGCTTCTCCACGCGGCTCTCGCTCGCAGCGAACGGCATCGGAACGATCGTCGCATGTTCGTTCGGCTCATGCTTCCCGACGACGATCTACATCGGCCATCCCGGATGGAAGGCCCTGGGTGCACGGCTCGGCTACTCCTGGCTCGACGGTGTCGTGATGACGGCCATCGCCTTCACCGGCAGCGTCAGCGTCATCGCGTGGGCGGTGCCGATCGAGGCCGGCATGGCGATCGTGCTGTGGATCGCCATCGTCATCACGGCGCAGGCCTTCCAGGCAACGCCCCGCGAGCACGCGCCGGCCGTCGTCATCGGGCTGCTTCCCGGCGTTGCGGCATGGGGCGCGTTCATGCTGAAGATGGGGGCACGTGCAGCGGATGCCAAGTTCACGCCCTCGTTCGGCGAGACCCTCGCGGCGACCGGCGTGCACTACCAGGGCGTGTTCGCGCTCGCGGAAGGCGGCATCTTCACGGCGATGATCGTGGCCGCCGCAACGGTCGGCGTCATCGAGGGTCGCTTCCGGCTCGCGGCCGCGTGGTGTTTCGCTGCGGCGGTGCTTTCGTTCTTCGGGCTCATGCACGGCTGGCGCTGGACGAGCGGTGATACGGCGCTCGCGCTCGGCTGGGACGTCGCGCGCGATGCCGCGATCGGCTACGCGATCATGAGTGCCATCTTCTTCGTGGCGCCTTGGGTGACGGATCGCTCGAAGCCGCCGGAGCCTGCGCCGTGATCGCTCACGCAGGGCGGGCGCTCGAGCGTGCGGGGCGGGCGATCGGGCTGACCGCCGACCGCAAGGGCCTGATCCGGCTCGGGGTCTACCTCGCGCTCGTCTACCTCGCCTACACCACGTACCCGGACCGTCCGCAGCGCGCGCTGCGCCACGTCTACAACTGGATCGGCGTCGGTGCGCTCCTGTTCCTCTTCGGCCGTGGCTGGCAACAGGTACGGGCCCTGGACACCGCTGGTGAGCGCCCCGTGCGGCTGCTGGTCGTCTTCTTCGTCGCCTTCGCCGCGATCGCGCTCTTCATCCGGCCGTTTCACTCCTCGGATCTGCATGCGTACGTGAACGTCGGCCACATCCAGGCCGAGTACGGGCGCAATCCCTACGTCACGGTGCCCGCCGATCTCGACTGGCGCGCCGACCCTGCGTTCGCGGGCCAGTGGAAGGACGTGCCGTGCACGTACGGCTTCCTCTTCGCCTCGACGTGCCGCGGCGTCGCAGTGCTCGGCGGCGGCGATGCCGCCCTCACGCGCGTGCTCTTCAAGCTCCTCACGGCTCTCTCGATCGCGTTGTGCGCGTGGGCGATGGAATCGACACGGCGGCGCATGGGGCGCGCGCCATCCATTGGACCGCTGTACTTGCTGCTGTGGAATCCGTACATCCTGTTGCACTTCGTTGCGAACGCGCACAACGACCTCCTCATGGCGCTATGCCTCGTCGTTGCGTTCCGGTTCGCAATCGACCGGCGCTGGCTGTACGTGATCCCTGCGCTGATCGCGGGGATGCTCATCAAGCACGTGGCGTTCGTCGCCGTGCCGTTCGCCTTCGTGTTCCTGGTGCGACGCTTCGGGTGGTCACGGGCGATCGCCGGCTCGCTCTTCGGTCTCGCGCTGATCGTGCCCGCGGCATGGCCGTACGCCGGCGACTGGAACGACTTCCGCTGGGACACGATCCTCGGATTGCTGACGTCGCCGTGGAACTCGATCCAGGGGGCGATCGGCACGCTCTACGAGTGGGTCCTGCCGGACTCGGTCGACGCATTCCGCAATGGGCTGCGGCTCGTGTTCGCCGCCGGCTTCCTCGTCTTCGCCGCAACGCGCTTCTTCCGCGCCGCAGCGCGCGCAGACTACGACGCTCCGAATCTGATCGAAGACAGCTTGATCACGTTGTTCGTGCTGCTGTGCATCGCATCGAGCGCGTGGCTGCCGTGGTACCTGGGCATGTTCTTCCCGGCGATCTTCCTGCTCCCCAGCGGTCACTGGGTTCGCGGGCTGACGTTCTGGATCTCGCAGTTCCAGATGCTGGCCTTCACCGGCGTCGGCAAGGCGCGCCTGCTGCAAGCGCTCGTGATGCTCGTGCTGCCGATGGGGCTCTACCGGTACTACGCCCGCGAGCGAGAAGACGCACCGGATTAGACTTGCCGGCGCGTCCGGGTGGGGAGCGGAGTGCCGATCAGGAGGCCGTGGCGTGGA
This sequence comes from Planctomycetota bacterium, assembly GCA_028281445.1. Classification (GTDB taxonomy): domain Bacteria; phylum Planctomycetota; class PLA2; order PLA2; family JAEUHO01; genus JANQJW01. Next base: position 56,787 of record JANQJW010000013.1, on the reverse strand, counting down.
GTTTCCCCGCGAGGCCGACGAAGCGGTGCGAGCGCCCCCACTCCGGCGCGCCGACGCTCAGCGGCCGGGTTGGACGGGCGAGTACGCCCCGGAGGGATTGGGCGCACCGTACGCACCCGGAACGGGCGCGGTACCGGGATTGGACGCACCGGACTGCCTCGGGTTGCCCGGCCCCGTGTTGCAGGCAGTGACCAGACCCGCGGCGGCGATCAGAAGAATGGCGCAAACGAAACGACGCATTGGATTCCCTCCCGCCTGGATTCTACGCGGGTCACACAAGACGAAGCAGCGTGAGGTCCACTTTGCTGAGATCAGGGCGAACGCACCCGAGAGCCGGCTTGAAGACCGCTCGCTCGTCATCGGGTTGCCGGGGCGAAGACACCGCAAAGCCGATGAGGACGCCGCGTGGTGTGTCCACGCAAGGACGAAAGCGAAGCGGTCGGCGCAGCGCTGTCGAGCATCCGGCAAGCCGCAAGTCCGCCCGGGTCAGAAACCGTGCCCTCCAACAAACGAAGCAAGCCCCGGACGGCACCCGTCCGGGGCTTGCGTGAAAACTCTCAACTGAGAGGTGCGCGTCGCACGGACGCGCGTGAGGCGACTAGCCTCAGGCCCTTAGCCTCAGGCCTTGCCGGCGCCGCCTCACGAGGGCGCCGGTGCCGGCGCCGGGGCGGGCGCGGGCGCGTTGTAGCTGCCCGGGACGGGCGCGGTGCCCGGACTGGCGGCACCCGACTGGGTCGGGTTGCCGGGGCCGGTGTTGCAGCCGGCGGTGAAGCCGACCAGCGCAACGAACAGGATGCCGAAGCAGATGATCTTTCGCATGGGGTGTCGATTCCTATCGGATCCAGGCGTCAACGGGCGCAGCGATTGGCCGCCATTGGTCTATCGCCGGATTGTACTCGCGCTCTGCGCGGGTGGCGTCCGCCTCACAGCCTCAGTCTAAAAGGTCCGCCCGACGGGCGGAGCGGGTGAGTCCTAGCCTCACCCCTTGCCGGCGCCGCCTCACGAAGGCGCCGGAGCGGGCGGCTCCGGAGCCGGGGCATCGGGAACCGGCGGCGTCTCGGGCGCCTCGGGGGCAGGCGGGAACTCCGGCGCGCTCCAACCGTCTCCGAGATCGGGCGACGGCGGCAGGTCGGCCGGCGGGGTCGGCGCCGCGGGCGCCGGCGGTATCGCAGGAGCCGGCTGGACAACCTGCGGCGGGGCCGGCGGCGGCGCGTAGGCCGGTGCCAGGGCCTGGGACGTCGTCCACGCGTTGGCGCCCTGTCCGGGTGCCCCGGTGATGCTCGTCACGGTGGGCGCCGCGGCGACGGCGCGCTGTTGATTCGATCGGTTGCCGGAGCATCCGAGCGCCCCGAGCGCAACGGCGAAAGCCGCCGCCAGTGCCATGTGCCTGCTCATCGTGCCTCCTTCGGCCTCGAATCCTACCGGGGCGCGCGCCGCGGGGCGAGATCGTCGATGCGGAGCGCGCGCTCCTGTGCCGTAAGACTGAAGTTCAGTACGCCGACGACCCGGCGTCCCGCCACCACCGTCGCCGTGCCGCGCTGCGCGGAGAGCACGAGGCGGTCATACGGGGCCTGGGCAAGGCGGGTTGCCAGCGTCTCGATGGAGGGCATGCGCGCCTCGATGGACCGCCGCACACCGGCGTGCGCCACGCGCGGGAAGTAGCGCAGCACTTCGTCTGCCGGTGCGAGCGGCAAACCCCGGGCGCCGACCTTGCGCGCCACGTCGAAGATGGCCTCGAACCAGACGCGAAAGCGCGCGGGCTCGCCCCCGGCATAGGGATCGACCTCGAACGGCGGGAGCGTCATGGAACCCGCGACGGCGTCCTTCCAGTTGGCAAAGATGAGACCGACTTGCCGGCCGGCCAGGCTGACGGTCGCATCGACGCGCCCAACCAACCGGCCGCCGCCGAACAGCAGCACGTTGAACTGCAGGGTCGACGTGACGGTTGCCGCCGCATCGGGAAAGGCCTTGCGCGCCGGGTCGATGAGCGCACGCTGCCCTTCGATGCCGCGCAATCCCGGCGACATGCGCGCTTCGAGCTCCGGTCCGCCTCGCAGTCCGGCAAGGATGTCCGCGCCGAGGCCGCGAGCCCACGTGCGGATCTCGTTATCCATCTGCTGGCGCACGGAGGCAGGCACGCCCTGGCGCCCCTCGGCGTAGTTCGGAAGCAGGTCGGATGCCGTCGGCGTGCTGGCGGGGCCCTCGGTGCTCCCGATCGCCGGCAGGTCCTGGATCGTTAGATCGACCCACCCGGGTTCGTTGGCCCCGTCGATCGCCCAGGGCACGCTGCGCGGCCGTATCGGCGGCGGCTTGAGCTGCTGGGGAATGCGCGAGACCACGCCACCCTGGATCTCAAGCTTGGGAACGACCTTGAACTGGATCCGCGGGATGCGCACGCCGCCACGCAGCCGCACGCCGGACACACCGGCGCGGTAGAGCACGTCGATGGTCGTGACCGCGTACTGCAGCGGTGCGAGCATCGGCAGGCGTACCTCGGCGACGACCTTGTCGATGCCCCACTTGCCGCGCATGTCCAGCGCGCGCCGCGCCGCCGCATACACATGGCCGATGTCGGACGGCGCCTTCGACTGCTTCTCCGGCACCATGACGACCTTCACCTTGAGCCGCCCGGCCTTCGTCGGACTGGGCTGGGCACCGGGCGCTGCGGACAGGAACAACGGAAAGCCCATCACCTGTCCCGTACTCTCGCTGCGCACGCGCAATCCCACGCGATAGATGCCCGCCGCAGCGCACGCGTTGCGCACGCTCGCAACGTGCGCCCAGAGGTGGCCGGCCGACGCGGTGATCCACACGGCGTGCTGGCTGGGGCGCGCGGAGCCGGCGCGCTGCTTGAGCAGCGGCCCGAGCTGGCGCAGGAGCACGGGTTGCGCCACCCCGCTCACGCCGAACCACCGCAGGTCCGTGCGCGGACCGATCGTGACGATGGTCACGTCCTGGTTCCGCATGGGCGCGCACGTGCCCGCGACGGGGAGCTGGGCATCGGGAATCGGGGGTACGCGCGGATCCGCTGCCGCCTCGCGCGCAGCGACGAGCAGGAGCGGGAGCAGCAGGATCGGTGCGAAGCGTGTCATGCAGAGCCCTCGGTCAACCCTCCGTAGTGTCGGGGCTCCGTCCCGTGGGACCAACTTTGGCATAGCATCCCGGTCACGGAGACGTCGCATGACCGGGACCCTACGCCTCTCGACCGCCTTCCTGCTGCTCGTCCTGCCGCTCGCAGGCGCCTACGCCGAGGAGAAGAAGAAGCCCCCGCCGCCGGAGCCGCTGGACGCGTCCACCCGCAAGTTCCGCCAGCAGCACCTCTCTATCAAGGTCACACCGGACCTCGAAAACGGGACGGTCCGGGGCGAGGTGACCATCCGGTTCGAGTCCATCGTGGACGGGCTCGAGATGCTGCGGCTCCACTGCCGCGACACGAAGGTCCAGGGCGTGGTCGACGCGTCCGGCAACGGCCTGGAGCACCGCCATCGCGCGGGCATCCTGGAGATCGACCTGCCGGGACCGCTGGCGAGCGGTGCGGTGAACTCGGTGAACGTCCTCTACACGTCGACGCCGAAGCGGGGGCTGTACTTCCACAAGCCGAGCGAGGCGCACCCGACGCGCCCGTGGTTCATGTACAGCCAGGGCCAGGGCACGGACAACCGACGCTGGATCCCCTGCTACGACGAGCCGGACGATCGCTGCAGCTGGACGATCGCGGTCACGGTGGATGAGAAGCTCCAGACCGTCTCGAACGGCACGAAAGAGGCTTCCGTCACAAGCGACGGCAAGCGCACCGACATCTGGACCTTCAAGGGCCGCGCGCCGACCTACCTGATCTCACTCATCGTCGGGCGCCTCGAGACCATCCAGGAGAAGTGGAAGGACGTGCTGCTCGAGTACAGCGCGCCGCCCGGCCGTACCGAGGCGCTCAAGACCTCCCTCGCCGAGACGGCGAACATGATGGAGTTCTTCACCAACTACCTCGAGTCGCCCTACCCCTGGCCGCGCTACGCGCAGACGTACGTGTGGGACTTCATCTATGGCGGCATGGAGAACGTCACCGCGACGACGCTCAACATGCGCGCGCTGCACACGAAGGCGGCGCGTCCCAACTACATGTCGGAGGGCCTCGTCGCCCATGAGCTCGCGCACATGTGGTTCGGGGACTTGATCACCTGCCGTACCTGGGAGCACATCTGGCTCAACGAGGGCTTCGCGACGTACTTCACGGATCTCTTCTTCGAGGACCGTTACGGCATCGAGACGTTCCTTCTGCGTCGGCGTCGTCAGAACAAGGGCTACATGCGTGGCACGCCGCACGCGGCGAACCTGAAACTCGAGAAGAAGCCCCGCGGGGACATCCCGCTCGAGCTCTTCGGCGGAAAGCAATACAACCGCGGCGCCGCCATCCTGCACAACCTGCGCCGCCACCTGGGCGACATCCTCTTCCGCGACGCGATCCGCGCCTACGTCAAGAGACACCAGGACTGCGCCGTGACGTCGGAGGAGCTGCGCACGGCCGTCGAAGACGTGGCAGGCGAAGACCTCCAGTGGTTTTGGAATCAGTGGGTCTACGGGCTCGGCTACCCGAAGTTCGACGTGCGCTACGACGGCCGCAAGAAGCAACTGATCGTGCAGCAGACGCAGAAGCTCGGCGGCGGCCAAGGCGTGTTCAAGATGAAGGTCCCGATCCGCTGGGGTTCGGGAGAAGCCCAGGACCTCTGGATCTATCGGGCGCGCCACGTCTTCCCGATGGAGCGCGGGGGCAAGTTCCTCCGCTTCGGCGTAGGCGGCGACCTGCTGATGAAGGTAATGCAGCACCAGTCGGTCACCGAGTGGGCCGACGCCCTCGCCGGAGACCCGGATCCCACGGGGCGCATGGACGCGGCGGAGGCGCTGGAGGAGTTCGGTCCCGTTGCCGTGCCCGCGCTTGCCAAGGCCCTTCAGGAGGACACGTGCTGGGCCGTGCGGGAGACGTGTGCCGGCATCCTCGAGCGCCTGCAAGGCGCCGGCTCGAAGGAAGCACTCCTTGCGGCGGTCACCGACCAGGACCCCCGCGTACGCGTCAAGGTGATGCAGGCGCTGGGCGCGACGAACCGCCGCGTTGCCGGCGACGCGGTGACGAGGGCAGCCCGCGGGGATCCGCACCCGTACGTACGCGGCGCCGCGGCCAAGGCCGTAGGACGGCTCAAGGTGAAGGGTGCCAGGGAGCTGCTCGCACAGTTGCTCGCGGTGGACTCGCACGGCGATGTGGTGCGTGCGGGCGCGCTGGAGGGCCTACGCCATCTCGGCGATCGCAGTGCGGTCGATCTGGCCTTGCCCTTCCTCGACTACAAGTGGGGCAAGGGAGGTACGCAGAACATGCGCAAGCAGGCGCTCGACTGCGTGACGGCATTGAAGCCCGATGACCGGGAGGTGCACGAAGCGTTGGTCACGCTCCTGGACGACCCTCATCACCGCATGCGTACGTGGGCAGCCACGGCGTGCGGGAAGTACGGCGTCACGCGTGCGATCCCTGCGCTGGAGCGCCTGCGCAAGGGCGACTGGAACGGCGGTGTGAAGGGCGCGGCGCGGAAGGCCCTCGAGCGGTTGCGCAAGCCGAAGGACGTCAAGAAGCCTGCCTGACGGGTACTGGGTACTGAGCGCTGGGCACGAGATCGGGTTCGGGAACGAGTGTGGGTACTGGGAACGAGATCGGGCGTTGCTTGCTGGGGCTCTGGGTGCGCCCCGGCAACGCAGTACCCAGAACTCGAACCCGTTCTCGTTCTCACCACCCAGACCCCAGAACCCGCTCTGCGGCTAGTCCGCTGCCTTGGACGGCTCCGTGATGTCCCATCCCTTGGCTTTCTCCTCTTCCTGGATCTCGTCGAGGAGCTTGGCCGTGTCCAGCGGGTCGCCGCCTTCGGTGAAGTTCTCGCCGCCCTCCCAGGTGTCGGCGTTCTGCTGTTCCCACTCGGCGTACTCGGGCGGCAGCTCGTAATCCGGCCAGATGGCGTTGATGGGACAGGCCGGAATGCACGCCTCGCAGTCGATGCACGTGTTCGGATCGATCACGAGCATGTGGGGATCCGTAATCTCCCAGAAGCACGTGACGGGGCACTCGACGACGCAGTAGGTGTAGCGGCAGTCGACGCAACGACCGGTGACGACATGGGTCATGAGAGATCCTCCAAGGCGCGGAACCGACGGAGCATACCGAAGAGCCTCTGGCTCACAAGGGCCAGATCGTGCCGTCGCGGGCGCCAGCCGCCGGCAAGTTGAGAACCGTCCTCATCACGCCGGCGCACCGGGGCGAAGGCGCCGCAAAGCCGATGAGGACGACGCGTGGTTGACCACGCGAAGACGGAAGCGAAGCGGTCGGCACAGCGCCCGCCGAGCATCCGGAGCGCCGTGCGGGCTAGTTGGTGGGCGGGCAGCCGCAGTCAATTGCCGGCTTGCGGTTGCAATCCGTACACGTCCGTCCCATGAAGCGCGGCTTCGTCCAGCAACGGCGATCGGGGGCGGCACCACAGCCCGGTGCTTCCTTCCAGGCCCAGTGGCCCGGCGTGTGCACCTCGTTGACGTAGCGGATCTCGTACTTCGGCGGGACGTACTCGGTGCGGTAGCGGACGACATCGCGCGTCTCGACGACCGTCTTGTACTCCGGCGGCGTCTCGACGCAGTACGCGATCTCGTTCTCCTTGACCTGGCGCTTGCACCACTTGTATTCGGGCTTGCGGTAGCAGTACTGCCAGCAGCCGGCCTCGGCCTGCTCCCAGCGATACCCGCCGGGCTTGACCTGGATGAGCGTGTCCTCGCAGTCGTTGCCGCACGTGCGCTTCGCGACGCACTGGCGCGGCTTGACCATCACCTCGCGGGCGCGCATCTCCTTGACGCGTACGGGGACCTGCTTGGTGCACTCGTTGCAGCAGCGAACGAGCTTGGGCACCTTCTTGTAGGTCGCGGGCACCCAGACCTTGCAGTACTTCTTGCACGGGTCGGGTGCGGCGGGCAGATCCGGCGGGATGCCGGCCATGTCGCAGCACGGCCCGTTCAGGCTCTTCGGCGCACAGCAGCCGCCGATGACGACGAGCGCGACAGCGAATGCCGCGACGAGGGTCCCACGAACCACGATTGCCCTACCCATGTGCCTACCTCCGCCGGCCCCGAAGGGCGGTTCTGTCGCGCCGCCCGCCGGTGTGGCGGGGGATGCGGCCCTCCCAGGCGCGACGAATTGGTATCACGCTGACGCGCGGCGCGGAACCCCGGTTGGGCCGCCTGTCAGGGCCTGATAGGGCTGCCGCGCGTCTACGCTGTCACCACGCCGTCACGACCCCCCGGAGCCCCCATGATGGAGGCTCGACGTCGCAGGCGAGCGGATGGTGAACCGGCCGCGCGACAGCGGTACGATCCGGCCCGCATGCGGGCGTCCGCGCGCGTGCGCACGCGATGAAGGTTCCCCCATGGCGACACCGGATCCCGCCGCGAATCCCGCCAACGACCCGCTCGTCGAAAGCGGCCTGTACACGCTCCACGCAGAGCTGGAGCCGGAGCAGATCTTCACAGCCAGCGAGGTGGATCTGGTCGAGAAGCTGCGCGCCTACGCCCGCACGCATACGGACCAGATCGGCAAGGACGTACGCAAGGCGCTCTCCGTCGGCTTCCGCGGTCTGGGCTCACTGGCGACGGCGTTCGGTTCGTACCCGTCGCTCTACGACAAGGGCACGCTGGGCGGCAAGGAGCGGTCGGGTGAGACCCTCATGCGCAAGCTGCTCGAAGCCGGCGAACACGGGCTCGACTGGATCCTCCCGACGAAGGCACTCCTCTCCCGCACGTTCGGCATCGCGAAGGTCAACTTCTGGATCTCCATGCGGTACGCGATGCACGAATGCGAGCGCGACCAGTCGGACGCGCTGCGCCGGCAGATCCAGGAGGCCATCGAAGAAGCGGTCTACACACGCCTCGCCGAAGAGCTCTATGCGTCGTTCGTGACCTCGCGAACGATGTCTCCGCAAGTGAAGCGCCTGGCGATCGAACAGCTCCTCGACTTGTGGGAAGGCCGCACGAGCTTCGCGACGGGCCGGTTCTGCCCGATCCTGCGCTCCGCGTGGTCCGCACGCTGCCGCGCGCCGCGCGTGTTTGGAACCATGATGGGCGCGAGCGAGATCGCCTCGCTCCTCTTTCAGGACTGTGATGCGCGCTTCGTCGAGTCGTTCACGGCGCACGCAAACGACTCCGAGCAGATGCAGGCGTTCGAGGAGTTCGTCTTCGACCTTCCCTTCGAGAGCCTGGAGAAGGTCCGAATGATGATGCAGGAGGAGGATCGCGACGTGGTCGGCCCCGACGAGGTCGGACGATTCCTCGGTCTCGGGAAGCTCCACCCGCTGCTCGAAGATCCGAAGGCGCTGTACTCCTCGTTCCGCAAGCGGCGCGTCAAGGCTCAGTACCGCACGTCCATGCGGGCGCCGGGGCCGAAGCGCACGGCGGAGTCCTACGTGCTGGAGGGGCTGCTCTTGACCCAGGAAGAGAACGGCGAAGACGATGCCTCTTGACCTCGACGAGCTCGAACAGCGGATCATCGGCGTCCTCATCGAGAAGGAGCTGACGGTTCCCGACGGCTACCCGCTGACCGTCAACGCGTTGGTGGCGGGGTGCAACCAGAAGAGCAACCGCGACCCCGTGATGACCGTGGAGGACTACGAGGTCGAAGGCGCGTTGCGTTCCCTGATGGACAAGGACTGGGTCACGCGCCAGGAGTCCCACGGCGGGCGCGCGATGCGGTACGCGCACGAGGTGCGCCAGCAGCTCGGCGTCGAGAAGCCGGCGCTCGCGATCCTGAGCGAGCTGCTGTGCCGCGGCCCCCAGGCGCCGGGCTACCTCAAGACCCGCGCATCGCGCATGAGCCACTTCGACGGCCCGCACGCGGTCGAGGAGGCGCTGCGCGCGCTCGCCGATCGTCCGGTCCCATACGTGGAGGAGATGCCCAAGGCCCCGCGCGAGCGTGGCCGTCGCTGGCGCCACCTGCTGGGCAAGACCAAGGCATCTGCGGAACCTGCGAGCGACGAACACGTCGAGCCGACCGTGCCCGCCGCCCCGCCGCCGCCCGTGCCGGCGCAACCCGACCTCGAACAGCGCGTTGCGCGTCTCGAAGAAGAGGTGCGTGAGCTACGCGAGCGATTGGGGATGTGATTCTCCGCAGAGGCACAGAGCCGCAGAGCGGTGCCTCCAAGCAGCGCAACGCCTTCCTTCATCCACACTCGAGACTCGCAAGCGGTCGTCGATCGAAGCCGGCGCTTCCGCGTCCCTTAGGTCGCTCTGCGCCTCTGCGACTCTGTGGAGCTCAGAGAACGGATCGCAGGCGCTCGGCCAAGTCGCTGAGCGCCATCGCCGTTGCGCCCCAGACCTCGAGGCCCGCGAGGTCGAAGTAGGGAGTGTCGATCGCGCGGCCGCCGATCGTGCGCTGCGTGTTGCGACGCCGCGCCGGATCCAGCAGGTGCCCGAGCGGGACGAGCTCGATGCGCGTCACCTCGGCCGGGCTCGGCACAAGACGGGCCGGCTCGGGACCGAGCGCGACGTGCACGAACATCCGCGTGTGCGTGACCGGGATGTAGACGGGTTCGAGCACGCCGAGGATCTCGATCCCGTCCGGCGGGAGGGCGATCTCCTCGTGTGCCTCGCGCAGCGCCGTCTGCGGCAGCGTCTCACCGTCCTCGGGGCGGCCGCCCGGCAGCGAAACCTGCCCGCTGTGCTCGCGCAGGCTCTTCACCCGTAGCGTGATCGGGAGGTGAAGCTCGTCCTGCCGCGGAAAGACGAAGGCGAGCGCGGCCGCGTCCCGCGGCGCCTGCGTGCTCGCGCGCGGCGGCGGGGCGCCGCGCGTCACGGGCTCCATCAGCCGCTGTGCTCCGCGGCCGTCGAAGCCGGACAGCGCAAGCGCCTGACGCAGCGCTCGCTCGGGGATCGTTGCCGGCTCCGGGTTCATGCGCGCCGAGGGTACTCTTCCCGGGCGGCTGGTCCGGCCGCGGGAGGTAGCGACGGTGGCGGAACTGACCTTTTCCCGATCGGTGGCCTCGGCGGTGAGCGGCGCGGACGCCGTGGTGTTCCTCGCTCCGAAGCAGCGCCTGCGCAAGGGCTGGCTCGCGGCCGCTTGCAAGGCGCCCTGGATCCGGTTGCTCGAGCGCGGGGCCGCGTCGGAAGCCGAGAACAAGCTCGTCGCCGCGCAGAACCCCGACGACGGTCCGGGGCGCGTCCTGCTGGGCGTCCTGCCGGACTCGGTCTCCCGCCACAACGACCCCTCGCGCTCGGCGGCTGCCCATCTCCTGCTGGAAAAGGCGGAGATCGGCGAAGGCACGGTCGCGGTCGTGCTGTGCGCCGAGGAGGCCGACCACGTGCAGGCGCTCTGCTGCGCCGTGGGCCGCGCGTTGCCGCTGTACTCGCGCGCAACGAAGAAGCGCAAGCGCTCGCGCGTGCGCATCGTGGCCGCCGGTTCCGACGGGAAGCGGCGTGCGATCAAGCCTGCGGCGCAAGAGGTCGTGCGGCGCCTCCGCTGGGCGGCGATGCTCGTGGACTCCCCCACCGCGGAGATGAGCACCAACGACTTCGTACGCGAAACGCGCAAGGCGGCACGCGGGATCGAACACCTGAAGGTGTCGGTGATCTCCGGCGACGAAGTGCTCCGGCGCGGCATGGGCGGACTCCATGCCGTGGGCCGAACCGCGGTCCAGCCGCCGAAGCTCCTGTTGCTGCGCTACAGCCCGCCAAAGTCACGCCGGACGGTGGCCCTGATCGGGAAGGGAATCGTCTACGACACGGGCGGGCTCTCCCTCAAGAGCCCGGTGGGCATGTCGGGCATGAAGTTCGACATGGGCGGGGCCGCAGGCACCGTCGGTGCCACGCTCGCGCTGGCGGCCTCGGGTGCCAAGGACGCCGTCATCGGAGCAGCGGCCCTGGCCGAGAACGCGATCGGGCCGACGGCGTATCGCCCCGACGACATCCTCTCGATGCACTCGGGCAAGACGGTCGAGATCAACAACACCGACGCGGAAGGCCGCCTCGTCGTAGCGGATGCAGCTTCGTACGTGGCGCGCAAGTACGACCCCGACGTCGTAGTGGACATGGCGACGCTCACGGGCGCGCAGCTCATCTCGACGGGCCTGCGTCACGCAGCCGTCGTGAGCAATCGAGAGGGCCTCGAGCACGCCGCTCAGGACGCAGGGCGACGAAGCGGCGATCTCACGTTTCCGCTGCCCTTCGCCCCGGAGCTGTTTCAGCGCGAGTTCCGCTCGCGTGTCGCGGACATGCGCAACTCCGTTGCAGACCGGATGAACGCGCAGTCGTCATGCGCAGCGCAGTTCATCTATAGTCACATCGCGGACCTCGACCTGCCCTGGCTCCACGTGGACATGGCCGGTCCGTCGGGCCACGGCGGCCGGGCGACGGGCTATGGCGTGTCGCTGCTCGCAACCCTCGTCCCCGCTCTCACCGCGAAGGCGCTTCGTTCGTAGCGTGAACCAAGATCGATGTCCCAGGACCCGGCCAACCCGACTGCCCTCGAGCGCCTGCTTCGGCACGGCTCCGATGCGGACGTGCGCCGATTCCTGCACCTGCTCCAGCCGCCGGAGATCGCGGATCTGATCGAGGCGCTGCGCTCGGACGAGGACCGCTCGCGCGCGTTCCGGGCGATCGTCGGCAAGGAAGACCAGGCCGACGTCCTGCGCGACATGGAGGACGCCGAGGCCGCGGACATCCTCGAGGAGATGCCGGTCGAGGAAGCGGCGGACATTCTCGAGGAGATGCAGTCCGACGACGCGGCGGACGTCATCCAAGAGATGGAGGAGGGCCCGAAGCAGGAGGTCCTCGAGGAGATCGAGCCCGAAGAGCGCGAGGATCTCGAGAAGATCCTCGAGTACCCCGAAGACAGCGCGGGCGGCATCATGCAGACGGAGCTCGTCCAGGTGCGCGACACGCAGAGCACCCGCGAGGCCGTCGAGGAGATCCGCCGCACGCGCGACGAGGTCGGCGAGCTGCACGAGATCTTCGTGGTGGACGAGAACGACCGTCTGCGGGGCTGGGTCAAGGAGCGTGCGCTGATCCTCGCCGACGACGACACGCCCATCCGCGACATCACCGTGCCGGTACCGGTGAGCGTGCCTGTGACGATGGACCAGGAAGAAATCGCGTCGTTCGCACGGGACTACGACATGTCCTCGGTCCCGGTGGTGGACGAGAGCGACCGCCTCGTCGGCCGCATCCTCGTCGACGACATCGTCGACGTGTTCGAAGAGGAAGCCACGGAAGACATCGTGCGCCTGGCGGGTTCGGATCCGGAGGAGATCTACGAGCCGAGCGTCGGGAGCGCACTGCGCGCGCGCTCGCCGTGGTTGGTGATCACCTTCTTCGGAGGCATCCTCGCCGCGTTCATCATCACGGCGGGCGAAGACCTCGTGAAGCAGGCGGGCGCCCTCTTCGCGTTCATTCCCGTGATCATGGGCATGGGCGGCGGTGGCGCGACACAGACCGCCACCGTCACCGTGCGAAGCCTGGCCCTGGGCCGCATCGGCCCCGGCGACGTGGCGAGGGTCGTGCGCAAGGAGGTGCTGGTCGGTTTCCTACTCGCTGCGGGGGCCGGCATCCTGCTGTGGCTGGTCGCGACGTTGCTGGACGGCGACCCGCGCGTCGCACTGATTGCCGCATTCGCGATGTTCGGCACGGTCTGTCTCGGCACGCTGTTCGGCGTACTCACGCCGCTGATCCTGAACAAGGTCGGCGCCGATCCGGCCGTCGCGACGAGCCCGTTCGTCACGACCATCAACGACCTGCTCGGCTCGTCGCTGATCCTCTTGTTCTGTTTCCTGGTGTTGTTGTAGGGGCGACCCTTGTGGTCGCCCCGCGACGCGTTCCGCGAATCACGTCGGTTCCTGTTCGGGCGGCCCTTGTGGCCGCCCACGCCAAGGGGCCTCTCGGGCGGGCACAAGGCCCGCCCCTACATGGATCCCTCACGACGACTCGCAACGTGTGGGGCGACCACAAGGGTCGCCCCTACCTGATCGCGCGAATCCGTTCGTGCAGCTCCTCGAGACGGCGGTGCAGGTCTTCGAGGCGCTCGTAGATCTCGCGTAGGTCCTGTTCGCGATTCCGCGGTTCGCGCGCCTCGGCCCGCTCGCGCTTCCTGGCCTCCTGGAGGAAGTGCTGGGCCAGCTCCTCCAGCGCTCCGGCGCGCTCGGCGTTCTCGAAACCACGCCATAGCTTCGCGGCGTACATCAGCAGCTCCGCCAGGCTGGCGCCCTTGGGCGCCTCCCGCCGGATGCGCTCCATCTTCTCCCCGCGGTCGCCTTCGAGCCACAGCTCGCGCCAATGCATGGCCAGCTCGATGAGGCCGACGAGGCGCTCCTTGTCCGCTTCCGTCAACGCGCGCTTCGCAAGCCCCATGATCTCGACGTGCCGCCCCATGCGCTTGGGGTCGTCTTCGCGTTCGGCCTTGCGACCGTGCTCGCGGTTCCACGTCGTTGCCAACGCCTCGAGCCAGCCCGCCTGCTTCTTCTCGCCCTTGTCGGCGAGGATCTCGGCGGCGTGGCGCAGGCAGCGGGCGACGAGCGAACCCTTGGGTGCCGTCTCGTAGACCTCGCGCGCCTCGTCGTCACGACGGCCCTTCAGGCGCAGCTTCAACGCGTGCGCGGCGTGCTCCAGCACACCGGAGCAGTCGCCGCCCTTGGCCTCGACGAGCACGCGGTGGCCGAAGAGCAGGAGCTCGAGCTGCTGCTCGGCAACCTGCCGTTCGCTCCGCCCGCGGTCTTGCTTCTTGCGCGCGGCAGCCTGCGTGTCTTCGAGGCGATGCCGCAGGCCGGCGGCGATCTCCTTGAGGTTCGCAAGGGTGCGAGGGTGTCCACCAAGCGCCTCGAGGGACTCGATCCCCTGGTGGAGTCCACGCAGGATCCGCTCCGTCCGGGCGTGCTCATCGCGCTTGGCCTCGTCGTCTCCGCCCCACACGGGCCCGGCAGGAAACGCCAACAAGACGACGAGCAGGAAGGACCGTTGAAGCCTGGCAATCAACATCGGAAACACCTCCAACAGGCATCTTCCGGATCTCGTGATGGAAGGGCAACACTTCGCACGGATTGCCCGGCGGAGCCGCATGGCAGTGCTACGCTCTCTCCTTCAACCGGATCCCGGCAGTCGGCCGGCAGCCTGCTGGGTCCTTCACTCCGCGCGCAACAACGCAGATGCGGAAGACAAGGACCTACATGCGCAAGACCTGGATCTCGCTCTTCTCTCTCGGCGGCCTCGCCGCCCTGGCGCTCGCACTCGCGCCGGATGCCCACGCAGCGCCCAAGGGCGCACTGGCGACACCGCTGCTCCACGGCGGCGTCGCTGTGAGCTTCGGCTGAGGCGCGCCCCGGCGGTACCGTGCGTACCGCCCGTACGTCGTCCGGCACTACCACCGACCGTACTACTACCCACGCGCGCGCGTCGGGTTCGGCTACGGCTACTACGGCGGTCCCCGGTACCACCGCCATCACCATGGCTACCACTACCGCCGCTACCACCGCGGCCACCATCACCATGGGTATCACCACCGCCGCTACCACCGCGGCCACCACCATCACGGCATCCACCGCCACATCGGCCGCCGGCGCTGACAGGCAGGTCTGATGGTCCCAAATCCGGCTGCGGCCCCGCCTTCGGGCGGGGCCGTTCTTGGTTTGTCTGGCCCGGCCGCAAGGTGAACGGTGTCCCCGAGCCCCCCACCGGATAGAATCCGCGGCGACTTCAAGGGCTGGGAGTTGGGAATGAACCACTGCACCACCGTGGGCGCTATGCGCCTCTTCGCTGTCCTTCTCGCCGCCGCTGTGTTCGCGCCGGCCGCACTCGCCGAAGACAAGCTCGGCTTCCCGCCGGCTCCGGCTCCGCCCGTCGCGCTGGAGGACGTCCCGGCGCCGCCCGCAGCCCCGCCGGCAAGGGACGTGAGCGTCCTCGAACTCGGTGATGCAAGGGGCGTCACACCGGGCTTCTCCTACAAGGTCGACCGCGCGCCGGTGCGCGACCAGATCGTGCTCGAGGATGTGACGAACGCCGCGCCGGTCAATGCTCCCGGCAGTGCGCCGCCGCCGATCCTCACACGCAATGCGTCGGGTTGCTGCGGGACATGTTGCCCGCAACCCTGCTGCCCCGATCCGTGCTGCCGCCCGCGCGGATGGGACGTCACGGCCGAAGCAGGCTTCACGTGGTTCCCCGAGCACACGGGGATCATGGGTCTGACGCCGCCTGCCGGCACGGCGACGTTCAACTGGGGTGAGAGTGCGCTCGACACCGCCATCGGCGGACGCCTGACCATCGGGTACCGCTGGAACGCCCGCGACCGACTCGAGGGTCGCGGTGGGTACAGCGGCAAGGCGACGGCTGCGGGGCGCCAACTCCGACGTCAGTTCGGGTTCAGCGCGACGCCGGGCGCCGCAACCATGCTCTCCCCGCCCGCGAGCACCGACATCAGCACCGAGTCGAGCCTGTGGAACGGCGAGGTCAACTGGTGGCGCCAGCTCCAGTGCCGGAACAGCTGGCGCTTCGAAGGCATCGCCGGCGTGCGCTACCTCCAGTACCGCGAGATCGTGCAGGCGAGCAACTGGACCGGGCTCGCCGCCGGGTCGTTCCTGAGCAACACGGCCAAGAACACGTTCATTGGCGCGCAACTCGGCGGCTCCGCCGCGTGGGTACGGCGCAAGTTCGAAGCGGGTGTCAGCGTGAAGGGCCTGCTCGGCCACATGCAGAACGACGTGCGCGAGCGCGACACGGCGATCGTGACCGGGGGCGCGACCACGGACTCGCAGCGGGAGACCTCGAATTTCGGATACGGCGTGGAAGCGGAGGCGTCCATCCTCTTCCGCCTCACGCGCCGCATCGGGCTGACCGCGGCGTACACGATGCTCTGGCTGGGCAACGTGTCCCGCGCAGGCGAGACGCTGGACTTCTCGCAGGCCATGACGGGGTCGGTCCAGGCGGGCACGAACACCGAGAGTGTCCTGATCCACTCCGTGTGGGCGGGCGTCCGCGTAGACATCTAGTCGGCGTCGTCGGCGTCTCGTTCTGAGGCGCTTTGGGCGTCTCCACGGGGCGATTCAGGCGGCTCGCTCTGCACCTGGGAGTGGATTCGCTACGATTCTCTGTCACTCCGGCGCTCGACCCCGGAGTTGTGAGGTGAAGGGATACTCATGAAGCGCATTGGATTCGCGCCCGTGGTGGCGTTGGTGATGGCTCTCGTTCTCTCGAGCTGTGGCGGCTTCACGGCGGGTCAGGGCATCGTGACCGTCGACGGCCTCCAGGCAGGGCAGCTCACGCTCTGCGGCGCCGGGGGTGAGATCCTGCAGATCTCCGGCTCGGGTTTCCTCAGCGAGCACGGCGACGAGATCATCGTCGAGTTCACCGCGCTGCAGGGCACGCCCTTCAACGGCGAAGCCAGCACGCAGGTGGAGGGCATCGCGATCAGCGACAGCCTTGTCGAGGCGCTCATCCCCCAGATCCAGGGCGCGGCCGAGCTGACGCTCACGGTCATCCTGCCGGGCAGCAACTTCGGCGTCTCGCCGCCCGAGACGATCCAGCTCGGCGGCACGTTGGTCGGCCCGTTCGGCGTCGACGACAACGCCGGCACGGTGACCGGCAACGTGACGTACAACGCCGCGGCTCCCGGCGTGCTGCTCAACGACATCAACTCGTTCTGCGGTGACGACGAGAGCGAGACGTCGCAGACGGCCCGCGGCTGGCTGGGCGCGGCCTCGCGCGCGTTGCTGTTCAACAACCTCTCGGTCGCCACGCCGCCCGTGGGCTTCGAGGACGACGCGACCCCCGGCGTCGAGAAGATGACGACGGCGATGCCCGGCAGCGGCGAGCGCGGCACCGTGACGATCCAGTCCGACGGCAGCTGGGTCTACGAGCCCCCGCTCGGCTACGAGGGCCCCGACGGGTTCTTCTACTGGGTGCAGGAGGCCGGTCGCCCCGACCCGAGCCGCGCGTTCGTCTCGATCAATGTCGACAAGGTCGTCTGGTTCATTCGCGACACCGCGGCGAACGAGAGCATCGCGTTCGTGGGCACGGGCCGCTTCTCGGACCCGTTCGACTCGCTGTTCTCATTCAACAACGCACAGGCGGTGCTTCCGACGGAGCCGTTCGCCTTCCCGCCAACGCCCGCCATCTCGCCGAACCCGGACAACGCGCCGCAGGAAGGCGACTGCATCTTCATCTACGACAACGTGATCACCGATCAGTACGAGGGCGGCATTCGCCTCCGCGATCAGCAGAAGCTCATCGGCGAGGGCGTAGGCTTGTTCCTCAACAACGTGCAGATCGTTCCGCCCGGTACGAACCCGAATCCGAATCCGGTTCTCACGAACACGATCCCTCTGTCCGGCGTGTTCGGTCCGCTGCCGGTCGTGACGCTCGGCAACGAGAATGACGTGCTCGGCATCGACATCGATCAGCCGCTCCTGACGGAGGGCGAGAGTCAGTCCCCCGCCGGCGACGGCATCTTCGGGTTCGACGTGTCCGGCCCGACGTTCATCCACCGCGTCAACATCCGCAACATGGACAGGAACGGGATCCACCTGCAGGGCATCAGCCAGACGGCGGTCGACCTGCAGGGGCCAGCAACACCCGTCATCGGCGGCATCTACCAGATCGGCGACCCCAACGAAGGCGGGCCCTTCCCGCACGTGTCGATCGAGAACTCGGGCGACAACGGCATCAAGATCAACGACGAGTTCTTCGCCGAAGAGGCTCTCCTCCAAGGACCGGCACAGGCCGCCGTCAACGGCCTGACGGTCAACGTCCACACGACGGACATCTTCGACTCGAGCAACAACGGCATCGAGGCCAATGACGTGAACCTGAACGTGCAGTTCGTCATGATCGAGGGCGCGGATGTCGGCATCGACTACAACAACAACCAGTTCGGTCAGCTCTGCACGCTGTTCGTGGAGAACAGCAACATCGGTCTGGAGGTCTTGACAGGCCAGCCGATCTTCCGCGGAATCCAGATCGGCGGAGCCGGCAACATCCAGGCGGACATCGGGTTCACCTCCGGCCTCTCGGAAGACACGTTCCTATGGGGCGGCCCCGACTTCACCGGACCGACGCTCGAGATCGCCGTTCATCACAACGACTTCCACTCCAAGACGACGGCACTGGACATCCCGACCGTGAACCTCTTCGGCTCCGGCACGACGGTAACGTCGTTGGAAGACCTCTTCATCACGGGCAATGGGCTGTCGGAAGGCATGTTCTTCTCGAGCTGCACGTTCGATGCGGACCCGGCGACGATGGGCATCCAGGCGGTGCCGGGCGGGACGTCGCGCATCGGCACCGGCGTGGCAACGGTCCAGCGGATCGAAGGCACGGCGCTGCGGTTCTTCAACTGCACCGGCGAGCTCACCTACACCCAACTGGACATCTACCAGGTGGGCGGCGACCCGTCCGGGATCCTCAACACGGGCACGCTGACCGTCAACACGGGTACCTTCACCATCGACCACCAGCCCTAGGCGTCTCCGGGTGAGGCGTTTCGGTCGCCGTTAGGCCCCTGCCCCCTGCCCTTGCAGGCTTCGCATAGTTAGACTCGCCCTCTCTCGGGCGGAGGCCCGGGGTCTGTGAGGTGGGTATGACGCGCAAGTGGATCGCGCCGGTGGCGGCGCTCTTGGTGGCCGTAGTGTTCGTTTCGGGCTGCGGGAACCAGTTCACCCTGGGTCAGGGCCAGGTGACGGTCGACGGTCTGCAAGCCGGCCAGCTCGTGCTGTGCGGTGCCGGCGGGGAGATTCTGCAGATCTCCGGTGCCGGCTTCCTCAGCGAGCACGGCAACGAGGTGATCGTGGAGTTCACCGCGCTCCAGGGCACACCGTTCAACGGGCAGGCGAGTACGCAGGTCGAGGGCCTTGCGGTCAGCGACTCCCTCGTCGAAGCCCTCATCCCGCAGATCCAGGGTGCCGCGGAGCTCACGCTCACGGTCATCCTGCCGGGCACGAACTTCGGCATCTCGCCCCCCGAGACGATCCAACTCGGCGGCACGCTCGTCGGGCCCTTCGGCGTCGACGACAACGCGGGCACCGTGACGGGCAACGTGACCTACAACGCGGCTGCCCCCGGCGTCCTCCTCAACGACATCAACTCGTTCTGCGGCGACGACGAGAGCTCCAGCACCACGGAGCGCCGCGGCTGGCTCGGCGCGGCCTCCCGCGCGTTGCTCTTCAACAACCTCTCGGTCGCGACGCCTCCGGTCGGCTTCGAGGACGACGCGACACCGGGCGCGCAGCGAATGACAACCGCAACGCCCGCGAGCGGCGAGCGCGGCACGGTGACGATCCAGGCCGACGGCAGCTATGTCTACGAGCCGCCGCTCGGCTACGAGGGCCAGGACGGCTTCTACTACTGGGTGCAGGAAGCGGGTCGTCCGGACCCGAGCCGCGCGTTCGTCTCGATCACCGTCGAGAAGGTCGTCTGGTTCATTCGCGACACGAACTCCTCGAGCGAGACATTCAACGGCACGGGCCGTTTCTCCGATCCGTTCGACTCGCTGGAGGCGTTCAACTTCGCCCAGAACGCGCCGCCCGCCGGCGACCCCAACGACTTCAGCAACTTCCCGCCGGTGGATCCGATTCCGACGAACCCGGACAACGCCCCTGAAGAAGGCGACTGCATCTTCATCTACGAGAACTTGATCTTCCCGATCTACGACGGTGGCATCCGCCTGCGCGACCGCCAGCAGCTCTTCGGCGAGGGCTGGGGACTGTTCGTCAACGACACCCAGATCGTGCCGCCCGGCACGGGCCCCGAACCCAACCCGACGCTCACGAACACCCTCATGGCGTTCTCGGGCGGCGAGTCGCAGAGCCAGTTCCTGCCTGTGATCACGCTGGCGGACGAGAACGTGATCCGCGGCATCGACATCGCCCAGCCCGTCGAGAGCTCGGCGCTCTACGGCACCGGCATCTACGGCTTCGAGGTCTCGGGCCCCACGCTCATCGACTTCGTACGCATCATGGACTCGGCCGGGGCGGGCATCCGGCTGGACTCGATCCAGGCTGGCACGATCCAGGTCGGCGATCCGAGCGTGCCGGGCTTCCCGCGCGTCGAGATCATCGACTCGCTCTGGAAGGGCATCGAGATGTCCGGCCCCTTCCAGCTCACGGAGGTCGCATCCACCGCACTCAACGGCGGCGCGACCCTGGGCGTGTTCGAGACGCTCATCGACGACCCGGACAACGTCGGCATCGAGGCGCAGGACTGCAACCTCGTGGTGGATCAGTGCGAGATCGACGGCGTGGGCGCGCCGGGCTTCGGCGCCGACTGGGGCATCATCCAGTCGCTCCAAGGCACCGGCACCTGCTCGTGCTCCATCACCAATACCGCCGTGAACCGCACCAACGAGCAGGACAGCGACATCGGCATCACGCTGTTGCCGCTGTTCACGGGCGACAAGATCATCGCCACGATCCGCAACTGCCTCATCCGCTCGCCGTGGCAGGCCGTGGGCCTCGGGCCGTCCTTCGGGCAACCAGGCGGCTGCATGATTCTCGAGATGGACGACAACACCTTCGAGCGCACCATGGTGCCCCCGCAAGACGGCCTCGCGCAGATCCACGAGACCGTGTGGGTACGCGGCAACGACCAGCGCGAGACCTACATCACGTCGATGGACAACAACTACGTGATCGGCAACGGCATCGCCGGCGGCGCGAAGTTCCAGTACGTCACGTTCGACGCCAACGCCAATCCCGGCGACGGCATCCAGGAGACCCAGGCCACGGGCAACACGCGCTTCGGCCAGGGCGCCTTGGACCAGGACCGGGTCGTGGAGACGTCGCTCTGGTTCGAGGAGTGTGCCGGCGATCTGCGCTTCGAAGATCTCACGATCTTCCAGCTCGGCGGCGACCTCACGGGCATCATCGAGTTCTCGGCTGCCGTGCTGAACCTCGCGTTCACCAACGCACCGAACGTCAACGTCTCGCCTCCGTAAACGAACGCAGTATGCTGCCGGACCCATGTCCGGCAGCATCGACCTCTACGACCCGAACGCGCTCGTGCGCTTCGGCACCTCGTCCTTCTCGTGGAAGGACTGGGTCGGGCCCTTCTATCCGCAGAGCATGGCGCCCGGCGCGTTCCTGAACTACTACGCGACCCAGTTCGACACCGTCGAGGTCGACGCGACCTACTACGCGATCCCCAATGCGCGCCTCGTGGACGGCTGGGCGTCGAAGGTGCCCGACGGGTTCTTGTTGTCGTGCAAGTTCCCCAAGTCGATCATCCACGCGGGCGAGACCTACAAGCCGGATCCGACGAAGATCATGCAGCCCGACGCGACCTATGAGGATCGCGACGAGTTCCTCGAGGTCATGAGCCGCATGGGGCCGAAGCTCAGCACGCTGCTCATCCAGTTCCCGTACTTCAACCGCGCCACCTTCCCCTCCGACGGCCCGTTCCTCGAGCGCCTTGATCCCTTCCTACGCGACCTGCCCAAGGAGCGCTTCAAGTACGTCGTCGAGATCCGCAACAAGCAGTGGCTCAAGCCCGACCTCACGGACGTCCTGGGGCGCCACGGCGTGGGCCTTGCGCTCGTCGATCAGGCCTGGATGCCGCACGGAGACCACGTGGTCGAGAAGCTCGACTGGAACACGGGCGATCACGCCTACATCCGTCTGCTCGGCGACCGCAAGGAGATCGAGAAGCTCACCAAGACGTGGGAGAAGGAGGTCCTCTTTCACGACAAGCGCATGGAGCGTTGGGCGAAGCTGATCGCCCAGATGATGGAGCAGGGCATCCGCACGCTCGTGTACGTAAACAACCACTACGCGGGCCACGCCCCCTCGACCGTGCGGCGGTTGCGCGATCTGTTCCGGGACGAGATCGACTGAGTACGCACGTCCGCCGGGCGTGGCGCGATGTAGGGGCGACCTGGGCGCTGCAGGCGCGAATGGTCGGCCCGCGCGGACCGGGGATCGCTGGCCGACCACTCGGCCCTTTGGGCCTCGGGTCGCCCCTACATCGTCAACGGTGCCCTCGGTAGGATCCGCGCATGCGTTGGCCCGTGCTGTTGATCCTCGTGGCTCTTTCTTCGACGGCCCTCGCGGAAGAACCGCCGGCCCCCGTCGTCGTCAAGCGCAGCCTGGAGCAGACGCTCCGCCTCGCGGGCGAAGCGGTCATGAAGGGCGACTGGAGGCGGATCGAGGCCCTGGGGCCGACCGCGGCAGACGTAGGGCGACTGGAGACCGCGTTCGCCGCATCCAAGAGCAAGGACGCCGCCAAGCAGCTCGCCGGCATGCGCGCGTTCATCAAGAAGCACGGCGGCTACGAGGGTGCGGCCGCCCAGCAGCGCAGGGACATCGTGGCGCGCACCAAGGAGGGCGTCGCGCAGCTACCGAGCGACAGCTCCGCAGGCACCATGCGCTGGTCGCGCTACCTGCCCGTGCGCCGGACGCCCCTGCGCTCGCAACCGTTCGCGCTGTGGGAGGAGTGCTTCGCGCTGGCAGACACGACGCGTGAGTTCGTGTTCGCCGCCCCCATGCTCGACGGCGTGCATGGCTGGACCTACATGGCAGGCATCGAGTTCCGCGAGACGATTCCCGCCAAGCGCCGCATCGAGGAGCCCAACACCAAGACGCATCCCTTTGCCGGCCTGTGGACGGGCATCGAGGCCGGACCGCTGCAGCGCGACGTAACGCTGTGGCTCCAGCCGATGGAGGAGGCGGCGAAGTACATCGGTCGCTTCCTGCTGAGCCAGGACACGCCGAAGGGCACGAGCGTCTCCGCCGTCCGCATCAGCGGCGCGCTGCACGCGCAGAGCGAACGCGGCCCGGCACTGCGGTGGAAGGACGGCTTCGCCGTCCTTGTGGAGAAGGACCTGCTGCAGGGACGCCTCGACCAGAAGACGATCGCGCTGCGCCGCATCCACCTGGACAAGCCGCCGCCCCATGTCGATCGGTCCGCGAGCCTGACGCTCAAGGGCATCGCGGCCGTGTCGACACCTGAGCTCTCCCAGGTGCGGCGCTCGGTCTTCGACCTGACCATGAAGTCGGCACCGAAGCAGCCCATCCAGGTCAAGGTCCGCCCGCGCAAGGGCGCGGACCCCGAGGTCGATGCATGGATCCGCGCCGACCTCGAAGCCAGCCACACCGGCGGCTCGATCGTCAGCGGCAGCGCGAAGCCCCCCTACTTCGCGTTGATCAAGCACAAGCACGCCGTCCTGTTCCGGCTCGTGTGGCACAAGGGCCGCTTCGGCCCGATGCCGGCGATCGTGCACGCCTACGCCCCGCTCAAGTAGGCGCTAGTCCTTCTTGACGGGCCGCGGCGGCAGGTCTTCCCGGTCCAGGTTCGGGATCAGCAGGTCCATCACCCACCACGGGCCATCGCCGCCCATGCTCACGCCGACGCCGACGTGGGTGGCGTGGGGATTGAGCAGGTTGACCTTGTGGTCTGCGGAGGCGAGCCAGACGGCGACGACCTCCTCCGCGGTCTCTTCGCCGCGTGCGATGTTCTCGGCACCGCACCCGAACGGGGTGAGGCCGGCTCTCCGCAGGCGGGCACACGGACCTTCGCCTTCCGGGTTCACGTGGGCGTAGTAGCCGCGGGAGCGCATGTCCACGGCGTGGTCGTAGGCCGCATCCGACGCGCGCCAGTCGAAGGCGAAGGGAATCAGGCCTCGCGCGGTGCGCACGGCATTCACCTGCTCCAAGACGGCCAGGGCCTGGGCGGACTCGGCCGGCGCCATGGAGCTCGAGACGGGGAGATTGACCTTGCTGCGGCCGCTCGCTTCGTCGGCGACGCCACAGGCGGGCAGGGCGACCACGAGCGCGAGAACGACGATCCTGCTCGCAAGTCCGGTCAACGCTGCCTCCGCCGCCTACCGCGGCGATGCTTCCGATCGCGCGGCCTTCCTACAACAAAGGTCGTACGATCGGAATGCGTTCTGAAGTGCCGACACCCTAGGCCAGGGTCGTGACGACGGGCGCATGATCCGATGGCTTCTCGCCCTTGCGCTCGTTTCGGTCGATCTCGCAGGCCGTGCAGCGCTGGAGGACGGACGCCGTGCCGAACGCGAGGTCGATCCGCAGGCCCTTGTTCTTGGGGAATCCGAGCCTGCGGTAGTCCCACCACGAGTAGAGCCCGCCCTCCTCGTGGTGCTTGCGGAACAGGTCGTGGAAGCCCCAGCCGGTCAAGCGCGCGAGCGCTTCGTGCTCGCGGGGATGGAAGTGCACCTTGCCGCGCCAGGCCTCCGGATCGTGCACATCGCGGTCGTCCGGCGCGATGTTGAAGTCTCCGAGGAGCAGGATCGGGTCGCCGGGGGCGTGGGCCCGGTCGATCGCATCGTGCAGATTCAGCAGCCAGCCGAGCTTGTAGGTGAACTTGTCGCTCTCGGGGCTCTGGCCGTTCGGGACGTAGACATTGATCACGCGGACGCCGTCGAAGGTGGCCGCGATCACGCGCCGCTGGGACTCGGGCCCGTCATGCGGCAGGCCCCGGACCACGTCCTGGGGCGCCTCGCGCGAGAGAAGGGCCACGCCGTTGTAGGTCTTCTGCCCATACGTCTCGACGTGGTAGCCGGCCGCCTCGAAGGCCTCCCGCGGGAAGCCCTCGTCCTCGACCTTGGTCTCCTGCAGGCAGAGCACGTCGGGCTCGTGGTTCTCGATCCAGGCCAGCGCCCGGTCGAGGCGCGAGCGGATCGAGTTGACGTTCCAGGTGACGATCTTCACGGAGGGGCTCCTTCGAGTGCGCCCGCAACCTGTGCGGCACAGCACCAAGTAGGGCCATTCTGGATGTATGGACGGTCGTAGCCGGCTCGCCAGGGCGAAGGCGCCGCAACGCCGATGAGGAGGGCGCGGAGCCACTCGTGACCTCACCGTCACGGTGTTCTAAACCATGGCTCCTACCGCGTACCATCTGCCGCGATGCAGACCGTCCTCTTCGGAATCGCAGCGCTGCTCGCCCTCGGCATGGCGGCCCAGTGGATCGCCTGGCGGCTGGGGATCCCCTCGATCCTGCTGCTGCTTGTCTTCGGCTACCTCGCCGGCCCGGACCGCATCGACCTGGGCATCGCGGGCCTGTTCAACGACGACCTGCTCTTCGCCATCGTCTCGGCATCGGTCGCGGTGATCCTCTTCGAGGGCGGCCTGAGCCTGAAGATGTCCGAGCTGCGCCAGCACGGGCGCGTCACGCTGCGTTTGATCACCATCGGCGCGCTCGTGACCTGGGCGCTCGGCGCGGTGTTCGCGCACTACGTCGCGGGCTTCGGGTGGGACCTCGCGATCCTGCTCGGCGCCGTCTTGATCGTGTCCGGCCCCACGGTGGTGCTGCCCCTGCTGCGCACGATCAACCCGAAGGGCCGCGTCGGGTCGATCCTCAAGTGGGAGGGCATCGGGATCGATCCCGTCGGCGCCGTCATCGCGCTGCTGGTGTTCGAGAGCATGGGCAAGGGCGCGGGCTTCGCCGCAGGCCATGGCATCACCGGAATCATCAAGACCATCGTGATCGGCGGCGCGGGCGGCGTGCTGGGCGGGTGGGCGCTGGTCTACATGCTCAAGCGCTACTGGATCCCCGATCACCTGCACAACCCGATCTCACTCGCACTGGTCGTGTGCGTCTTCGCGTTGTGCAACTGGGGACAACACGAATCGGGGCTGCTGGCCGTGACCGTGATGGGTCTCGTTGCAGCGAACCAAAGCAGCGTCTCCGTGCGCCACATCCTCGAGTTCAAGGAGAACCTGCGCGTCCTGCTGATCTCGGGCCTGTTCATCCTGCTGGCTGCACGACTCGAGTCCTCCGCGCTGGAACAGCTCGATGTCGGTGCGTTCGGCTTCCTCGCCGCGCTGATTCTCGTCGTTCGCCCGGCTTGCGTGCTCGTCTCGACGTGGGGCTCGAGTCTCAGTCGCAACGAGCGGATCTTCCTCGCATGGCTCTGCCCGCGCGGGATCGTGGCCGCGGCGGTGGTCTCCGTGTTCGCACTCAAGCTCAAGGAGCAGGGCAACGCAGACTGGTCGCGCCTCGAGCCGATCACCTTCCTGGTCATCGTGGGCACGGTCGTCGTCTACGGACTGACGGCGGGCCCGCTGGCGCGCAAGCTGGGGCTCGCGATCTCGAATCCGCAAGGCGTGCTCTTCATCGGAGCGCATGAGTGGGCGCGCGAGATGGCCAAGGCGCTGAAGGGCGAGAACATCCCGGTGCTGCTGGTCGACGCCAACCGTCGCAACGTCAGCGCCGCGCGCATGGCCGAGCTGCCCGCCTACCACGGCGACGCACTCAGCGAGCACATCCACGAACGCAGCGCGTTCTCCGAGCTGGGGCGGGTGCTCGCCATGACGCCCAACGACGAGGTCAACACGCTGACCGCGATGCACTACCTGCATCACTTCGGCCGCAGCGAGGTGTATCAGCTCGTCGCCGACACCGTCCCGTCCAAGAACAAGAACGCCTCGCCATCCGACCTACGCGGGCGCAGCCTGTTCGGGCCCGAGGCGGACTACTACGAGATGAGCGCGCGCCTCGCCAGGGGCCGGATCGCCACGACGGCGCTCAGCGAGCAGTTCGACTATGAGGCCTTCACTGCCAAGCACGGCGACCGCGCACAGGTGCTCTTCGCCATTACGGACACCGGCACGCTGTCGGTACAGACGGTGGAGAAACCGCTGCAACCCGGGCCCGGAGACAAGCTTGTGGCGATCCTCGACAAGCCGCCGCCGGGCGCGCCCCCGGCCCCGGAGGGGGACGCCTAAGACCGGCCAGAACCGGGGAATTGCGGCGTCCGGCCCCTTCGTCCCCACTGGACCCGCTGGGGCCGAGTTGTACCTTTGAGCGTCCAACCCTCGTTCCCCAGGAGTGGACATCCATGGCTGACGCGACCACGACGGCGCCTCTCTTCGAGATCACCGAGGCGCACCTCGATACGGGCCTGCGCGGTTTCCCGGTCGGTACCTGCCGCACCAGCGCCGTGAGCCCGACGCTCGGCGTGACCTACGTCGGGTACACGCTCGAGGACCTCCAGGACCTTCCGGCCGAGGACGTCATCTTCCTGCTGCTGAACAAGAAGCTGCCGACGCCCGAAGAGGCCGAGGCTCTCAAGGCCGACATGGCCAAGCGCAGCGAGATCGATCCGCGCGTGTACGACGTGCTGCGCAGCCTGCCCAAGGAAGGGCATCCGATGGAGTGGCTCATCACGGGCCTCTCCGTGCTGGGCATGACGGGCAAGTCTCCCGAGAACGACTACAAGGAAGACTGCCTGAACCTCATCGCACGGATCAGCACCCTCGTGGCCGCGATCTTCCGTATCCGCGAAGGCTGGGGCGATCCGATTCCGCCGCGCCACGATCTGCCGTTCCACGAGAACTTCGCGCACATGATCGGCGTCGAGGGCGGCTCCGACGTGCTCGCCGAGTTGCTGCGCCTCTTCTATATCCTTCACATGGATCACGGCGGCGGCAACCTCTCGACGTTCGTGGGCAAGTCCGTGGCGTCGGGCAAGGCCGACATGTACTCCTCGATCGCATCTGCGATGGCCGCGCTCTACGGTCCGCGTCACGGACGCGCCAACCAGGAGTGCCTCGCGTTCGTGAAGTCCATCGGCACGTCCGATCCGGAAGCCGCCGAAGCGAAGGTGCGTGAGATCCTGGCGGGCGGCGGGCTCGTCTACGGCTTCGGCCACGCGGTCCTGCGCCAGGAGGACCCGCGCGCGAAGATCCAGTACACGTTCGGCCAGGAGCACTTCCCTGACAACGAGCTCGTCAAGACGGCGCTGACGCTGCGCGAGGTCGTGCCGGCGATCCTCAAGGAGAACCCGAAGATCTCGAACCCGTATCCGAACGTGGATGCGGTATCCGGTTCCCTCATGACGGCCGCAGGGCTGACCAACCCGGACTACTACACGCTGCTGTTCGGCTGGTCGCGCGTTGCGGGGATCGCCTGCCAGATCGTCGACGAGCGCAACTTCCCCGGCAAGAAGGACGGACTGGCGATCTACCGGCCGAAGTATCTCGCCAAGGATCAACCTGAGCAGAAGCGGTAGATCGACGGGCGCTGGGTTCTACGCACGACCCCATCTCAATCTCCATCCCGACCCCATCACCCAGCACCACCTACGCCCTAACACTCAAGGCGATGGTCCTCGCTGGCCGAAAGAGTCTCCGACTCTCTTGCAGGGGGGGATTCCGCATGGGCCAGAACAACCGGAGGCGTGAACCGCGCATCGTCTGCGATGTGCCCGTTCGCATGCTCTCCGAGACCCACGCGGATCTCGAGGCACGTGTCGTCGACGTCAGCCGGACGGGCGTGCGCATTCGTATCGAGGGTCACCTGATCGGCATGCACCGGCTCTCCAGCCTCGCGACCGTGGCGAAGACCGTGACGCGCATACTCGGCGACAACATCGAGGCCGAGTTGAACCACGAGAAGATCGGCCCGCTCCTGCGCCGGACCATGAAGGCCATTCGCATCGCCAAGCGCGACTGGGAGCACGCCTACGTAGAGCTCGGGTGCGCCTTGCAGCATGCGCTCACGGACGAAGAGGGCCAGCTGCTCGGCGTCTCGCTTCCGCCGCCGGTGTCGGCTTCCCTTCAGCCGGAGACGCCCGGCAACCTGCACCTCGTCACGGACACCGCCGGCGGCCGCTTCCAGGCGCACATCCACCCGGGCGAGGGACACGACGCGCCGCCACTGGCCGCGGACGCGGACGTGATCACGAGCGCCATGGCCATGCTCAAGGTGCCCGATCCGGAGAACCACGCCTTCGCGCAGATGGACGTGGCCTCGGCCATCGTCGCCTTGCACGAGATGTACGGCCCCAAGGTGATGGTGCGCCTCGTCGAAGACGAAGACGAGGTCTGGCTCGGCCCGGCGGAGATCACCGAGGTGGACGTCTTCCAGGGCGAGCGGGCACGTGCGCACCTGGGCATCGTCTTCGGCCGCGAGCTGGGCCCCGCGGAGCTCTCCCGTCTGGGCCTCCCGACGCCAGCCTGACCCAGGCGTAGCCGCTTCGGGCGCCCATTCGTCGCGTGCGTAGCCACCCAGCACTGCCCTCCTTGACAGGGCTGCGGAGCCGGGGCGCAATGGGGTGGTGCGCACCTTCCCCTCCCTCTCCGCCGGCCGCAGCGTGTTTCGCGCCGTCCGGCGCGGGGCCGGCATCCTGCGAGAGGCAGCGCTCCTCGCGGGCTTCGTGGCGCTGATCGAGCTCGCACGTCCGTACGCGACCCACGACGGCAAGGACCTCATCGTGCTCGTCGGCGCCCTGCTGTTGGGGATGCTGCTCGCCAAGGCGGCGCAGTCGGGCTGGCTGCCGGCGACCTGCCGGCTGGGTGCGGCGATCAAGCGCCGCGGGGCGCGCATCGTGGCCAGGCTCTCGCCCCGCTACGCGGTGGCGTTCCGGCCGAGCGAGTCCGCGCGGGCCCTGCCCGACCGCACGCTCTGGGCCCCGATCCTGGTCCTCGCCGGCCTGACTGTCGCAGTGCTGCTGCTTGGCAAGCACACGGGCGTTCTACGCCACTATCTCTTCGAGGGCCTGCTGTTCGTCAAGCTCTCGGTCTCCTACACGCTCTACCTCGCATTGCTCGCCCTGCTGTGGAGCGCGCTGGCGCTGACGGCACTGATCGGCTCGCGTGTCGCCGCAAACTGGCTGGCAGAGAGCACGCGCGCACCGGGCAGCAGCGCACACCTTCCGTTGATCATCCTCGGCGTGTTGTGGGTCGCGGGTCTGGCGGCCTTGCTCGCGCTGCCGGGCATCGCCGCACTTGTCGCGCTGCTGGCAATCGGCTGGCTGCGCGGACGTACGCTCTCGAACATGCCGGCACGCAGCTACCTGTTCTGCCGCCGGGATGCGGAAGGACGCCCGCGCGCGGTGCCGGTACACCGCTATCTGCGCCGCATCCACACCGGTATGGTCGCGCTGCTGGCCTTGATCGTCGTGCTGGCGCAGTCGCAGCGCCTCTGGCTTGCAGAGTGGCCCGCCGGTCCGTTCGCTTTCACGACCTGGCTGGGCATTCTGGCAAGCCTGATGGCATTGCTGCTCGTTGCGCGCGCCGGTGTGCACTTCAACCGCTTGCTGGGCGGCGGCGGGATCCCGCCGGAAGTGCCGCTCACGCCCACGCTCTGGATTCGCACGCCCGAGGGCGCCGCAGGCGCAACCGACGAGTGGGCGCGCAGCGAAGCCTGGTACCACGTCGCGCGTGACAACGGCTGGCTCGCTCTGCGCGACGCACGCCCGCCGGAGCACGAGTACGACCTCGTGATGGGCGTCGACTCCGACCCGCGGCGCTTCAAGCCGCGCCCTCCGTCGGACGAGAAGGATGCGAGCTTCCAATTGGAGCGCCGCCTGCACATCGTCATGCGCAGGCGCTTCCGCCGCAGCTTCGAGGGCCTCTTCAAGCGGCTGCGCGCAGAGACCCCGGAGGAAGGAACGGGCTACCTGTTCTGCCCGCACATCTGGCTCGTGCCGGGCGTCGTGCGCGACGTGGAGCCGGGACAGCGCACGCAGCAGCAGGACTCGAACAGCACGCTGGGGAGTGGCGGCTTCTATGGTCCGCCCTACGCGGCGGCGTTCCCAAATCGCGTGCGCCGCTACGTCGGCTCGATCCTGCGCGACCTGCAGGTCGACATCATCTACTGGGAAGACGCCATCCAGTGGCGCGACCTGCGGCGCGTGTTGGGCGTGGCCTACGAGATCCACGACCAGGGGCGTGGCCCCGCTCTCGAGCGCCACTTCATCGGGATCCCGCGGGTACGCATCGTCATCCAGGAGGAGGCTGCCGAGCCGGAGCCCTCCCGGAGCTGGCTGGAGGGTGGCAAGCCCTCCTTCGACGAGGTCGCACCGGGCCACGCGCGCATTCTTCTGGTCCTTCGAGACCGTGGGAAAAACGAAGAGGCCGAGGCGCCGGACCCGGTCGACAGCTGGATCAAGACGCCCAGCCTGGTCTAGGCACCGGAGGCGCCCGGATCGGCACCGGCGAGAAATTGCGCATTGCGCCGCGCCGCCCTCTTCCGTAGCCTCCCGCGATTCCCGCGCAGCCACAGGCATAGCGCGAATCAATGAAGTCCCATGTAGGAGGGAACGTCGATGCGTAGGATCTTCCTCGCCCTGGTTCTGGTCGCAGTAGCAGTCGGCACCGCCGCTTGCACCGGTGGTGGTTGCTCCACCTGCGGTTAGACACCAAAGTCACAACAAAGCAGATTGAGGCCGCGGCACCCCATCGGGGGCCGCGGCCTCTTTCATTTTTCCCATGACGGCCGACGCCGCGCCCCTGTAGCTTCTCTCCCGCCTGCGCACCCCGCGGACGCGGACCGCGCAAGGCACGAAGGAAGGTCGGAATCCAAGGGAGGGTGATTCCTATGCGTAGGCTCTTCATCTCGATGGCGCTTCTGATCGCGGCCGTAGGCATGGTCGCCTGTCGCGGCGGCTGCTGCGGCTAGGTCCTCTGGGGGGCTTCGCTCCCCAGGGCCCCCACGCTGAAGGGCGAGCGTTGACGCACCGCGTCATCAGCGAGCCCTGATCGCGAGGGACGCCAGCACCGCGAACGCACGAAGCGTGAGCATTGAGCCGTGGCATCCATCGGGTGCCGCGGCTCGTTTCGTTTTGGTGTCCCCACGTGGCGGTCCGATCGAGGGCGACCATCCGTCGCGCCTACGGCGCTCCTTAGGTCGCCCCTACATCGCAACCGGGATCGACGAACGGGAACGCGTGCTCGCTGGCCCTTGCACGGTGTAGGGGCGACCTAAGGCCCGCAGGGCCGGATGGTCGCCCGCGGGCGTCACACCACCACCGCCGTGCACCCGCGGCGCTCCTCGTCGGCACCCACGAGGAACTGCGTGCCGTTGCGCTCGGCGACCTGCGCGCCGCCGAAGAAGAAGCCGCACTCCCAGGTCGTCTCGACCTTGCGACGAAGGTGACTCAGGGCGCCGACCTGGGCATCCGTGCGGCCATACCCCTCGACGTAGAGCGTGTCCGCCTCGACGTGGATGCGCGGCAGCTTGACGGCCTCATCCGGCGGCAGGCCGCCGTCGATCAGGTGGACGACGAGCTGCAGGATCGCTGTCTTGATGCGGGCGCTCCCGGCCGAGCCGAGCGCGATGCGCCGCTTGCGTCCGTCGTGAAGGATCACGGGACACATGCTCGTCATCATGCGGCGCCCGGCGGCACGCAGCCCCCCCACGGGCAGGATGTCCTCTTCGCCAAGGAAGTTGTTCATCGCGACACCCGTGCCCGGCGCCACGAGCCCAGCGCTCTCTCCGACGGTCGTCGTGTACGAAACGAAGGTTCCGTCTTCGTCCGCCGTCGAGATGTGCATCGTGTTGCCGCCCGGCGTGCCGGCAACGAGCGACTGCACGAAGCCGTCCTCGAACAGCCGGCGCTCGTACTCGTCCGTACGCACGGCTTCGGCGTGGCTCATCGCGTCGGCGAGACGGCCCCACGCGGCCACGTCCAGGGGGCGAGGCAACGCTCCCCCGGCCTCGAGCGCACGCAACGCACTCAGGATCATTCCGCCCGTCACGCTGGGCATCGCCGGGAGATGCAGGCTCCACCGGCGGTAGCTGCCCTCCACCGGCTCCCGGAAGATGGGCGTGTAGGACGCCAGGTCCTGGGGCGTCACCCACCCCTCGGAAACATCAACGATCGCGCGCGCGATGTCACCTTCGTAGAACGGTGCCGGCCCCTCCTCGACGAGGCACTGGATCGTGTCGGCGAGGTCCGGGTTGCGTAGCGTCTCGCCGACGTCCGCGACATCGTCGCCGGTGGACATGAGGGACCAGGTGTCCGGCGACATGCGGAAGATCTCGTGCAGCAGCAGGAACGCCTTGCGCTGCGCGCCCGTCACCTCGTAGCCCCGCCGCGCGGCCTGGATCGCAGGCGCGGCCACCTCCGCCAGCGGCAGGCGGCCGTGACGCATGTGGATCTCCCACAAGCCCGCGACCGTGCCCGGCACGGCGATCGACGGGGCGCGAACGCGGAAGTCCACGTCGATGCCCTCGAAGGAGACCGTCACGACGTCGAGCTCGCGCTCGCGCTTCGTGTTGAGGCCCAGGCCCGGAACGTTGGAGAACAGATCGCAGACGGTCACACGGCCGTCGACGAGCAGCGTCATGATCCCGCCGCCGCCGAGGCCCGTCATCGTCGGCAGGGTCACGCATGCCACGAGGCCCGAGGCGACGGCGGCGTCCACCGCGTTGCCGCCCGCACGAAGCATCGCGGCACCCGCTTCGGTGCTGTGGATGTCTCCGGATGCGACCGCCCCGTGCGTCATGGCGCGTATCCTACGCGGCCCGCGAACTCGCGACGAAGAGGTGACGGCCATGCTCATCGACCCTGCGGCGCTCTCCGGAGGAGACGCCTACCAGATGATGATCGCCTGCGTGATTCCACGCCCCATCGCGTGGGCGAGCACCGTGGACGCCGACGGCAACGTCAACCTGGCCCCGTTCAGCTTCTTCGGTGGTGTGACCACCAGGCCCATGACGGTGATGGTCAGCGTCGGCCGGCGAGCCGGGGTGCCGAAGGACACGGGCGCCAACCTGCTGGCGACGAAGGAAGCCGTCGTCCATATCGCTACGCGGCCGCTGGCCGAGGCCATGGTTGCGACGTCGACGGAGGCGGAGCCCGACGTCGACGAGTTCGAGCTCGCGGGGCTGACGCCGGTGCCGTCCGACGTCGTCCGGCCGCCTCGCGTGGCCGAGGCGGCGATCGCGATGGAGACGAAGCTTGCCCACCACATGGAGGTGGGCGACGCGCCGGTGGACATGTTCCTGCTCGAGGTGGTGCGCCTGCATGTTGACGACGCGTTCGTCGTCGACGGCCTGCCGGACCCCGCGAAGCTCCAGGCCGTCGGCCGCCTCAGCGGCGCGCACTACTGCGACACCGCCGCCCCGTTCAGCGTTTCGAGGCCTTGATCTTCTTCTCCGCCTCGATGGCAACTTCGGTGAAGTGGCGGTTGCGTGCCATCGAGCGTATGGCAGGGAGTGCGGACTCGGCCTTGGCACCGATCTCGCCGAGTGCCCACAGCGCGGCACGTGTCAGGTCGTTCGATCCGTGGCTCTTCCAGTAGGCAGTGCGCCAGCCCAAGGCGGCCTCGGCAATCTCCGGCACGGCCTCGGCGGCGTGCGAGCCGAGGTACCCAAGTCCACGCGTTGCCTGCGCGTCGGGCGGGAAGCTGTGACGCAGGCCGTAGAGACAGCGCGCGAGCGCCTTCTCGCGATCGGGCTCGCCGCCGATGCGCAACGCGGCGATCGCAGCGGCAACGCCGCCGTCGTCGAACACGCCGGTCTCGTCCCGCACCTTGCGCAGGTCCGGCAGAGCGGCACTCGCCAGGGGGCCCCACTCCGCAAGCTCCTCGGCCGCCGCCCGGCGAAGCTCTTCGCCACCCGCGCGAAGGACCTCTACAAGCTCGGCCACGCAGACACCGGGCTTCGCTCCCGTGAGCCGGGCAGCGCGAGCGAGTAGCACAGCGCTCGGTCCGAACGCGCCACCGAGCTTCTTCAAGATCGCCGCCCGCTTCTTCGGGATCGCTGTTGCCATCGCAGCCAGCACCCGCGCGGCCTCCTCCGGCTTCTTGTCGAAGCGCGCCAGGACGGCGTCCGCCTGCAATGAGGCTCTGGACCCCGCGGCCGCCAGTGCGCGCCACGCAGCGTCTTCGCTGTCGAGCCGCTCGATCAGCTCGGCGAACGCCTCGGACGTGCCGATGTCGGCGAGCGCCCCCAGCAGCTCGTCGCGTTCCCATGTGTCGGTGGTGCGGGCAAGGACGGACACGACCTTCGGCACCAATCCGTCGACCCGCGCTCCCAGTCGAGCAGCGGTCACGACGGCTGCCCCGAGGTCCGGTGCTCCGGCGTTGAGAACTCCGAGCCGAGCCTGCTGGAGCGTCCGGGGGTCCTCGGGCGCACGCGTGATCAGGATCGAGCGAGCTTCCTGGCGCAACCCGGCGTCGGCCTCCTTCTCGATGTAGGCGACGAGAAGCGTGGCGAGCTCCACAGGCTCCGCGTGGATCGCCTGCACGGCGCGCAGCGCACCCCACCTTTCCGCCGGGTCCGCCTTCGCCAGGCGGTCCGCCAGGGCCGGCCGGACGTCCGCGAGCTCCGCTCCGACCGAGTACAGCGCCTCGAGCGGTTCTTCACCGGTCGTCCAATGCCGCGCGTGAGGCACCTTGCCCACACCGGCGATGATGAGCGGCGCCAACGACACGGCGTCTGGCCCCATGCGGCAGATGAGCCGGCACGGCTCGGCGAGGTCGTGCTCCTCGAACTCGGACAACGCTTCGCGACAGACGGGCAGCAGGCCCTCCACGCTCTTCGTGACGGCGTGCAGCACCCGCGCGGCCGCCCAGCGCACCTCGAATGTCGTGTCCTCGAGCAACTCGCGCATGCGTGGAACCGCGCGCTCGGCGCCGGGCTGGTCGTACCTCAACAAGCTCCAATAGCCGTAGACCGCCGCCCTGCGCACGGCTGCATCAGTGTCATCGAGCCCGGGCCGGATCAGCTCGGCCGCCTGCGGGGTGTCCCGTGCGATCCCGCCGATGGCGGCGAACGCCTCGGCCCGAACGCGCGGGTCGTCGGCGACCCGGGACTTCACGAACGCGGCACGCGCCTTGTCGAGGAGCTCGCCGTTGTTGTCGCGGAGCACGCTTCGCGTGGCTCGAATCGCCGCCACGCGTACGTCGTTGTCCGCGTCGAGGACGCGGTCGATGTACTGCGGCAGGAAGGCGTTCATCTTCTTCCCGCCCTCGAAGGGCCGCAGGTGGATCAGCGCCTCGATGGCCGCCGCGCGGACCGCCCCCGTGCGGTCGCCGATCGCCGCCCCCAGCGCCGCATGGGCGTTGGAAAACGCCGGGGAGAGGTCCGCGATGGAGCGGCACGCAGAGGTGCGCAGGCGCGCTGGCCCCTTCTGCAACGCGATCACGAGTCCGTTCGAGATGCGCACCTTGCGCTCTTCGAATGCGTTCTGCGGTTTCGAAGGGTCGACCTCGTCACGGGGTCCCGGCGGAAAGCCCTTGATCGGGTTCGCGTCCCAGAAGGCAAGGCGCTCCTTCTCCCACCGTGCGACAGCCTTCCTACGCTGCGCTTCGTCGGGGTCGAGGAGACCCGCCAGCATGGCCTTGTCCGCCGCCGAGTCGACCGCGGTCAGCCAGGGCGCGTCGTCGTCAGCGCGGCTCGAGCGGGGAACCGCAAGCAGTACGACAACAGCCCAGAACCACGCTCGACGCAACGACGCCTCCGGAGAGACGATACGTCGGGCTGTGTCCCTTGCCCGTCATCCGCGCGTCAAGCGTGTGTCCGCTAGACCGCGGGACGATCGTCGGTCAGTGCGAGGTTGTTGAGTACCTGCCAGAGCGAGGACACCGCCTCGGCGACACCCGCCTTCGCCGTGGGCGAGAGGTCCGCGTCCTCATGCAACGCCTTCAGCACGTCGTAGGCTTCGACCAGGCGCTGCTCGCTCGCCGTCCGGTTGTTCCCCAAGACGTCCTGGTCAGACATGGCTCGCTCCCTTCACGTGGCGGTCGTCCTTCACGCGCTTGGCCTTCAGCTCGAAACGCGGCAGCGAGTTCGCCTCAGCCCGCTCGATCTTGATGCCGAGCCCCTCGTTGGCGTGCGAGAGGTCCGTTTGCAGCTTGCGCGCCACGGCCTCCCACTGGTCCTCGTGACCCTCGCGCACCTCGCAGCGAACCGAGATCTCGTCGCGAATCCCGTCCTTGGTCCAGAGGTAGATCTGGAACTCGTCCACCGCGGGGTACTCGCGAACGATCGCCTCGATGGCGCGCGGATAGACGTTCGTACCGCGGATCAGCAGCATGTCGTCCACGCGGCCGCGGATGCCGCCGTCGTAGATGTCGAACGTGCGGCCGCAGGAGCAGTTGTCGTGCGGGACCTTCATGACGAGATCGCGCGAGCGGTAGCGGATCAGCGGGATCGCTGTACGCCCGAACGACGTCACGACCCGTTCGCCCTGCTCGCCATAGTCCACGGGCTCGCCCGTCTCGGGGTTGATCACCTCTTCGATGAAGTGATCCTCGATGATGTGCGTGCCGCCCGGCTGCTTCTCGCACTCGAACATCATGATGGTGCCGATCTCGGTCATGCCCGCGGTGTCTGCCGCCTTCGCGCCCCACTGCTCCTCGACGAGCCGCTTGCTTGCCGGGATCGAGCCCGCGGGCTCGCCCGAGAGGATGAGGCGCTTCACGGCGCCGCCCGGTAGGTCGATGCCCATGTTCTCCGCCTCCTGGCCGAGACGGAGGGCATAGGTGGGCGTGGCACACACCACGGTTGCGTTCATTTCGTGGATGAGCTCCACGCGGCCCGGCGTGTTCATGTTGCCCGACGGCAGCACGAGGCAGCCCATCTTCTCGGTGCCGTAGTGCGCGCCCCAGAAGCCGATGAACGTGCCGTAGGAGAAGGCGAAGAACACGACATCGTCGGGGCGGACGCCGAACCCATGGAACGCGTAGCACCACAGCTCACCGATCCACTTCCAGTCGGTGCGCGTGTCGAGGACGCGTAGCGGCGTGCGGCCGGTCGTGCCCGACGTCGTGTGGTAGCGGATCGCATTGTCGGAGGGAACCGCAAGCATCTCGCCGAATGGCGCGTTGTCGGCCTGGTTGTCCATCCAGGCGTCGCGCGTGGTGAACGGCAGCCGAACGATGTCGTCGTAGCTATTGATGTCCTCGGGCTTGACGCCCGCTTCGTCGAACATCCGCTTGTGGAACGCGCTCGTGTTGTACGCACGCTCGACGAGCTTGCGAAGGCGGTGTCCCTGGAGACGCCGCAAGTCCTCCCGCGGCATCGTCTCCGTCTTCGGATTCCAATACGGGCTCACGCTCATGGCCGGTCTCCTCCCGCTCGAGATGGAGAACCTAGCCCGTTCACACCTTCGCGGCCAGTCCGAGGTCCGAAGCGACGGGGCCCGAGGCGGCGCGCTCGGCGATCTCTGCCTCCAGGGCCTCGATGGCGTCCGCGTCCGCGTCCGCGCCGACCCGCGCCGCGGCGAGCGCGCGCTGAAGCGCCCGGTCCAGCGCCCGGCCGACCTGCCCGCCTGCCTGCGGACGGCTCCCCAGGGCGCGCAGGGCCTCGAGCACCTTGGCTGCCAATCCCGCGCTCTCTCCCTCCACGGCGTGGTCATGGGCGAGCGAGAGACCGTGCGCGAGGACCGCCCGCTCCTCGTGCGTGGCCTCCGGACGCTGCGACCACGACCAGAGGATGTTGAGCAGCTCCTTGGAGAGCAGCGAGTCCTTGGAGCGCACGGCGCGGTGATGCGCCCCGACGAGCAGGCCCGCGAGATACATGCGCTGGCGCACGTTGGCTTCGACCTCGCCGGTGAGCAGCACGAGCACCTCCACCAGCTCCTCCGCGAGATCGCGGTTGCCGAACGTGCCGGCGATCCAGAGGCCGTCACACAACGCGGTCGCGAGCGAGAGCCACGGCTCGATCGTGCTCTCGGGCCGCACGCAGATCGTGCGGAGACGGTCGAGGAGCTGGTCGGCGAAGTCGTCGTCGCCTGCACGGCGCACCTTCGCGTGCATGCGCACGACCGCGTCGCAGAGCAGGACGCGGTCCCGCTCGCTCGCCTCGGGCGGGGCGACGGCAGCCTGGATCGCCTCGACCCACTGGGCCTGGCGGTTGCGGTTGCCGAGCAGCCCGGGCTTCCACGACGTGTCCTGCAGGACCTCGAGCCACGCAAGCCGCTGGGCGGCCGTCGCCTCGGGCCGGCCTGCGAGCGCGTGCATCTCGTCACGCAGTGCCTGACAGCGCTTCTCGGCCTTGGACCCCGTGCGTGCGGCGTGGTGCAGGTGGATCAACGCGCGCACGAGCGCGTCGCGTTGGATCTCCGGTGCGGTCGAGCGTTCTGCAACGCGCTTGAGGTCCGCAAGCATCGTCTCCGCACGCGCGGCATCCCCACGCGGCCCGCTGTGGTAGCGGATCTCATTGGCGAGGGCCTCGGCGAGCACCCAGCGCTGTCCTTCGGTCGCCTCGCTGCGCTTGGCGAGGTCCCGGATCTCCGTCTGCAGGCGCTTGGCCGCGGTGGCGTCTGCGTGGCGCACGGCGTCCCAGTGGGCGCCGCCCAGGGCCTTGGCGAGCTCGAAACGCTGCGGCTCGTCGGCCTCGGGCTGCCGGCACAGCCCGCGGAGCTCGTCGAGCAGCATGCGTGCTTCGTCGGGCTCGTACTCGCGGCGCAGCTTGCGCCAGTGCGCCTCGGCGAGTTGCTTGGCGAGCTCGGCGCGTTGCGCGGTCGTGGCGCGGCCTTCCGCAACGTTCGCGCGCAGCTCGTCGAGCATCGATCCTCCGGGGCCCGGCCGAATCCGGCCCGGTATGCTGTCGCATCCAACCGCGTCCGTCGAGGCTTCTTCCGACCAAACCATGCCGTTCACGTTCGACATGCCGGTTCGCTACGGGTCCATCGACTACGCGCGGATCGTGTACTACCCGCAGTTCCTGCACTTCTGCCACATCGCCATGGAGGAGATGTTCCAGGAGGTCGTCGGCGTCTCCTATCCGGACCTGCTCCAGAAGGAGAAGGTCGGCTACCCGACCGTGAAGAGCGAAGCGGACTTCGTGAAGCCCGTGGCGTTCGGCGAGGTGCTCACGATGTCGGTCTCCGTCGAGCGCATGGGCACGAGCTCCATCGTCTTCGTGTACGAGGGGAAGCGCTCGAGCGACGGAGATGTCGCGTTTCGCGTGCGCAACGTCCAGGTCGCCGTCGACATGGACGCCTGGGAGAGCACGCCGATCCCCGACCATCACCGCAAGGCACTCGAGACGCTGCAGTGAGGTTTTTGCTCCTGCTGGTCGTCCTGCTCACCTGCGCCGCCCCGGCGGCTCGCGGCGAGGGCACGCCCGCGGATCTGGAGGTCCTCAGGGCATCGACGGCGGAGGCGCTCGCGGCGCACGCGAAGTGGTGCACGAAGAAGAAGCTGTTCGGCAAGCGGGACGAGACCTATGAGGTCCTGCTCACCTTCGACCCGGACCACGCGGCCGCGCGCAAGAAATTGAAGTACGAGAAGGCAGCAGACGGCTCCTGGAAGCAGGACAAGCGCTACAAGCGCGCGAAGAACCTCTCACGCGGCAGCCTGAAGCAGGAGGCGGAGAAGCTCGCGGCGATCCTGGCCGGCCACCGGGCGCAGCGCCTGGACATCTACGGCGCGGCTACGCGCATGCGCGACATCCTGTGGGCCCGCCGCGAGCTGACCGCGCTGATGCGCGAGGATCCCGCCGAGAAGCGCATCGCGCCGATCCTGCGCACGCTCTCGCTGACTTACTACAAGCGCGCCCGGGAACGCGCCCTCGTGGACGAGATGGCGGACGCGGCGGGGCAGCTCCGGCGCCTCTATCCCGAGGATCGCGAGGTGCGCCGCACGCTGGGCGAGGTCAAGCACGACGACCGCTGGATGCTCGCGGAGACGGCGCGCACGCGCGAGAACGCGAGCAGGCTGGATGCGGCGGTGGAGGCCGCGCTGAAGGCCGTAGGCGTCCCCGGTGCCGTGGAGCGCAACGACAAGGAGAAGAAGATCAAGCTGCCCTGGGCGGCGGGTGTCGCTACGGCGGACATACGCGCGATGGGCACGGTCGACCCGAAGGTGCTCGCCCACGTCGTGACGTCCTGCCAGGTCGCGGGGCCCGTGTTCCAGGCGGCACTCGAAGAGAAGCCCGAACGGCGAGAGGACCTCACGCTCTACCTGTTCGGCGCCGAGGGCGAGATCGACACGTTCCTGAAGGGCTATCCGGTCGTCGACAACCCCAGCCTGCAGCAGCGCAAGGAGCTGGGCCTGGACCTGGTCTACGCGGACGGCCGCAGTCTCGCGCTCAAGAAGAACCAGCCGTTCGCTCAGGTCGACCTGTGCACGAACACGGTGCTCAACCAGATGTTCTCCGACACGTTCCTCGAGGGCGGCGATCCGAAGGGCTGGCACGCAGAGGGCATTTCGCGCTACCTCGCCTACCGGATCACCGGCACGCGCTACTCGATCAGCATGGCCGGCTCGTACGCCGGCCAGGGGGGCGACCGCCCGATCCCGGACTCCAAGGAAGACTGGCTGGCCCGGGCCCACGGGTTCACGAGCCGCAACGTACCGGTTGGCTTGGCCCTGATGCTCGGCAAGGGCCTCGACGCGTTCGAGGTGCGTGACGCCGTGATCTCCTACGCCTTCGCGGTCTTCCTGATCGAGGGCCACGACAAGCTGGCGGCGCCCTTCATCCGCACGCTCGCGAAGAGCGCGGACGCCGACAAGACCTGCCGCGAGATCCTCGGAACGACGCTTCCGATGGTGGAGTACAAGTTCAAGGCGTGGCTCAACGAGATGACGATCCCCGATCGGGAGGCCCGACGATGAGCGAAGCCCTGCAAGACCGCTACGCGCCCCGCAACGCCTGCTTCGGCTGCGGCCCGGCAAACGACAAAGGGCTACGCATCAAGAGCCACGTCGAAGGCGACGAGGTGATCTGCACGTGGACGCCGGAGAAGCACCATGAAGCATGGGACAACATGCTCAACGGCGGCATCTGTGGCGCGTTGCTCGACTGCCACAGCAACTGGACGGCCGCCCATCACCTGATGCACAAGCAGGGCAGGGATACGCCCCCGTGCACGGTGACGGCCGACTTCCACGTGAAGCTCCGCCGGCCGACGCCGACAGACGGACCGCTGCAGATGCGCGCGAGCGTCGTGGAGTCGACGGACGACCGCGCACTCATCGAAGCGACGCTCGAAGCGAACGGTGTTGTCACCGCCACGTGCCGCGGCACGTTCGTATCGGTCAAGGAGGGCCATCCGGCGTTTCATCGGTGGTAAAGCCGCCATGCCCTCGCGGGCCGACCACTCGGCCCTCCGGCCTCGGGTCGCCCGTACGTCGAAACCGGGATCGCCGAACACCGGTTGACCTGCGCGGCCCCAACCGCGATGTAAGGGCGACCCGAGCGCAGCGAGTGGTCGGCCCGCGCCGATCAGGACGCGTCTTTCGTCTCAGCGCTGGTAGCCAGCCGCTGGACGCGCCGCGCGGTCAGATACGTCCCCACGTGGACCAGGACGCCGGGCACACAGATCGTCAGGGACCCCTGGGACGAGCTGCCGACGGTGAAGAGGTTGAAGAGCAGCCAGACGCCCCCGACCCAGACGACCAGCAGGGGCGCCGGGCTGCCTCGCAGGCACATGACGGCCAGCGCGATCTGCGAGAGCGCCGGGATTCCCAGCAGGAGGCCGAAAGACAACGCGTCGGTCGCCGAGGGCGGGTGATTGGCTCCGTCGGCCTTGGTCCACGCCCCGACGAAGAACACGCAGAGCAGCAGGAAGATGCCGGCGATGAGGTGCAAGGCACCCAGGAGCCGCAGGAGGTGGACCGGCGTGTGTTCCCGGGCAAGCACGCCTCAGGACGGCTTGCGACCGGAGACGACAAACGAGAGCCAGCAGGCGTAGCGGTCTTCGTCAAGGACGGTGTAGCGCAACGACTCGAACCGCTTGCTGATCTGCTCGGCCGGTACACCGAGCGCATTCGCGATGAAGTTCGCATACCCGTCGCGCCAGAAACCGAGCATCTCGGCGAACGTCTCGCGCGGCGTGTTGCTCGTGTCGATCACAAGCGGCTCCACGTGGACGTCCTCGAAACCGGCCGCGCGAAGCTCGCGATGTGCCGCGCGACCGTGGAAGAGGTTGGTCCCGTGCTGCATCAGAGCAGGCATCGCGTCGAAGAACAGATGCTCGGCTTTCTCGCCGGGGGTGTCGAAGATCAGCCCCGCGTAGTCCTCGGCCAGGACGTAGAGCAGCCCGCCGGGCTTGAGGATGCGCTTGGACTCCGCCAGCACGACATCGACGTCGGGCAGTGCATGAAGCACGTGCCGGATCGTCACGGCATCGAGGCCGTTCGAGTTCCAGCCGGTGTCGCGGGCATCGCCTTGGACGAAGTCGAGGCTGGGGTAATCGGCCTGCGGGTGCGCCTCGCGTGCGAGCGCGAGATGGCCCTCGTACATGTCGAGCGCCCTCACGCGCAGCGACGGCCACTGCGCCACGAGCCGGCCGGCGAACTCGCCGGTGCCGCAGCCGAGGTCGGCCATCTGCTCGAAGTTGGCGAAGCCAAGCCGACCGAGGATCGGCAGCTCGAGCGGCCAGATCATCGCGGCCTGCGTACGCAGCGTCCCGATCATGCTCGGGTCTTCCATCTGCCTCTGCTGGCCGTACTCGAGCTCGCTCATGGGACTACTTGACATCGAAGTCGACGCTCTGGAGCACGCCGAGGAAGACGTCACGCTCTGCCTGCTCCTGCGGGCGGTCAAGCGAGAAGATGTAGAGCGCCTTGTCGGCGACGCACGCAATGATCATGCGCGTGTTGTTGCCGCGCGTGACCGTCGCTCCGTAGGACGGCCGCCCGTCGAGCTCGCCCTTCTCCGTGCTCTTGATTCCGAGCATCGCCAGCACGTTGTTCTCGTTGACCTTCGGCGGGGCATCCATCACATCGAGCTTGATCTCGACCTTCTTCCCGTCGGCGGTCTTGCCGTCGAGCTCGAGCAGACGAGGCGAAAGCTGCTTCCTCTTCTCAGGCAGATCGAGCTCCCAGCCCGCCGGGATCTCGAGCGAGATCCCCCAGATCGGGTTGGTGTAGTAGCCGTTCTTCGTCGTGACGAGCGTGGGCGACTTGGAGACGTCGATCGTGCGGCCGTCGCGCACGACCGACACGATGTCCACGTCCATCGTGCCCATGCCCATGATGAGCGTCGTGAACTCGCTCGCACCACCTTCCTTCATGGTCATGTGCGCCATGGGCAGATGCAGCGGATCGGTGAAGCCGTAGCCGTTGGTCGCATCGAGCGGATACCACGTCCCCTCGATCCAAACCTCGTTCCAGGCGTGTCCGCCCCACACCCCCATCAAGTACACGAGCCCCATCACCACGCGGGTGGGAATGCCCGCCGC
Organism: Planctomycetota bacterium; assembly: GCA_028281445.1. Classification (GTDB taxonomy): domain Bacteria; phylum Planctomycetota; class PLA2; order PLA2; family JAEUHO01; genus JANQJW01. Next base: position 12,932 of record JANQJW010000013.1, on the reverse strand, counting down.
GCGGCCGAGCGCCGCCAGCAGGACCGCGTGCTCCGTGCAGTCGCCCTCGCGCGTGTCGAAGGACTCGAGCGCCGAGGCGAAGCCCACGCCCATGCTCTTCTGGGTCATGTACTTGAACACCCAGTACTCGAGCTTCTGGGCCGCGCGCCACGCGTTGGTCTCGCTGCCGACCACCTCCCGGGCGGTCTTGACGAGCTTCTCGGCGTCGGACTGGATCATCGAGCTGGCCGCGAGGCTGTCCGCGAGCTCGTCCGGCACCTCGGTCAACGGACGCGTGCCCTGCTTGCCTTCCGGCGGCTCGACGCGCTTCGCGGTGATCCGCAGGCTGCCGTCTTCCTGCGGCTCGACCACGTGCCCCGGCCCGGACATGTCGGGCAGCTCCGTATCGGCCTTGCGCTTGCGCACGATGATCGTGGCGGCGTCGAGGTGGCGAGGCACGGGGATCGGGTCGTTCTCGATCAGCAGCGTCTGGTTGAAGGCCTCGGGCGCGGTCGCCTTCGACGTACCGGCATCGCTCATCGCCTCTTCCCGATTGGCGACGCGGTATGTCTCGAAGTTCATGCCCATCACGTTGACGACGACCTTGAGCGGCTGTGCCTTGTCGTCCAGGAAGGTGATGGGCGTGATCGGTAGGCCTTCGAGCGTGGCTTCGACGCGTGTGAGCTCCGCCTTCTTGCCGCCGAGCAGCTCGACCGTCTCCTGGCCCTTGCTCGTGACCGTCGTCTTCACCACGCGTTGGAAGTCGGGCACGTAGGCGAGGAACGTGACGCTCTTGTCCTTCGTGCCGCAGAGCGGCTTGATCAGGGCCTCCTGGCCCTTGGGCCCCAGCAGCTCTCCCTCGTAGGTCTGCTCGGCCTTGCGCGTGTTGCCCATGACCGTCGTCTCGATCGAGACCTTGCCCTCCTTGAAGGTGAAGACCGTGTCGGTCGTCATGGCCGACATCTTCTGACTCGTCGCGATACGGAGCAGCTTGCCCTCGGCGTCTTCCCACGTGACGACCTTCGTGTTGATCTCGGTCGTCTGCCCCATGCGCTTCATCTTCATGTCGGATACGACGACGGTTTCGTGGCGCGCGACGCCGTCCGCTTGGACCGCCCGCGAGATCGTGTGAACCGTCCCGGCGCGCGCACCGTTGAGGTGAGTCTGGTCCCAGACCTCGATGCGGTCGTCGTCGGCGAGGACGGACCCCGGCGGCGCGACGAACAGGAGAGCGGCGGCAACAAGGACAAGGCGGGCTCGGGTACGCATTGCCGTATCGTAGCGAGCCGGATCGGGGCGCAGCCAGCGCCTGGGCTTGTTTCCCGCAGTGGACGACCGTGATCGAGAGCAGACCCCACGTACCTGCTGTCGCCTTGCTGCTCCTCTGCCTGGTCGGATGCGGCGACGAGCCGCCTCGGCCCGCGGCTCCGCAGACCTCTCTCCTGATCAACGTACCCGCCTGTGGAGGCGCGATCGAGGGCCCCTGGTCCGATGACGTGCACTACCTGCGAGGACGTCTCGTGACCCACCTGCATCAAGTGCGGCGCCGCAAGCTCGTCGTCGTCTACCTCGAGCTCGAGGAGCGCTCGGACAGCGCCATGGACATCGAGCTTCCCGCCGACCGCGAGGTACAGATCGAGGTCCTCGACGAGAACCACGCGCCGATGCCTTCGCTGGGCTACATCTGGAGCGGTCCCGTGCGTTCGCCGCGTGTGTTCACGGTGCCCCAGGACGGTCGCATTCGGTTTCCCCTGTCGGGCAGCAGCTGCGCCGGCGGCGGCGAGAACCTCATCATCTGCTTCACGTACGGGATGTGGACGATCGAGCCCGACGACCCGCGACCGTACTACGTCCGCGGTGTCATGCGGGTCGAGCCGCCTTCATCCGATCCGCGCCGGCGCCGGAAACGCACGCCGGGAAGACGACGCTGGTCGGGCGAGATGCTACTACCGCCGACGCGTGTGGACACCGAGCTTCGCTGAGCCCGCTGCGGGCACTAGTCCCCCGGCAACGGCGGCGCGTGATAGACGCGGCTTGCAAGCGAGTGGTCGAGGTGCGGGCCGATCGTGGCCGAGGCGCGGCGCTGGGCCTCGAAGTCGAGGCCATGCTCGATCCCCAGGCCGTCGAGCAGGAAGATGAGGTCTTCCGTCGCGAGGTTGCCCGCCGAACCCGGCGCGAACGGGCAGCCGCCGAGGCCCCCGGCACTCGCGTCGAAGGCCTGCACGCCATGGCGCAGCGCCTCGGTGGCGTTGGCGACCGCCATCCCCCGCGTGTCGTGGAGATGCAGCACGAGCGTGTCCAGCGTGATGTTCGGCACGAGCACGTCCAGCAGCCGCGCGATGTCGGCGGGGGAGGCGGCCCCGATCGTGTCGCCGACCGAGATCTCGTCGCAGCCAAGCTCCTGCAAGCGCTTGACGACGTCGAGTACGGCATCCGGTTCGATGCGCCCCTCATAGGGACAGCAGACTGCCGTGCTGACGTAGCCCCGCACGGCCAGTCCCTCGGCACGCGCCTCGTTCGTGACCGGCCGGAAGTGCTCGATGGACTCCGCAACGGTGGCATTGATGTTGCGTTGATTGAAGGACTCGGATGCGGCGGTGAAGACGGCGATCTTGCGAACGCCCGCCTCGCGCGCGCGCTCGAGACCGGTCATGTTGGGCACGAGGGCCGAGTACGTCACCCCTTCGGGCGCCGGACCGAGCGCTTGGAAGAGCGCCTCGGCGTCGGCGAGCTGCGGCACCCGGTCAGGACGCACGAAGGACGTGACTTCGATGTCCGTATGTCCCGCCTCGATCAGCGCACGAATGAACGCCGCCTTGATCGTGGTGTCGATGTGCGTGTGCTCGTTCTGGAGGCCGTCGCGCGGACCGACTTCCGTGATGCGTACGCGCTTGGGCAGGGCGTCGCTCACGCTTCCTCCTCGAAGGCAACCACCACGTCGCCTTGCTCCACCTGATCTCCGGCAGCGTACGCCACGCTCGCAACGACGAGATCGCGCGGCGCCCGTACGACGAACTCCATCTTCATCGCCTCGACCACGAAGAGCTCACCACTCTTGTCGACCGAATCGCCCGGGGTCACCGACACCTTCGTGAGGCCGCCCGTCATCGGGCTCACGGCAAAGTCGGCTTCGCCGAGGTGGGCTCCACCGCCCGCCCCGCGCTCGTGGACATCGACCTCGTATGTGCGCCCGTCGATCTGCACCCAGGTGCGGCCGCCATCACGCAGCACCGTGGCGCGCACCCGCTTGCCGTCGAGCTCGAGCGCCAAGCGGTGCGCCCCAAGGCGACGCGCGGAGCCATCCACGACCGCCGGCTCGTCCCCGGCGGTCGTCAACGAGCCCGTGACGCGCCCGTCGGCGAGCCGCAGCGCCGCCTCGACAGCGCGCCCGCCCAGGAGATAGCTCTTCTTGAGGGACTTCGCGCTCATGCGCCCTCCCCCAGGCGGAAGCCCGCGAGCGTCTCCCAGGGCGTAGGCAGACGTGCGGCTCCGCCGGCTGTCGGGGCGCGGCGCCGCGCGCCGACCCCCAGCAGCTCGGCCGCCGCCGCGGCCAGCACGACCTCCGCCCCGGGTTCGGGAAGCTGAACCAGCTCGTCGGTCCGGCTGTCGATCGCGTCGTTGCGCAGGCGTGCCGCGCGGAAGTCCGGGTCGGCCAGCAGGGTGCGCAGGAACGCGATGTTCGTGCGCACGCCGAAGATCACGGTCTCGGCAAGTGCAGCGTCGAGGCGAGCGATGGCCTCGTCCCGGGTCTCGCCGTGTGCGATCACCTTTGCCAGCATCGGGTCGTAGTTGGGTGAGACGTCCATCCCGGCAGCAAGCGCCGAGTCGACGCGGATGCCCGGCCCCTCAGGCTCGGCGACGTAGAGCACGCGTCCGGGCGACGGCAGGAAGCCCCCGGCGGGGTCCTCTGCGTAGACGCGCGCCTCGACCGCATGGCCTTGCGAGAAGACGCTGCGCTCGCCCGCGGCGAAGCCCTCGCCGTCGGCGACCTGGAGCTGCAGCGCGACGAGGTCGACGCCGAAGCACTCCTCCGTCACGGGGTGCTCGACCTGCAGGCGCCGGTTGAGCTCGAGGAACCAGAACGACCCGTCGGGCTCCACGAGGAACTCGATGGTGCCGGCTCCGCGGTAGCCGAGCGCCTCGACGAGCTTGCCGGCCGCCTCCTGGATGTCGCCAACCGCGACGCCGGGTGCCGGAGCTTCCTCGATCACCTTCTGGTTGCGACGCTGCATGGAGCAATCGCGGCACCCGAAGAAGCGCGTGCTCCCGTAGTTGTCGCAGACGACCTGCACCTCGACGTGACGCGCACCCTCGATCATGCGCTCGAGGTAGAGCTCGGTATTGCCGAAAGCCCCGCCGGCTTCGCGCCGGGCGCTCTCGGCGGCCGACTCGAGATCCTCCTCCCGCTCGACGCGGCGCATGCCCTTGCCGCCGCCGCCGGCCGATGCCTTGAGCATAAGCGGGTAGCCGGTCTCGTTGGCGGCAGCTCGCAGCTTCGCCGACTCCTCGGAAACCGCATCGAGCGGGCCCGGGATCACCGGGCAGCCGGCCTCCGCCGCCCGGCGCTTCACGATCAACTTGTCCGAGGAGTCGCGCAGGACGTCGGCCGACGGGCCGACGAAGACGACACCCGCGTCCTCGCACGCCTTGGCGAACGCGGCGTTCTCCGAGAGGAAGCCGTAGCCCGGGTGGATGGCCTCGGCTTCCGTGGCCTTGGCAGCCTCGATGATCGCCTCGATGTTGAGGTACGACGCGCGCGCTTCCGCGGGGCCGATGCAGACGGCTTCGTCGGCCTCGAGCACGTGCCGCTGATCGGCGTCGATCTCGCTGTAGACGGCGACGGTTGCGACGCCCATCACGCGGCAGGTGCGCATGACACGTAGCGCGATCTCGCCGCGGTTCGCCACGAGCACCTTGCGAAAGGAGACGGACACCGGCCCCGCGCTCACTGCAGCCACCCAGGCCGGCGCTTCTCGAGAAACGCCGCCAGTCCCTCCTGGCCGTCATCCGAAGCACGCGCATCGGTGATGGCCTGACGCGCGAGCGAGGCGGCGCGCTCCTGGTTGGCGTCTTCGAGACGGCGCAGCAGCTCCTTGGCGCCGCGCACCGCCTGGGGCGCGCAGCTCTTCAGCGAGGAGAGCACCCTATCGACGGCGCCATCGAGATCGTCCTCGGGCACGACGCGGTGGACGAGCCCCATGCGCAGCGCTTCGTGGGCGTCGAACCGCTCGCCGGTGAGAAACAGGTGGCGCGTGCGGCTCATGCCGATTTTCCGCAGCACGTAGGGTGAGATGACGCCGGGCACGAGTCCCAGGCGTACCTCGGGAAAGCCGATCTTCGTGCCCTCGGCCGTAACCGCGACGTCGCACACGGCCACGAGGCCGGCGCCGCCCCCCAGCGCCGCCCCCTGGATGCGCCCGACGACCGGCTTGGGACAGCGGTCGATCCGTTCGAAGGCCTGCTGGAATGCGGCCGCATCCCGCATGTTCTGTTCGCGGGTGTAGCCCGCCACGCGCTTCATCCAGTTGAGATCACCGCCTGCGCAGAACATCGGCCCGCGTCCGCCGAGGACGATCGCCCGCACCTCGTCGTTCGATCCGAGGCGGTCGAAGATCTGCACGAGCGAGGCCGCGGCGTGGTCGTCGAAGGCATTGCGGACGTCGGGCCGGTTGAGGAACACGTAGCCGACGGCGTCACGAACGTCGACCTGGATGGAGACCTCACCCTCGCTCACAGCTACATCCGATAGACCGGCTCGCGCGGCTCGTCGAGCGGAGCGTTGAGGGTTGCGTAGAGAGCAAGACCCAGGACGTCGCGCGTCTGGGCCGGCTCGATGACGCCGTCGTCCCAGAGGCGCGCGCTCCCGTAGCTGGGATGGCCTTCGGTCTCGTACTTCTCGCGAATCGGCGCGAGCAGGGCCTCCTCTTCTTCTTCCGTGAGCGGCGGCTTCTCTTCGTAGGCGAGCTGATCGCGCTTCACGGTGAGCATGACCTGTGCCGCCTGCTCGCCGCCCATGACGCTGATGCGCGCGTTGGGCCACGTGAAGAGGAAGCGCGCGTCGTAGGCGCGCCCGCACATGCCGTAGTTCCCCGCGCCGAAGGAAGCGCCGACGATCACGGTGATCTTCGGCACGTTCACCGTGGCGACGGCCTGCACCATCTTTGCGCCGTCACGCGCGATCCCACCGCTCTCCGCCTCGCGACCGACCATGAAGCCGGTGACGTTCTGCAGGAACACGATCGGGATCCCCCGCTGTCCGCAGAGCTGCACGAAGTGCGAGCCCTTCTGCGCCGAGGGCGAGAACAGCACGCCGTTGTTGGCGATGATTCCGACCGGCATGCCGTGGATGCGCGCGAAGCCCGTCACGAGCGTCGTGCCGTAGCGTGCCTTGAACTCCTGGAAGCGGCTTCCGTCCACGATGCGCGCGATGATCTCGCGGACGTCGTAGGGCGTGCGCACATCGACAGGCAGGATGCCGAGCATCTCGTCGGCGTCGTACTTCGGATCCTCGGCGTCGCGCAGCTCCATGCCGCGGTGCGGCTCGCGATTGAGCGACTCGAGGATGGCGCGCGCCTGATGGAGCGCCTCCTCGTCGTCGTGGGCGAAGTGATCTGCCACGCCGCTGACCCGGGTGTGGACGTCGGCGCCGCCCAGATCCTCGGCCGACACCTCCTCGCCGGTCGCAGCCTTCACCAGGGGCGGGCCGGCGAGGTAGATCGTGCCGTTGCCCTTCACGATGACCGCCTCATCGCTCATCGCGGGCACGTACGCGCCGCCTGCGGTGCACATGCCCATGACCACGGCGATCTGCGGGACGCGCTGCGCCGAGAGCACGGCCTGGTTCCGGAAGATGCGGCCGAAGTGGTACTTGTCCGGGAACACTTCGGCCTGGAGCGGAAGGAAGGCGCCGCCGGAGTCGACCAGGTAGACGGTCGGCAGCCGGTTCTCGATCGCGATCTCCTGGGCGCGCACGTGCTTCTTCACCGTGACCGGCAGGTAGCTGCCGCCTTTCACGGTGGCGTCGTTGGCGACGACCATGACCTCGCGGCCGTGGACGCGTCCGATGCCCGTGATCACGCCTGCCGCCGGCGCGGACGTGCCGTACATCCCGTGCGCCGCCAGGGCCGAGAGCTCGAGGAAGGGGCTCTCGGGGTCGAGCAACCGGTCGATGCGCTCGCGCACGAAGAGCTTGCCGCGGGACTCGTGCTTGGCCCGGGCCTTCTCGCTGCCCCCCACCCGGATCTCGGCCAGCAGCGCGCGGAGCGTGTCGACCCGCTCCTGGTTGCGCGCGTGGTTCTCGCGGTAGGTCTCGGAACCGGTCTGGACCTGGGTCGGAATCACATCCATGAGCGCGCAGATCCTACCCGGGGGGCACCCGCCTCCGCGCAGTCGGGATCGGGTGTAGCCTTCCCACCATGAAGCCCGAGGAGACAGCAGCGGTCATCACCGGAGGCGCAGGCGGGCTGGGCCTGTCGCTGGCAGCGGCGCTCGGCGGCGCGGGCTACCAGGTCGCGCTTCTCGACAGAGACGTGCGCGGTGTGGAAGGCTACGCCGCCTTCGAGGCGGACGTCACCGACCGGCCGTCGGTAGAGCGCGCCGTGGCGCAGGTCGCGGAGACCGTTGCGCCGCCGCTCGTGTTGGTGAACGCGGCAGGCATCGCGGAGTCGTCGGGCCTGCTCCCGCCGGACGACGATCTCTGGTCGCGCACGCAGGCCGTCAACGTCACCGGCACGTGGATCGCCAGCACCGCGTGCCTCGCGCCCATGAAGGAGGCCGGGGCGGGCTTCATCTGCAACGTCGCGAGCACGGCGGCGCTGGAGGGCTTCAAGTACACCGCCGCCTATGTCGCCAGCAAGCACGCGGTGCTGGGACTCACACGCGCCATGGCGATGGACCTCGATGGAAAGGGCGTGCGCGTCTGCGCCATCTGCCCCGGCTTTCTGGACACCGCCATGACGGAGCGCACGGTCGCCAACATGACGGCCAAGACCGGAATGCCCGCGGAGGACGCCCGTACCGCAATTGCGAAGATGAATCGCTCGGGCCGCCTGATCCAACCCGACGAAGTCGCCGAGGCCATCCTCCATCTCGTGGCGAGCGACTACAGCAATGGCGAGGTGGTGCGGTTGGACTAGGGGCGTCCCCCTTGCTGCACGCCGGCTCGAGCATCCACCTGTAATTCGAAGGGCCGTTCATCGAGTACGATTCAGAGATGTACGAAGGGCACTCCGCTGCCTCATCTCCCACGCACTGTGGCCGCGGCCGGCTTCGCGATGACGACTAGATCCGCGCGCCCCTCGGTTGATGAGTACATCCTCTATCTCTTGGCACCTGAGATGATCGTCTATGGTGGCGGGTCCAACGCTGTTGCCATCTGGTGTCTCCACATGTTCCCGGCACTCAGGGCATGGCCCTTCTTCGTGGGATGGGCAGTCCTGTGGTCACTGAGCATCATTATCAGTAAGCGGCCGTCGTCCGAAGAGCGCCGGCGCGGCGTACAAGAACCGTGGCGCATGCTGATCGTGACACAGCTGCTCATCGTTGGCGTCACATGGTGGCTGCTTGGCTAGTGGCTCGAGACGGAAGCGCACTCTCGATGCGGCCGGACGCCTGATGGAGGTCTGCGGCAAATCGGTCGGCTACATCCACTAGAGCGGGCGACGACAACCGGTACCATGTCCGCCCCACTGGAGACCTACCTATGGCGGATCTTCCCTTCGGCTACGAGGTCGAAGACGGCGTGGCAACGATCACGCTCGACCGGCCGGAGCAGCTCAACGCGCTGACCTTCGAGGTGTATCGCAAGCTCACGGACCGTTTCTATCAGCTCCGCTTCGAGCCCGAGGTCAAGGCCGTCATCATCACCGGCAAGGGCAAGGGGTTCTGCGGGGGTGGAGACGTCGACGACATCATCGGAGCGCTCTTCCAACGCGACTCCCACGACGTGATCGAGTTCACGCGGATGACCGGCGAGCTGATCGAGAACATCCGCCGCTACGACCGGCCTGTCATCGCGGCCCTCAATGGCCCCACGGCGGGCGCGGGCGCGGTCATCGCGCTCGCGTGCGACTTCCGGCTCTTCGCCGAGCGGACGAAGATCCACTTCCTCTTCACGAAGGTCGGCCTGACCGGCGCCGACATGGGCGCGGCGTACCTGCTGCCCCGCGTCGTCGGCCTCGGGCGCGCCACGGAGTGGCTCATGCTGGGCGACGGGATCGACGCACGGACGGCGCTCGCCAGCGGGCTCGCAACGCAAGTGCTGCCGCTCGATGAGCTCATGCCCGCGGCGAACGCGCTTGCCGCACGCCTCGCGAAGGGCCCCACGATGGCCGTTTCGATGACGAAGCGCCTCCTCAACAACGAACTCTCGATGGACCTCGGTTCGGCGATCGAGACCGAGGCCATCGCCCAGGCGTTCCTGCTGCGCGCCGACGATCACAAGGTCTTCTACGACGCGTGGTCGAAGGGCACCGAGCCGGACTTCACCGGTCGTTGATGCCGGGCTTCGCCGACCAGTACGGGATCGAGTACGGGCTCCCGGAAGCCGACGAGATCTGGCGCGGCCGCGCCCGCACCTTCGCGCAGGAGACGCTGGCAGCGAACGCCCAGCGGCTGGACCGCGAGGGCCGCTTCTCCCGTCGCATCGTCGCCGCGCTTGGCGAAGCGGGCCTGATCGGGGCGGGGCTGTCCGAGCCCACGGGCGGCGGCGCGTCGACGCTCGCCGCGTGCGCCATTGCCGAGGAGATCGGTGCCGTCGACGGCAGCGCGCGCGGCTTCCTCGCCGTACAGGCCGGGCTGGTTCTCGCGCCGCTCTCGACCTTCGCCAACGACACGCTGCGTGAGCGGTGGGTTCCGGGGTTGATCGCGGGTACGTCCATCGGCGCGTGCTGCTTGACGGAGCCGGGGGCCGGCAGCGACCTGGGCGCGATCGCAACGACGATCACGGAAGAGGGTGACGAGGTCGTGATCCGCGGCGAGAAGGTCTGGATCACGAACGGCGGCGTGGCCGACATCCTGCTGGTCTTCGGCACCGTCGACACAAAGGCCCGCACGCGCGGGCTCGAGTGCTACGCCGTGCCTGCAGACACAGAAGGCGTGCATACGGAACCGATGCCCGGCAACGAGCTCGGGCATCGCGCGTCGGACCACGCACGGGTCGTCTTCAAGGACGTGCGCGTGCCGAAGACCAATCGCATCGGCGGGGAACGGAGCGGCTTCTCGATCGCGATGTTCGGACTCGAAGACGGACGCCTCAACGTGGCTTCCGGCGCGGTCGGGGTCCACCGCGCGTGCCTCGAGCAGTCGATTCGCTTCGCACGTTCGCGCCGCCAGTTCGGACGCCGCATCGGCGACTTCCAGCAGGTGGGCGCAACGCTGGCGGACATGGACGTGGAGCTGCGCGCCGCGCGCCTGCTCGTGCACCAGGCCGCACGGTTGAAGGACCGCGGCCTCGACAACGCGCATGCCGTCAGCGCCGCGAAGCTCTACGCGACCGAGGCCGCGCTGCGCGCGGCCACCAACGCGATCCAGCTACACGGGTCGCGCGGCTACAACGACGAGCTGCCGCTCGAGCGCCACTACCGCGACGTGATCGCACTCACGATCTACGAGGGCACGAGCAACGTGCAACGCGTGATCCTGTCTCGCAATCTGCTGGGCAAGGATGAGGGGAGAGGCGAATGAGCTGGAAGCCGGTCAATCCCGAGTCGATGGCAGATCCCGTCGGCTACGCCAATGCGATCGAGACAGAAGGCGGGCGCCGGTTGTTCATCGCCGGTCAGGTCGACATGGCGAAGGACGGCTCGGTCGCCAACCCCGGTGATCTCGTCGCACAGGTCGAAGGTACGTTTCGAAACATCATCACGGTGCTCGAGGAAGCCGGCGGCAAGCCCGAGCACATCGTGCGCATGCGCATCTACGTGGCCGACGTCGAGGACTACAAGAGCCACGGCAAGGCCATCGGCGCGATCTACCGCGAGCACTTCGGGCGCTGGTTCCCCGCCATGACCCTCATCCAGGTCTCCCGCTTCTACGATCCGGACGCGCTGATCGAGGTCGAGACGGACGCCGTCATCCCTTGACATTCGTCTTCACGCTCCTGCTGACGATCTTCTGCCTGGGCACCGCGCTTGTCCTGGGCGGCACGGCCGCGATCGCGTTTGCGACGGCACCCCAGCTTCACAAGGCGCTGGCCTCGCGACAGGCGGGCGCCGTGTTCGAACGCATCCTCCACGTCTTCGACCGCGTCGGGTTCGGCGGGGCATGGGCCGCAGCACTCAGCGCCGCGTTCATCGCCGTGCTCTTCCCGCATGCGGGCATCCGGTGGTGGCTCGAGACGGCCATCATGGTCATCGTTGCACTTGCCTACCTGTCGCTGATGCTCATCGTGGCGCCGGGCGTGAAGGAGGTGGCCCCGCCGCGCGACGACGATGCCGAGGACACGCGCACGGACGAGGAGAAGCGGGAGTTCCAGCAGCTCCACCGCATCTACGTCCGCCTGTATTCGCTGAACCTCTTCATGGCGACGGCGGCCTTTGTCATCCTGGCGATGCCGTCGAATCGGCTGAGCTAGGTGTCTTCGTCCTGCGGCGGTGGTTCGGGCTCGACGCCGACGACCTGCGGTGCCTCGATCTCCTCGTCCATGTAGGCAACGGCCATCGACGGCGTGTTGAACGCGTAGCCGATCGAGCCGTCGCGCGCGAGGAGGATGACGCCGCCGTAGCCGCTGAAGCGCTGCTCGAACTCGCGCAACGAGAGCCACACCGCGTCCATGGCGTTGTGCTCCCGTGCCAGATCCACGGCGCGACGGGAGAGCCCCATGCAAAGCAACGGCTCACCCCACCCCGTACAGGACGCCCCGCCCGCGAGGTTGTCGGCGAAGTAGCCCGCGCCGGGGATCGCGGTATCGCCCATGCGCCCGGGCGGCTTGCCGCAGATGCCGCCCGTGGAAGCACCGGCGGCGATGCGCCCCTTGCTGTCGATCGCAACGGCGCCCACGGTGTCCCCCGGCATGCTCACGCCGGCCCCGGAGAAGTCGGCCCCGTCCCCTGGATCGCGCAGCAGCGCCTGCTGCAGCCGGTCTCTCTCGCGTTGCTCGATGAGGGCGTCCGGATCGACGCTCGGGACCCCGTGGTCGTCGAGGAACTCACTCGCGCCGCTGCCGACGAGCACGACGTACTTCGAACGCAGTACTTCGTGTGCGGCCTCGATCGGGTTGGCCCGATTGCGAATCGCAGCGACGCCGCCGGCCTCCATCAGCGTGCCGCACATGAGGCCGGCATCCATCTCCGGGTGTCCGGCTCGTGTGAGCACGCTTCCCGATCCGGCGTTGAGGTTGCGGTCGTCTTCCATGACGCGGATCGCTGCGCGGACGACCTCGACCGCATTGCCTCCCTTCTGGAGGAGCTGCCAGCCGGCCTCGGCCGCCGCCTTGCATCCGGCGCGATGCGCATCGCGCTCGTTGTCCGGAATGGCCCAGGCACCTGCATGAACGATCAGGGCACGGCGCGGCGGGCGGGGCTTGTCCATAGGTGTTCTAGTCTCTCGTGCCGCACGAACGTGCGGAGCGCTGGATGCTCGACGGCGCTGCGCCGACCACTGCGCTCTCGTCCTTGCGTGGCATGCCACGCGGCGTCCTCGTCGGCCTTGCGGCGCCTTCGCCCCACCGCTCCGATGACGCGCGGCCTTCGTCCAGCACCGGCGGCCCCAGTGGACGCACGTGATTGTCGCAGGGCGGAGTCCCGTCCATTCAGATCGCCTTTCCCTATCCCTCGTGCGTACCCAATACTCCGAAGAGCCGGAGGGGCATGCCGAAGAGTCGCGACGCGCAGGACGCAGAGGATATACGCCGGGTACTGGCAGGGGATCCGGCTGCCTTCGCAGGTCTCATCGCGCGACATGGACGCCGGGTCCACGACCTCGCTCGCCGCATGCTGCGCGACCGCCACGAGGCC